>JAVJUV010000069.1:0-15222 GCA_040220415.1 Silicimonas sp.
CGTTCTACGAGAAGGTTGGCCCCGATCTGAACATCACGTTGCTCGACGGAACTGACGTGGTCATCAAGAACTTTTTCGTCATCGGGACCGATGGAAGCTACAGCCGATTGCTGGTCGGTGCCGAGCGGACCGAAGAGATCACCGGTCTCGTCGCGCCGGAACCGATCGCCTTCACGACAGATACTCTTCCGGAGCTGGAAGAAGACCAGCCCGAGGCTCAGCCGGCCCCGGAGACCGTGATCGCCGAGGGCGATACCGATCTGAATGTCGCACCCATGGATGTGGTCGAGATCGACTGGTCCGAGGAAGACGGGTTCAGCGTGTCTGAAGGGGAGAGCGAAAGCTTTGCCGGGCAGGCGAGCAGCGGATCGGACAGCGGCTTCATGGGCATGTCGACCGATAAGCTGGTGGTCGGGGGGGCCGCTCTTGCCGCCGGTTCGATGGCCTTTGGCGCATGGAGCGACTCCGACAGTTCAGCCGCGGCGGTGCAGGCCGCGCAGGCAGCTGCGGCACGGAACGCCCGGGAGAGCGAGGACAAATCCGACACTACCGAGACCAGTGAACCCGAGGACAGCGCGGAATCCGCTTCCGATAATCCGACCACTCCCGATTTTCCTGGGCTCAAAGGGTCTCCGACGGAAGCCGCAGATGCGGGGGAAAACGCGCCGCAGGTGGAAGACGGTGTCTCGGAGGAACCGGCGTCTTCGGATTACCTGGCGGAGTTGCTTGGCGGGATGGCGATAGGCGAGACGGAGGAGGACGCGGAATTTGACCTGATGTTTTCCGAACCCGGTGCCACATCCGGGGCGGTACCCGACACGAACCTCGATCTCGCCGGGCTATTCGGCGGCGGCATGGGTGCCGCGGTGTCGACGGAAATGGATGACCCAATGGCCATTCTCAACGGTCTGGACATCCTGGGCTCGGGGGGCGTGGAGTGACTTGGGGTAAGGACAAGCCTTGCGCCCGGAGCGGGCCCGGACCTCGCGGCCGAGGCTTGACCGGTATCCGCCGCCCTTCCCGCAAGCCGCCGCTCGGGGCGGAATGAAACGTGCGCGCTGACCAAATCCGGCGATGGACGCAAGGATCGGCGTTCGGAAAGGCACGGTCGAGAACAGGGCGCAAGTCGAGCCACGCGTGGATGCAGGGAGATACGGCCTCTCGGAATGGTAAAGTAAGTCTGAATGATGCAAGGTACTGGCAATTGGTTCGATCGAACGCGCATAACCGTGTGCTTGGGGACTGCTCTGTTCATCGCCTGCCTTGCGACGGCGCCGCTGGCGCAAACCTTGCCGCAGGCCGTCATGATTGGTAGCAAACGGGATCCCTCGATCGCGGCGCTTCGTCAGCAGGTTGCGCGCGAGACGTCGAACGTCGAGATCAGCAAGGATGCCCGACGCCCACAGCTCAGCGTATCGGGGGATACCGGGCTTGATGGCGACAACCTTGGTGTGAACCTGACCATCAGTCAGCTTCTGGCCGACTGGGGCCTCTCGAAAAGCCGGATCGCCGAGGCGGAAGCGATCCGCGTGAAGGTGGTGGCCGAGCTGAAATCCGAGGTCGAGGCGTTCACGCTGAGAATGTCAGAGCTCTATTTCGAGATCGACTCGGCGAGTCTGCGTATCGGACGGACGCGCGAGTACGTTGCCTTCGCCAAGCGTCTCGAAGGGTATTCCCGGGCACGCGTGCAGGCCGGGCTGGCCAACGCGTCGGAAGTCGCCCGAGCGCGGCTGGAGATTGCCCGGGCCGAAGAGCAACTCTACCAGCACGAAATCGACCGCGAAATCGCCCGGGCGGAGTTGGAATTCCTGCTGGGTCAGCCGGCGGGGCAGGTCGCACCTCCGCCGCGCCTGTCCTTCCTCTCTCAGCTCAGCTCCAGCCGGAACGTGATTGCGGCCACTGTCGGTGCGCCCGACTATATTTCGGCTACCGCCGACGTGGCCATAGCCGAAGCCGGGGTCAAGGCGGCAAGGGCCGCGCGCAAGCCGACCATCCGGCTGCAGGCCGAGTTGCGGCAGGACCTGACCGGCGGGCGCGGCCGTTCCAGCTCGGTGGGGATCACCGCCGGGGTCGATCTCAATTCCAGCAGTTTCCGCGGCCGGGAAGTGACCGCGGCCGAACAGTCCCTGCGGGCGGCCCAGCAGCTGCGAACCGCAGTGGAACGCGATCTTCAGAACGAAATGCGCAATTTCCGCCAACGCCTGCAGGCGCTGGCGCAGACAAACCAGTCGCTCGACGCCCAGGTCCGCGACGCGCGGGTCGTCCTTGACGCCTACGAAGGTCAGTTTCGGGCCGGTCAACGGGATCTGATCGACCTTCTGACCACGGGCCGGGATTTGTACGAAACGCAAATGGAACAGATCGACGTCGCAGACGAACTCAGCCGCAAGGAGTACGAGGCCGCAGAGGCACTCGGGCTGCTCGGCTCCTTGTTGTTCAGAAAGAGTGAGTAGGAAGCATAAGGAGCGCCGGAGCGCGCTCCGGTCAGGACTATCGCAGATTTCATCTGCTGCCGGGGGGCTAGGAGAGTGAACTATGGCTATCCAAGTCGAAGAAGACAGTCTTGTCACCGGCCTGATTGCGCTGTGCCGCGCATATAACGGTGACGCCACAGCGTCCAAGCTGACCGACGGCATCCCGCTGGAGGACGGAAAACTTCCGCTTCGCTCTGTCGCGCAGGCTTTGCGGCGGGTCAACCTGGCCGGGCGGGTCATCGAGACGGACCTGAACGATCTGGCCGATTATGCCTTTCCCGTGCTGTTGTTGCTCGAGAAGGACAAGACCCTCGTTCTCGAAAGCATCAGCGAGGACCATGCCACCGTCATCCTGCCCGAAACCGGCGGCGGGCGGAAAGAAGTGCAGCGCGCCGACATCGAGGCGCGCTACATCGGCCGCGTCGTTGTTGCCAAGCCGATCGATGTGGTCAGTGCCCGCGTGGGCGACCTACTCAAGCGCGACAGCCGGCACTGGATACTCGGCTCGGTTCTCGACAACTGGCCGATCTACAAGGACGTCCTGCTTGCCTCCTTCACGGCCAACCTGCTGGCGGTCGTCACGGCGATCTTCGTCATGCAGGTCTATGACCGCGTCGTGCCCAACCAGGCATTCGATACGCTCTGGATTCTTGCCAGCGGTGTCGTTCTGGCCGTGGTGCTGGAATTCTGCCTCAGGGTGATGCGGGGCCGTCTGATCGATATCTCGGGTCGCGATCTGGATCTTCGGCTGTCGAAGGAACTCTTTCACCGGGTCGCGAACCTCAGGCTGGAACATCAGCCCCAATCCATCGGGGCGTTTGCCAGCCAGGTTCGCGAGTTCTCCTCCGTGCGCGAATTCTTCACGTCTTCGACGGTGGGCATGCTTTGCGACTTGCCGTTCGCTATCGTGTTCCTCGGCGTGCTTACATACATCGGCGGCCCGATCGGACTGGTCGTTCTGGCGGGGGCGGTGGCAATCGTCGTGCCCGGGCTGGCCCTTCAGAAGTACCTGGCCAAGATGGCCCGGCAGAATACCCGCGAGGGCGCGGCCCTCAACGGCTTGCTGCTCGAAGCGGTTTCAAGCCTCGAGACCGTGAAAGCCGCCCGCGCCGAGACGCGCATGGAAAAGGCCCATACTCAACTCACGGCCACGCTTGCGGCATCATCGGTGCGCACCCGGCAGGTGACGATGATGCTCAACCAAGCGGCCTCCACGGCTCAACAGCTGGCGTATATTTTCGTGATCGTGACCGGCGTCTACCTGATCAGCGCCGGCAATCTTACGGTTGGCGGCCTGATTGCGTGTTCCATCCTGACCGGCCGGACGCTTGCGCCAATTACCCAGATCAGCGGCCTTCTTGCCAAATGGCAATATGTCCGCAGTTCGATGGAATCGCTCGACGAAATCGTGAAACTCCCGATCGAGCGTGATGAAAGCCAGACCTACGCCCGCGCCAACAACCTGAAAGGCGCGTATATCCTGGAAGACGTGAAATACAGCCACGGAAGCGAGCAGGGCGATGCCCTTTCGGTGCGGTCGCTCAAGATCGAAGCGGGCGAGAAAGTTGCGCTTCTGGGCAGCAACGGCGCAGGCAAATCAACCCTGCTGCGCCTCATGGCCGGGCTGGTCGATCCCTATCTGGGGTCCGTCCGGGTGGACGGGCTTTCGATGCCCCAGATCGACCCGATCGACCGGCGGCGCCAGATCGGTTACCTGCCGCAGAACGTCGCCCTCTTCCAGGGCACGTTGCGCGACAATCTCTGTCTCGACCACGGGCTGCACTCCGACGAGGAAATGCTGTCCGCGCTCGATGCGGTCGGGCTCGGACCGTATGTGCGCAAACACGTCCGCGGCCTCGATCTGATGATCCTCGGCTCCGGCAACGTTTCGGGCGGTCAGAAACAGGCGATCGGCCTTGCGCGCATTATTCTACAGGATCCCAGCGTCGTCATCCTCGACGAGCCGACGTCGGCGTTCGACAGCGTGAACGAACAGCGCGTGATCCGCTTCATGTCGAAATGGCTGAAGGGGCGCACCGCGATCATCTCGACACACAAGAAGGAGTTGCTGACTTTGACGCCGCGGGCCGTCGTCCTGAATGAAGGCGAAATCCTTCACGACGACTCTCTCGACAACATCCTGATGCTGGCAAGACGCTCGGCAGAAGAAAACAAGATCAAGGCAGTCAAATGACCAGCGCAAGTGATCGTCTCCTCGCAGATCTCGACGGGAACTACCGCCGTGAGACATTGCGGACCGCCCGTTACACGGTTTGGACAATATGTGCTGTTCTTGCCATCGCCGTCCTCTGGGCCGCCGTCGCCAAGATCAACGAGATCACGCGCGGCTCGGGCGAGGTCATCCCGATCCGCCGCATGCAGGTCATTCAAAGTCTTGAAGGCGGGATTCTGTCGGAACTGCTGGTCAATGAGGGGGATATCGTGTCGGAAGGCGATGTCCTGGCGCAAATCGACGGCACCATGTTCCTGTCGGCCTACCGCGAAACCGAGGCCGAGATCGCCACGCTCCAGGCAGAAATCGCCAGGCTGGAAGCGGAGGTGCTGGAGAAGGATGCAATCGAGTTCGGCTCCGATGCCGATGACGGGGCCCAGCGTGACGAGGCGCGGCTGTTTCAGGCGCGTCGTACCAAGCTCGAGCAATCAATCGCCGCGCTGAACGAGGAGAAGTCGATCCTCGACAGCCAGATCGAAGTCACGGCGCCTCTGGTCGAGTCCGGGTCGGTCAGCAAGGTCGAGCTGTACAGGCTGCAGCAGCAGGCGGCGGCACTGACGGGACGAATTGCGGAACTGCGCAATTCCTACGTGCAGGACGCCTATGACGACCTGGTAGACAAAAGGGGCAGGCTGGTCTCGCTCCAACAGGTGCTGGTGCAGCGCCAGGATCAGCTGGAGCGAACGAGTATTCGCGCCCGCGTCTCCGGCCGGGTCAACGACGTCAACATCACCACCATCGGCGGGGTCGTTCAACCGGGTGAAACCATCATGGAGGTGACCCCGATCGACGACCAGTTGCTGATCGAGACAAAGGTCCTCCCGCGGGACGTCGCCTTCGTGACACCGGGCATGAGCGCGAGCGTCAAGATCACGGCTTACGACTTCGCAGTCTATGGCGATCTTCGCGGAACGGTCACCCAGATCAGCGAAGACACCGTGGAGGAAGAAACCCCGAGCGGGAAGAAGGATTACTACCGCGTCATGGTCACGACAGAGAAAAACTATCTCGAAGCCGGGTCCGAGCAATATCCGATCCGCCCGGGCATGGTCGCGGATGTCGATATTGAAACCGGCCGACGTTCAGTACTGAGTTACCTGTTGCGGCCCTTGTTGCGTGCGCAGCTGCGTTAGCGATCGGGGCGCCTTCCCCGACCGGCGAACCGATGTCTGCGAATAGAAATGGATGACGACATGCATAGATCACCTGCAAACGGACATGTGCCAATTCCTCGATCCGGCCGTTCGGTTCGTATGCGTGGTGTCTCGCCGATCCTTGCGTTCTGCCTGCTCGTTTCCCTGCTTCTACCGCGATTTTCCGAGGCACAGGAAATCCTTACGGTCGATAACAAACAGATCTCGATCAACATCAACGAGGCCAAGTTCCTTCGCCTGACAAGGCCGGCCAACGCGATCTTTCTGTCCAATCCCAGTGTCGCGGAGATCGACCTGCAATCCGCCAGCTATATATACCTCGTGGGAAAGTCTGTCGGTGAAAGCACGCTGTTCGTCCTTGGCGAGGATGACGAGCCGATCTTGCGCACGACAGTTTCGGTGGATGTCGATGCCGACCGACTGACGCGCGCCGTGGCCCGCTCGGTCAGCGGCGGCAATGTTGCCGTATCCTCGATCGACGGCGCGATCTTCCTGCGGGGCGTCGTGCCCTCGCCGGATGATATCGCCACGGCCGAAGACGTGCTGGCCGCGCTGACCGGCCCTAACGCCGTGATCGTCAATCGGCTCGAACTGGAACAATCGGCGCAGGTGAACCTTCAGGTCAAGATTGCCGAGGTCTCCCGGACAGTCGGCGACAGTCTGGGCTTCGGCGTCAACGCCTCCGGGTCGCGCGGCAGTTTCACCTCGCCGGTCAGTGACATCGACAACGGCTTCAGCGTTTCCATTTCGCCCTCCGGCACGAACGTGAACCTCATGCTGGATGCCCTCTCCCAGCGGGGCTTGGTCAGCATCCTCTCCGAACCCAATCTGACCGCGAGGTCGGGCGAAACCGCGAACTTCCTGGCCGGCGGCCAGATCCCCTATCGCGTTGGCGACAGCGCGGATGATACCCGGATCGAACTTCAGCCCTTCGGTGTCGAACTGGATTTCACCCCGGTCGTGCGTCCCAAGGGTCGAATAGAAATCGAGTTGAACACCAGCGTCAGGGAAGTGGATACCGCGCAGGCGACGAACTCCGAGATCGGGCCCGCCCTGACCGAAAGAAGCGCGTCGACCACGGTGGAAATCGGGTCTGGCCAGAGCTTTGCGATTGCCGGAATGTTTCAGAGCGGCACACGGCAGAGACTTGGCGGTATTCCGGGATTGGTCAACTTGCCGATCATCGGGGCGCTGTTTCGCTCCTCGGAATACTCTCGCGGCGAAACCGAACTCGTCATCATCGTTACACCCTATCTCGTGGAGCCTACGAGCCCCCGGGAACTCAACCTTCCCACGGATCAGATCAATACCGTCGACGGTGTCGAGCAATGGGGGGTCGGGCATTTTACCCGGCCGCTCAAGCCCAGCCGTTCGGGCAAGTCGAGGGTCCGGACCAACAACGGGGGCTTTCGTTTGCAATGATGAATCGCTGGATCAAGGTCACTTGCTTCCTGATGCCGTTTGCGCTGGGGGCATGCGAGGTGCAGGAAGCGCCCACAAGCGTGGTGAGCCGCCTGAAACCCAACCTCGTCGAGGCAATCGAGCCCTACAGGTTCAACGATTGTTCGGGAAATCTGGCACCGGGTGAATCGGAACGGATTCGCCGTTTTTTGCACGACCTTTGGTTAACGCCACAGGATGTGCTCATCGTGACCTTGCCGAAAGGACGCAACACCACCCGCGATGTTCAGCGCCGAAGGACGATGACGTCATTGCTCTTCTCCGTTCCGGCGCAAAAGCGCTTCATCGCGGCGAATGATTTCCGTGATAACTGCAAGTCGGACAGCGAAGGGATCATCCGGGTCGTTCGCACCGTCTCGGTCGAAGCCGATTGCGAGCTTGGCGTGGCGCCTGACGGCTGCACGAACGCAAGCAATCTTGCAGCGATGATCGCCAACCCCAGTGATACGTTCATACCGCCGCAAACTGCGACAGGCGGTTATACGAGATCGACGAATTGACAGTCGGGGGCCGAAGGATGCGTCCGGGTTGGGTTTCCCGCCTTCGGGACGACGAGACAGGCGCTGTCTCGGTCGAGTTCATGATCCTGCTTCCGGCACTTCTGCTTTTCCTCATCTTCATTTTTGTCGTGAGCCTTTATCTGGGCACGGCCAGTGACGTTCAGCAGGCGGCGCAGACACTTGCCCGCGCGGCACTGCCGCTTCTGAATTCCGGAGAGGAGAACGTGGATGTATGTGCTCGTCTCAGCTCCGAGATTCTGCCTGCCGTGGTCGAGCAGACGGCGTTTCTCAGCTTAGATAAACTGACGTTTCCGGCCAGTTGCGCCGATCAGCCTGCGGCAGACGGCAGTGTTACGATCACCTTGATCTACAATCTGGCCGGCAGCACCCTGAGTGGCCTGAGCACCCTCGTCGGTCTGGACTTCGTGCAAATCGAAAGAAGTGCTGTCGTGTACCTCTGACGTAGACCCGTCAGTTGACCAGCGTGGAACCTGACCCGGCGCAGTAATAGTCATCCAGTATGATCTCGGCCCGCGCAGTATCGATGCCAAGAAGGTCGAGAAGAGCCTCGGCAAGACCTTCGAGAACCGGGGCGGCCAGCAACGCACCGACCTGGGTAATCACGCTATTCAGCAAGCTGACGACCTGCCCGAGCACGCTGCCGAGAATGCAGCCCAGAAACCCACAGTTGTTCTGGGTCGAACTTCGTTGGGTCTCGAGGTCGGACTCGAGGTCGCTCAAAACGCTTGAAAGAGAGCTGGAGAGGTTCGCCAACGAAATGACCCCGGGAACCGGCACCGGCTCTCCGACCTGATCAAGCCGAATGTCGATGATCTGAGTGTGTCCGGCGATGCTGATGGGGGCCGGCGATTGGGCGGCGTCATTTCCGTTGATCGGCGAGAGCAGCGCAAGGTCGATGCCAAGCGCGGCCGGCGCCGAGACTACCGAGAAGGTCGCGACGATATCGCCCGGATCGGTTGCATCGCAGTTCAGGTCCGTAAGCGTGGCCGCGGCTGTTGCCGCGCTCAGGCTCAGCGACAAATCCAGCAGCGAAGCCACGTCCGCCCGAAGGTCAATATCCGCCTGAGATATTTCAGCCGTAAAAAGGTTGTCCTCGTCGAACCGCGTCACGAAACTGGAAGGCGCGCGGATCAGGCCGGTCTCCAATTCTACATTCGAAAGCGGCGACAGATCGAGCCCGGCGTCGACTTCGAGCCGTTCCGCAGGGCTGAACCCGGCAAGACCGGCCGTCACCAACAGCAGGTCCACCGCGTTGACGGTGAGGTTCGGCAAGACGTTGCCCACGCGCAACTGCGTCAATTCCGGCTGCACCGTAAGTATCTCGTTCAACGCCAGCGCACCTCCGGGAATCCCGGTCCCGTCAAGGACGCCGGGGTCCAACGCCCCTTCGTCGATCAACAATCCGACAAGGTCGCCCGGGGCGAGCGTCAGGTTGAGCAACTCCTCGAACGTCACCAGATCGAGCGCGGTATCGAGCGTGACAAGGTCGAGAAGATCCGCGATTTCAACGTTCGTATCTAAAAGATCCTCGTAGCTCAGCACCGACAGGTCGAGCCCCAGCGCATCTGAACCCAGAAGAGATCCAAGCAGTGGATCAAGCAGGGCGGAGTCCCTCGTGTCGAGGCTGAGCAACCGGTTTCTGAGCGTGAAGCTGACGACCGGTGGCCCGCCGACGGCCACCGCATGCCGCGAAACGACATAGTTTTCTTCCGAAATGATCGGCGCCCAAAGCAAGGTTCGCCACGGCGTTTTCACCGTGACTTCCACCGCGTTTACCCCGGTCGCGTCGGTCTGGTCTATCGATGCCACGAAGCCGCTCGCGGGTTCGAACCGGCCAAAGACGATGTCGCTATCGGCAAGTGAGACTTCGCCGTACTGTGTGTTCCCGGCCATCACGGCGCGCGCTATGCCGCGGGCCTCGTCGAGGTCGTGAAGGTGTCCGGCCGCGCTCTGCGCCGCCAGGTCGGCCTGACCCTGCACATAGGATTTCTGGGCGTTCAACTGGGTCACATCCACCGCCAATCCGCCAAGAAGGACAAGGCCGGGAAACAGGATAAGCACCAGCAGAGACATGGCGCCACCCTCCCGTCGGGCAAACCGTTGCAGCGAAAGAAAGATCGGTCCGGGAAGGTCGCCATTGCTGCGCGGGCGCGTACAGGCGCCCCCTGACTGCCAAAAAGGTATGAAAGATGAGCGCATCGCCCGTCCCTTGATCAGTTGACACGGCACCCCGGTGACGTCCGATACCAAGATATGCTCTACTATCGAAATTTATCGAAGCGATTTATTGGCATACTATGGGCTATTATATGTCAGCCGGTCGCGCTCGACACAACTTTTAGTATTTCACCCCACTGCAAAGGTTTTTTGCCCGGGAATCGGTTGATCCAAAAGTGTGGTACATGCATGAGATAGTGTGCCTTCATTTGACTGCGCCTTTGCGATTCGGAACGAGGAAGGCACGCGTGCCGGTGCTGCGCCGGTCATTTGCTCTATCGGGGTTTGCTGCCTCCGAACGTGCGCCAACAAGCTAAGCCGGCCCCGGCGTCTCGCGTGTGTTTGCGGGGCGAACGGGCACCGGAAAGAAAGAATCGTCCTGGGGGGAAGTGCCTGGAATGCCGTTAAAGAAGAAGTCCTGGGTATGCGCCGCCTCCGTGATGGCGTTCGTCGTGGCCACCCCCCTTGTCAGTTCGGCACAGTATTATTCACGTGTGGAAGTCCGGGGAAACCAGTTCCTGCGTGGCGATGATATCCTGGCGGCTTGCGGCATAACGACAGAGCAGTCCTTTTCCGATCCGGCGGTCTCGGCGATGCGGGAATGCCTCATGTCCACCGGTCAGTTCCAGGATGTCACCTTCGCCCCCGACGGCGACACCATGCACGTCGTGGTTGAGGAATTGAACACACGCCCCGGCCGCGTCGAAGTCGGATTGAAGTACGACAGTGAGGTCGGACCGATCGGAACGATCTACATGGAACGGTACAACCTCTTCCCCGGCACGTTCGGAGCGCTGGAGTTGACCTTCTCCGAAGAACATTACGGCATGGATGCCAGCTTGTATCGCAAGGATGCCTTCTCCGGTGGCTGGGACGCCGGCATCGACCTTCATGTCAGCGAGTCCGATTTCGACGATCAAAGCTTTACGCATCGGCGGGCCACCATCGAACCATTTATCGCACGCCAGATCGACGACCAAAGGCGCGTCGAATTCGGTCTCGGGTTTCGCAGTGATGTCATTCGTGATGTCGGCGTTCTCGCCTCTCCCCATATCGTGGCTGAAGCAGGCTCGCGGCGGGCCGCATTCGTGCGCTTGAGCTACGAGCATCAGGCGGACAGTTGGGGTTTCGCGGCCAAGCAGTATTTCTTCGGGCTGGGCAGCGGGGACGTCGTAAGCCAGACTCATCTTGAGGCCGAGAAGACGTTCGCGCTGGTGCCGGAAGATCTGGACCTGACATTCAGCGCAAAAGGAGGGCACGTGGCATCGCTGAAGGGCGAGGCGCCACGGATCACCGACCGTTTCCTGATCGGGGGAAGCGAATTCCGCGGCTTCGCCCCGCGAGGGGTGGGGGCGCGCAGCGGCCGCGACAACCTCGGCGGTGAATCTTTCGTTGTGCTCAGTGCGGAGCTGAAAAAGGAGATCGGTGACCTTTTCGGAACCAACGCACAAATCGGCGGCTTCGTGGATGTCGGCTCAGCCTGGGGGCTGACCAATACCCTCGGCGGCGTGATCGACGACAGTTTCGAATGGCGTTCGGCCGTCGGTATCAGCCTGACGCTCGATATCGGCCGCGTGCCTGTTTCCCTCTATCTGGCCGAACCGATTTCGAAAGCGCCGGGCGACAAGGAACAGAACTTTGGCATTTCGATTTCGACACGCTTCTAAGGCACCGCTTTTGACGTTTGATCGGGAATATTGAGACCATGACAGCACTGCGACGGCTCGGCTGGATTAGCGCGTTGATCATTCTGATGTCAGGATGCGCGGACAATCAGGGCGGGCTGAACCTTGGCCCCGGCTCTTCACAGACCAGGATTTCCGAGACCGAAGCCGTCGCCGAAGCAGCCCTTGCCGGCGGGTCCTATGTCGAAGCCGCGCGGCTCTACGAGCGGGCCGTCGAGGAAACGCCCGGCTCTGCCACGGCGTATCTGGGGCTTGGCCGGGCATACATTGCGATGGAGCAGTTCTCGCGCGCGGATTTCGCACTTCAGCGCGCCCGTGTTCTCGACCGCCGGAACCCGGATGTGCTCAATGCCCAGGCAGAGCTCAAGCTTCAGAAGCTGCGGCCCGCCGAGGCGATCGAGCTCTATGATCAGGCGCTGTCCCGCGATCGCACGAACCTCTCGGCGTTGACGGGCAAGGCCGTGTCCCTGGATTTCCTGTCGCGGCACGCCGAAGCTCAGGCCGTCTACCAGACGGCGCTGAAGCACTATCCGACGAATTTCGTGCTCCTGAACAATTACGCGCTCAGCCTTGCCTTGTCGGGGCAGGTCGGCGCCGGTCTCAAGATCCTGCAGGAACTGGTCCGCGATCCCGAGAACGGCGCCGCGGCCCGAGGCAACATGGCGATTGCCTATGCGCTCGACGGGCGCGAGCGAGAGGCGCGCGCGGTTCTGGAAGGGACTATGAGCAGCAGCGAGATCGAAAGCGTTCTGGCCGACTATGCGGAGATGCGACGCCGTTTCCAAAGCGGCAAGCCGATCGGATACCTGATCTTCAACTGACCTGACACCGATTGCCTCAAGGGCTGAGAAGCGTCAAACAGGTCAGTCCCAGCCCGAACGTGGCCGTTGCTATACCCACGCCTGTCACGATGTCCGCCATCACGCCATGATGCCACGAGTCAAAGCATTCTTCGTGCGACCGAAAAAGGATACGCGTCCGCTTGATCGATGATTTGGCCGCGGCCCCGATCAGAAACCCGCCGATGCAGATCAGCAGCAGGCACAGCGTCAGCGGGCGACCCATGAGCTGATGCATGGCGACCATGACCACGAAGGCCAGGCCGGACGTCGCGAGCAGATAGTCAGGCCAGGAGTTTACCGAGGTCGAGGAGCAATTCACGATGCTCATGTACTGCGCCTCCGGCAGGTCCTCGTCATCCTCGTCTTCCGGTCGCGGCGGCTCGTACAGCTGGCTCGAAACGCGTCGGAAAGTGGCATCGACTTCGGAATCGCGCACGTTTTCAGACAATGGTGACCGGCGAAAATCCAAATGGCTGATATTGCGTCCCATAGTGCGCTTATTCAAAATTAATATCTTAAGTATGTATTTACAGCAATATGACTGTGATGCAAACACCTTATGCAATCGGTGCGTGTCACCTGTGGGCGAGGGGACATTCCTACGCGCCTGAACTTCGGCGTCATCTCCTCGACGCGCCGGCTAAACCCCTTTCCTGTTCCTGAAATGTCAGCATGTGAAACGGCCTGTCTCAACAGTCCGGACGCCCGGAATACCGGATCCGGCCCCACCTGCCCGGGAAGTCCTGCCGTGGTGGGTAGAGACATGTTCAGGCCTTCGGAGCCAAAGCGTTGAATCAACTCAAAAGTATATTGGCAACTACTAAAGTATGGGTTAGGTTGACCCGGATAGAGTCGCCATCGACCGCCAGTCCGGCATCGTGGCGGGTAAACGCAGAGATACACATGGATGTGTCACCTTCGCCGTTTTGCGTGCGCGGGTGAATTTTTGGGACAGGGGGCGACTTTTATGGCGACCAAGGTGCTAACGGCAGACCGGCCGATGGAATTTCAGATCACGGCCCGTCGCGAGGACGTGGACAACTTCATTCGCCGCGGGGATGACCTTCTCGTCCGCATGGTCAATGGCGACGAAGTGCTGATCCGTGACTTTTTCGTTGTCGGACCGGACGGGGCGGTCAGCAAACTGCTGCTCGTCGATGGCCCCTACGTTCTGGATGCGGCGGGTATGGTGACCGAGACGGGGGACGACGCGGAATCCGGCTCGGCAGCCGCAGGGCTGATGGGCGACAATGAGGAATACCTACTGGCAGGCGCCGCGGCTCTCCTCGCCGGGGGGGCTATTCTGCTGCTTGACGGCGGCGACGACGATTTCAACGGGGAAAATCCGTGGTTCCCGACCGATCCGACGGACCCGACCGATCCCACGGACCCGACCGATCCGACGGACCCGACCGATCCCACGGACCCGACCGATCCGACGGACCCGACTGATCCCACGGACCCGACTGATCCCACGGACCCGACCGATCCCACGGATCCGACCGATCCGACGGACCCGACCGATCCGACGGATCCGACCGATCCCACGGACCCGACCGATCCGACTGATCCGACGGAGCCTTCGGACAATGCGAGCGTGCTGGGGGAGACCATTGACGGGCTCGGTGGCACCACGGGCACCCTGGGCGAGGGTATCGACCAGGCGATCGCCGACCTGGAGAACCAGGACGTCGCGGCGGCCATCGATACGGTCCTGACGACGGTGATCGAAGCCCTGACCGGTGAGGAAAGCATCGTCACCGGCCTCGGCGAGGGCACCGAGATCCTTGTGAACAGCCTTGAAGAAGGCATGCAGGGTCTGATGGACGGCCTCGAAGACGGCACCCCGCTGGCCGGGGCAGGCGACCTGCTCGGCTCGCTGATCGAAGGGCTGCTTGTCGGCGACGGTGTCTCTGACGGCGGCGCGCTGGGCGAGACCGATGCCGGCTCCACCCAGGCCGGAGCTGCCCTGGCCGCGGGTGTGGCGGCAAGCCTCGCGGCGCTCGACGATCTCGATGTCGAGACCGCGCTGGAGACGCTGCTTGCCTCGCTCGAGGAGGCGCTGCTGGCCGAGAACACGCTGGTCGACGGCGCGCTGGACGGGGTGATCGAGCTGCTCGACGCCGTGGCCGAGGGCCTCGACGGGGCCGTGACCGGGCTGACTACCGGTGACGTGCTCGGTGGCGTGAACGCGCTGGTGCAGGATGTGCTGGGCGGCCTCTACGGCGGCACCCAGGACGGCGGCGGCGGTGCCGATGGCGGTCTGCTGAGCGGATTGCTGGACGGCATCCTGGGCGACGACGGCCTGCTGGGCGGTCTTCTGGGCGGCGAAGAGGGGCTGCTCGGTGACCTCCTGGGCGAGGATGCCGGTCTGCTCGACGGGCTCCTGGGCGACGATGGCCTGCTGGGCAGCCTGCTGGGCGAGGACGGTCTCCTCGGCGGCCTGCTGGGCGGTGACGGCGGCCTGCTCGACCCGCTCTTCGGTGAAGAGGGCCTGCTTGGCGGCCTGCTCGGCGGCGAAGGTGGTCTGCTCGACGGCGTGACCGGAGAAGACGGCCTGCTGGGCGGTCTGACCGGCGGCGAGGGCGGCCTGCTCGACCCGGTTCTCGGTGAGGACGGCATCGTCGGCGGCTTG
>JAVJUV010000070.1:0-27263 GCA_040220415.1 Silicimonas sp.
TCCAGAAGCTCCAGGATCTCGTAATAGAGGAATCCGCCATGGCTCGGCGTGCCGGTGCCCGGCGCGATGGACGGGTCGAAGCCGTCGATGTCGAGCGTGACGTAGTAGCGGGCGCCCTCGGGGATGCGTCGGAGCACCTCCTCGACGCCTGCGGCGCGGAACTGGCGCACCGACATGATGTCTGAGCCCATCTGGCGAGCGGCGTCATACCCCTCCTTGGCTGTGGAGGACACATTCCGGATGCCCAGTTGCGTCAGGCCGTTGACATAGTCTTTTTCGGCGGCACGGCGCATTGGGTTGCCGTGGCCGTGGCGAACGCCGTGGCGCTCGTCCACGAAATCTAGATGCGCGTCGATCTGCACGATGTGGATCGGGTCCTGATCGTCGAAGGCGTTGATGCAGGGGATGTTGATCGAGTGATCGCCCCCCAACACGATCGGAACGGCGCCGGCGGCGAGAATCTTGCGCACGCCGTGCTCGATATTGGCGTGGCTTTGCCCGGTGTCGGTGTGGACGATGTCCGCGTCTCCCAAATCGACAATTTTCACGCCGTCCGACGGTAGATACGTCACGTCGTCCTCGTGGTCATAGGCGCCGCCATGCCCGAAGGAAAACAGCGTCGATGCCTCGCGGATGCCTCGTGGGCCGAACCGTGCACCGGATCGCCACTGCGTGCCGAAATCGAACGGTGCGCCGAGAATCGCCACGTCGGCGTCGATGCCATCCCAATCCTGCACGTATTGGTTCTTCCCGAAGGTGGCGATCCCGACAAAGGGCAGGTCGAGCCGGCCCTTTTCATACCCGTGCTGTGTCATGTTTCATACCCGTGCTGTGTCATGCTTTCCTTTCCAGATCGCTTTGCGGTGATTTGTCGGCGAAGATGACGGAAAGGTCCCGGCGGAACAGGATCTCGGCATCTGCCTCGTCCTGGTTGTCGTCAGAGATGAACAGGAAAAAACGAATGTTCTGCATCTCGTAGAGCGTATTCGCGAAACTGCGCGCGTCAATTTCGGGATTGAGCGTGCCGCGTTTCTGGTAGGTCTCGACCAGTTCGGTCATGATGTCGACAAGCGCGCGGTCAAGGCTGCGATAGGTGATGCCGAACTGCGTTCCCCCCTGAAGGATGCTGGCGGCGAGCACCTCGCGCCATGTGGGCTTGGCCAGGTAGGTCATCGCGTGGTGCCGCATGATGCTACCGAATCGCGACACACTGTCGATCATGGCCTCGGGCAGGTCGCTAATGAGTTCGCGCAGCTTTTCGATGAGCCGCACATCGCTTTCCCGTACGAGTTCGAGCAACAGGTTGGCCTTGGACCCGTAGTAGTTGTAGATCGTGACTGCGGAAAGCCCGGCCTCGGCGGCGATACTCTCGATGGTAACCGTGTCGTACCCCTCTTTGTGAAATCGGGTGCGTGCGATCTCGAGGATCCGCATCGAGCGGTCAAGCTTTTGTTGCTTTCTCAGTCCCACGCGCTTCGCTCCTCCTCAACCAAACCGGTTCTTCCTGACCTCCCCGGGACAGGGCATCCTCCACGCCCTTCCAAAAATCTCTGGACAGAAAAAACTTTTAGTGACTAAACTTTCGTAGTCAATAAAAATATCTGAGCACAAGGGGAGATGAAATGTTCCATAGAGTGAAAACGACTGCCATTGCGGTCGCAACGCTGACGGCGGCTTCAGGCGGCGCAATGGCGGCCGAGACCATCAACGTCGGGCTGTGCGTGTCCTGGCCGGGTTACGCCATGTTAGAGATCGCGCAGCAAAAGGGGCTCGCGGAAGGCTACGAGATCAATTCGGTGATCTTCGATGACCCGCTGGGTGGTCACGCGGCGCTGGCGGCCGGTCAGATCGACATATACGAATGCACAGGAGACTATACGCCGCTCGCCATCGAGCGTGGCACGGGCGTGGTCAATGTGGGATTCGCCAACCCCTCCTACGGGGTCGATCATATCATCCTCGCCCCCGGCGTGACCGCCGAGAACATCGAGGGGAAAAGCATCGGCGCGCCGCAGGCCTATATCGGCCAGCTCCAGATGGGGGTTTGGCTCGACAGCATCGACGTGCCTTTCGACTCTGTCGAATGGGTCAACCTTCTCGCGGACGAGGCCGTGGGCCCGATGCTTTCGGGCGATCTCGCGGCGGCCTACCTTTACGAGCCATGGATCACCAAGGTCATGGACAACTTGCCCGGCTCGTCGTCGGCTGTTGATACCGGGGAAGACTGGATGCTGCAGACGGGGATTTTCACCGATGTAATCTACATGAACGGCGATTTCATCGCCAACCGCCGCGATGCCGCGCTGGATATGCTGAAAGCACGTTACGAGGCTGTCGGCTGGTGGAATGAGAACACTGAAGAGGGCAATCAACTCATGTCCGAGTTCCTACGCTGGCCGCTCACGGACGTGGAATCGGTGATCGGAACGAACGGCAAGTATCTCGAGGGCGGCATCTACATGTACGATTTCGATGAATCCGCACAGCTTTGCGGTGCGATGGAGGGCGAGCCACCCTTCGGCATCGGCAACGGCTCCATTGAAAAGGTGATCACCACGATCAACGAGTACTGGGTGCGCATCGGCTTGATGACCGAAGTGCAGGACGCCTCCAAGGGTGTGGATTGCTCGCTCATGGAAGAGCTGGTGGAGTCGGGTTACCGCCAATCGATCACCGCTCACTAGCCGTTCCCCTGCGCTTCACCGGGAGGCTGCGCAAGGCCGCCTCCCGACATGGAACCCTCGGAATACACAAGGCCTCTCATGCCCAGAACCTCAAAGGCCGCCCCGCGCAAGCGCTGGCTTCCATTGCGCGAGCCGGTTTCGCAGACCCAGTCCGTCCTCTCGGCGATTTTCATCTGGACGCTCTTTTTCGCGGTCTGGGAATGGGTGTCGCTGGCTGGTCTCGTAAATGACCTGCTGGTGCCGGCCCCGCACAAGGTGCTGACGACGCTGGTGGACATGCTGGCCAATCGCGGCCTTCTCTCCGACATCCTCATCAGCGTCTGGCGCGTTGTCTTCAGCTTCGGCATCGCCTGCGCGGTCGCGATCCCGCTGGGCATCGCCATGGGGTCCTTCCCGGCCATCGAGGCGGTGTTCAACCCCTTCGTGTCGGCATGGCGCTACCTGCCTGCGCCCTCCTTCATTCCGATCCTGCTGATGTGGTTCGGCACGGGCGAGACACCCAAGCTGGCGCTGCTCGTGATCGGGGTCATCTTCTTTCTCATCACGCTGATCATGGATCATACCCGGCAGGTCCGCTCCGAATTGGTCGAGACGGGCCTGACGCTTGGCGCAAGCCGCTGGACCATTGTGCGCACGATCATCTTTCCCGCTGTCATGCCGAACGTGCTAACGGCGATGCGCCAGATGCTCGCGGTGACATGGACCTACCTCGTGATCGCCGAGATCGTCGCATCGACCACCGGTATCGGTGCGATGATGATGCGCGCGCGCCGCTTCCTGCACACCGACGAAATCATGGCGGGCATCATCGTGATAGGCTTCCTGGGCCTCAGCTTCGACATCCTTTTCCGCAAGTTGCATCGCTGGCTCTTCCCCTACATTCAGCAGAGAGGGCATTGACGTGACTGTTCCGAAAATACCCGAAAACACGGCCGATGCCGGCAGGGGCGAAGCTTCCGTGAAACTGAGCATCGAAGGTGTTTCCAAACGGTTCCGCGTGCGCAACGGGCGCGACATCGTCGCCATCGAGGAGGCCTCGTTCAGTGTCGAGGAGAACGAGATCTGCATCCTGCTTGGGCCGTCCGGCTGTGGCAAATCCACGCTGCTGCGCATGATCGCGGGGCTTGAGATGCCGACAACCGGGGCGCTTCGCCTTGACGGGATGGAGATTGCCAGGCCGGATCGAGAACGTGGTATGGTTTTTCAAGCTTACACCTCCTTCGACTGGCTTAGTGTACAGGGTAACGTGGAGTACGGGATGCGTATCAATGGCGTGTCTCGCGAGGAGCGTCGCGCACGGGCAAAGAAGTTTATTGACCTTGTTCACCTGAACGAATTCGAGGACGCCTACCCATCGCAGCTGTCCGGCGGCATGAAACAGCGCGTCGCGATCGCGCGCACTCTGGCCAACGATCCAGCGCTCCTGCTGATGGACGAGCCTTTCGGCGCGCTCGATGCCGAAACCCGCTGGCACATGCAAGAGCTTCTGGTCAGCATCGCCGACACCGCGAACACGACAACTGTGATGGTCACCCATGACATCGAGGAAGCGATTTTCCTGGGCGACAAGATCATCTTCATGTCCAGTCACCCCGGCCGCGTGCACCGGGTCATAAGGCCCGAGTTCAAAAAGGGCCGCCGCTACAAGAGCAAAGAGGCCGTTCTCGACCTCAAGGGCTATGCCGCACTCGAAAAGGAGATCATGGCCCTTATGCGCGAGCAGGGCGGCAAGGACGGTGATCCCTGATCGCGGCCGCACTTCCAGACGAAAAGGAGCTACCATGAGCGATTTGGATTTTCAACCTGTCTCGGGTTTCGACCTGCCGCGTTTTGCCGGCATTCCGACCTTCATGCGCTTGCCGCATGTGGGAGTCGACGACGCGCATGTGGACAAGGTGCAGGTCGGGCTGATCGGCGTGCCATGGGACAGCGGAACGACCAACCGTCCCGGCCCGCGTCACGGGCCGCGACAGCTACGCGACTTGTCGACAATGATCCGCGCGCAGAACGGCATGACCGGTATTCGCCCGTTCGAAGCGGCGCGTTGCGCGGATCTGGGCGACGTGCCGCCCAACCCGGCGGATCTCCTGGACAGCATGGACAGGATCACGAAGTTCTATCGCAAGGTTGTCGCCGCGGGGATCATCCCCCTGACCGCGGGCGGCGATCACCTGTCAACCCTGCCGATCCTGCGCGCTGTGGCCGAGAAGGCGCCGGTGGGCATGATCCATTTCGACAGCCATACCGACCTTTTCAAAGGCTATTTCGGTGGCACGAAATACACGCATGGGACGCCTTTCCGCCGAGCGGTCGAGGAAGGGCTGCTCGACCCGAAGCGCGTGTGCATGATCGGCATCCGGGGCACGACCTATGATGACGAGGACCGGGATTTCGCGGATAGCGTCGGAATCCGCGTGATCCCCATAGATGAGTTCCACGCCCGCGGCGTCGAGAACGTGATGCGCGAGGCTTGCGACATCGCGGGGGACGGGGACACCTACGTCTCATACGATATCGATTTCGTCGATCCGGCCTTCGCCCCCGGTACGGGCACCCCGGAAATCGGAGGGCCCAACAGCTATCAGGCAATCCAAGTGGTCCAGCATCTGCAAGAAGTGCGCATCGTCGGTGCTGACGTTGTCGAAGTATCGCCGCCTTTTGACCCGTCGGGCAACACGGCCTTCCTGGGTGCATCCATCATGTTCGAATTGCTCTGCAAGATCGCCGAAGCCATGCCGAAATAAATAGAACGGAGTTAATGATGCGATCCTCTGACATGGATGTTCTCTCTTTTTATTATGGATTCTAGCACGCAATCACATTGTCACATTGCGATGCTGTCTGGAGGGGCCATGCACGCCATCGACACGTGACATGATCGGCCTTGACAGCCATTGCCCGAGAGGAAGCGGAAACCGAATCCGTCCACAGGGAAAACCCTCAATCCACTGTACGAGCCAAGAACTTTATGTTGGCTGCGCGCCGATGTTGCTATCTACGATGCCTTGGCCTGCCTCGATTTGGTTCATCGCGTGGTCGAGATCTGCCAAAAATGTTCTCAGGATCGTGGATTCCCGCGGTTTCTTGCGGGAAACGACGTAGAAATCCGATGTGTAAAACAATTCGTCCTCCAGGACCGGGACCAGTTGCCCCGACTTGACCCACATGCTGGCATAATGCCGGGGGAGAAAGCCGATATGCCCTCCTGCCAGTAGCAGCATTGCGGCGGCTTCCAGAAACTCCACGGAGGCATGCATCGTATCGGTCTTTTCGCCCAGCGGAAACAGATCGCCCCCCTCTAGGTATGACCGTGTCACCTTGCGGCTCTTGACGATGGCGGCGCGGATATCCGCGGGGGCCGTCAGCCGTGCAATTTCATGCGACCGGGCGCAATACAACGTATTGTATTCTTGGTAGATCGGTTTGTAGGCGAGTTCCGACATATGGTTGTCGAAAGTGCCGACCCCGGCGTCGATGTTGCCCTCCAGTATCGCGCGCTGCAGTTCGTTCGGAGGCAGGACCACCAGGTGAATCGAAATTTCGCTGGCCTTGTTGTTCAGCAATTCGATCCCGCGCACCATCGGGCAATTCGGATCGGTGATCGTGCTGTCGATGATGCCGACCTTGAGAAACCCGCTCAGCGTTCCCTTCAGTTCCATCGTCGCGTTCTGGAATTGTTCGTGCGCTTTGAACAACTTGAGGGTCAGGGCGTAGACGCGTTCGCCCTTGTGCGTCAACCGAAAGCCGCTACGCCCGCGGTCGCACAGGCGAAAGCCCAAGCGTTGCTCCAACTCGGCGATGTGGCTGCTGATCGTGGACTGCCCCACGTTCAGCACGGCCTGCGCATTGGTAAAGCCGCGACATTCCACGACCGAGGTGAAAACATTCAGCAGGCGGATGTCGATGTCGCTCAATCGGTACATCTGATCCTATTTCCTTTGTTACATCGGATTTTATCGATGTGTGGATATATAACTTAGGATGTTATCGTTGTGAATTACTGATCATACTTCGGGCGAACCCTCAGGAATTTTTGATCCGAGCAGGAGCCAAGATGGCAGACATCTCAGCAAGCACCAACACTGCAAAAGACGCCACCTGCGCACCGCGAAAACGCAGGAGGCAATCGTTGCGACTGTTGGCAACGGTAAGCGGCCGCGAGACCCTGGTGCTTGGCGTGATCGGCGCGGTACTGTTTTTCGGAATCTGGCAGGTCGCGCATGTGGTCGCCGCCGATGACGCCAAGCGTTTCCTGCCCTCGCCCTGGGCCGTCGTGAGCGCGTTGGTAACGCTGGTTCTGGAAAAGGACTTCATGTCGGATGTCGGGGTGTCGGCCTACCGAATCTTCGGCAGTTTTTCCATAGCCTGTGTCATCGCCATTCCGTTGGGTGTGCTGATGGGATGTTTCGTCAGGCTGCGCGCGCTGATCAACCCGGTCGTGTCGGGGGCCCGTTACCTGCCGGCAGCCTCGTTCATTCCCTTATTGCTGGTGTGGTTCGGTCCGACGGATTCGCAAAAGATGGCGCTGTTGGTCCTTGGTGTGCTGTTTTTCCTAATCGCGCTCATTCTGGACAATACCGACGCCGTTCAAAAGGAACTGATCGAGGCGGCGCAGACCATGGGGGCGTCGCGGCGCGAGATCGTCATAAACGTCGTGGGACGCGCGGCATCCCCGGCGATCTTGGATTCCATGCGCAATATGATCGCGGTCGGCTACACCTATCTGGTGATTGCGGAAATCGTGGGTGCGCAGGACGGAATCGGCGCGGTGATGATGCGCGCGGGCCGTTTCCTGAAGGTCGACGTGATCATGGCGGGCATCCTTGCCATCGGGATCATGGGAGTGATGACGGACATCCTGTTCCGCCTCGCGGCCCATTACCTGTTTCCCTGGAACCGCAAGCGCAAAGCCTGAGGAGAATACCGGCATGATCCTGGAGAACGCAGTGAGCACCCGAGCGGTCATCAACGTCGAGAACGTGTCCAAGCACTATCTCGCGGGGACGTTTACCGCAGTGGACAGCGTGTCGATCGAGATCAAGGAGGGCGAGATCGTCGCGTTCGTCGGTCCATCGGGCTGCGGCAAGACCACGGTCATGCGCATGGTTGCCGGGCTCGAGGAGCCCAGCGAGGGCATGATCACCGTCAACGACCAGGAGGTGTTCGGCCCCGGCCCCGACCGCGGAATGGTCTTTCAGGCCTATACGTCCTTTCCCTGGCTGACGGCGCGTCAGAATGTCGAATACGGGATGAAGATCCTTGGCATTCCCTCGGCCGAGCGCAAGGCGCGCGCGAGCAAGCTGCTGGACGAGGTGCACCTGGGTGCCGCGGCAGACAAGTACCCGGCCGAGTTGTCCGGGGGCATGAAGCAGCGCGTGGCAATCGCCCGTACGCTTGCCCAGAATCCCGAGGTCCTGCTGATGGACGAACCGTTCGGCGCGCTGGATGCGCAGGTACGCTGGGAAATGCAGGAAATGATGATCGAGATAATCGACGCGGAACGCAAGACCGTGATCCTTGTCACGCACGATATCCAGGAGGCGATCTACCTGGCCGACAGGGTGATTTTCTACACCCGCACGCCGGGGCGGATCAAACACGATGTCTACATGGAGTTCAAGAAAGGCCGCCGCTATTCGGGCAAGGAAGAGCTGCTGAGCCTGCCCGGATACCTGGAAATGGAAAAGCAGATGTTTGCCTGGATGCGCGAGGAAATCCAGCAACAACAATGAAACCAACAAGACACACAGGGGGAGATTGTCACATGCAACCACCAACCGGATTCAGAACCTTCTGCGCGAGTGCCGCGCTCGGAGCCTTGGTCAGTTTCGGTGGCGCGGCCCCGGCCGCGGCCGAGGACTTTACCGTGACCATGCTGTCCATGTCCGCATATGGGCCATGGTTCATCGCCAAAGAAATGGGCATGGCTGAAGGTATTGATATTGATGTCAAGGTGATCGAGGACATCACCGCACGCAACGCGGGCCTGTCCAGTGGCGTCATCCAGTGCATGATGACCACGATGGATTCCACCGTCGTGACCGCCTCGGCGGGAGTTCCCGTGCAGCATGTGGCGGTACCGGTGATGTCCTACGGGCTGGACGAAATGGTTGTCGACGGCGCGATTCAGAGCGACGCGGATCTGGCCGGCAAGACTTATGCGGCGGATTACGGTTTTCTCAATCACATGTGGATGCTGCTGACGTTGAAAAAGGACGGCATTCCGCTGGATGGTGCGAACCACAGCATCATGCTGCCGCAGGATGCGACGGCGGCATTTTCGAGTGGTGCGCTCGATGTGGATGTGAACTTCATCCCATTTTCGACCAACTCCGCCAAACGCGAGGGCGCGCATGTCCTCAAGAGCACCTTTACCGACAAGACATACGAACGCGGGCTCGTGTCGGATTCGATCGCCTGCACAACCGAATGGCTGGAGGAAAAGCCCGAGGTCGCCCGCGAGGTCCTGCGCGCCTGGTTCGAAGCCGTCGACTGGTGGAAGAAAAACCCCGAGGAGGGCAATGCGATCATCGCCGAGGCGCTCGACTGGCCTGAGGCCGATGTGCGGCTGACACAGGCGAACACCATCCTGCTGACCATCGACCAGAACAAGGGTGCCCTGGGGATCGGGGACGGCAAGCCGCTCTGTGCGAGCATCCCGACCGAGGCTCCCCAGCCGGATGGCGAACCCAGCGACTGGGGCGAGCTGGTGGGCAGCGACAAGGACTGCGAGGCCGGATATCTCGCGTCGACCTGGCAGCTGTTCGGGGATGTCTACAAAGAGGCCGGTGTGATCGACGACATCACGCCCGCGTCTGAAGGGATCAACAGCAGCATCATCGAGTGGCTGGATGCCGAAGCCTACGACGAAAAATACGACTCGAACCGCTGGATCGGCCGCGTGCCGCTCTGATCCACGCACCGGGGTTCCCGGGCCGGGAACCTGCGCGCCAATTCAACGCCTGCACCGGCCAAACCGGTGCAGGTGCCAAGAGAGAGTGTGACCATGAAATCAACATTTACCTACGCAAGAGCCGGCTCTGCCGCTGAGGCCGTGGCGCTATTGGTCCAGCATGGTGACGGGGCCCGGCTGTGGGCCGGCGGCACCGACATGACGCTTCACTGGCAGCGCGAGAAACTGGGCCTGTCGGTCTGCATCGACATCCGCGACCTGTCGGAACTCGACTACATCGAGGTTGGCAGCGATGCCATCCGGATCGGAGCGATGGTATCGCTTGCCGCGCTGGAGCGTTCAGGCGACCGGCATCCCGTGCTGGCCGCGCTGAGCGATGTGGCCAAGCTGATGGCGACGCCCCAGACCCGGACGCTAGCCACGGTCGGCGGCAATATCTGCAACGCATCTCCCGCAGCGGACCTCAGCCCCGCCTTTGTCGCTCTCGGGGCGAATGTGACGCTGCTCGGGGAGCAGGGCACGCGCGCGGTGCCGATGATAGAGTTCTTTCGCGGTGTCAACGAGGTCGACCTGAATGCCGGTGAGATCCTGTCGGAAATCACCATCCCGCTGCCCGCCGACGGCGACATCCAGGTCACCTATCGCAGGATAGACCGCACCGTGGTCGATATCGCGCTGGTCAACGGATCGGCAGCCGTCACGGTGGACGCGGGCGGACGTGTCTCCAAGGTCGGTTTCGGGCTCGGAGCGGTGGCGCCGGTGATCCTGGACGCGCCGGAGGCGAGTGCCGAACTGGAGGGCACGCCGCTGAGCGAGGTCACGCGCGACCGGCTGGCAGACGTGGCTGCCATTGCCGCCCGGCGGGCGCAGCCGATTTCGGATGTACGCGCCTCGGCGGGCTACCGGCAGGACATGGTCGAGGTCATGCTGCGGCGTGCGCTGGAGGATACATTCAGAAAACACGGAAGGACGCTGTGATGACCGTTCTCAAAGTCAATGGCCGCAAGGTTGAAATCAGTGACCGGCCCGACCGGACCCTAGCGGATGCGCTGCGTACCGACCTGGGGCTGATCGGGGTTCGAGTGTCATGTGCCGAGGGCGAATGCGGATCCTGCACCGTTCTGGTGGACGGGCATCCCATGACATCCTGCCTGATGCTGGCGCGGCAGGCCGAGGGCAAGGAAATCGTAACCATCGAGGGGCTGGCCAAGGGCGACGCGCTCGATCCCGTGCAACAGGCTTTTATCGACGAACAGGGGTTTCAATGCGGATTCTGCACGCCGGGGCTGATCCTGACCGCCAAGGCGTTTCTTGCCGAGAACCCAAACCCGACCGCCGATGAAACGGCAATGGCGATGAGCGGCAACATCTGCCGCTGCGGGGCCTACCCCTACATCGTCAAGGCGGTGATGAATGCGGCCGCGAGAATGCGTGCGGTTGCAGCAGAGTAACCATCAACATCACATATGACGCCCTGTCGGGCAGGAGGACACAATGGTCAAACACGACAAGAAACTCGAGGTTGTCGGACATGGGCTGCCCGTCAAGGACGCCATCGAGAAGGTGACCGGCAAGATTCGTTACGGTGTGGATTGCGAAGTGCAGAACATGCTGCATGGCAAGATTATCCGCTGCCCGCATCCGCATGCGCGGGTGATCGGCGTTGATGCCAGCAAGGCCGAGGAACTGCCGGGCTACATGGGGATTCTGACCCATGAGGACGTGCCGCAGAACGACTGGGAAGCGGCCTGGTTCAACTACCGCGGCAAGGTGCTGGACGGGGTGGGGCGTTTTGTTGCGGACGACATCGCGGCCGTCGCCGCCACCACGCCGGCAATCGCGGCCAGGGCCGCGGAGCTCGTCGAGATCGAGTATGAGATCCTGCCGGCGGTCTTCGACATGGAGGAGGCGCGCAAGACAGACGCCCCGCAAATCCGCTGCGAGGGCAACGAACGCCCGACCTACGGCGTATCATGGGGAGACGTGCCCACAGGACGCGCCGAGGCCGACGTGACCACCGAATGCGATATCTTTTATGAAAGTCAGCAATATGCGCCGCTGGGGCGCAATGCGTGCATCGCGGAATGGATGGGAGACCGGGTGAACGTGATCACCTCGTCGCAAACCCCCAGCGAATTGCGCGACGGTGTGCACGAGGCCCTCGGGATACCTCTGTCGAAAATCCGTGTGCAGGCGCTGCCGAGCGGTAGTTCCTTCGGGCAGTGGTGGTCCAACAACTTCATGCTGATTGCCGTTCTGCTGGCCAGGAAGGTGGGGCGCCCTGTCAAGATCGAACTGGATAACGAGGAATGCATGATCGCGGTCAAACGCCGTCATCAGGAACGGACCCGCGGCGCCATGGGGTGCAAGAAGGACGGCACCATCACCTATTTCGAATTCGATCACCTGATCGACAACGGAGGCTATGGGTTCAAGGACGATGTCGGGTTCTTCTGCGTCGATATGTGGGGCAAGAACGGCCACGGCGATTACCAGATCCACGCGATGAACACCAACATGCTGACCGCAGGCTGCATGCGCGGGGTGGGGGATTGTACCCTGGGCGCCAGCGTCGAGAGATGCGCCGACCAACTGGCCGAAAAGGTGGGCATGGACCCCGTCGATTTCCGCATCATGAACCAGATCACGGCGGGCGATGAATTGCGGATGCAGCACAGCCGCGACAACCTGCGTGGCGGGGTGGACGACTATATCGAAAACGTGCCTGAACATCTGCGCAAGGATTGGCCGGAATTGTTCAAGCTGTCCTCGGGGGGTACCCGCGCCCTGCTGGAGCTGGGGGCGGAGAAATTCGGCTGGAAAGACCGTTGGAAAGGCTGGGCGACCCCCACGTTCGTCGAAGGCGAGCGCAGTCGCGGCGTCGGTGTCGGCACCGGCGCGCATGTCTGCGGGGTCGAATTCGAGGGGGCTTCGAACGCCATGGTGCGGATGAACCCCGATGGGTCGGCCAAGGTGCATTGCGCGGTCGGGCGACAAGGGGCGGGGGCGGAAACCACCCAGGCCATGGTCGTCGCCGAAGAGCTGAGCCTGACCCTGGACCAGGTGGCGATCGAGACCGGTGATACCGATTCCTGCCCGTGGAATCACGGCTCTTTGGCTTCATCGACCATGTACCGGACCGGCTGGGCGAGCCGAGAGGCGGCGCGTGACGTGAAGGCGCAGCTGTTGGCCATCGCCGCGCGGGAATTCTTTGACGGCACCGATCCCACCGAACTGGTCCTGGATGCCGGCGAGGTCGTGCACCGTGACCCGGGCAAGCACAACCAGCGCATTCCGTTCTCGGATGTACTCAACACGCTGCGGTCGGACACGCTGGGTCAGACGTCCTCGATCACCGGCAGCCCGCGGGTGCCGATGCCGCCCTCGACCACCTTTGCCCGCCAGTTCGGCGCGCAATTCGCCGAAGTGGAAGTGGATGTCGAGACCGGCCAGATCAAGCTGCTGGATTTCGTCTGCGTCCAGGACAGCGGCACCGTGGTCAACCCGCAGGTTCTCAAGAACCAGGTGATCGGCGCGGCGGTCTGCGGTTCCGGTTTCGCGATCTACGAACACTTGGTCATGGATGCCGATACGGGGGCCGTGAAGAACGGCAACCTGCTGGACTACAAGCTGCTGCGCTGTGCCGATTTCCCGCACCGGGCCGAGGTCCATTTCGTCGAGGACCCCGACCCGGTGGGTCCGTTCGGTGCGCGCGGTGCGGGTGAATCGCCGATCGCGGCGGGCATTTCGGCTGTTGCTCATGCGGTGCATAACGCGACCGGTCTCTGGATTGATTTCCCGATGACGCCGGAACGCGTCGTTGCCGCGCTGAAGGCGCGCGCAGCGTGACCTGCCGCCCGGCCTGACGACATCGCAGTACAGGCCGGGCGGGGATTCTCCTGATCAGGACGCCGAGAGACGCGCCGCCGTTTCCAGAAGAGTCGAGATCGCGGCATCCGCCTGTGTGCGGCGTGCGTTGATTCCATCGCGCATTGCGGCCAGGTCATCGCGCAAACGGGTTGCGTGTCGTGTCACTTCCGCGGGCGATACCGAGCCTTCGGAGGTGCGCGTTTCGATGAAGTTCCGCCCGTCCAGCAACTTGCGCAGGTCCTGATCAGTCATGTCGATCTCCAGGTTGCAGGCCTCCTGCGCGCTCTGAACGAGCAGATCGGCGGTCACGGTGCCGGGGGTCTGGCCCGCCTCCAGCGCACGGCGGACGAACAGGCTGACCACATGGTGCGCGGCCCGGAAGGTCAGGTCATGAACCTTGACCAGCTCGTCGGCCAGGTGGCTGGTCGTGCTCCAATAAGCGTCCGAGTTTGCGGCCATGCGGGGTTTGTTCACGCCCAACGTGCCGACGGTTTCGGTCATCAGGCGCAAGGAGCCGTAGGTGACTTCGGAAAAGCGCCCGAACACATCGTCGGCAAAGGTGAAATCGAGGTCGGTCGAAAAGGCGGGCCGCTGACAGGCCATGACCGTCGCAAGCCATCCTGCCGCCTGGCCGCCGATGGATTTCACTCGTTCCAGGGTATGGGGGTTCTTTTTCTGCGGCATGATGCTGCTGGTTCCGGCGAGGGCATCGGCGACCTCCACATACCCGAATTCGAAGCTGTGCCAGACATAGAGGTCGGTGGCAAACCGGCCCAGGTTGGCGGCCAGCATGGACATGCAGGCGGTCATCTCTTCGATATGGTCGCGGGCGAACTCGCCCGCATCGCAGGAATTGACGACAATGCCGTCGTGCCCCAGCAGTGCGGCGGCCCGGCGGCGGTCGATCGGCCACGAGGTGCCGGCATTCGCCGCTCCGCCGAGCGCGGAGAGGTTGGCGCGCGGATAACAGTCGCTCAGCCGCTCCAGATCCCGGGCCAGCATCGACGCCTGCCGCATCAGGTAGTGACCGAAGGTCCAGGGCTGCGCGTGCTGGAAATGCGTGTAGCCCGGCATCAGCGTGTCCGCATGCGCCTCTGCCTGGTCCAGCACGGTGTCCAGCAGATCGAGCAGCGCCTCGGACAGTTTCAGGATGAGATCGCGCTGGAACAGCCGTTCCGCGGCGGCGTCCTGGTCGTTGCGGCTGCGGGCGGTCTGGAGCAGGCCGCCGATTTCCGCGCCGACGGTCTGGCCCAGGTAATGTTCCACGTGGACAAGATAGGAATTCGAGCTTTCCAGCCAGGGAAATTCCCGAGGGGTCATCGCGTGTATGTCCAGCAGGGCTTGCAACAGCTTTCCGCCCCGGTCGGCCCGTAGCACGCCGGTTTCCACCATCATGACGACATGCGCGAGATCCACATGCGTGTAGCTGTGAAAGAGACGGTTCAACCTAGGAAACTGTGTTCGTTCATCGAACTCCAACAGTACCTCGTTGCGCGCGCCGAGGCGGGCGTTTTCGAGAAATGTCTCATCGGCTTGCTTCGTATTCATGATCCTGGGTGTCCTTCCTGTGTGGCTGGTTTCTGAGTGGCCGCATCCAGCAGCCGGGCCATCAAGCGGACACCGATGGCGATGTCCTGCTCGTTGAAATCGAAATTCGATGCGTGGTGGCCAGCGGCCAGATCGCTGCCGACGATCAGATAGACGGCCTGTCCGCCCTTCTGCTGCACCCGGCGCAGGAAATAGGCGGCATCATCACCGCCGCCCAGCGGCCATCGGTCGAGAACATGGTGCACCCCGTCCAGCCCATCGGCGACCTTGCCCACCAGGCACGCGGCGGCGGTGCTGGCCGTTGCGCCGACCGTCAAGCCGACCTCGTTCAGCGTCAGGTCACAGCCGTGCGCCTGTGCGATCCCGGCCAGCAGGGCCCGTGCGCGGGTTTCGAGATGGGACAGTGCGTTGCCGTCATTGCTGCGCAACTCGATTTGCATGGCTGCGGTGTCGGCGATGACGTTTCGCGCGCAGCCCCCTTCGAGGTGCCCGACATTGACATGTGTCGCATGAACGCCGTGGCGGGGCAGGGCGTGCAGCGCGATCAGGGCCTGTGCCGCGGCAAGTAGGGCGTTGCGACCGTTTTCGGGATTGCCAGCCGCATGGGCGGCGACGCCGTTCAGGCTGACATCCCATTTGGCCGAGAACATCATTTCCGAGGCTTCGCAGGCGATGCTGCCGCTGGGCAGCTCACAGCCGAGATGAAGCGCAAAGAACCAGTCCGTGTCATCGACGACGCCCGCCTCCACCATCGGTTTCGCGCCGCGACCGCCCTCTTCGGCGGGCTGAAAGATCAGCCTGAGCGTGCCGCGCCAGTCCGCGGACGTGCGCGCGGCCACCTCGGCCAGGGCAATGCCGATGGTCGCATGGCCGTCATGCGCGCAGGCATGCATCGTCCCCTCGGTGGTCGATCCGAATCCCTGGTCGTGTGGTCGATGCGCCGCGGTCCGGTCCTCGGACACCGGCAGGGCATCGATGTCGAACCGCATGGCGACGACAGGGCCGGATCCGCGATGCAACTCGGCGACGATGCCGGTCATGCCATGATCCATGCGGGCGATGCTGCCGGGGTCGCCCCCGTTCTCGATCGCGAGGGCGCGTGCCGCAGCGAGGGCACTCTCGGCGGGTACGCCGATCATGGCATCGGCCTGCATCACCTCCTGGCCCATTCGTATCTCGTACCCAAGGGCGGACAGGCGTGCGGCAATGCGGGAGGCCGTGCGGTACTCGCAGAACCCCACCTCGGGATACCGGTGCAGGTCGCGGCGAAAATCGCACCACTCCGCGTGCCGGGTGGCGATGATCCGGTCCAGCGCACCCATCACGTCGGTGCCCCGAGCAACGCGGCAACCTCGCCGAACTCGGAGCCAGAGGCCAGAGCCAGAATCGCGTCCTGCAATTCCCGCGCGCCGTCATCACCGAGGATCGGCGCGACCTGATTGTGAAACTTGGCTTCGACGCCCCCCTCGGGCCAGGGCGATGCCACACCGCCCCGTGCAACCGCCACGCGGCTCTCAAGCGTCCGACCATCCGCGGTTTGCAGGCGCACCGCGGACATCGTCTTGCGCTCGTCGCTGAAATGGCGCCGCTGTGCCTCTTCGTCCACGACCATGACGACCATATCGGCCAACCTGTGCATTTCTGGATCCGCACGCCGTTCGGGCGAATACCACTCGTATCCCTTGGGCAGGCCCCGCAACGCGGCGGCCATGGTCCAGGGCAAGCTGAATTCGCCATCGACCATGGCCGCCGGTCTGCGATCGGCAAAGTTGCGGACCACATCCTCGAACGTACCCACCTCGCAACCGACGATATCCCCGGCACTCAGGTCATGTTCGACCATCAGCCCTTCGGCTGCCTCCAGCGCGGCGTGGAGCCAGCGGCAGGCCGGGTACGGCTTGAAGCTCAGCTCGCACACGGTCCAGCGTTCGCCCAAGCGGTCCGTCAGGAGCGCGAAATCACAGCGGTCCGACCCCGCCATGACCCAGAATCCATTGTCGCCATCCAGTATGCTGCGCGCGCCCTGCCATCCGATCTGCGCGAACATTGCGGCCCGCACGCCGGTTTCGGCGGGGACGGCGACGACATCCTTGGGAGTGAAAAGAGGGCGGTCCGTCCAGTTCCATTTCCGTGCGGCCGGTATGGTCGACATCGCCCCGGCCAGCCCAAGGGCATTGTGATAGGCGGTCTTATCCAAACCCAGGAGGCGGGCGGCAGCGGCCGCACTGCCAAAGGCCTGATGGACGGCAACACCCCAAACGTCGGCATGCCGCGCCGGGGTGGGCTGGATTGCCTGGATGATACGGTTGGCGACCTCGTAGCCCGCACTGACGGCGCAGAGGAAATCCTCGGCCGAGGCATCGACGTGTTCGGCCACTGCCAGGGCGGCGGGTACGATCGACGCGCCGGGGTGCCCCATACCCTTGCCATCGCGTTCAAAGGCGTCGTCAAAATCCAGCGCATTGGCCTGAAGCCCGTTGAGAAATGCCGCATAGGGCATCGAGATGGGCGAGGTCGCACCCACGACCGTCGACTGGGGCGCGCCTCCGAGGGCCTGCATCAGTGCCAGGGTGTCCTGCACCAGCTTTGTGCGCGAGCTTCCGAACATGCAACCGATGCTGTCGAGAACCGCAAGGCGCACCGCGCGGCGCGCGTCCTGGGGCATAGCGGCCCAGTTCAGGGTTCGCGCGAATTCGAATAGATTTGCCGTAGGGGAAGTGTGCGTACTCACCATTCAAATGTTCCTTCGAAACCGTGGAGAATCATTGCAGTTGGTTTTGGTTATTGTATACAGTATACCTTACACGAAGGCTGCACCAGCACATTCGCAGCCGCGAGATGAGGGGAGGTTGTCATGTCGATGGTGATGCCGAACGATCTGGTGACGGACGAGATGGTCGTGGCCATGAAGCGGCTGCTGAAGGTCAGCGCCCGGATGTACATGTATTTGACCAAAGCGACGATCGAGCGGTACGGTCGGGAAGGCGAGATGACGGTGCGCTACGGGCTACGCGCATATGGGCACTGGCGCGGCACCGAGATGCGGCAGGCGCATCATGCCATGGGGCTCGATCTGGACATGAAGAACCTGATCGGCTGCTGGGACAACGCCAGCACTTACATTGTCAAGGACGAGATGGACGATGGCGGCATCTACAAATCCCACGATACCAGCTTCGACGTGCCTTATTGCCCTGCGGCAGAGGCATGGAAGGACGCGGAGTTTCACAGGTGGGGGCATGTCTATTGCGACGAGTTCCACCAAGCCTGCGCGTCAGCCTATCATCCTGACGGTAATGTGGTCATTCCGATCAACCTGATGAAGGGCGATGATCACTGCCACTTCCGCTGGATCATGCCCCCTGATGCCGAGGAGCTGGATTTGGGCGAGCCAACCGCCTTCGGACGGCGTTTGGCGCGGGACTACGTCGCCCAGGACGATATCGAGGCGGCCTGGAAATCGCTCAAGCGCAGCAACCGCCTGGTCGGTGGCCGGTTCTATTCTCATGCCAGCATCATCCTGGACCGGCATGGCGACGATGGGCGCCAGGCTATTTCCGAAGCCATGCGCAATTGGGGGGCCGAACGCGGAGAGTTGCTACGCAGCGAACACCTGGAGGCGGGACTCGAGCCGTCGGTCGCCAATTTTATCCGCTATCACGACATGCCGCTGCACATGGTCTGGCGTCACAGGGTGGAGATGCTGCCGGACGGTGGGGCTGTGCTCGATATTCTGGAAACGCCGCATGACGAAGCGTGGGAGGATGCCCATGCCTCTGATCTGGGGGCGTTGTGGTACCGCCATGCCTACCCGGCGATGACCCAAACCTATCTGCCCGGGTTGTCGGCGGAGTGGACAAGGGAAGAAACCGGGGGAAACCCGGTGAATCGACTGGAGCTGAGGTTCGAGTAATATCTTGAAACCCACAAAACAGGGAAACGACAATGATACAGAAACAAGAAGCAACCATCACTCGCAAGGAATTCCTGAAATTCCTGGCGGGTGGCGCCGTCGCCGTCTCGGCCTTGCCCGGCTCTGTCAGGCGCGCCATGGCGCAGGGCGCGGATGTCCTTAAGATGAGCTTTCGCTCGGCTCACGTGCGCCTGGATCCCGCCTTTACGGTGTCCAGCGAGGAATATGTCGTGACGCAGTCCATCTTCGACAACCTCACGCGCCTGGACGATGCGTTGAAACCGGTCCCGGGGTTGGCCAAGGAATGGTCATCACCGGACCAGGGCAAGACATGGCTGTTCAAGCTGCGCGAAGGTGTGCGTTTCCACGATGGGCGCGAGTTGTCGGCCAATGATGTCGTCTACAGCCTCAAGCGGGTTCTCGACCCCGAGAACGGCTCTCCGGGGCGTCGCGCCATTGGGCCCATCACCTCGGTGAGCGCCGAGGATTCCCTGACCGTGAAATTCGAGCTCGAAGGCCCGTTTGCAGACTTCCCCGCCATTCTGAGCGGCACGTTCGCGCGTATCATCCCCGAAGGTGCGGAGGAGGATACCCTGAATTCCGCACCCATGGGCACCGGGCCTTTCAAGTTCGTGGAATGGGTGCGTGGCCAGTATGTGCGGGTAGAGGCGAATGCCGACTACTGGATGGAGGGCTCTCCCAGGGTCAAGGAGGTCGTGTTCGCCACATACCCGGCGCTTGCGGCCGAACAGGCGGCGCTGTCGTCGGGCGACGTGCAGATGATGTGGGACGTTCCGCTGAACCTGGTGCCGGTGGTGTCCAAGACCCCGGGGGTGAACCTGATCGAGGTGCCCTCTACGGGGTTCCAGCCCATCGTGATGCGCAGCGACCAGCCGCCCTTCAACGACCCGCGCGTCCGGCGCGCCGTGAAGCACGCAATCGACCGTGAAAAGGTGATGCGCTTTGTGCTTCAAGGACGTGGCAGCATTGCGCAGGATACTCCGGTCGCGTCCTCCAGCGCCTATTACGCCACCGATGCCAAGGCACCGGAACATGACGTGGCCAAGGGCAGGGCGCTAATGGCCGAGGCCGGGTACGAGGATGGCTTTGACGTGAAATTCTTTGCCTCCAACGAACGCTCCGGCTGCATGGAAACCGCGCAGGTTGTCAAGCCGATGCTGGAAGCGATCGGAATCCGTGCGCAAATCCAGCAGGTACCCTGGGACCGTTTCAACGCCGAGGTCTGGAAGAAGGAAACCCTTTTCGTGAGCAACTGGGTCGGGCGTCCCACCATCGACGAACAGCTCTACCCCTATTTCCACAGCACTGGATCGTGGAACGAGTATAATTATTCGAACCCCGAAGTGGATCGGCTGCTGGACATGGCACGAAGTGAACTGGACCCCGAGAAGCGGCGCAGTCAATATGCCGAGGTACAGAAGATTCTCGCCCATGACGGCCCGGCCATTATTGCCTATTTCTCGAACTACGCGAGTGCGCGGGCCGAGAATGTTGAGGGCATCCCGGTCAGCCCGCTGAAATGGGTCGACCTGCGCAAGGCGGAGCTGACCTGATGGGCGATACGCATGATTACAACCAGAGCACGCCGCCGCAACCGGCAGAGGTAAAGTGGCGGCGCGCCCGGGTATTCATGCGGATTCTGGGGTTGCGGGGGGCATGGGCGCTCGCAACCCTGTTGTTCACGAGCATACTGGTGTTTTCCGCAACCCAGCTCATGCCGGGGAACGTGGCAGAATTGATGCTGGGCCAGTTCGCATCCGACGAGGCGATCTCGGCGCTAGAGGTCAAGCTGGGCCTCGACCGGCCGGCGATTGTCCAGTTCGGAGATTGGCTGGGCGGGCTGTTGACCGGGGATTTCGGGGTTTCGCCGCGCATGAGCGCGCCCATCGGGCCGCTGCTGTGGCAGCACCTGCAGATGTCGCTGCTGCTGGCGGGCAGTTCGCTGGTACTGGTGTTTCTCATCGGGGTCACCCTGGGCACCCTGGCGGCGTTGAACCGCGGGAATCTGCTGGACCGGTCGATCGCCAGCATTTCATTGCTTGGAATTTCGGTGCCTGAATTCGTATCGGGCTGCTTTCTCATCCTGGTGTTCACGGGCATCCTGCCGATCTCGGGGTACGCTCCGACCGATGCAGGTCTGTGGGAATGGCTATCACATCTGATCCTGCCGGTTGCCAGCCTTACTTTTCTGATGCTCGCGCATGTGGTGCGGACCGCGCGGGTTTCCATGGTCGAAGCCCTGTCGGAACCCTATGTGCGCACCGCAGTGCTCAAGGGGCTGCCCAGGCGGATCGTGGTGTTGAAGCACGCTCTGCGCAATGCCCTGCTGCCGACCGTGACGGTGCTGGGCATCAACGTCGGCTACCTGATCGGTGGCGTGGTGGTGATCGAGATCGTATTCTCCTATCCCGGGTTGGGGCGGCTGACCGTCTTTGCGGTGCAGAACCGCGACATTCCGCTGATCCAGGCCTGCACCCTCACGATGGCGGCAATCTATATCACTGCGAGCTTCCTCACGGATGCGATATATCTCTATCTCAACCCCAGACTTCGGACCGGATGATGCGGACATTCAGAACTTCGTCCTTTGCGGACAACAATAGCCTTGCGGCCATGGTATTCGGCACCGGTTTGGTGCTGCTGCTGATGGTTGTCGTGGGGGTGAGCCCGCTTTTGCTGCCATATGACGCCGAAACGATGTCGGGCGATGCGATCCTGGCACCACCCAGCGCCAGCCACTGGGCCGGCACCGATCATCTGGGCCGCGACCTCTTGGCGCGTGCGCTGCTGGGTGGGCGCACCACGCTGGGCCTGGCGCTGCTGGGGACGGTCCTGGGGGTCGGCGCGGGGGCTGTCGTCGGCATGGTCGCGGGATACAAGGGCGGCCGGCTGGACCTGTTCCTAATGCGCCTGTGCGATGCGTTCATGGCGCTGCCGTCGATCATTCTGGCAATGCTGGTGCTGATCGCCGTGGGCAACGGGCCGGTCGCGATCCTGCTGGCGATCATCGGCATCTTTGTTCCGCGGTCGGCCCGCATCGTCCGCAGTGCGACGCTCAACGTCGTCCCGCGCGAATTCGTCGCCGCCGCCAGCGTGATCGGCGAGACGCAGATTTCCATCCTGTTCCGCGAGATACTGCCCAACATCTGGCCCAACATCCTGGTGGAGGCCTGTCTGCGGTTTTCCTATTCGATCCTGATCATCAGCGCGCTGGGCTACCTAGGGATCGGGATCCAACCGCCGACGCCGGACTGGGGTGTGATGATCGCGGACGGAACCACCTATATCACCATCGCGCCGTGGATGATCCTGGCGCCCGCCGCCGGTATTGTCGTGTCGGTTATAAGCATCAACCTGCTCGGGGATCTGCTGCAGGATGTGATCGGCGATCGTCAGAAAAGGACGGCATCGCATGTCTGAAACATTGCTCTCTGTCCAAGATCTGCGCATCGAGTACGCGCAAGGCGCCGTCGTCGCGGTGCAGGATGTCTCGTTCGCGCTGGGGCGGGGCGAAATTCTGGGGCTGGTCGGTGAATCGGGGTCGGGCAAGAGCAGCATCGGTTTTGCGATCATGGGTCATCTCGGCAATGGGCGTGCCGCGGGCGGTCTGCGCTTCGGGGATACCGACCTGCTCTCGCTCGGGCGTCGGCAATGGGCCGCGCTGCATGGCCGCCGGATCGGCATGGTCTATCAGGAGCCGCAATCGGCCTTGAACCCGGCCTACACCATCGGCGAACAGATATCCGAGGGCCTGCGCCATCACATGGGCCTGAGCAGGGCGCAGGCGCGGGCGCGCGCGTTGCATTGGCTGGAAGAAGTGAACCTGCCTGATCCCGCGCGACTCTATGACCGGTATCCGCACCAACTGTCCGGCGGACAACTGCAACGCGTGGTGATCGCCATGACCTTTGCGCTGGAGCCGGAACTGGTGATCATGGACGAGCCCACCACCGGGCTGGATGTGACGACGCAGGCGCGCATCATGGAGCTTGTCGCGCGGCTGCGCGAGACGACGGGTGTCGCGATCCTCTACATCAGTCACGACCTTGGTGTCGTGGCCGACCTGTGCAGACAGGTCCTGGTGATGTATCAGGGGCAGGTTGTCGAAGCCGGACCCGCGGCAGAGGTGCTCAAACATCCCGAGGCGGCCTATACCGCGCGGCTGGTCGCCTCGATCCCGAACCTGTATCACCGCCAGGATTATTCCTGGACACCGGCCGCCGAAACAGAAACAGGCGTCGAAAGCGGTCCAGGCGCCGATGTCCATCCCGGGTTCCTGCCTCCGCTGCCGTCCGCACGCCGCGATGCGCCGGTGCTGCTGGATGTCAGCAATCTGGACAAGACCTATCACGGGCACGGGCGCGCGACACGTGCGTGCAAGGATGTCTCTTTCGATATCCGCAAGGGAGAGGCCGTGGCGCTTATCGGCGAAAGTGGATCGGGCAAGAGCACCATCGCAAAATGTCTGCTCGGCCTGGAGGATCCGACCGGCGGCAACATCCGCCAAGGTGGCGCTGCCCTGCCGGCACTGGTGCACCAGCGCACGCTGGACCAGAGGCGGCGTATCCAGATCGTTTTTCAGAACCCCGACGGCTCGCTCAACGGCAGGCGCACCATCCGCGAGACGCTACGCCGCCCCGTGCGCATTCACGACAGATCGAAATCCGCGGCCGAGGTCGACCGCAGGGTGGATGCCCTGCTGGATGCGGTCGACCTGTCGGCGCAGTTTTCCGGCCGCTATCCGCATGAATTGAGCGGCGGACAGAAACAGCGTGTGGCGATCGCCCGCGCGCTGGCGTCAGAACCCGAGCTCATCGTCTGCGACGAAGCGGTGTCGGCCCTGGACGTGACCGTTCAGAGCATGATCATCGACCTTTGCCGCCGCCTCCAGCGGGAGCGCGGCGTGGCGTTCCTGTTCATCACCCACGACCTTGGCGTCGTGCGGCAGGTCGCGGAGCGCGCGATCGTTCTGCTCAACGGTGATATCTGTCAGAGCGGCAGTGTCGACGCGCTGTTTGCCGATACCGCACACCCCTATGTGAAGGAGTTGATCGCCTCCGTGCCGGGCCATTCCCTGAATGCCGCTCAGGCGCGCGACGATACCGCGAGCGGCGTGGCCCGGGAAACAGCGATCTGAAGGTCGGTTCAGCCGGTCGTGTCTGCTTCGTTGACCGCGGACAGAAGGCAGTTCCGGATCACGGAATGGGTGGTCTCGATGCTCTTGCGCGCCTGTTTTGCTGCGGCTTTTGCATCTCTGGCGGTGATCAATTCCACGAATTTGGCGTTGTTCTCGACCGATTTGACGCGAATGGTGCGCGATTGTTCATATGCCGCATAGCGGTAGCGTAGAGATTGCTTGTGAATGCTGTTCAGCAGCCGGCTCAGAGACCGGTTGTGGGAGGCTGCGAAGATGCACTCAGACATTTCTACGTTAGCCTTGAAATGTCCGCGCAGGTCGTCCTGTTCGAGCTTGCGGGCACAGGCGAGATGCGCCTGACGGATCGCTTCAAGCTCGGCGTCGGTGCCCTTTTCGGCGGCAAGTTTGGCTGCCGTCATCTCCAGTGAGATGCGGCAGACGTAGAGATCGTCCAACTCCTCGACACTCAGTTCCGAGATGCGAAAGCCACGCCGAGGTACGCGCACTGCCAAGCCGTCTTTTTCCAGCAGGCGCAACGCCTCGCGCACTGGAGATCGGCTGCAACCCGTCATCTGACAGACCGTCTCTTCGGTTAGGTGTGTCCCGCCGGGTATTTCACCGTAGATGATCGCGTCTTCCAAGTTCTGGACGATCCTGCGAGCAAGAACTGGCGGTTCTTGTACAGTCATATGCGGGATTTTCATGGGTGTATTCTTTTCTAGTCTTTCCACCTGGATCCATTTCGACCCAGCGTTTGAGAGGTTTCATTCTGCACGATCTATGTAGGAGTTTGTAGGGCCAGATGGAATCGAATGGGTTCATTAGAACACCGGTGCGAAACTTGGCCACTGTAGCGGCGGGATAGGCCCGCTGCGGGCGGCCCAAGAGATGCCGTTATGGGGCTGGCCCGAATCGTCACCGTTTCGGCTTGTCGTGACTGTCGAGGCGAGGTGTCGTGGCCCTTGGCACGCGATGCGTGCCTACGGGGCTTGCCGTGAGGCGCGTCCCAATCCTAAGCCGGCACTGCCGGGTCGCGTTCGCCCGCGACAATAGGGCGAACAATCCGCATCCCCGTGACGCAGGAAATGTCCGACAACACGTGATGCAATTGCAGGTTCATTTCCACCAGGGCCATTTGCATGTGCTGGATGTGTACCGCCGCGTATTCAAACAACCGTTCGCGCTGGCGCATGTAGGTCCGCAGGGTGGCGATCTCGGCTGCGAGCCGGAAACTGCCGCGCAAGAGCTCGTAGCAATGCAGTTGCCGCAACCAGGGCCGCATCATTGACGTCGGTTTCCCGCCCCGGGACGTTCTTTGCATACCGTTCATTGACGAGGATCACCTCGAAACCGTGCTCCTTTAGGCCGTTCGAAAGCCAGTAGACGCCCGTAGATTCCATCGCCACGCTGGTGACGCCACAGGAGCGGAACCAAGCCGCCAAGTCATTTAAGTCCTGCGTGAATGTTCCAAAGGCCCGCACGGGCATGTCGCTGGCATCAGGATTGATCGCCGCCATGTGCATGGTCGATCCGATGTCATGATAGCCGCCCCGGCGGGGTTTCGAACCGGCGCTCGAACAGTGCCTGTTTGGGCGGGCGCGCCAAGCGCAGAAAGTCCGTCACCGCAGTATAGCCGCCGTCATACCCCAATTCCCGGATCTCGCGCAGAAGGCGCGCCCCGCTCAGATCGGGAAAAGCCAGAATGCGGTCCTGCAGATACTGCTCATAGGGCGCGATCACGCGCGCCCGTGGCCGGCGCGGGCCGTAGACCGGCGCCTCCAGCCCACGGTCGAGATACTTCCGCACGGTCTTCCGGTCAGAGCCAACTTTCCGCGAAATCGCGGATATGCTCAGACCCTGCTTCTTCAAATCTTGGATCAAAACGATCTCCCTCAGTCCTTTCACCTGGCCGCCCCTGTCAGTTCCTCGTTCAGGGCATCAGGCTAGCATCCCGCGCCAGCGACAATTCCGAATAAATGAAGTTCGGAATTGCCCCTGACGCTCACTACTGGGGAAAATTCAAACGGCGCATTTGGGGAGATTACATCCGGCGGTTACATTCTTGATCTCCGCCGCGATGAGGAGGTCGAGCCGATGCCACCAATACCACCTTGCCGCCCGCTGTCGCCGCCACCGGCCAGGTCGAACGCTGGAACGTAGGGGCCGAATTCGGGCCGACGGTTTGCCGCCAGAGCCGCTGAGAGCGCCTAGGGCGCGCGTTACGCTCTGCTCGATCTCGGAGGCTGCGAAACGCGCTGCTCGACTCCTGTGAGTGCCTCAGCCAGCCTGGTGTGCGGCATCGGCACATAAGTTGATTGCATTGTGCGAGGTGGACCAAGGCGCACTTAGAGCGCCGTGCCTGTATAGATCCAGCCAGACTGAGCAAACTTCCTTTGTCGATAATCCGAAATTGGGAATGGCTCGATATCGACACGCACGTGAAAGGTCGGATGCATTGAAAGAAGCGACGTCCTAGGAAATTCCGAATACGACGAAGGGGATGCCTTAAGGTGCCGACAAGCACCGGGAACGAAAGCTCCCATAGCAATTGCTAATTAGGGATACAGAGTCGGCAGGATATGCCCTTGCCAGGTTTTACTCGTAGTGCTGCTTTAGGCTTCGGTCCGGACGCGGCGGAGAAAAGCCGACAGTCAATTTTCCTCGGTTTCGTTTGAATGATTGGTCATCAGTTCTCCGTAATGAAGCTCAACCTGGGCTGTTAGATTTTGTAGTGACATTCCCAGTCCTGTGCTGAGCGCGTGTAACGCCGTCAGAGATGGTTGGCGTTTAGCAGTCTCGAGCTGCGATACAAAACGTGCCGACACATCAGCGCGTGCCGCCAGTTCCTCTTGGGTCAAACCCGTGCGTTTGCGCTCGCCAGACAGCGCCATGGCAAATGCTGCCACCAGTTGTTCGTTCCGCCTTTCCATGCGGACAGCCATTCCGCATGGGTTGACAGCCCGCCACGAACAGTTGTTCTAGTTTGGTTGTGATATGAAAAAGTTAGAAAGAAAAACCGTGCCTATGCCGCGTGAACTGTTAATTTCCGCTGAGAAGTGACCCGGTATTTTCACCGAGATTTGACCCGCCCTTACAGCTTATCAGCGGTTATGTTTTGGTCAATGCGGGGGTCTCCTTTCGCTTTTGCTTTGCAGCCTCGGAGCTGGCCTTGAAGCG
>JAVJUV010000071.1:0-7191 GCA_040220415.1 Silicimonas sp.
TGCGAACCGGTCGACGGACCTGAGGTCAACGACTCTCCCGGCCAGTTCGGCCGCCGCGCCGCCGAAAAGCCGCGCCGCGCCAAGTGGCGTCAGATCCACTTGAAGCAGCTCGGCCCCGGCGGCGCAGGAGACCGAGACGGGGCCAGGATAAAGGCCGGCCGTGAAACTCATGCTGCGGTTGGCGTCGCCTTCGCTCCCGAGCCGGATATCCCATGGCTGGCCGAGATTGAACACGAGTGGAAAGACCATTTCGGCGGTTTCAATAAACCAGCTTGGTTCTGTGCTCGAACGATAGCCCGAGATGCGCGCGATCAGCCCGCTGAAGAGCAGTGAGGGTCGGCGAGAGAGGGACATCGTGTCGGCCATGGGACCAGCATAGCAGGTCACAATAGTGCGTTTCCACATGGTGAACGTTCGTCGGTGATGCCGAGTTGATCAACAAGGGCTGGGAGCTGTCGTTCAAAATCTGGCTGGACTTGGAGGCAGAACGGACAAAGACGCGGTAGCCGCTATTGATGATGGCTTGCACCGTCGACCACCGCTCGCATCGCGGGCCTGCCCATTGTGCGGTTCTCGGTGCGTTCTCCTTTGGACGATGGGGTTGGTGCCGTTCGTGAAGACGATTTGACCATCGGTGAAAGCGTGTCTGGTCATGTCGCTGCCGGTTTTTCATTCCTAAGCGCTAGGCCGCGCAATCCCGCGCGCCGGCAATGGAAGGAAAACGATATGATCCGTCTTGCGCTCCTCTCTGGCGTTGTCGCCGTGACCCTGACACTTCAGGCCGCGCCCATGCCCGCCTTTGCGGAAGAGCCTCATTTCTTTCGCGACATCCGCCCCAATCACTGGGTCTGGAACGGTGCCGACCCGTTGACCACCCAGAGCATCCTTGCCCGCGTCGCCGAAGCCGGCGCAGGTGCCGAACATCCGGACCTCACCGGAGCCGGTGGCGCCACGGTCTGGACCGACGAGTTCGCCCGCGTCGGAGACCAGATCCGCGCACTCGCCGAGGAGCAAGAAGCCCTCGGCCTGACCGGCGCTGCGGCGGCACTCTATATGCGCGCATCTGCGAACTACACATTGGCCAAATACCCACTAATCGATCCAAGCCCTGCCGAAGCGGCTGCCTTTGAGGCCAGCTTGGAAACACTTCACCGCGCTCACGAGTTGCGTGGTTTCGACGTCGAACCGGTCTCAGTTACTTTCCAGAACGGCGAGGCCGATGGCCACGTCCTTCTACCCCGACGTGACGCACCGGCGGGCGGCTGGCCGCTGGTGATCGCTTCGAACGGCATCGACGTCAACCAGGGTGAGTTCTTCGCCTTCGCGGAGGACGTTGCGAGCCGTGGGATCGCGTTCCTGATGTATGACATCGCCGGAACCGGCACGAATGCCGAGTTCCCGCTCGGGCCGGATTATGAGGAACTGCCCGTAGCGCTGGCAGCAACCCTTGCGGCGACCGATAGGTTCGATGCCGATCGCATCGCGATCATGGGCGTCAGCTTCGGCGGCAACGCGGCCGTGAAACTGGCGCACACCAGACCAGACCTGTTTGCAGCTTCGGTCAATGTTTGCGGTCCCCTGCACTCGGCCTTCCAGGTGCCCGAGGACCAGTTAGACAGCGTCGGATTGATGTACCGCCTCGCGCTTTATGACCGCACGGGGATCGATGGCGGTACCGATCCTGCGCGGTTCCTGGCCCATATGCGCGGCTTCTCCCTGATCGACCAAGGCGTCATTGTGCCGGGCGAGACGGTGACCGAGGTGCCGATTCTGTCGGTGAATGCCCGCAACGATTATGTCGCGCCCGCGTTCGACATGGAGCTTGCCAACAACTCCACCGTCGATGGCACGCTGATCTACAGCGGCACCGACGATCAATGCCCGCAGGATCGTTTCGCCGTGATGCCGCAGGTCGCCGATTGGCTGGAACAACGGCTATCACTGAATAAGAACTGATCTGTTGTCGGCACCGGGACCTGGCCCACCCGGTGCCGCTTGAGCAGGCACAGGAAACCTGCTGCAATCGGACGGACACCGATAGAAAGCGAGAAATTCGGCGCGTGAACAGTTTTCTTTCGACAATCGGGCGGGAAACGTGGCGCAATCCGATCGCGTTCATTCTTGTTTGGGTGCCAACGCTGACCCTCTTTGTCCTCAGCTTCAATCCTGCCCTTACCGCCGATCTCGCTTTGCATCTGCGTGCCGTTTTTTGGCTCTTGCATGTGGCGCTGCTGCTTCCCCTGCTGATGATCGCTCAGAGCCTCATCGACGACAGACTGGTGGGCTATGGGTTCCCGCCAATCGTGCTTGTCGCGCTCGCGGCAATCGCAGCGTCGGTGGCCTTCGCGCCGCTTTCGCTGCTTCTGGATCTTCTGTTCTCTCCCGCGCCTGATCTCGCGGTTCCGCCGACGATTACCATTCTGATGCTTGATGAGATCGTCGCACTTGTTCCGCCCACCCTTTGTGTCTGGTTGCTCGTCAACGGCGCGCGCCTGAAGATGTTGTCCGTGCCCCTGCTTCAAAGCGGATCAACAGCCAAGAGCACTTCGACTGCCTCGGAGACCGATGCCCAGCGGCACGCGCCGATCAAGTCGGCCGGCCTGCTAACGCAGGAGGAAAAAGCCTTCTGGTCCAAGCTCCCGCGCGAGATGGGCACCGACCTCATTTCGCTGTCCGCCGAACAGCATTATCTCCATGTGGTTACCACGAAGGGACGGAGCCTCATCCTTTTTCCAATCAGTCGCGCAACCAAGGCAGTGGAACGCCTCGACGGGCTGCGCGTTCACAGGTCGCACTGGATTGCGTTGAAACACGTCAAAACGCTCTTGAAGGTGAATGCTGGTCTCGCCGTCTGCCTGACGAGCGGCGAGACAATCCCGGTCAGCCGGGCCAATCGGCAGAAGATCAAAGAAGCATTTGCGCAAGATGCCATGAAACGGACGTCGGATCAGCTCGCCGGCTTATAGCACGCTCGGACTTCGAACGAGTTTCCATAGGTTCACTGTGCGCGGGTGAAGCCGCGTGTCAGTTTGGAACTGCACCCGCATCTCCCAGCGATGCGATGGAGGACGTTCTTCGAGACTTCTCAAACATTGGGACTAAGCACCTAGATCGGTAGCGCCGGGAATAGTTTCTTGGCTTTGTCCATAACGTCTTTTGCCGCCCGAGCCTTTTCATCTGTGAATCGGTTGGTCGGCCAGGCGACGGCGAGAATGGGCTCCGATGGGTGGTTCGTGTAGCCCGGGCAAGCGATCACGACCACGCCTTCGGTTGTCTCTTCGCGGTTCCAACCGATACCCGTCCGGCGGACCTCCTGTATTTCGCTCGTCAATCGGTCGTCACCTATTTCAGCCAAAAGATCTGGTCGTCGGGCCAGTGCGACTTTGCCGATAGCGTTGTTTCGTAGATCGTGACGTGTGATGGGACTGGGGGCAACCCGCACCCGGTGATCGCTTTCGATGAAGTCGATATGGACGATGCCGTTGCCCTCCTGGATACCCAACAAGACAAGTTCGTTCAGTTGAATACTGAGGTATTGCAAGACCTTGCGATATTTTGCGCGCAAATGCGCGTAACGATCTCTGGTGCACAAATTGAAGAATGCATCGGTCGGTAATAAGCGGCGGCCTTTTCGATAGACCAAGCCGTATTCGATCAGCGTGTTGACGATCCGCACCACATTAGAACGCGGCTGTCCCAGCGCATCGACAATTTCTGAAATGGTGATCCCGTCCTGGCGCCCCGCCAGGACGGTCAGCACGTCAAGTGCCCTGATTAGCGAGGAAGAACGGCTCATTTATCCACTATCTGGTTATTTTTATCTGTATGATTGACGGATTTAAGCGCCGATGGCTAGCTTTTTCCGACGCGCAGAAAAAGGGAGGATCAGCCATGTGGCGGTCGATAGTTACCGGAACAGCGGCAACAGCCTTGGCAGCAATCGTGTTGCCGGCGGCTGTTCAGGCTTCGGAGATTTCCGGAGACATCACGATCTGGAGCTGGGACATCGGAGCCGCTGCCCTGCAGGACAACGTTGCTAGCTTCGAGGCGGCCAATCCAGGTGTCAGTGTGACGGTTGACGATCTCGGAAATGCACAAGTGCATGACCGGCTTCTCGCTGCGTGCGCGGCGGGCGGTGTCGGACTGCCCGACATAGTCTCCGTACAGAACCGCAGGGCCGAGGTGTTCTGGCTTCAGTTTCCAAGCTGCTTCACCGACCTGACAGAGCTTGGCTACGACGACGAGGTTGCGGCACTGTTCCCGGACTATAAGCGGACTGAATTGGAAGTGGGAGATGCGCGATATGCGATGCCCTGGGACACTGGCCCCGTGGTGATGTTTTATCGCCGTGACTACTACGAGGCGGCCGGGATCTCGCCAGACGACATCGAGACTTGGGACGACTTCATCGAAGCGGGCAAGGCGGTGATGGAGGCCAATGATGGCGTCGTCATGACCCAAGCCACGCTCAACAGCGACGCCGAATTCTTCGAAATGATCGGCAATGAGAACGGCTGCACCTATTTTTCAGAAGACGGCGAGACAGTTACGCTGAACTCGCCGGCCTGCGCCGAGGCGCTCGACGTGGTCAAGCGCATGTATGACGAAGGCATCATGACGGCGGCCGATTGGAGCGGGAAGCTGCAAAGCGCTGCTGCCGGCATTGTGGCAACGCACATGTTCGGCGGCTGGTATGAGGGCTCGATCCGGCCCAATGTGCCGGAAGACCAGGCTGGCTCTTGGGGTGTCTATCGCATGCCATCGGTCAAGGAAGGCGGACCTCGCGCGGCCAATTTCGGTGGCTCTGCCTTGTTGATCCCAGCCACGTCCGAGAACCCCGAAGCCGCCTTTGCCTATCTTCTGCACGCGGTCGGAACGCCCGAAGGACAGGTCACCATGTTGCGCGAGCAAGGTCTGGTCCCATCGCTTCTGACTGCCCTGGAGCACCCATATGTGCAGGAACCGCTGGAATTTTGGGGCGGACAAGCGATCTGGACCGATGTGTTGGAAACACTGCCCGACATCATGCAGGTGCGCGGCACGCCGCATTACGGTGAAGCCAACACGATCATGGCACGTGTGCAATTGGCTTATCTGAATGGCGAGTATGCCAGTGCCGAGGAGGCCTTGGCCGACGCGGCACAGCAGATCTCCTTCGCATCGGGCCTGCCTCTGCAATAGGTGCGATGCCTGATCGTGCCCCGGACTTCTCCCATCCGGGGCACGAACGCACCTGCAATCTGACGCCAGAGTGTTTCGTCCATGCCGAACAAGCCCCGCGCTGCCTATCTGTTCCTGGCACCGTTTCTGGGGGTCTTTGTCTTGTTTTGGGTCTGGCCGATTGCGTATTCGGCTTACCTGTCGGTTATGAACACGCGTGGCGCGACTTACGCGTTCGCACCGCAGATGAACTGGGGCCGGCTGCTTCAGGACCCCGCGTTCGCCAACGCTCTACAGAACACGCTCATCATCATGGGAATTCAGGTACCTGTGATGATTATTTTGGCGACTTTGCTGGCGGTCGCGCTCAACTCCACGCTCTTGAAGGGGCGAGGCCTGGTGCGCTTTGCGTTCTTTGCTCCTGTCGTCGTCAGCGAGGTTGCCTATGCCGCCGTATTCCGACTGATGTTCAACGCCGATTTCGGCGTTGTGAACAAGGTGCTAGCCAACGTTGGCCTGCCGGAAGTGTCATGGTTTTCGGACCCGGAAGCAGCACTTGCAGTGATCATCATCGCCGTTACCTGGCGGTGGGTCGGCTATAACGCGATCATCATATTGTCCGGCCTGCAGTCGATTCCTCAGGACGTCTACGAGGCGGCCACGCTCGACCGGGTGCCGAAGTGGAAACAGTTTCTGTTCATTACCGTTCCGCTGCTCAAACCGGTGCTGATCTTCGCAGCAGTTTTGTCCATCATTGGAAGCCTGCAGCTTTTTGTCGAACCCTTCCTCATTACTGACCGGGGCGGACCCGGTGGCGCAACCGAAACCCTTGGCCTGTTCATTTATCGGCAGGGCTTCAATCAGTTTAATTTCGGGTACGCCTCGGCAATTGCTTACACACTGGCCGCAATGGCGGTGTTCTTTTCCGCCCTGAACCTCTGGCTCGGAAGGGAGCGGACATGACCCTTTCACGCGCACAAGCCCGGCGCCGCGCTGTTTGGGCCATGAACCTTCTCGTCTGGCCACTGGCGCTTCTATGGCTCTTTCCGCTCTGGGCCATGCTGGTCTTTGCCACAATGCCTGACAGCGCCATCTTCAGCCCGGAAACCCTCCTGTGGCCTTCCGATCAGTTCATCAACAACTTCAACGTCCTTGAGCAAAACGCTGGCTTTACGCGTACCATGATCAACTCGGTCGTCGCGGGGTTGATCTATGCATCGCTGTCGGTCCTGTTGACGTCGATGGCGGGCTGGGCGCTCGCCTGTTACCGCTTTGTGGGCAAGGTCGCTGTCACAGCGCTCCTGCTCGGCACCATGACACTGCCATTCTTCGTGGTGGTCATTCCGCAGTTCATCCTGGTCGCGCGCGAGTTCAACCTGGCCAACACCTGGTTCGCGCTGATCGTGCCGCCGCTCTTCAATTCCTTGGGCGTTCTGTTCATGCGGCAGGCCTTTTTGATGATGCCGCGCGATCTTTTCGACGCCGCGCGGGTCGAGGGCGTGAGCGAGTGGCGAATCTATTTCTTCGTCGGTTTACCGCTGGCCCGTCCGATGCTCGCGGCTCTGGCGATCATCATGTTCCTGTTTTCTTGGAACAACTACCTCTGGCCACTTTTGATCAACACGCAAACCGAGATGATGACGGCGCCTGTGGCACTGGGCAGCCTGATTGGCGTGACCCGTGTGTCCTGGGGCGGGATCATGGCGGGCGCAATCATTCTCACGGTCCCGATGCTCATCTTGTTTGTCGCCTTGCAGCGCCACTTCGTGTCGGGCATCGCCGCCGGCGCCGTCAAATAAGGGGATTGATCGTGAGTAAGCTCGAGCTTGAAAACGTCCGCAAGTCATTCGGCGCAGTCGAGGTAATCAAAGGCGCCAATCTATCAGTTGAAAGCGGCGAGTTCGTTGTCTTTGTCGGACCGTCGGGCTGCGGCAAATCCACTCTTTTGCGGATGATCTCGGGGCTGGAAGACATCACAGCCGGCACGCTTCGGATCGATGGTGCTGTCCAAAACGACGTGAGCGCGGCGGA
>JAVJUV010000072.1:0-4970 GCA_040220415.1 Silicimonas sp.
CCGTCGCGCGGTTGGTTCCGATCCGGTTGATGCTGAGGATTTCCACGTCGAGCCGAGCATTGGGGCCATAGACGGTCGGCGGATAGTTTTCATTTGCGCTGTTCCAGATCTGGCGCAGCCCGCTCTCGGCAGCCCCGTCAGAGCGGCGCAGGACGCTGCGGATGCGCAGGTCGTTGTCGAGCTGGTTGTAGACCTCGCGGTCGGTCACATAGCGGAACACTTCCGCCTCGATGATCGCCTGGTTGGCGGTCACCGAGGAAGCGCCCACCGAGACTTCGGGGAGTGCAAAGCCGGTGGCGGGATCATAGGGGACAACGACGGGGGGCGGATCGACATCGAGGATCGAGACAGCCGCGGCACTTAGACAGCCGATGATGCCGAAGACAAGGCCTATCAGGCCAAGACGCTGCCAAAGCCGTTCACGGCGCAGGGCACCGTAGACCAGCTCTTCCTCGATGATCTCTTGTTCACTCGCCACGCGTCACACCCCGCACTCACTCGGCCCGCAGCTCGGGCAGCGTGAAATCCATGAAGCGCTGCTCTTCGGCGATGGTGGCGGCATCGATCACGCCGCCCGTGCCATCGCCCACGGTTTGAATCGCTTCCAGCTGCCACATTGCCACGAGGGCGATGGCCAATTCAGCTGTCACGCGCGTGTTGAGATCGACGCTTTGCTTGAGTTCTTCCATGTCGTCGATGAGCCCGACAAGGCGGTCTACCCGCTCGAGCGATTGGCCGGCATCCTCATAGCTGTTCTGGGCCGCCGCCGAGACGAGCGCACCGGTCGTGGCCTGCGTCGCCACGCGGTTGGCCCCGGGATTGCCGCTGGTGGCCATTTCCGAGAGGGTGTCTTCATCGAAGCCGAGATCGGCCAGCACCCGGTCCATCTGGGTTTCGATTTCGCCTGCGCCGGAGCCCGAGAGGCCCGAGAAATCCCCAGTCTTGATCGCCTCAATCGTGGCGAGGATGTCGCCAAATTCTTGGTCGAGCAGACCATTGAATTCATCTTCCATTTCCGTGCGGATGATTTCTGGAAGCTCGGCAAGTCGGGTCAGGGCCTCGTAGGTTCTTTGCAGCTCCGCGAGTTGGTCCGTGAGCGTGGCAAGCTGTTCACGGAGCTGCGTCAGCTGCTCGTTTTGCAGAATCTCGTCCTCGATCATCTGACGGAGCTGCTGGATGTTTTGCGCGATGTTCTGGGTATCGACGACGGGCACGCCTTGTGCTGCGGCAGGGGTCATGGGCGCGATGTGCAGTCCAAGCCCGAGCACTGTCACCAAGGCCGTCTTCAAGAGGACAGGTCTCATCACTCAATCTCCCTGATCGTAAAATCCATGAAGGTGCTTTCCGCCATGCGGGCGCTGGCCTGGGCCAGCTCTTCGGCGGAGAGCACGCGGGTGCTGGCAGCCTGAAGTCGGATGCGTGCAGCGACGAGGCGCACGAGTTCGGCGCGGGCATAGGTGTTGAGCGCCATGCTCTCTTGCACGTCCTCGGTCTCGGAAATCCGCGTGACGATGTCGGAAATGCGCAGCGCGGCCTGTCGGATCGCGGCTGGTGAGTTGCTGCCATAAAAGGCCGCTCCATGACCTGTGATCGAAAGATTAGCATTGGCGAGAAGCGCGGGGTCGATCGTGCCAAGCGCGTCGATCCCGCCGATGCGGCTCAGATAGAGATTGTAGCGCTCCGGGATGACCTGGACGTAGTGCTGGGTCTCGCGGAAGGGTGGGACTCCGTCATACTCGAAAACCCGGCCGGGTCCGGCGTTATAGGCCGCGAGGGCGTTGATGATGTTGCCATCGAATGTGTTGAGCTGGGTCGCGAGATAGCGCGCGCCGCCATGCACCTGAAGGTAGGGGCTGTCATAGTATTCCGGGTTGATGCCCAGATCGCTGGCCGTCCCAGGCATGATCTGGGTGAGACCGTAGGCGCCGACGGGAGACCGTGCCCCAATCGTAAACCGGCTTTCCTGCCAGATCAGCGCTTGCAGCAACGCGCGCCACTGGACGGGCGAGAACCCTGCGCGGCCAACACCCGCAAAGCCGCTAGTCTCCTGAGCCACGCGGATGATGAGCTGCTCGATGGTCTCAGACGCGTCCCCGAACATCTGCGCACCGCCGGGATTGGGATCTACCTCGCCCGTGCCATAGACGGCTTCTACGGCGCGGTCGGGATCGCCGCTGCCGCTTTCCAGCCCCGAGACCATAGCCGGCAAGCCCTGACCGCCGAAGCTGGTCTGGGCATCGAGGATGCGTCGGAGGGTTTCCAGCTGCTCCCGTTCGATCTCGGCGATGAGTTCGCGCACGGCAAGCTTGTCGGCCTGAACAGCCAAGTCTGCCTCGCGATCGCCGGTCTCGACGATATCACGCGCGGTCAGCCCACTGTCATTGGTCGGCACGCCTTGGGCGATGCCGAGACCGGGCAGCAGGCAAAACGCCAGGATTTGAGGCAGGCTAGACTTCAATGTCGCCCTCCGGTGTGCCAAGGGGCGTGAAGTGGCAATCAGGCGCGACGGGTGCCGTGGACGCAAGGAATGTGAAGCAGTTCGCCTGTGGCTCCCGGTACTGGGTGCAGGAGGCCAGCGCGCCGAGAGCAGCCAAAGCGACAAGAATACGAATCATGAAAGCCTCCAGAAGTCCGGGCGGTCGCGGTAATCGGCGCCGACAAGCGCTTCGCCCTTTTCCATGCCGCCAAGGATGGTGAGATTGGGTCCAAGCGCGCTCAGATCGGCATCGACGACGATTGAGCCCTGATCGTCGCGGATCAGTGCGAGGCGGCTGTTGCTGCCCGTGTTGAGAAGGACGTCGAGCTCCTTCTCCGTGAGGTTCAGCATGATGTAGTCCGAGGCATTGGCGCGGATATTGGGCAGCAGGATCTGCGTCGGCACGGCTTCGACGATGGTCTTGCCGGTCCGGGTGCGCTCGAGCTGGCTTGCGTATTGCGTCATCATCACCGCGACGGTGTTCTGCTTGCGCGCGGTCACCAGCCAGTTCGACAGCCGTTCGGCGAAATACGCGTTGTCGAGCGCCTTCCAGGCCTCGTCGATCACGATGATGGTGGGGCGGCGGTCCTCGATCTCGCGCTCGACCCGGCGGAAAAGATAGGACAGGACCGCCATCCGTTCCTTGTCGGCCTCGCTGTCGAGAATGCCGGTCAGATCGAAGCCCACGACATCGCCTTTGAGTGAAAAAGTGTCCTCAAGGCTCTGCCCGAAGATCCAGCCATAGCGGCCGTCTTCGGTCCACTCGAGCAGGCGCTGGTGCAGATCGCCGCCATCATCGGTGGACACAAAAAGCGATGCGAAATCCCGCCAGTTCCGCAAGGCTGGATTGGAGGCCTGCGCGTTCTGGCGCACGACTTCTTGGATGCGATTGGTCTGTGCGGGCGTCAGGGGTTTGTCTGCGCGGTAGAGCAGGGTGGCAAGCCAGTCCGAAAGCCATGCGGTGCCGCGGGCATCGGTCTCGGTCCAGAGCGGGTTGAGGCCCGTGGGCTGACCGGCGCTCAGGGACGCGTAGCGCCCACCATTCGCGCGGACCGCCATCTCCAGACCAAGACGGTAATCGAAGACGAAGACCCGGGCGCCCGCGCGACGGGCCTCGGTCATCAGGAAGGCGGACAGCACCGATTTTCCCGACCCGGGTCGTCCCATGATCAGGGTATGGCCGCTGGTCGGTTCTTTGTCGGGCGATCCCTGCTCGTGATAGGAAAACCGGTAGGCGCTCTGCTCTGGCGTGGGCAAATAAGTGACGATCCGGCCCCATGGGGTTTTCGCGGCGGGTTTGCCGAGCTGCGTTCGGTGGAAGGCCGCAAAATCCGCGAAGTTGCGATTGGTGACGGCGCTGGCACGCACGCGCTTGGGCTGGTTGCCGGGATGCTGGCTGAGGTAATGCGCCTTGGCCGCAACCCGCTCGCCGATCATCTTCACGCCCTCGGTCGCGGCGGCGTTCACGATCTCGGCGCTGAGGGTTTGCAGTTCTTCGAGCGTGTCGCAAAAGAGCGTCACGACCATGTGGTGTTCGCCGAAGCTTTGGCGCTTGGCCTCGAGATCATCGGCGGCGATATCGAGGGCTTCCATCAGCGACAAGGCCGCGTCTTGGCTGGCCTGCATCTGCCGCTTTTGTCGTTTGATGCGGCCCGCCATGAGGTTCGAATTGATCGGCGTGAAGGAGTGCGTCACGATCATGTCGACCGGCAGGTTCAGCATGTCGAACATGGTGCAGGAGGTGCCTTCCGAGTATTCCCCGATGGTGAAACTCTTGCCGTAGCGATGCCCCACGACGCCTTCCGAGAGCTCGAAATGGTCTCCGTGAAACGTCACGCGGGTATTGGCGACGTTGAAGGACAGAAAGCCGTAGGTGTTGGCCGGGTAGAGCGGCAGCTCCTGCCCCGTGTTCAGCGCGCCCAGAAACCCCACCAACTCTCCCGATCCGGCTGACAGCAGGCGCGGCTTGAGCTCGGTAAGCCCCGAGAGGAAGACGTTCACGGCCTCGCCCAGGCGCTGCAGGCGCTTGCGGGTCTCCTCTCTCAGCCGGTCCGGTGCGCTGCGGCTGAGGAACGGCAGGAGGCTTTTCGTGGGTGGGCGGTGAATGACGGTGAGCGTCAGCGTCTTGTCGCGCAGCCCGCTGGTCTCGAGTTTCGCGCGCCAGCGCCGGTCCACCTCGCCCGCGAAGCTGTCCTCACGGATCGGGTCGAGATCCGGTTTGATGGCCTTGGAGACCTTGTGGACGTAATAGCTGAATTCCGGCCCGAGCTGCGCGACGATGCGGGCAAAAAGTGCCGTCACCTTGTCGAGATAGGCATCGTCCGTCGTGTAGCTGTTGATCCCCTCGAGCCGGATGCAGCGGAAGAGTTCGTTGACCCGGGTCCGCACAGTCTGGTCGTCAACGAGGCTCACATAGGGCAGCATATGCGCGAGGCGGGTCTCGCGCGCATACCACTCCGGCGTCATCGTGCGGGGATCGATCGCTGCATCAGGG
>JAVJUV010000073.1:0-29498 GCA_040220415.1 Silicimonas sp.
TGCGAACCGGTCGACGGACCTGAGGTCAACGACTCTCCCGGCCAGTTCGGCCGCCGCGCCGCCGAAAAGCCGCGCCGCGCCAAGTGGCGTCAGATCCACTTGAAGCAGCTCGGCCCCGGCGGCGCAGGAGACCGAGACGGGACCCGGATAGAGGCCGGCAGTTAAGCTTAGGCTTCGGTTCGCGCTGCCTTCGCGCTCGAGCCGGATATCCCATGGCTGGCCGAGATTGAACACGAGTGGAAAGACCAGTTCGGCGGTTTCAATAAACCAGCTTGGTTCTGTGCTCGAACGATAGCCCGAGATGCGCGCGATCAGCCCGCTGAGCGGCGGCGATGGTCGCCGGGATCGAAACAACGTTTCGGCCATCGCACCAGCATAGCAGGTCCCCCAGGCGCGTTTCCACATCGCCGACGGCGGTTGGTGGCGCCAAGCTGACCAACAACGCCTTCAAGCGCTCGATCCCGCTGAGAACATTGTCGAAGCCGTTGTCAGTCACGGTCAGCCTTGCCCCGCCGCTGGAGATCACGGCCCAATGCTGATCGGTCTACTCGGCAGCCAAACGCAGCGGCTGAACGGGACGTCCATTCGCTTCGCGCGGGCCGGCGTCGAGGCTGTCCACGTCGATGGCCGCCTGTTGCGACCGCCTTTTGCCCGCATAAAGCAGCTTGAACATGGGCGGGGTGAAGTAGAACGACACCACCGTGGACAACAGGACGCCACCCGCCACCGACATCGCGAAGGGCGGCCAGAACCCGCCGCCGGCCAGGATCAGTGGCAAGAACCCGCCGAAGGTCGTGATGGTCGTTGAGACGATATGCCGGCTCGATCCCATCAGCACATCGACCATGGCGGTCTCATCGCCCGCACTTGCGTGATCGTCCGCTTGCAGACCGGTCATGATGATGATCGCGGCATTGATCGACACACCGATCGATCCGATCACGCCGATGATGGCGTTGATGCCGAAAGGATATTGGAAGATCGCGAGCGCCAGTATGCTCAGCCCGGCTGACAAGCCGCACACGATGAATGCGATCGCCGACAGGCGGAATGAGTTGAAGGTGAGGACGATCACCGCGATCGTCAGCAGCACGATCAGGCCGACCGAGGCGAGCAGATTGCCAAGCGTATCGGCACGGGCGTCACTGTCGCCGCCAAACTCGAGACGATAGCCAAGTGGTGGTACAAAGCCCGTTTCGGCGAGCAATGCTTGCGTGTCCGCCAGCGCTTCTTCCGGCAGCACGCCGCGCAGGATGAAGGCCTGCACCGTATTGACCCGCTCCGCATTGCGCCGTGTGATCGAACTGATCGACGGTACGATCTCGACATCGGCAATCGCCGACAAAGGCAGTGCCGGGAAGGTGCCTTGCGCCGAGAGAGCCGCCGCATTGGGCACAATGATCGGTAGATCGGAAATCGCGTTGAGATCACCGCGCTCGGCGTCGCCAAGGCGCACGCGCACGGGCAACTCGTCGGTGCCCTCGACGAGCGTACCGCCGGTGACACCTTCAAGGCCCGCCTGCATCTGGCCGGTGATGGCCGCCAGATCGAGACCCAGGAGGCGTGCGCGCGCCTCATCGACGGCGATGCTGACCTTGGGCGGCACGGCATTGATCGTGGCACGGGTCGTCGTCACCGTGGGGACATTGGCCAGCATGGCCCGCAACTCGTCGCCCAGGTCCGACAGCGTCTCCAGGTCCGGGCCGACGAGACGCAACTCGACCGGCGCCGCCACGGGCGGCCCCTGCACAAGGCCGCGCACCAGCACCTGCGCCTCCGGCGCCAGCGCCGACAGGTCCCGTTGCAGATCGGGCAAGATCGCTTCGGTGGCTTGCGGTGAGGCGGTTGTCACCAGCGCCTGCGCATATTGCGGCGCGTTATCCCGGTTGCCAACGATGTTGTAATAGAAGGCCGGGGCCGAACGGCCGATCACCCAGTTGACGCTCTCAATCTCGTCCCGGTCGCGCAGCGCGGCGTCGAGAACGGCCACCGTTTCTCCAGTCTTGGTGATCGCTGCTGCCGGTCCCAGTTCCACTTCGATGTGAAACTGGTCCCGGTCGACCCCGGGAAAGAACTGCGCCGTCAGGGTCGGCATTGAGACAAAGCCAAGGACCGGCAGGATCAACGACAGGGCAATCGAGCGCAACGGATTGGCGACTGCCCAGCGCAGCGAGCGTTCAAAGAGCCATGCGATCACCCCGCCGGGTACGCCAGTGGCCAGCCAGGATGGTGTTTGGCCATCGGGCATCGTCCAGGCGGCCAGTGCGGGCGTGACCGTAACGGCGATCGCAAAGGACCACAGCAGCATCACCACGACAGCGATGGCGATCGAGCCGACGAAATCGCCTGCCGGGCCAGGCAGCAGGATCATCGGCGTAAAGGACAGTGCCGTTGTCAACGTGGAGGCCAACAGCGGTGCGAACAGCCGCTTCGTGGCGGCGCCGGCGGCATTGATGCGCGCCTCACCGCGCCGCACGCGTTTGGCGACCTCGTCGGTCATGACAATGCCCGCATCGACCAGTAGGCCCAGTGCGACAATGAGGCCGGTCACCGACATCTGGTGGATGGCCAGGCCCAGGAAGTTCATCGTCAGAAGACTGGCGAGGCTGACGATTGGCAGGATGAGCGCGACGATCAGCGCCGCACGCGCCCCGAGCGTGATGAACAGGACACCGACGACCAGCGCCACACCGATCGCCATATTGGTCGCCACCTCCAGGAGCCGGTCGGACGTATAGGTCGACTGGTCGAAGGACAGATCAAGCGACAGGCTGGCCGGAACCATATCCTGATAGGCGTCCACTTCCTCGCGGACCATGGTCATCCACTGATCGACCTGCAGCCCGTCTTCGAGTTTGGCTGCGATCAGGATGGCTGGACGGCCATTGTGGATGGCCATCTCCGCGACGGGCGTGCGTACGCCACGCGAAACCTCGGCAATGTCGCCCAGCCAGGTGATGGTGCCATTGTCCGACTCGCGCACGACCACGTTGCGTAGCCGGTCCAGCGCATCGATTTCGCCGGTCAGATTGATCACCAGATCATTGCCGGTGGCACGCAGGCGGCCCGCCTGCCCTTTCGCATCGGCAGCCTGGATCGCGCGGGAGATATCCCGGGCCGTCAGACCGAGCGCCGCACTGCGCTGCGGGTCGATCGTCACCAGCACCTCTTCTTCCGGCGCACCGAAGACGTCGACCAGCTTGGTACCCGGCACGTTGCGCAACTGATCGGCAATATCGGTGGCATAACGCCCCATCACCGCGGTCGACACACCGTGATGCGATGCGGACAGCGCGGCGATCGCCCCGTAAGCGCCGGCGCCGTCGGTTTCCAGCTCCGGCGCGCCTGCACCGGCGGGAAACTCAACCTCCGCCTCGCTGAGCGTATCGCGGATCTCCGACCAGACCTGCTCGATCTGGTCGTCTGGCAGTGTGTCTGTCAGCTCAATCGACACGATCGAGATACCGGTCGCGGACGTCGACTCGATCACATCGACTTCGGACAGCTCGCGCAGCGCGTCCTCGATCCTGGCGGTCACGAGCGTTTCGACGCGCCCAGGCTCGGCTCCCGGAAAAACCGTCGTCGCGGTCGCAAAGAGGTTGGTGATGGTTGGATCTTCCTGCCGGCCGAGCGCAAGCAGGGACGACAGGCCGCCAGCGACCAGGACCAGGATGATCAGCGCGACGAGGCGCGGATAGCGAAAGGTAAGCGTTTCCATCACCGGCCTCCAGCGTCAGCGGCTTGGATCAACTCGCCATCGACGGGGATTATTGTCAGCGCCTGGCCAACCACGATCTGATGGCCACCATCAGCCACGATGGTCGCCCGGTCCGGCAAGGTGCCCGAGACATAGGCGCGCGCGCTGTCGGCATGGATGATCTGGACCGCTTCCATGGCGGCAGTCGGTGCATCGGCGTCCTGATCGACGGTCATCACGGTCCAGGTGCCGCGCACCCCGTCGCGCAAGGCGGCCAACGGCACCCAGAAGCCGGGCTGTTCGATGGTCTCGGTCAGCGTGATCGTGCCGGTATCACCCAGAAGCGCGGTGCTCTGCTCTTCAAAGGCAAACAGCACCTTGCGCGTGCGGGTGACCGGATCGACCTCGGGCAGGATGGCGTCGAGCCTAACCGGCCGTTCCTCATCGCCAAGCGTCACAAGGGCCTGCGCGCTGCCATCGAGTTGGTCGGCCAGCGATGGCGCAAGGCCGACGCGAAACAGCGGCGGCACGTCTTCAACGAGCGTGACGATGGCCTGGCCCCCGCCCACCGTCGCGCCGACGTCAGCGGTCCGGCCCGCAATGCGGCCATCGAACGGCGCCCGGATTTCCGCCTTTTCAAGCTGAATATCGACGGCCAGCAGACCGGCATCGATCTCCGCTTGGCGTGCCGTGACCTCGGCAAGGCTCAGCACTGCCTGGTCGGCCTGCTGATTGGAAGCAAACCCCCGCTCCTGCAGTTCTTCCTGGCGTTCGGCGGTGCGCCGTGCCAGCTCCCGCTGCGCCGCAAGCGCCCGGCGCGACGCCAGCAGGCGGTCACGCTCGGCGATCAGAAGACGTACATCGAGCCGCGCGATCACATCGCCCTGCACAACCGTATCGCCTTCGTCCACCAGGATCTCGGTGACGGTGCCCCCGGATTCAAATGCAATGCCGGTCTCTTGCGCGGCCTCCACCTGGCCCGCGAACCGGCGCTCGATCTCAAACGCGTTCAGACGCTCAACCGACATTACCGGCACGCTGATACGCGGCGCCGGCGCGGGTGCTTCAACGGCTTGGGCGCGATCGGCAATCACTTGCGATCCGCCGATGATCGCGGCGCCCGAAACCGCGAAGAAGACGCCGGTGAGCGCAATCGTGGCGGCCGTGGTCAAAAGGCGACGGATCAGGGATTTCGGCTCTGCCATGCGTTCGGCCAACGACGCGGTTTGATCTGACGGGTTCATTGCAGGTCTCCAGGCTTGATAAGGAAGCGTTGCTAACTTAAGTTAGCGTCACTAACCTATGTAAGCAATACTCACTTTCTTGAAATCCGGATCACATGCTGTGACGATAAATTCGGAGACACTCGATTATGGGAGGAGTGGTGTCATGGACGACGCTGAAACCGTCGGCAAAGCCCCAGGGAGGCAGACCTATCACCACGGCGACCTGCGCCGCGACCTGATCGCGTCAGTCCGTCAATTGGTGGAGACCCATGGGCCAGACGGGTTCTCCGTGGCCGAAGCCAGCCGGGCCGCTGGCGTCAGCACCGCTGCGCCCTACAAGCACTTCAAGGACAAGACGGCGATCCTGCACGCGGTGGTCGAAGACGCCATGCAGCGCATGGCCGACGCGATGGCGGAAGCCGTCGCACCGCATCCGGTCGGCTCGATCGAGCGGATCGATGTCCTGGGACAGAGCTATATCGACTTTGCCCGCGCCCAGCCGGGCGTGTTCCGTCTCATGTTCGGCCTGACGCGCGGCCATGAAGACGATGAGGTGATCATGGAGCGTGGCCGCAGCGCGTTCCGGATCGTCGTGGATTGCGTCGCCGACTATCTCGGCATCGACCGCGATGCGAACCTCGCTTGGCAACGCGCCTACATTCTGTGGTGCTTCGTGCACGGTCACTCGTTTCTGGTGATCGACGACAAGACGACCAAGCAGGGATTGGACATCGACGAGAGAGCGCTCCTGGGTGCGGTCAGCCAGGGCATTCTGGGAACGGTTGGCAATGCGGTGGACAGCTGAGTTGGCTCGTTGACGCATCTGCACGAGGCGCTGGCGTTACAGCGGCCAACCAGGATGGCGGCAAAGCCGACATGAATAGACGACCGATGTGAGGTCGACGCGGCCATCGGCACGGTTGCCGTTTGGATACCATTGACGCAGGTCATGGCAACGCCAATCCGGTTGCGCCATGACGGCATTCGTCGAACGGTCTTCAATTGACGGTAAGGCCATGCATGATGTTGCAGCAATCGCGGTCGAACACCCGAATCCGGTTCCGACGCGCGCTTTCGCTTATTTCTTGCTTGTCACTTTCGGCATCTCCTGGGTGCTCATCGGCGTTTATGTTCTCGCGCCGGAATGGGCGACGTTGTTCGCTGGATGGAGCTTCCTGCCGTTCTTCGTCGGCAACATCACGCTGGCGATCCTCGCGCAGCCCTATGACACCTGGTTGCTTGTCATGGTCGCCGTTGGTGTCGTCTGGTGGAACCGCGACGCCATGTTCACCCGTGGGAGCGCCGTAACGCAGGTTATTCCAGGAGAGCGATCATGATCAGGAAAGTTCTCAAATTCGCGATTGCCTTAGTTCTGTCCATGTCGGTCACCGCTTACGCCGAAGCGGAGGAAACTGTCCTCATCAAGAATGCCCGGATCGTCGATGTCGAAGCCGGGACCACATCGCCGCCGCAGTCGGTGCTGATTGAGGGTGCGCGGATCGCAGAAGTTGGTCCCGAGATCGCCGGCCCGGACGCACCTGCCACGGTGCTGGATGCCGAAGGCGGGTTTCTCATCCCTGGCCTCTGGGACAGTCACGTCCATATCTTCTCATCGCAAGATGAGCCGGACTTGGCGCTGCCGCTCTACATGATCAACGGCATCACGGCCATCCGTGACATGGGCGCGCTTGTGCCGATCGAACAGCAACAGGCGCTGCAGGCGAAGATCGCCGCCGGCGAGGTGCTCGGGCCACAACTGATCCTGTCGGGCGCCTGGGTGGATGCATCGCCCGGCTCGTGGCCCGGCATGTTCCTGGCCGATACGCCGGAGGAAGCACGCTCGGTCGTCGAGCGCATCGACGCGGAAGGATGGGCCGCCGTCAAAGCCTATTCGATGCTCAACGAAGCCACCTATCGTTCCTTGGCGTCAGCGGCGCGGGACGTGGGGCTCCCCTTGGTCGGTCACATTCCCGAACGCGTCACCCTCGATACGGCGATCAAGGCCGGTCAGGTCGGCATGGAGCATTTCGGGCGCATCACCATGGCCTGCTCCACACGCGAGGCCGAGATGGTCGATGCCTTGCGGCAGGCCATGGCGGAGGGTGCCGAACTTTCGGATATCTTCGGCCTGATGGCCGATCGTAACGCCATCGTGCTTGGTTCCTGGGACGCGCACTTGTGCGCCGACGTTCTGGGCCGAATGGCGCGGGCAGGAATGTATGTCAGCCCGACACTGATTGTCGCCGACTTCTATACCGGCAACTGGCCGGCTGCCGATGCGCCCCGCATGCAGATGGTCCCGTCCGCTGTTCGCGAGGCCTGGGGCAAGCCCGATTTCCGACTTGAAGCGATGACCGATGAGGTGCGCGCCCTGGCCGAAGAATCGATCGCGCTCGACCGGCGGACATTCCTTCTGGCTCACGAGGCAGGCGTTCCGATCCTGGCCTCAAGCGATGCGTCTTTCGCCAACCCCTATCTGTTTCACGGGTTTTCGTTGCTCGATGAACTGGACATTTACGTTGCTGCCGGCCTGACACCCCGGGAGGCGCTGTCCACGGCCACCGTCGCACCGGCCCGCTTCTTTAGCCTTCCGAACCAGGACGGCACGATTGCTCCAGGGCAGCGTGCCGACCTTGTTCTGCTTGACGACAACCCGCTGGAGAGTCTTGCGACATTGCGTGCGCCGCGCGCGGTGGTGGTCGGCGGTACCGTGCTGGACCGGGCGGAGCTGGATCGGATGACCGATGAACTCTTGGCGGCCGCCGAGTGAGTGGGCAAAGGCGCGGGATCGGTGAAGATAGCAATGGCAATCATCCTCTATAGTCTGGTGGCGGTGATCCTGGCGGTCGCGATATTGTTCGCGTGGCGGCAGCTCGACCATCGCGCCGACCGGGTCGCGTGGGACCATCTTGCGGAACTGGCCAGAGGTGAAGGCCAGCGCTTTGATCTGTCAATGGTCGCCGACCTGCCGGAGCCTGCGCGGCGGTACTTCGCCTTCACCATCGTGCCAGGCACGCCGATCCGAACGGCGCTCCGCATCGAAATGACGGGGCAGCTCGGCAACGGCACGAAAGACGCCCCCAACCACAAGAAGATGCAGGCGAGCCAGATCCTGGCACCGCCCCACGGACTTGTCTGGAAAGTAAAGGCCAGCGCGCTCAGTGGCTCAGACGGCGCCATGCCGGATGGATCGTGGACACGGTTCTGGCTGTTCGACCTGCTGCCGATCGTGCGCGCGGGCGGCGGCGATCATCACCGCTCGGCGTTCGGACGGGTTGTGGCTGAAGCCGCCTTCTGGGCGCCGGCCAGCCTGCTTCCGGGCGATCATGTCCGCTGGGAGGCGGTGGACGATGACACGGCGCGGGCTATCGTTGAGTTCGGCGGCTTCACGCAGGCCGTGGACATCACCGTCGATGCGTCGGGCGCGCCGACCCAAGTCGTCATTCAGCGCTGGAGCAATGAGAACACCAAAAAAGTCTTTCGCGAACAGCCCTTCGGGGGATACCCGTCCGGCTATCAGATGTTCGACGGATACCGGCTGCCGACGCATGTCGAGGGCGGCAACCATTTCGGCACGCCGGACTATTTCCCGTTCTTCATCGCCAACGTGTCGGAGATTGGGCGGCCGTGAAGAACCTGGCAATCAAATGGAGTTCTCTTCTTGGCAGGCCGTGGCATCGGTTTGGCAACGGTTGATGCGCTTTTGCATGCTGGCGAGATTGCTGAACGACGCCAATCCTCGGGAGGCCGGAGGTCAGTCCCAAAAGTAGGTAATGTCATCGACCTGCCACGCAGCGTTCAACCGCTCGCGGCGGCAAAGCTGCCGCTAGCATGTTGTGCGCTATCGGCCCATTGCTGACATTGGATCGATCGCAAAAGACGTCAGCTTCGTTCGCTCATTCCGGCCATTTTCTGCGGACTATTATCGGTCCTGTTTCAGTCGCCAGAAACAACTCTCCAAACATGCTGGCCGGCACATTGTCGGGAATTACAAAGATCTCGGCACACCTTTTGATCATCGCTCCCTGATGCTGCTGGCGATAGCAAACACCGTTGCCTTCCCGGACAACCGTTCCCTGCGACTTGATTGCTGCATCGTGGTCATCTCGTTGACCGTTCGCGTCTTCGACAAACAGTCGTGACAATGGAGCTATGCCGGTATCGTTCAGTACGGCAGAGTTTGTGTTATTGCCGTAGGCCGGCAGATATCCGAGTGTCGACCGCCCTATCCCGGCCTTGGATAGCCCTTCTGCCAGGATTTCCAGATCATCCGCTTGAGCAAACGGAAAGCGGTAAACTGTTCCGGCAAGGTCTGGCCTCTGCCAGCTTTCGGCTCGCGGGTTCCTGATCGGCACGGTCTGCAACCGCCATCGGTTGCGCGGCCGGTCGATGATGGACTGTTCGTAACGCAAGAGGGCCTGACGAGCCTCTTCCGGTGAATCCACGAGGGCGAGCAGAGCGGCATGCAGCGCATCGAGTTCCGGCGGGACATGACCTGGGAGGTCTCGCGCGCGGTCAATGTGCTCAATGGCACCGCTGACCTGACCTCTGGAGAATGCCGATAGAGCCCGAAGGAACGTCGGATGCGCGGATTCTGCGGGATTGAGTTCAATGGCCCGCTGCACGTGAGCTTCCGCGTCGTCGAGATTGCCGGAATAAATAAGGACTTCCGCAAGCGCCTGATGAGCAGCCGCGTTTCCTGGTTCATCCTGCAGCGCGGCTTCGGCGCTGCGTAACGCCGTCACATAGTCGCGTCGGCGCAAGGCCAAATCGGATTCGATCATGGCACGCCCCGCATCAAATGCGGTCGCCTCAGACAGAACGACTTTCAGCGAGAGATACGCATCCCACCAATTGAGCTGCAGGGCTTCAGCATAATCGTTCTCGCTGAATGAGGCGCGATGAAGCGCCTGCGCCAGTCCGCTTCGCGCCTTCTCAAAATTGGGCTCGATCGAGAGCGCACGACGAAATGCGTCAACTGCTGTAGCGTTGGCTCTGCTGTCGTCGGCGTGAAGAAGTGTCAGGCCTTCAAGGAAAGCTCTATATGCTTCCTGACTTGGTTCGAACCGGGTCGACGGCTGTTCGACTGCCGCCGATTGTTCATCAGTGAGCGCAGCGGTTATGTCGCGCACCACCACCTGCTCGAGCATGAACAGTTTTGATGCTCTGACCTCATAGCGTTTGGACCACAACTCCCGTTTGCTGCCTGGCGCGCTGATCCACGCGTTCAAGGTGATCCTGTCCCCGTCGATATGCATTCGGCCCGCAAACAGGTGCGTTACGCCAAAGGCTGCTGCCTGTGCCGGGCTGGCGGCGAGTTGAGCTGCGCTCTCTCGGGCCAGGACCTGAAGACCACGCCGCGAGGTCAATTCGCTTGTAATGTCGTCAGAAACACCGAAGGCAAACCGGTCAACGCTTCCGCCCTCCTTGGTTACTTCCAACGGCAAGACTGCAATTAGGGGCTCGCCGGGTGTATGCGCGCTGCCGCGGAAATAGACCATTGCGAGTGTCAACGCCATTAGAACGAACAGCCCGAACGCGGTGAGCCGCTTTCCTGCCGATGTCCTTCTGCGCACTGTTGCTGGGCTGGGTGGGCCCTCAGATTGCGAGTCTTTCCATTGTGACGGGGCTTCTGCCGGGTCAACTGCTACCGAGCCGCCCAATGCAGGTGCTGCCTTGATAGCCTCAAAGAGTGCCAGAGTTTTCTGTGAAGGCTGCGCATCAAGTGCGCGTTTCAGATGATCACGGCAGCTTTCGAATTGGCTGATCGCGAGCGAGCGCTGGTCCTGTGCAGCGTAGCGGCGCATCAATGTTCTGTGCGCGGGCTCGTGCGTTGGGTCGATGGCGACAAGCTTGCTGGCAATCTCGGCGTTATCTTCACGATCGGCTTCAAGGAGCCGCGTCCCCAACTCCACCGCCATTGCATGCAGACGTGACCTTTCGGTCAGCACCCAAGCTTCGAACTCGGGTTCGGATAGAGAGAACCCGTCAAGGAATGGACCATTGTAAAGGTCCAACCCGCGCATGGCCTCTGCGCCAACATCACTTTGTGCCGCTGAAATGAAGGTATCCACATCGAGATCGAACGAAGCCTTGTCGAGGCGGATGGCGTCATTGTCTGATACTAGCGCTCCGGCATGATCCGGCCGAAGTCCTCTCTTGAGCGCGTAGAGTGCTTGGCTCAGAGAAGCGGCAGCTTCCTTCTGGCCTGAGCGTGACCACAGAAGATCGGCCAAGATTTCGCGCTGCATCGGACGACCACCGGCCATCGCTAAGCGGGCAAGCAGACCGCGCGTCTTTCGCGTCCCGAAAGAAAGCGATCGGCCGTTTTCCGTCGAGACGAGCAAGGTGCCGAGTAGCGTGATTTTCAGCTTGCCCATTGGGCAAATCTTCCTCCGATGCGGCTTCGAATCAACAACTGCGCATCGGTCAATGCGCACTCCCGACATGATTTCCGAGCTGTCGACGCGCTTTTCAGAGAATTTTGAGAGCGCGCTCAGCCCGGTTTCAATCGTCGCCCGCAGCCTCGTGTCGTCAGGACATGGAGGCAATCATGAAGAGCGTAATCACAACCACTCTCGCACTCGCCTGTGCGTTCGCTCCCCCAAGCGCATCTGCGCAGGCCGTGATCGGCAATGTCGATGGCTTCGAAAAGTCGGAAGCGATCCGCCTTGTTGCAGATTTCCAGAACTGGATCGTCGAGAATTCGGAGTATGGTGAAAGCAAGCGACCGCTGGAGCGTATCGTCTTTTCTGCCCATGGTGAAACCGTTGGCTATCACGGTCGAACAGTAAAGCTGGAAGGCCAGATCCGCGGCCTTTATGACGAGGCGACCGCCACCATCTATCTGGTCAAGCCCTGGACCAGCATGAACCCGTATGATCGCAGTGTCTTGCTGCACGAGTTGGTTCACCACATTCAGCATGATGCCAAACACTGGTATTGTCCCCAGGCACAGGAATGGGACGCCTATAAGCTTCAGGAGAAGTGGCTGGCCGCCCACAACCTCAGCGGCAACTTCCATTGGGCCAGCATCCTGCTGGAATCCAGCTGCGCGGTGCGCGATCACCACCCGGATTGAAGCATTAGACTTTACTGGCTCAGGTTCTGCCGCCAGGTAGCGAATTGTTCCGTCAGTTCGCTGCCGTTCTCCTCCCAGAAGAGCGGATCGGAAATGACGCTCCGGTTGAGCCGTGCGGTTGTGGTCGGCAGATGAGGCAAGACCTCTTTGCCGGAGTGGAACCACGGCTCACCTTCTTCGATGAGCGCAAGCGCGCTCTTCCGCATAGGACCATACGTAATCCATCTGGCCTGCTCAGCTTGCTGTTCAGGTGCGGCAGCATGCTTGAGGAATGCGCGCGCAAGATTCGCCCGCGGCGCGCCTTTGGGTATGACAAACCATTCTTCTTCGACGACCTGGCCATCCCAGACCGGTACTAGCCAGTCACGGCCATCAAGTGCTGCAGCACCGACCCTGCCATTATAGGCGATTGCCATCGAGACATCGCCCGATTGTAGCATTTCTATCGGCTCTTCGCCCGCCGACCAAAACTCCAGATGGCCTTTGAGTTGGGAGAGTTTGGAGAACGCGCGGCGAATACCCTCGTCGGTCGCCAGCACCGAATAGACCGCATCGGGCTCCACGCCGTCCGCGACCAACGCGATTTCAAGATTGGCCTGCGGATAGACACCGAGCGCGCGTTTGCCCGGGAAGCGCTCAAGATCGAAAAAATCGTCGATCGCAGCGGGCCGCTCACCATCGAAGTCGCGCGCGTCGTAAGCCATTGCCCAAGACCAGAGAATGTTAGGGCCGACGCATTCGTTTGGCCTATCGACCAATAGGTCATTGTCCAGTGAGGAGAAGAAGTTCTTCGGGAGTTTCTCGAAGAGACCCTCACGGCAGCCTGCTCGCGCATCATGGGCGAAGACATCGACGACATCCCAGACAACGTCGCCACTTTCGACTTGGGCGCGGATTTCCAAGAGCCCGCCGGAATACTCCTCCCAAGTGATGTCTATCTGGTGCTGCTCTTCAAAACTCGCGCCGTAGGCATTCTGCTGGCTAAGGGTGTAGGCGCCGCCCCAACTCGTTACCACAAGGTCTTCAGCGAACGCCGGGTACGAACAGAAAAATCCGGTGCCCGTCACTAGCGCTGCGAAAACGTGGTTTCTGATCAATCGCATGCCATGATTCCGCAGCTTCGGTTTGTTCATCCGTATGGTAGCAGAATTGCTGCCGCAAAAAAATGGGAGGCGATGCCGGGAAATCCGCCATCGCCTCGATTTACACACGTCCAGAATTTCCTACCCAATACACTTCCGGAAGATGGCCAATTTCCTGACTTTTTTCTATAGAAGATCGCATTAATTCAAAATGAAGCACACAGGAAAATCAAAATTTGCTAATATATTAGCTCAAGATATCGATCTATATTTACAAAAACATCGCTACAATTAGGCCGCTGGATCACTTTATCGAATCGGCACCATAGCCGGATTTGGCCTGGTTCGGACCTTGAAGTGGAATACGGCGAACGTCCGCTTCCCGCCCGATCAGGCCATCTGCCGCAGCGCCGCCAACGTCTGCAATAAGGATCTTCCTGATATCGGGTTGCCGGCAAATTACTGATAGCCCCCATCCAATCCGCCGCACCCGGTCTACCGAGTGTCCGACGCAGCTTCCAACCGGCATCACCTGAACCTGGATTGATCAGCGTACGTGGCGTTCAAGTCGACAGCACGGATGAAGTCGTCATCCCATCGTTCCGAGACGGCCCGCGCTGCCGGTCCCAACGTGCTTTGTTGCTCCGGCCGAATGGCCATCAGGAACACTGTAAGCTTGGTCTGAAACGCCCAGAGCCGGGCGTCGGGCATGGCTTCGCTTAATCGGTCGCCACATTGTTCCAGGAATTGCGAGCGTTTCTGGCGCGGATAATGCTGGTAGATGAGAACGGGCTTTCCCGCAGCATAGAAGCTTCGCACTTCCTGCAATGTGACGTACTTTGACGAGTTCCGCTGTCCGGGTTGGACGGACGGGACGTCAAGCCCATTGTCCGGATCGAGGAAGACGATGTCCGCTTCAGCCAGTGCACGCCGAGCGGCGATCCAAAAGGCCATCCTGTCCTTCGTGCTGTCGGAAAGATGGCCGTTGGAGTATATCGCGCCGGGAATGGTCCCAGCGTCTTCGATCCGAAGCAGCCGCGTGCCGTGGGGCTCGTCGTCTAGTGATGCGAGATTATCGAACAGTCCCGGATCGAATTGGCGGTGGACCGCTGGCTGCAACAAATATGCCCGCCTGTTGCCGTCCGACGAGCGGTCGGGCGCTGTCAGCATCCAGCACACACCGAACCTGACTTTGCCGTCTTGCCCAAGCATCCTGTCAACCGGCGTCGAATGTTGACCCCTCATCGGCGCGCAGTTTTGACCCGGCCCCCTCTGCCAGGATGATGCCGGCCGGGCGCTTTCCTACCACAACTCTAGGCGTCGCCACTGGCGGCCTGTCTTCGAGAAGCTGGACCTGCCATACATCACGCCGCATGCCGCCCGGCACGTGTTCGTGTCCGCCCTGCAGGCGCAGGGCGTCGAGGTTGGCCCGGTCGCCAAGCTCGCCGGCCATGCCAATCCATCGGTGACACTCGGCCACTACACGCAGGCGGTCAGAGGGGGCGATGGTCGCACTCGAAGCAGGATACCGGCGTGGGCAAGAGTTCCTGCCGAGTGGCGGCAGCTTATTGCGGCATAGGGCAGAGCACGCCCGGCAAACGGAGACCGGTTCGCGTTCTTGTGATAGTCCCAATGGACCGGAAGGTATGGGCCGAAAGCGGCAGGGTCTTGGTCAGCCAAAAAGTTGGGAGGCGCTCACACCGGGTACAGATGAAAAAGCCGCTCGCGCGGGGCCCGCGATCTCAAAGCCAGTTGCCCGTCAGGATGAACGGCGCCCAGTGAAACGGGTGCCTTGTGTCACCGGGCGCTGCGTTCGCGCCACCGGCGGTCAGCCCGACGCTCGGGCCCTCCGGGTTGAAACTGCCCCTTATCGTTCCATCGTCAGGGGTGCCATCGGCCGGCACGCCCGCGCCCAGAGCAACCTCGATCGTGGCGGTTTCACCCCTCAGCATCGCCAGTTGGGCTTGGCGCAGCGCCTCGGCCTTGTTCAGCCCGCCGTCGAATCGCATTTGATAAAAGTCGACCATCAGATCGCCTGTCGACTCATCGGCAACCTTCCACAAGGTGGCCAGAACACTGCGCGCCCCGCCGCCCAGCACAACCGCCGACAGGGCATCGATGTCCTTGCCATCGGAGCGCGCCGAGCCGACCGCGGTCTGGCAGGCCGACAATGTAACCAGATCGATCTCGCCGTCGCGCCGCTCGAAACTGTCCTCAATATCGGTCAGCGTCATCCGGTCGCCATTGCCTAGAAGCAGGAAGGAATTGTGCTGATTGGCCGGCTCGAAATGAAAGTGCGTCGCCAGATGCAGCACCGGAAATCCGTCCTCAAGTGCCGTGTGCAGCGCGGAGCGGTCAAAATCGTCGTCGCGGGCGATGGTGCCAGCGGCAACGCCGTCGGCGTCACCGTCCGCATCAACATCGATGACGATTGAATCGAGTTCGCGGCCGACCGCCGGCAGTGCCGAAAAACCCGCATGCGCCTGCACCGTGCCAAGACCGGCGACAAGGCCATCCGAGCGGACGTCGCTGACATCGAAGCGCTCGCGCAGCTTGTCGCTGGCCTCCGAACTGTGAAGCGCAATCGCAAAATCCTCGATCAGGAAGCGCTCGCCATCGTGCAATGCGGCCGGCGGCACATAGCGCAGCGCGTCCTGCATCGAAAACATCAGCGTGCGGGCGCCATAATCGTCCAGTTGCGCCCGGATTGGCCTGATCATCGCGTCATAGAGTTCGCGCGCGGCCGGCATCGGATTGCCCCAGGGGCTGCCCAATTCGCCGGCGAAGTCCAGCGTGATCAACTGCCGCAGCCGGTCGCGGTCAATGCCAGCGCGTGCCGTCCATTGGCTTGACGCGGTGGTCACGATGATCACCAGCGCCTCATCGGTCAGCGCATAATAGATCAGGACCGTGCCTGGCCCCAACTCTCCGAGCGTGTCCTGACGTGCCCTGAGTTCGCGCGCGTGCTCTTCGAACCGGTCGGCCGACAGGCGCAAGAAATCATCGTCTGCGCCGGCCTCAGCTTCGGCGGCCAGCGTGACAAACAGCCCATCCATCTGGTCGCGAAAGGCCGCCCGGGCTACATCGCGCGCATCCAGAAGCGCCCGCCGGCGCGCCCGTTCCTCCTCGTTCAGGTCGCGCGTCCGGCGTAGCGCCTGCAGCTGTTCATATTGGCGGCTGATGGCACCCAGTCGCCGCGATATCCCGTCATAAGCGTCCACCCATTGCGCTTCTGCCTTGGTGTAACCGGCCTGCCCCTCGGGCACATCGTTGCCGCCGCCGCTGCGCAGATAGTCAAATGCGTCGCGCTCCTTGAGCAGGTCCAATACCTGCATCGCCTCCCCCAGCCGCCCCGCTTCAATCAGTCGTTGGGCAAGGTCCTCATAGGTATCCGCAACGCTGTCATCGAAACGGGCGCGCAGCCCCGCCTCCAGCGACCAGATCGAGGCCCGCGTCGACTGCAGGGCATTGACCGCCCGCTTGCCAAGAACGATAGCCGCCTGCGGCCGCCCCCTCGCATGGTGCAACGCGGCCAGACGGGCCAATGTCAGCGCCGTGTGCGGATGGCCGGGCCCCAGCAGCGTCTCCCGGATCAAAAGACTGCGCCGGTGGAGCGACAAGGCCAGGGCGTATTGACCGGTTTCGCCGTACAGCAGCGCCAGATTATCGAGCGAGGCCGCCGTAGCGGTGTGATCGGCACCGAACGCCCTTTGGCGGATCGCAAGGCTTCTAAGGTACATTGGCAGGGCAACATCGTGCTCCCCAAGCTCCCGGTGCGCCGTTGCCAAATTGTGCAGCACGCGGCCGATCGTGGGATGATCGTGCGTCAGGTCGGCCGCATCCAGAAGGTTCAGGCTTTGCTCGTACAACGAAATCGCGGTCCGATGGTTGGCCATGTCGCTGTGCAGCAAAGCCAGGCTGTTGAGAAAAAGTGCTCTGTCGGCGTCGTTTGGTTCAGGCGATTGCTCATATATGTCGATGGCCTGATCGAGCATCGCAAGCGCCCGCTCATGATCGCCCAGACCATGATGGAGCATGGCGAGACTGCGCTGTATCATGGCCGCGTCGCGCTCACGTCCCGCCAAACCGTCCACGATTGCCAGACTGCGCCGGTAAAGCGGCAGCGCCAAAGCGTAACGGCCCGTTTCCTGGTAGGCCAGCGCCAGATTGTTCAGAAGCGTTGCGGTGTTGGTGTTTGTGTTGTCCGCCCCGTAATAGCTGTCAAAGATATCAAGGCTGCGCTGGTAGAACGGCAAGGCGGACTCGTAATCGGCAAGGCGGGCATGAGTGGCGGCAAGGCCGTTCAGCGCCCGTGCCACCATGATGTCGTCCGGTCCCAACTCAGACTCGAACAATGCCAGGCTGCGCTCGAACAGTTCGAGCGCCTCGCGGTAGCGGCTTTGCATGAACAGCGTCTCGGCCTGTGTCGCAAGCCGGTCGGCCTCATAGAGCGGGTCTTCAGCGGTCGCGGCGGGCCCGGGCGTTTGGCGGCTTGCCGCCGGTTCGCCGCCCGGACTTGCTTGGGCCGGATGCCAGACCGATCCGGCAACCGCAAACACGGCGCACACCGCAACGGTCAAACGCCAACGGCGCCAGACCTGCTGCCTGGCGCCCGTGGTGGCGCCGTCACACAACGGCATTGGCGACCGGGGCGCGGACGCGCGCCGCTTCAAGCCCCCGGGCGTTGCGCTCCGCCATATCCTCTGCGGTGTAGCGTTCATAATAGCCACTCATCCGCAGCACCGTGCCGGTGACGTCCTCCGCAGCGACATGTTCGGGCAGATGGAACACAAAGTCCAGAACGTGGCCGAGCTCCATGCGCACCGGCCATTGGGCCGATCCGTCGCCCGTCAGGATCTCCGGATCGAGGCTGCAGGTGCTCCCGTCGGCCAACTCAACATCAAGCGAAATCGAGCAGACCCAGGTGCGCTCATGTTCGCGTTCAATCAGCCGGAAGCGAGAGCGGAACCCGTCAAAGCGTTTGGCCTGTTCGCCCTGAAGTTCGGCAGACGTGAACGCGGTCAGGACCTTGCCCAGTGAAACCCATTCGCGCGCGATCTCGCACCATGAATAGAGGAACGGGCAACTGCCTTCTTCAACCAGTGCGCTGAGCAGCAGGACATTGTGAGACCGGCCCTCGAACGGGAACGCCGTCCCATCGACGACAATGCCCTTGGGCAATTGCGTCGGCCCGTAAACCGCGCGGGCACTGGAGGTGGTCACCTGATTTCTCCAGTCATAATCGTAAAAATCATCGGCGCCGAATATCAGGCGCTGGATCGCCACCACGCTTTCTCCCGGCCCCAGATCCATGCGCCCCCAACCGAGGCGATCCTCGCCGGGCGGCGTTTGTGGCGAATAGGCCCTCAAATGCTGCGTGGCATCGGCGGCGCCGAACGCATCGTCGATCTCGATCGGGTTCGATCCGGTGTTGGTGAAGACGGCGGCATCGACATAGAGTTTCGGCTGAACATATTCCGGCCCGAAGCTTTGGTAGGCGCAGCCGAATTGTCCCGCACTGGCGAACAGAATCGGGAGGAACCGGTCGACCCGCCCCGCCTCGATATGCGCCATCAATTCGATATTGCCAAAGCCAATGACGTGGTGGTTCTCAAGGTTATCCCTGAGAAATGGGGCCTCGGTGTACATGGCCGCCAGAAACTGCGGATCCGGAGAGGTGATCAAGCGCTCATATTCGGCCATCTTGGCTTCGAGGTCGGCAAAATCTGATGTGGTTGCATAACGCAGGAAGGACTTCGGCACCGCGCCAAAGGGCAGGCTGAAGGCTCGCCGCAGCTCGTCGGGCAACGGAAAGACCGGAAACTCGCTTGAACCCGAGCGGTAATGGTCCCACACACCCAACGTGCGCAAACGCCCATCGGCAGGAAGCTTCGAGTCGCTCGAACCGACCAATCCGCCGCCGCTGCGACCGTCGAACTCCACTGCAAGGTTGTTGGCTTCGAAAGCAAAGGAGAACCGGTCAAACAGGTCGGCCAGTGTGCCGGCGATGGTGTTCTCGATCAGCCGCGCCCCGCCCATCACCGCGTCAGCGTCATCGACACCGCTGCGCCGTCCCAGCGTGTCGCCGATCACATCACTCATCCGCACGAACGAAGCCCGCAAGGAGCGCCCGCCGGGCAGCCGGCAATCATAGGTCTTGGCATCGAAATCGCCATTGCGCGACCGGCTGACATTGCAGACCAAGGCGCTGGCCGGGCTGGCCGCCAGCATCACCGAAGAGGTCAGCGACGCCAGAAAGATCCTGCGCTTGATATCGTGCATCTGTTCATCCACCGTAAAACGCACGCAAGAGCCAAATGCCGTGCGCACCAAAATCAACAAGCCGCTGTGGAACGGACCTCCTCGACAAGGGACCCATCGAACCCAGCTGACTTACCTGAGCTAGACTAACACAAGGCCGCCGCCCATTACAGCTGGCAGTTCTGGAGCAACTTGACTATACTGGGCTGGGGCCCTAGCGCGTGGCGATGAGCAAGGCCTACCGGTTTCGCTACTTCAAGACGTCGTCAGAAATCATCCGCTTGGCGATCAGGATGTAGATCCGCTTCCCGCTGTCGCTGCGCAATGTGGAAGACGTGCTGCACAACAACTCGCGCGTGCAAGACGTCAACTCGCGCGTGCAAGACATCGCCGCCAAGCGTCTGAGAAACCGTCTCTTTTCAACTTGGATTTTTGGAGCGGGCGATGAGATTCGAACTCACGACCCCAACCTTGGCAAGGTTGTGCTCTACCCCTGAGCTACGCCCGCTCACGTCCGGCCGGCGCCGAACCGCCGCTTAATGGCGCAAGCGATCGGCAATTGCAAGGGGTATTGTTGGCCCGGGTCCGGCGCGCCGGCACCCTTGCGGGCAGGCGGTCGGCGGGCCTAGAAGGCGGCCTGGAACCGCCACTCGAACCGGGGCTGGAGGCCGGCGTGACACGATCGCAAGAGGGTACCGACGAACGCAGCGGACCGCTGACATCGGACGAACTGCTGGCCTTTCTGGAGCGGCTTTCGATCCGCACCGAGACGCGCGAGCATCCGCCCGTCTTCACGGTCGCAGAAAGCCAGGCGCTGCGCGAGGACAAACCCGGCGGGCACACCAAGAACCTGTTCCTGAAGGACAAGAAGGGCCGCTATTTCCTGCTGACCGTGGGCGAGACGGCCGAGATCGACCTCAAGCGCATCCACGCGGTGATCGGCGCGCAGGGCCGCGTCTCGTTCGGCAAGCCAGAGGCGCTGATGGAACTGCTCGGCGTGGTGCCGGGCGCGGTGACCTGCTTCGGCATCGTCAATGACACGGACAACAAGGTAACGCTGATCTTCGACGAGGCGCTGATGGCGCACGAGATCATCAACGGCCATCCCCTGCGCAACGATGCGACGACGTCGATCCGGCGCGAGGATCTGAAGCGTTTCGTCGAGGCGACCGGACACGCGTTCACCGTCTTGAATCTGAGCGGTCCAGAGGCGACATAGGGTTCGAAATCACCTTCATTCAGCGCGCCCGGCGGAGAGCGAACCGATGACATCGAACGACAACCCATTTGCGGCCGGCGGCAACGCACCGGCATACGGATCGCAGACGGTCGAATTCGGCGCCGGGACGGCGGGCGGCGAACCCGCTGCGAACCCGCTCGGGCCGGCCGGCAGTGCACTCATCAAGGAGACCAGCACCGCCGAATTCCAGAACGACGTGATCGCCGAATCGCGGAACCAGCCGGTGCTGATCGATTTCTGGGCGCCCTGGTGCGGGCCCTGCAAGCAGTTGACGCCGGTGCTCGAGGCGGCCGTCCGGAAGGCCGGGGGCAAGGTCAAGCTGGTCAAGATGAACATCGACGAGCATCCGGCCATTCCGGGGCAGATGGGCATCCAGTCGATCCCGGCCGTGCTCGCCTTCGTCGACGGCCAGCCCGTCGACGGCTTCATGGGCGCGCAGCCCGAAAGCCAGGTGCAGGCCTTCATCGAAAAGCTGATCAAGACCAGCGGCGGCGGCGCGCAGGGCGCGGCGATCGCCGAGGCGCTCGAGCAGGCCGCCCAGGCTGCCGCCGCCGGCGACACCAACGGCGCCGCCCAGATCTACGCCATGGTGCTGCAGCAAGAGCCGGAAAACGCGGCCGCCTATGGCGGCATGGCCGGCCTGATGGCCGATCACGGTCAGGAGGACAGGGCGCGGCAGATGCTCGACCAGGCGCCCGAGGCGATGCGCGAGGCGCCCGAACTGCAGGCGGTGCGCACCAAGCTCGAACTGGCCGACAAGGTTGCCCAGATCGGCGATCCGGCCGCGCTCGAGGCCCGCCTCGCCGACGACCCGGGCGATCACGATGCCCGCTTCGATCTCGCACAGATCCTCAATGCGCAGGGCGATCGCGACGGGGCGGCCGAGCAGCTTCTGGAGATCATGAAGGCCGACCGCGAATGGCGCGAGGACGGCGCGCGTCTCGAACTTCTGAAGTTCTTCGAAGCCTGGGGCCAGACCGATCCAGCGACGGTTCGGGCGCGCCGCAAGCTGTCGACGATGCTGTTCCGCTGACCGGCCGTGCCCGCGCCGGCGGCATGCGGACCATGCAGGGGTTGCTGTCGGAGGGCGGCGCCCCATCTAGAGCGTAGAATTTAGACCCGTCACTGGTAAGCGCAGATGCAGGCTGGAAACGCCATATATCGCGATCTCGACGATGTGCCGGCGGTGGTGCCGGTCTTTCCGCTGTCGGGTGCGCTGCTGCTGCCGGGCAGCCAGCTTCCGCTGAACCTGTTCGAGCCGCGCTATCTTGCGATGTTCGACACGGCGCTGAAGGCCAGCCGCGTGATCGGCATGGTGCAGCCCGCCTTCAGCGGAGATGTCGGCCGTCCCGACAAGCCCAACCTTTGCAAGATCGGGTGCCTTGGCCGGATCACCGCGCACAGCGAGACCGGCGACGGGCGCTACCTGATCACGCTCGAGGGCATCTGCCGCTTCCGGATCATCGAGGAACTGGACGTGACCACGCCCTTCCGGCAGGCGCGGATCGCCCCGTTCGTTTCCGACCTCGCCGACGAGGACGAGGGCGGCGACGTCAATCGCGAGGAGTTGCTGGAAGCCTTCCGCGCCTATCTGGAGGCCAACCAGCTCGAGGCGGACTGGTCGAGCGTCAACAAGGCCAACAACGCCTCGCTCGTCAATGCGCTGTCGGTCATGTCGCCGTACGGCCCGGCCGAAAAGCAGGCGCTGCTCGAGGCGCCGGACCTGAAGAGCCGCGCCGAGACGCTGGTGGCGATCACCGAGATGTCGCTGGCCCGCGACAATGATGATTACGCCCGCACGCTGCAGTAGGATCGGGCGCAACGGGTCGATTCGCGCGCACCATCATGGCCGATGACAAGTCCGAGGAAGAAGCGGCGACAGCCGGGGCCATGCCGACGGTGGCCGCGCCGGACGGCGACGATGCCGGAGCCGGGAACGGGCCGGGCGGCATGGACACGGCCATGCGCGATCTTCTGGTCTGCCCGCTGACCAAGAAACCGCTTCACTACGATGCCGAGGCCAACGAACTGGTCTCCGAGGCGGCCGGGCTCGCCTATCCGGTTCGCGGCGGCGTGCCGATCCTTCTGCCGTCGGAGGCGCGCCCGCTGCGCGACGAGCCGGTGCCCGGGGCCGGCCGGTGAGCGCGGCGCCCGACACGCGGTCCGCACCGCGCAAGCGCGGCGATAGCCGGCGCGAGGCGCTCGCGCAGGCGGCGGCCGAATGCTTCTGGAAGAATGGCTATGCCGGCACCTCGCTCGCGCAGGTGGCCGCGGCGGCGGGCGTGCCGCTCGGCAATATCTACTACTACCACAAGACCAAGGCCGATCTCGCGATGGCGGTGGCCGACCTCTTCGTCGGCCAGACCGAAGCGCTGGTCGAGGACGTGGCGGCCGAAACGGCCGACCCGCGGGGCCGGCTCAAGGCGCTGGTCGGCCGCCTGAAGGCCTCGCAGGCGTCCCGGCTCGCCCATGGCTGCCCGATCGCCGGTGCGAGCCGCGACTTCCGCGCCGAAGCGCCGCAGGCGGCACGGCGCGCGGCGGACAGCTTCACCGTCCTGACCGGCTTCGTCGCAGCCGAACTCGGCCGCACCGGCCTTCGCCCGTCACTGGCGCTGGCGCGCGCCCGGGCCTTCGTGTGCGAATGGCAGGGCGGCATCGCGCTCGGCCATGCGCTCGGGGAAGCCCCCGTTCTGGCCGAAGCGTTCATGCGCATGGAGCGCCACATTGCGCAGGGTTGAGGGGACGGGACGGTTCGCGACACCGGACCCGGGTGGCTCGGTGGAGGTGAGAGGAGAAACCTCGAACCGTAACCTGCGCGCCGGGTTGGCCGGCGGCGGCGCGCGTCTGGAAATGGTGATCCCGGCAGGATTCGAACCTGCGACCCTCAGATTAGGAATCTGATGCTCTATCCTGCTGAGCTACGGGACCACGCCGAGCCCTGATAGCCCAAGGGCACCGGGCAGGCCAAGGGTGATTTGCACGCTTCTGGTCCGGCAGGGCGCGTCGCCCCCAGCGGAATTGGTGGCAAACGCGTGACAATGGCGCGTGGCCGGTTTGCCTTGCCGGGCGCTTTGTGTCATAGCGAGGGCCTTACTATAAACATCGAGATGGAGAGGTTTGCGGCGCTTCAGGCCGCCAGGGAAATGTCATGTCAATTTCTACGCTGAGTAAACGACATAGAATCAAGTTCGACAGAAAAGAAGAAAGAGACCTCGCGCAGGACGAAGCCTATTTCTATGTCGTCGAAGACGGCGATGAGCGCAGGATAAGATTTCACGACTATGACGAAATCTACAAGAGAAACGGCCTGTACGAACAGCTCTTTTACGAACGGCTGCAGTGCTCCTCGCCGACCAAGGTGGCCGAGATCCTCAAGCGGACGCTCGATGCGGGCGAGCAGTCGACGCTGGAACTGCGGGTGCTCGATCTGGGCGCCGGAAACGGCATGATGGGCGAGGCGCTACGCGCCCACGGCGTGTCGCGCATGGTCGGGGCGGACATCATCGAGGAGGCGCGCGAGGCGGCGCATCGGGACCGGCCGGGCGCCTATGACGAATACTATGTGGCCGACTTCACCGCGCTCGATGCGGGCATGAAGGCCGAACTGGAAAGCTGGTCGTTCAACTGCCTGACGCTCGTTGCCGCCCTTGGCTTCGCCGATATTCCCGTCGAAGCCTTCCGCGAGGCGATCAACTTCGTGCAGGACGATGGCTGGATCGCCTTCAACATCAAGGAGACGTTCCTGGACGACAAGGACCGGTCGGGCTTTTCGCGATTCATCCGAGAACTGATCTTCTCGGAATATCTCGACCTGCATCATCTCGAGCGCTACCGGCATCGCCTCTCGATGGAGGGTGAGCCGTTGTTCTATTTCGCGCTGGTTGCGCGCAAGACGGCGGACATCCCCGAGGACTTCATGGCGGCGCGGCCGGCGCGCTGACGCTCTACTCGGCGGCGCGGGCGTCTTGCGGCGCGCCGCCGAGCGTACGCATCGCCTGATGCTGGCTGAGGAAAACCTGACCGGTCAGGTCATCGAGGAAATGGCTGCGCTTGAGCCGGTCCATCACGGGGCCCTTGACCTCGGTGAGATGGAACTTGACCCCCAGCGCCTTGAGCCGGGCATTGATCGCCTCGAGCGATTCGAGCGCGCTCATGTCGATGGCGTTGACGGCCGGACAGGCGAGCACGACGTGCCCGAGTTCGGGATGGTCGGCGACCATCGCGTAGATGCGGTCTTCCAGATAGCGGGCGTTGGCGAAGTAAAGGCTCTCGTCGACGCGCAGCTGCAGCACGTGCGGGTCAGTGATCACATCGTGGCGCTTGACGTTGCGATAGTGCTCGGTGCCCGGCACCTGGCCGATCACCGCCATGTGCGGCTTTGACGTCTTGTAGAGGTGGATCAGCACCGACAGCAGCACGCCGGCGGTCACGCCCGCCTCGACGCCGACGATCAGCGTGACCGCGACGGTGGCGGTGACGGCGATGAAATCGGCCTTCGAATAGGTCCAGGCGTCCCGGAAGATCGAAAAGTTCACAAGGCTCAGCACGGCGACGATGATGGTCGCGGCCAGCGTCGCCTGCGGCAGGAAGGCGATCAGCGGGGTGATGGTCAGCGAGGCGGCGGCAAGGCCGATCGCGGTGAAGGCGCCGGCGGCCGGGGTCTGCGCGCCGGCGTCGAAATTGACGACCGAACGAGCGAAGCCGCCGGTGACCGGATAGCCGCCGGTGAAGCCGGCGCCGATGTTGGCAATGCCCAGGCCGATCAGTTCCTGGTCGGGGTCGATGCGCTGGCGCCGCTTGGCCGCGAGCGTCTGGGCGACCGAGACCGATTCGACGAAGCCGATGATCGAGATCAGCAGCGCCGGGCCCGCGAGCGCCAGCCACAAATCCGGCGAGAAGGACGGCTGGGTCAGCGGCGGCAGGCCGCGCGGCACTTCGCCGACCAGCTTCACGTCGGCCTCGCCGAGATCGTACCACCAGGCGGCTAGCGTCGTCACCGCGACGGCGAAGACGGGGCCGGTGCGCGCCAGATGGCCGGCCAGCCTGTCGGGGATGCCGATGCGGACCAGCAGCGGCTTCAGCCCGCCGCGCACCCAGAACAGGAAAGCGGTGGCACTGATGCCGATCAGCACGGTCAGCCAGTTGATGGCGCCAAGGTCCGACACCAGGCTGCCCAGGATCACCGGAAGGGTGTGGCCGTGCGCGTCGACGCCGAGGATGTGCTTGAGCTGGCTTGCCGCGATCAGGATGCCCGATGCGGTGATGAAGCCGGCGATCACCGGGTGCGACAGGAAGTTGGCGACGAAGCCGAGCCGGAACAGGCCCATCGCGACGAGAAGCGCGCCCGACATCAGGGCCAGCGTCAGTGCTGCGACGATATAGTCCGAACTGCCCGGTTCGGCGACCTTGCCGATGGCCGCCGCCGTCATCAGCGAGACCACCGCGACCGGTCCGACGGCGAGCGCGCGCGAGGTGCCGAACAGCGCGTAAAGGACGATCGGCACGATCGAGGCGTAAAGGCCCGCCTCGGGCGGCAGGCCGGCGAGCAGCGCATAGGCGAGCGACTGCGGGATCAGCATGATGGTGACGATCACCGCGGCGACGAGGTCGCCGGTCAGCGTCTCGCCATCATAGCCGCGACCCCAGTCGAGCACGGGGAAATATCGCTTCACCGAAAGGGACGGCCCGGCCATCGTTTGTCGCTCTCTTGTTGTCGGGGTGGAGGAAGCGGCGGCCCGACCGGTCGCCGGGCCGCCGTCGTGCTCAGAGCTTGTTGAGCGGGACCTTGAGGGTGGGGTTGCCGTCCGGATCGCAGGGCACCTCGCCGGCGCGCATGTTCACCTGAAGCGAGGGGATGATCAGCTTGGGCATGTCGAGCGTGGCGTCGCGCTCGGTGCGCATCTTGACGAACTCGTCCTTGCCCTTGCCGCCGCCGACATGGATGTTGTGGGTCTTCTCGTCGCCGACCGTGGTCTCCCATTTGATGTCGCGTCCGTTCGGGCCGTAATCGTGGCACATGAACAGGCGCGTCTCGTCGGGCAGCGACAGCACGCGCTGGATCGAATCGTACAGCGTGCCGGCATCGCCGCCGGGGAAGTCGGCCCGGGCCGAGCCGCCATCGGGCATGAACAGCGTGTCGCCGACGAAGGCGGCATCGCCGATCACGTGGGTCTGGCAGGCCGGCGTGTGGCCGGGCGTTGCGATCACATGGGCGGTCATGGCGCCGACGGTGTAGCTGTCGCCGTCCTTGAACAGGCGGTCGAACTGGCTGCCGTCGCGCTGGAACTCGGTGCCCTCGTTGAACACCTTGCCGAACGTGTCCTGCACGATGGTGATCTTCTCGCCGATGCCGGTCTTGCCGCCGAGCTTCTCCTGAAGATAGGGGGCGGCGGACAGATGGTCGGCATGGACGTGGGTCTCGATGATCCATTCGACGACCAGATCGTTGCGCTTGACGTAATCGATGATCGCGTCGGCGCTGTCGTAGGACAGCCGGCCGGCGGCGTAGTCGATGTCGAGCACCGAATCGACGATGGCGCAGGCGTTGGAGCCGGGATCCTTGACGACATAGGAGATGGTGTTCGTCTGCGGGTCGAAGAAGGCTTCGACCTCGGGCTTGACGTCGGTCTGTGGTGTGAAGGGAAGGGTCATTTTCTTTCTCCTTTTCGGCCGCCTTACGCGGAGGCCGTCCTGGTGAGGGTTCTGGTCAGCACGGTGCGGGCCAGCACGATGCCGGTCGCCATGGACACGATGAAGATCGGCACGGCCGGTTCGCCGAGGCCGAGCGCGGGGATGGCGCCGCCCGGGCAGAAGCCCGAAATGCCCCAGCCGACGCCGAACAGCGCCGAGCCGCCGATCAGGCGCGCATCAAGATCGGTGCGGGTGGGCAGCGAATAGTTCGCCGCGAACAGCGGCCGCGCGCGCGTGCCGAACACCACGCGGTAGCCGATGGCGGTGGTCACCAGGGCGCCGCCCATCACGAAGATCAGGCTCGGATCCCAGGTGCCGGCGACGTCGAAGAAGTTGATCACCTTGGCCGGGTTGGCCATGCCGGAGATCGCGATGCCGAGGCCGAAGATGGCGCCGATGATGAGGGCTGAAACGATGCGCATGTCAGGCAACTCCGATCGAAAGCAGGTGGCGGGCGACATAGACGGTGATGCCCGTCGTGATCATGAAGGTGATCGTGGCGACGATCGAGCGCGGCGACAGGCGGGCCATGCCGCACACGCCGTGGCCGGAGGTGCAGCCCGCACCGAAATGAACGCCGATGCCGACGATCAGGCCGCCGACGACCATCGCCCAGACGGGCACGGGCACGGCGAAGGGGATGGTGCCGCCTGCGACCAGAAAGATCGCAGGGGCGGCGATCGCGCCGGCAAGGAAGGCCGCGCGCCACTGCCAGTCATCGGCAAAGGGCGGCAGCACGCCGCCGAGAATGCCCGTCATGCCGGCGATGCGGCCATGCAGGGCCATCAGCAGCGTCGCCGCAAGGCCGATCAGGATGCCGCCCGCGAGCGACAGGAAAGGCGTGAATTCGGTCGCCATCGTGTCTCTTACTCCCAACGTGTTCTGCGTGTTCCGCGGGCGTCGTGCCCGATTGTGCAGCGCCGGCTTGCGCCGGTGCGATCCTCTAGCTATATTCCATGCATCGAATATTCAAGAGGCCTTATATAATGAATATCGACGAACTCGAACCGCACATCGCCGAGGCGGCGAGGCTGATGGAGATGCTGTCGCAGCCGGTGCGGCTGCGCATCCTGTGCGCACTGTCCGAGAAGCAATGGAGCGTGGTCAAGCTGGCCGAGGCGGTGAACCTGTCGCAGCCGGCCATGTCGCACCATCTGCGCAAGCTGCGCGAGGCGGGCCTCGTGAAGACCGAGCGCGACGCGCAGACCATCTACTATTCGCTCAACGGCCGGGAAGTGACCGAGGTGCTCGCCGTGCTGCACGATCTTTACTGCCCGCACGGCATCGAGGCGGCGGCCGACGATCAGGCCGCGTCCACGGCAACCGAGACGGCACGCTGAAGGCGCGCCGCCCGGCGGCAACACGGCCGAAACGGACGGCCTCGTCCGAACGGGATGGCTCCGCTCAGCGCGCCGGGTTGGTTTCGGCCAGCTTCGCCCAGTAGCTGATGCCGGCCGGAATGATCTGGTCGTTGAAGTCGTAGGCCGGGTGGTGCAGGCCCGCACTGTCGCCATTGCCGATCAGGATCATCGCGCCCGGCCGCGCGTTGAGCATGTAGGAAAAGTCCTCCCCGCCCATCATCGCCTTGATGTCCGTCGGAACCGTGCCCGCGCCGGTGATCGCCTCGGCCGCGGCCGTCGCGACCGCGGTTTCCGTCTCGTGGTTGACGGTGACCGGATAGCCGCGTTTCCAGACCAGATGCGCTTCGGCGCCGTGCGCCTCGCAGGTGGCGTGGGCGATGGCGTGCATGCGCTCTTCGGCGAGTTTGCGGATGTCCTCGTCCAGCGTGCGCACCGTGCCGGCGATCAGCGCCTTCTCGGGGATCACGTTGTAGGCGGTGCCGGACTGGAACTTGGTCACCGACACGACGATCGAGCCGAGCGGGTCGGCGTTGCGCGCGGCGATCGACTGCAGCGCGGTGACGAGGTGCGCGCCGGTGACGATCGGATCGATCGACCGGTGCGGCATCGCCGCATGGCCGCCCTTGCCGGTGATGGTGATGGTGAATTCGTCGGTCGCCGCGCACAGCGGACCGGGCTTGATGGCGAATGCGCCGGCCTCGACGCCGGGCATGTTGTGCATGCCGTAGACCCGGTCGATGCCGAACCGCTCCATCAGCCCGTCCTTGACCATCTCGTCGCCGCCGCCACCGCCCTCTTCGGCGGGCTGGAAGATGACGATCACGGTGCCGGCGAAATTGCGGGTCTCGGCGAGATATTTG
>JAVJUV010000074.1:0-37849 GCA_040220415.1 Silicimonas sp.
CGCGCGGCCTCTTTCGCCATGCTTCCGCCGGAAACCGGGACAGCGATCGATGACGGACACGACGCCCGATCCGGCCGACGCGGCGGTGCCGAAGCTCGATCCGGAGGATCTGACGCTGCGAGCCCGTCCGCGCCCGGTCACGCGACTCAATCGCCGTGTGCTTGCCGGGCTTGTCGCCCTTGCGGGTCTTGGACTGTTCGCCGCGGCGCTGATCGCGCTCGATCCGCCGACCTTCCGATACGTCGAGACCGGTCGCGAGCTCTTCAACACGGAACGCGTACAGACCGCCGAAGGCCTGGAAGGTCTGCCGCGCGACTATGGCGAGCTGGAACCGCCGCAACTCGGTCCGCCACTGCCGGGCGATCTGGGGCCTGGCATGGTCGAGGTCGAGCGTCAGATGGGCATCACCGAGCCCTTGCCGCCGACCTTGCCCAATGCCGGCTTCCGGCCCGATCCGGAAGAGGAGGCGGCACGGCAGGAACGGTTGATGCTCGCCCGCGAGCTCGAAGAAGCGCGCACGTCACGGCTGTTCTTTGCGATCGATGCCGAAGCGCCGGGCAGCGCGCTGGCCGAAGCCGCGGCGAGCGTGGTGCCGTCGCCGCTTGCGCCGGAAGTCGTTCCGGCTGCCGATGGTGGCAATGAAGAATCGCCACTACCGGACGGCGCTGCTCAGAACATGCAGGATCGCAAGCTGGATTTCCTCGAAGACGGACCGGATCCGGACATCTACAATCCGCACGCCCTGCAGGATCCGGCCTCGCCCTATCAGGTGATGGCCGGCACGATCATCGCCGCCAGCCTCGTCACGGGTTTGAATTCCGACCTGCCGGGTCAGGTGATCGCCCAGGTCACCGAGCATGTCTACGACACGGTGACCGGAATACATTTGCTAATCCCGCAAGGCACACGGCTGATCGGCCGCTATGACTCAAACATCGCCTTCGGTCAGGAGCGGGCGCTCGTCGTCTGGCAGCGGCTCATCCTGCCGAACGGCACTTCTATCGTCGTGGACAATCTTCCCGGCGTCGACGTTGCCGGGCAGGCGGGTTTGGAAGATGAGGTGGACTTCCATACGTGGCGGTTGATCAAGGGCATCGCGCTGTCGACCCTGCTTGGCATCGGCAGCGAGCTTGCCGCGCGGGACGACGAAGACACGCTGATCGCCGCCGGCCGTGAAAGCGCGTTCGAAAGCGCCAACGATGTCGGCCAGGAGATCACGCGGCGCAATCTCGACATCCAGCCGACGATCCGGGTGCGGCCGGGATTCCCGCTGCGGGTGATCGTGAATCGCGATTTGATCTTGCGGCCGTACAGCGAATGAAGTTGCGAGCGGACCGATGCCTGACCTGAAACTCTCCAAACTGCCCAAAACCGACACGGTGCGACTGACGATCGCCTTGCCGGCCGAGTTGCACGAGCGGCTGGAACTGTACGCGCAGGTCTATTCGGAGACCTACGACGAACCGGTCGATCTCAAACGGCTTCTACCGCACATGCTCGAGAGATTCCTGACGAGTGACCGTGGGTTTCAGCGGCACGTCGCAAAGCTGTCCAGGCAACAACAATCCCCGCTCCAAGACCACGGTCGGGCCGCTACGAACGGGAACAATGATTAGAGACCCGCTTCGTCGCGTGCACTGTTGAGCAGACGCAGCAGATCGGCCGCTCGTTCGTCGTCGCGAACGACGGCTGCGATCTGCAGTTCCGGTGCCGGGGGGGCGAAGGGACGCACTGCCACAGGCGCTGACTTGTGGATCTCCAGCGATGATGGCACGAACGCAACTCCATAGCCGTGTCCCACAAGGGCCATGCTGGATTCGCGTGAGAATGTATATTGGTCGGCCGTTGGAGGCTTGCCATCCACGATCAGCGCCTCGACGACCTGCTGATAAGAGCCGCTGCCGAAGTCTGGATGGGGGAGGATAAGCTTCTCTCCCGCCAACCGCTGCGGGCACAGTACGGCCTCGCCTGCCAAGACGTGGTGTTCCGGAAGCAGGACAACCAACGGCTCCCGCCACAGCGGCTGAACAATTAGCCCGGGCTCGTCGACCGGTGGGATAACGATTCCCGCGTCTAGACGGCCATCTAGGAGAAGTTGGACCTGTAGCGACGTCGGTAGCTCGGTGGTTGGAGCGCTTTCAGATGGCACAATCGAGAAGAGCGCACGAAGAAAACGATCGACTGACCGGCTCGATCCGCTTCCAGCAACACCGAGCCTGATTACCGGGGGCCCATCGTTGGCTGCATGGCGTGCTGCTGCGCCGGCTCGGTTCACCAGATGAAGAATGATCCGCGCGTCGCGCAGCAACTGCTCGCCTGCCCGCGTCAACTGCAGCCGCCGACCGGACCGGTCGAAGAGGGCCGTACCGACATCGATCTCGAGGTTGGAAATTGCCCTGCTCAGCGGCGGCTTCTGGATCCCCAGGCGATCGGACGCCTTGCGCAGATTAAGCTCTTCGGCGGCGGCGACGAAATAGAGGAGAGCACGGAATTCCACTTATTACCACTTGTGGTCAAACTTGGACAGAACTGATGCGCTGATTGCGATCCCGTACATTCTTGAAACTCTCAATATGCCTGCCGCTGTTGGTTTCCGTTCCCAATCTGCAAGGATGAAGGTCATCACGCATATGAATTTCCACCATCCGAGACCGCAAATCTCGCAAGGTGATCCATAAACATTTCGCATGCCTCGATTTGAGATACGGCGCAGAACTCATCCGCTTTATGCGCCTGGGCGATGTCTCCGGGTCCGCATACCACCGTGGGAATCCCGGCTTCGCGCTGGAAAATCCCGGCCTCTGTACCAAAAGCCACACGCGACGTGGCATTCTGGCGGGCAAGCTGCTTGCTGAGGCGTACTGCGTCCGCATCCTCGGCTGTATCCAGACCAGGAAAAGAAAAGATCGTTTCCCATTGAACGCCAGTGTGCGGTTGTACGGACCGCATTATAGGCTCGAGCTTGTCGCGAGCGTGCTTCTGAAGCTCTTTGAGAAGTGTATTCGGATCGTCAGCCGCGAGATGTCGAAACTCAAAGTCGAAATGCGCTTCGGCCGGCACGATGTTGAGCGCCGTGCCGCCGTTGATGCGCCCTGTGTGGACCGTCGTATGTGGTACATCGAAAGAGGGGTCGAAAGGTCCCTCGACTGCCTTTCGCTCAGCCATTCGCTTCAGTTGCACCACAAGCTCGGCAGCGTATTCAACTGCATTGACCCCGCGTGGCGCGAGGGAGGAGTGGCAGGAATGCCCTTCGACGTGGCAGCGCGTCGCAACCTTGCCCTTGTGCCCTATCACAACCCGCATCTGTGTCGGCTCTCCCACCACGCAAAGGCGTGGCTTGGCCGGTAGTGCCCGTAGATGGGGTACGAGCGAGCGCACCCCCAGACAACCTACTTCCTCGTCATAGGACAGGCAGTAATGAATCGGACATTGCAACTTGGCTGCAGCAAATACCGGCGCGTATGCGAGCGCGACCGCGATAAAGCCCTTCATGTCGCAGGTTCCGCGGCCAAACAGCATCCCCTCTCGTTCTTCCAGTGTGAATGGATCGGTGGCCCACTCCTGACCGTCGACCGGTACGACATCGGTATGTCCGGAGAGCACGACCCCCGATTGGTCTTCCGGGCCGACCGTCGCTAGAAGATTGGCCTTTCGGCCGTCCTCTGAGTGCACCAGTGTGGGAGCAATGCCACAAGATTCCAGATAATTCGCCACGAACTCAATAAGTTCGAGGTTCGAGTTGCGGCTTGTCGTGTCGAAGCCCACCAAGGTCCGCAACAGTTCAACGGAGTCGTTCGGGTGATTGACGTCAGACGTGAGCATTAGCGGACACCTATATGGATGACTGATCGTTCAAATGGCAGGCCGAATTTCGACCTGGCGCAATTTCCTTGAGGACAGGGGCTTCTTCTCGGCACCGGGCGAATGCGTGGGGGCAGCGAGGATGGAAGTGGCATCCGGACGGTGGAGCGAGGGGGCTTGGAATTTCACCCTTGATCGTCACAAAATGCTTCTTACGCTCTTCAATGCGCGGGATTTCCGCAAGCAATGCTTGGGTGTAAGGATGGTTTGGACTTTCAAAAAGCTCTTCAGTAGTCGCGCTTTCGACGGCTCGTCCGAGATACATAATAACGACGCGATCCGAGATATGCTCTACGACGGATAAGTCGTGGCTAATGAACAGATAGGTGAGGTCAAGCTCTTCGCGCAGGTCCATGAACAGGTTCAGCACCTGTGCCTGAATGGAGACGTCAAGGGCGGCAATGGCCTCGTCGCAGACCAGAAACTCCGGATTGACCGCCAAGGCGCGGGCGATGCCAATGCGTTGGCGCTGACCGCCGGAAAACTGGTGGGGGAAGCGCCGCTTCAGCGAGGTGTCTAGGCCGCATTGATCCAGAACCTTATCGACATAGGCGGGCAGGTCCGCCCGAGATACGATGCCGTGGAATAGCGGGGCCTCACCGATGATGTCGGCGACCCGCATACGCGGATTAAGCGAGGCGAACGGATCCTGGAAGATCATTTGGATCGCGAGTGTGGCTTTCGCGCGATCCGCTGCTGGCATTTCGGCAATATCCCGACCGCGATATAGAATCCGACCTTCGGTTGGGGACAGGATGCCCGCTACCATGCGGCCGAGTGTCGACTTCCCGCAGCCTGATTCCCCAACAAGGCCGACGACCTCACGCTCTGGGATGACCAAATCCACGCCGTCGACCGCGTGCACGACTTCCTCGGCAAGATCGGCTCCGAGCCGCGCAGCAAGCCGCCCCGCAATATCGAGACGTTTTGCGAAACGCTTGGAAAGGCCGCGTGCTTCCAGCAACGGCGCCGAGAGGTGACCGGAAGCGGCCGGGTGTCTCGTTTCGATCAGCGCCGGCCCTTCTTCTTTTCCGTCTACAGCCGTCATGCGACCGCCTCCTCGCCTAAATGGGGATGGTAGCAGCGCACCTCGCGTCCCGGCAGCGGCTGGCTGATCTCCGGCGCTTCAAGGCAACGTGCGCTTGCGCGCGGGCATCGGGTGCGGAACGGACAACCCTCCGGAAGGTTGAGCATGGATGGCGTCATGCCCGGGATCTGGCGCAGCCGCTGGCCCCGCTTATTGCTGCTAGGCACTGAGCCGAGAAGGCCGACCGTATACGGATGGAGCGGTCGGTCGAGCACGTCATCGAGCGCGCCTTGGTCGACAATGCGTCCCGCATACATGACGGCGATCCTGTCCGCGAGGCCGGCTACCACCGCCAGGTCGTGAGTGATCCATATCATTGCCGTCCCTGTGCGACTGCAAAGCTTCTGGGCCTCGTGAAGTATTTGCGCTTGGATCGTCACATCTAGCGCCGTGGTCGGCTCGTCCGCGATGATGAGATCAGGCTTGTTTAGGAAGGCGATGGCGATTGCCACGCGCTGACGCATGCCGCCGGAGAGCTGATGCGGATAGTTGCGCAGCCGCTGCGCCGGCGCTGGGATTCCAACCATTGCTAGCGCATCGAGAGCGCGGCTGCGCGCCTCCCGGCGCGAGATCCTCTCATGCGCCAATACGGCCTCGATCATCTGAGTGTCGATGCGAAGCACCGGATTGAGCGTCATCATCGGATCCTGGAAAATCATCGCAATCTTGGATCCGCGGAGTTGCCGCAAGCGCTCTTCGCTGGCCGAGACCAGATCCTCGTTGCGATACCAGATCGATCCCTCGACGATACGGCCGGGCTGATCGACAAGGCCGATGACCGAGTAGCCTGTGATCGATTTGCCCGATCCGGACTCTCCCACCAATCCCAATACCTGACCAGGTTCCACGCTAAAGCTGACGTCATCCACAGCCTTGATGATCCCTGCCTTGGTGAAGAAGTGGGTCTTTAGCCCTTTGACGGTGAGCGTTGCCTGGGTCATCGGCGCAGCCTCGGATTCAGGATGTCGCGAAGCTGGTCGCCGACCAGGTTGATGGAGACGATTGTGATGAGGAGGGCGATTCCGGGAAAGACGCTGATCCAGTAATTGCCGGACAGCATGTATTGGAAACCGTTGGAAATCAGTAGGCCTAGCGAGGGTTCCGTCGGGGGCAGACCAAGCCCAAGGAACGAAAGCGTAGCCTCCAGCGATATGGCGTGCGCAGTCTGTACGCTTCCCACCACGATGAGAGGAGCAAGACAGTTCGGCAGAATGTGGCCAAATACGATCCGCCGATGCGGAAGAGCAAGGCAATGTGCTGCCTCCACATATTCGCGCTGGCGCTCCACAAGCGCGTTGCCCCGTACTGTGCGTGCGTAATAGGCCCACTGCACGATAATCAGCGCGATGATGATCTTGTCGACGCCTTTGCCGAGGATCGCTACGAGCATGAGCGCCACCAACACAGGCGGGAAGGAGAGCTGGAGGTCCACGATCCTCATGATCAGGGCTTCGGTCCGCCCGCCGGCATAAGCGGCGATCAGTCCAATTGCCATGCCGATGGTAAGCGCCAGCAATCCACTCATGACACCGACGGAAAGTGAAATTCGCAGGCCGTACAGCATGGCCGAGAGCATATCGCGTCCAGCACCGTCGGTGCCCAGCCAAAAGGTCGTTCCGTCCATGCTCTGGGCGCCCGGCGGCAACCGGCTGTCCAATATGCTGACTTGCGCCAGATCGTAGGGGTTCTGCGGTGCGATCAACGGCGCAAACACTGCGAGCAGGACTATCAAGCAGAGAACGAGAAACGCGCCGGTAGCCACAGGGCTCTCGGCGAAGTCTGAAACGAAGCGGCGCAACGGCGTCTCCACGCCGGGCGCTGCAGTCAGAACAGCAGTGTCGGGGCGGTGGGTGATCTCATCGCTCATCTTGTTTCTCGCGGTCTTACGGTCGAGCACACGACTACCGTCCCTGGTCGGCCAGGCGGACGCGCGGGTCGAGAATGGAGTAGACAATGTCGACGATCAAATTGATCATGACGAACATGACGGTGATGATCAGCAAGTATCCGACGATTACCGGCCGATCGAGCGTCTGGATCGACTCGATCAGAAGCTTGCCCATGCCCGGCCAAGCAAAAATCGTCTCGGTGACAACCGAAAATGCCACGAGGTTGCCGAACTCAAGTCCTAGCACCGTCACAACAGGGATTAAGATGTTCTTCATTACATGGACAAAGACGATGCGCCGGGAGGTCAATCCCTTGGCGCGCGCGAACTTGATGTAATCCTGATGGTACACCTCGAGCGTTCCGGCCCGAGCCAGCCGGATCACCAAAGATATTTTGAGCAGAGCTAGGTTGAAGGCCGGCAAAATGAGATGGGACAAGCCGTCGAGGGTCAGGAAGCTCCACTCGATGCCGAAAACCTCGACCGTGTCGCCTCGGCCAGTGGACGGAAGCACACCCAGCACAACGGCGAAAACTAGGATCAACATGATCCCCACCCAGAATGTCGGCAGGCTGAAACCCAGAATCGAGGCTCCCATGATTGACTTCGAAACGAGCGATCGCGGCTTGAGACCCGCATAGACCCCGAGCGGTATGCCGATGATAATCGCCATCAGGAGCGCGGTCAGCGCGAGTTCCAAGGTGGCTGGAATTCGCTGGATGATGAGCTTGATCGCAGGCTCGGCGAAAATGAAAGAATTGCCAAGATCACCCTGAAGCGCGTTCGTCACGAACAAAAGATATTGTTCATAGATCGGTCGATCGAAGCCAAACTCCCGAATGGTTCGTTCAATGTCGGCCTGGGTCATGTCCGGGCTGATCAACATGTAGACCGGGTCACCGACAACGGATACGCCAAGAAAAACCAGAAGCGACATGACGAGGACGGCAACGATGCTTTGAAACATACGTCTCAGGATGAAAGCAGACATTTCTTGACTTTCGCGACTGTCGCTGGCGTTAAAATCGGAGAGATAATCGCTGCGCTCTCAATTGAATGCGCATGAGCGACGACTAGATTTCGCCCATGCGCAGATCAGATCAAACCGATTACTCAACGATCACGTCGCGGACGAGAGTGTATTCGTCGGTGCGTGCGTTGTAACCGAGACCTAGTCGCGTCGCCCACGTGTTCACCTGAAAGTGCACGGGGATGATCGCGACGTCTCTCATGGCGATTTCGGTCGCCTCTTGCAGAAGCGCTTCGCGCTTGCTGTCGTCGACCGTGCGCAGCGCTTCCTCAAGGATTGAATCGATTTCTGGGTTGGAGTAACGGCCACGGTTTGAGGCGCCGAACCCCTTGTCCGGATTGTATGTGGCAATCAGAGATTTCAGCGGTGAAGATGCTTCGCCCGTGGCGGAACCCCAACCGACTAGCCCCACCGAGAATTCAGGCTTGCCTTCAAGCCCGGCGGACGCTCGTTTGAAGTAGACAGACCGCGGCAGCGTTTCGACGCTCGCCTCGATGCCGATCCGGTTTAGCATCTGGGCAGTTGCCTCGACGATCTCGGCATCGTTGATGTAGCGGTCGTTGGGACCGTGCACAACAAGCTTGAAGCCGTTGCCATAGCCTGCCTGTTCAAGCAACTGGGCAGCACGCTCCGGGTCGTACTCCGGCGGCGAGAGTTCGCCGCTTACACCAAAGAAGCCTTCCGGCAGCAACTGGCCGGCGGGAATCGAGGCGCCCTCCATCACTCGATCTGCGATCGCTTCACGGTTGATCGCGATCGACATGGCTTCGCGAACCCGTCGATCCAAGAAGGGATTATCCAACGCGCCGCCGTCCTTGGCCGCGACATCAGGCGTCGTTTCACGGAACTGGTCCATGAAGTAGTAAATGACTCGGTTCGACACGCCGGAGGAGAGATTGACTTTTCCGTCTTCGTTCAGACGTGCGATGTCCGTAGTCGGTACGCCCTCGATCATGTCGACGTCACCGGCCAAAATCGCGGCTACGCGAGCCGGATCGGACTTGATCGGCTTGAAAACGACCTGATCGAAACGTGGTGCGTCACCCCAGTAGTCAGCATAATTTTCCATCACGATGCGGTCGCCCGGCACATACTCGGAAAACTGATAGGGGCCGGTGCCGATCGCCGCTTTTCCGGAATTGTAATCCTCTGTACTGGCCGCCTTGCCGTTCTCGTCAGATACGATGAGTATCGTCGAGACGTCATTCGGCATCAGCGGATAGGGGGCGTCCGTTTTGATGTGCACGGTGTAGTCATCGATCTTCTCCACGGTCTTTCCGGCGGTGTAAGTGGCGAATGAAGAAGGACTGTTCGGCACGTCGGGCGCTCTCTCGAATGTGAACACCACATCGTCGGCGGTAAACGGCGATCCGTCGTGAAAAGTCACCCCCTCACGCAGCTTGAACTCCCATGTTGTATCGTCAATTGCCTGCCACGAGGTTGCCAGCGCCGGTACGTGCTGTTGCTGAGCATTCTGCGCGATCAGCGGTTCGTAGATGTGGCTTAGCAGCGAGTTATTCGGCGACAGATTATGAAAATGTGGATCGATCGATGTCGGCTCTGACGCCAGCCCGACTCTAAGGCTTTCTGCCGACGCTGCGCCGGACAATTGCCCGACGGCGAGTGCCAAAGTGGCGGCGAAAAAAAACGGTTTCATGGAACTCCTCCTTTTGATCGCGATGCATACCCGCTCCGCACTGCGATCCCTTGACTTTTTTATCGCATAGCGATAGATCACATACGGATTGCGATATGATAAATAGAATAGTCGATACTGTCAAATCGCATTGATATGTTGATCGATCATCTCATCTCGAAATTTGAGCGTGAAAGACGAAACAGCGTGAGGACGCGACCCGGAAAAGGCCGCAAGAAAAAAGTAAGGTACGATCAAATGCAGTTGGATCTTCGGGAGCCCAGTTCACACGATGGAAGTGGAGAACGGGATCCGCTTTTTATCAGTTCGTTGTCCAAAGGACTTTCGGTCCTGCAGTGTTTTGGAGACGCGTGGGAAGGGCTTAGTCTAAAAGAAATTTCGCAGCGCTCGGAGTTGACGATGGCGGGTGCGCAGCGCGCCGTGCATACGCTGACCAAGTTGGGATACTTGCGAAAGGATGGTCGCACTCGGCGCTATCAATTAGCGGCGCGAATTCTTGACTTTACTTATCGGTATATGCGCTCAAGTCCGCTGTACGAAATGGCAATTCCAGTAGTAATTGGGCTGCGCGACGAGACACAGGAGACAGTGAATATCTCGTTGCTCGATGACACAATGGCTGTGTTGTTGATACGGATGCCGAGCCACAGACGAGTTAATCCGTCATCGGTGATTGGCCGCCGCATGCCAAGTTATGCCGTCTCCACGGGACGCGCCATTTTGTCGAGGTTGGATGACCGCGAAAGGTCGGCTCTTTTGGATCGCATTTCGTTTGAAAAAGTAACATCGCGCACACTGGTCGATCGTGCGGCAATCGAGACGGAAATTGCCAAGGCGCGAGACCTCGGTTATTCACTTGTCGTTGAGCAGGCCGAGTTGGGCGAAATGGCCTTGGCTGCTCCTATTCTCGATGGCGACGGCCGGCCGGTTGCTGCTTTGGGCATCACAACCTCAACCGCATACTGGAAACCGGAGGAACTGAGCGAAAAGCTCGCCCCGCTGGTCATAAGGGCCGCCAAGATGATCTCTCGTTCATTGCAGGGATGGCGGGAGATTGCGTGAAACATACAAAGATCGGGACCCTCAGATGATCTGTCATGATCGTCTTCCATCCGGTATCTTCCGCAGCCCTTCGGGTTAGATCGCTCCGCTAACGAGGGTACAATCTCATTGGAGAAGCCCAGAGCCCGGGGTAACGGGCACAGAGGCGATTTCAACCGCGTTTTGTAGTGTTGCTGCCGGTCGAAAAAGACCGGCCCCGTCGGGGCCGGGATCGAGTTGGCGAAGTGTTGCCGCGTCAATTCATGCTGAGCCGATCGCGCAGCGTGTCCGCGAGCTGATCGATCGTCGGCTTGGGATCGGCATCCGTGAAGGCAATCTCCTCGAGCGCGGCAGCGATTAGGTCGGTTACGGCGACGCCCTCGGCACCGGGATAGGAATACCAGGGACCGGCGAACTCGGCGACCTGCCCGTGGGCGCGGCGGGCGTTCTCGTTCTGGGCATAGAACGCGCCCAGATACTGCTCGTCCTCGAGTACGATCGCATTGGCCGGCGCATAGCCGGTGCTTTCGACGATGAGCTTCATGCCCTCGGGACCGGTTACAAAGCGGATGAACTCCCAGGCGGCCTGTTGGCGCGCCTCGTCCTCGGTCAGCATGACGACGGCCGACCCGCCGGTCGGGAAATAGACCTTCGAAGTGTCTTCGGCGGCCACAGGCAGACGCTTGATAGTGACGTCGAAGCGGTCGCCGGCGCCTTCCGTGAAACGCGTCAGCAGCGACGAGGACTCCATCATGATGCCCAGAGTACCGGCGGGGTAGGCTTGGCGCGCTTCATTGTCGGCATAGCTCTTCATGCCCGCTTCCTGGGCAAAGCGCCGATAAAGTTCGGCCGCCGCATAGCCGGCCTCGCTGTCGAAGGTGATGTCGGTCTCGTCCTCGTTCATCGGGCGACCGCCATGCGAACCCAGCAGCGACTGGAACCGCCAGTCGTGCCGGTCGATCCAGATGCCGTCGATCGTTTCGCCCAGCGCATCGATCTGCGCAGCCAGTTCGATCACACCGTCGAACGTGGTGGGGAATTTGTCCATCGACCCGCCGGCCTGTTCGACCAGATCTGGATTGACGTACATGACAAGGGTCGACGCCGAGGTGGCCAGCGCGTGCTGGGTGCCCGCGAACTGACCGAGCGAGCGGATGGCGGGCGTGTAGCCGGCTTCGGCGAAGGCGGCATCGTCGCCGATGAACGGATCGAGCGGCTGGGTCAGACCGCGCGCTTCCAGAATGCGCCAGCGGTTCAGGCCGACGAAGGCCACGTCCGGAAGGCTGCCGGCGACGGCTTCGCGCAAGAGACGCTGGACGCCCTCTGCATAGCTCTCGGCCGGACCATCATATTCGATCGTGATGTCGGGGTGGGCCTCCATGAAGGCCTCGGCCAGGATTTCCTTTGTGTCGGTCCAGATGGTCGGAATTGAGTAGTGTACGCGCAGCGTGATCTCTTCGGCTTGGGCCGCGGTCGTGGCCAGGCCGAGGGCTGTGGCAATAAGGAGCTGTCTGATCATGATTGATCTCCCTGTCGGGTTGTCGGATTTATGATTGGGATGAAAGGCGGCGCGCTGGAGCGCGCTTCTGGTTGTTGTCGGAAAGTGCGCGGGCGGATCATCCCTTGATCCCCCCGGCCACGATGCCGCGCACGAACGCGCGCTGGGCAAACAGAAAGCCGATGATGAGCGGCGCGGTGACGACGGTCGCAGCCGCCATGAGCGGGCCGAAATCCGATCCCGCCTCCTCGTCGCGGAAGTACAGAATTCCGCGCGGCGGCGTGGCAATGGCCCGGTCCGAGGTGGCGATTAATGGCCAGAACAGATCGTTCCAGTGCGCGGTGACCGAAAAGATCGCGAAGGCGGTTGCCGCGGGCATGGCAAGCGGAAACGCAATGCGCCAGACGATTGCCGTTTCCGACAGCCCGTCGACGCGGGCAGCGTCAAACAGTTCGGCCGGAACCGAAGCGAAGAACTGGCGAAAGAGGAAGATGCCGAAGACCGAAGCGACAAACGGAACGATCAGCGCCACATAGGTGTTGAGCATGCGAACTTCGGCGAGCGCGAGGAAGATCGGGATTGCCGTGACGTGAAACGGCACCAGAAGGCCCGCAAGCACCAGGCCGAACACAACCGGCTTGAGCGCGAAATCGCGGTGCGCGAGCGCATAGGCGCAGGGCACCGCGAACAGTATCTGGAAGACCAGGATGCCAAGGCAGACGATCGCGCCGTTGAACAGGAAGCGGGTCAATTCCACCTCGGCGAACGCTTTGGCGTAGTTGCGCCATTCGATGCGGGACGGGAACAGGTCTAGCCCCGGCGTGAAGATCTCGTCGGCCGGCTTGATAGACAGCGACAGCATCCAGAAGAACGGCAGCAGCACGAATGCGGCGCCCAGGATCAGGAGGACCGGTGAAACCATCCGCGACAGCGTGCGACGGGTGTTCATCGGTAGTGCACCCTGCGTTCGAGGACTCGGAACTTGAGCAGCGTGAAGACCAGCACGACGACGAAGAACACCATGGTGATGGCGCTCGAATAGCCGGCCTTGAAGTAGACGAACCCCTCCCGGTACATGGCGTAGACCAGCACGTCGGAGGCAAAGGCCGGCCCCCCGCTTGTCAGTGTGGCGACGGTTTCGAAGACCCTGAATGCGTTGGTCGCGGTCACCACCGTCACGAACAGCGTCGTCGGGCCGAGCATGGGCCAGGTGACGGTCCAGAAGCGGTCCCAGCCGCGACCGGCGCCGTCGACCTCGGCGGCGTCGTACAGATGCTGCGGGATGGCGGCGAGGCCCGCCAGGAACAACACCATGTTGTAGCCGACGGTCTGCCAGATGCCGATGACGGCCAGCGTGTAGAGGACGAGGCCTCGGTCGGACAGCCAGTTCCTGCCGGGCAGCCCGACGACGGCCAGAACGTTGTTGAACAGGCCCAGTGTCGGATGCAGCAGCATCTGCCAGACGATCGCCATGGCCACCAGCGTGGCTGCCACCGGCAGGAAGTAGGACGCGCGCAGAATCGACGACAGGAGCGGTGCCCGCCGGGTCAGATCGTGCAGGCCGACCGCCACCAGCAGCGCCAGCAGGATCGAGAACGGCACGACGATTGCGACGTATATGAGCGTGTTCGTGACCGCGCGGCACCCTAGCGGGTCGGTGAACAGAGTGACGTAGTTTTCGAGCCCGATCCAGTTGAGCGTCGGCGCACCGAACTGGTAGTCGGTAAAGGACAGGACCGCGACGATCAGGACCGGCGCGAAAATGAGTGTGATCATGGCCACGGTCGCCGGCATAACGAGCCCGGTGTCCGTGAGCGCCTCGCGTTGGGCGCGTCGAAGCCTCAGGACGCCCATGCCTGCGCCTCCCGCACCGACGCATTGATCCGCGCGCCCGTGTCCGCGTCGAACAGATGCGCGTGTCGTGGCTCGAAATTGAGCGCGATCGCCGCGCCCTGTGGTGGCAGGGCGTGGTCGCCGGGCGCTATCGCACGTAGCCGGTCGCCGGTGACAGTCCGTACGGTGACGAGTACCTCGGCACCCATGTACTCGACGGCTTCGACCTGCCCCTGCAAGCGGCCCAACCTTGACGGAAGAAGATGTTCGGGACGCAGGCCCAGCAGCACCCTGCTCTCCGTCGGCGCCGCCCTGCCATCGATGCGGAACGCCTCAAGGGGCGGTGGCAGGGGGTCGCCGGTCGCGGGCAACTCGATCCAATTGATCGCGTGTGAACCGATGAAGTCGGCCACCTGGCGGCATTGCGGCGTCTCATAGAGCGTCCGCGGACTGCCGAACTGGACAATGCGGCCGTCCATGAACACGGCGATATCGTCCGACATGCTCATCGCTTCGGCCTGGTCGTGTGTGACATAGACGAAGGAGCGGCCCGTCCGCCGGTGCAGGTCCATCAGTTCGCCGCGCATCTGCACACGCAGCTTGGCGTCCAGGTTCGACAGAGGCTCGTCCAGAAGAAACAAGGACGGATCGCGCACCAGTGCGCGGCCCACAGCGACGCGCTGCTTCTGCCCGCCCGAAAGCTGGCTCGGTTTTCGATCGAGCAGCGCGCCAATGCCGAGCATTTCGGCGATGCCGCCGACCTGCCTCGCCTGCTTGGCGCGCTTGTCGCGGACCGAGGGCAGAAAGCGGCCCAGAAGCGGCAGCCGCTCGAGCCGGTTCATCTGACGCATGGACAGCGGAAGAGCGATGTTCTGGTAAACCGTCAGATGCGGATAGAGGGCATAGGACTGGAACACCATCGCCACATTGCGCTCGGCAGCGCTTTGCTCAATGACGTCGACACCATTCATCAGCACCTGGCCGGCGCTTGGCCGGTCGAGCCCGGCCATGATCCGCAGCGTCGTCGACTTGCCGCAGCCCGATGGGCCAAGCAGCGAGGTGAAGCTACCCTCCGCTACCTTTAGCGAGATGCCGTGCAGAACGGTCTGTGTGCCGAACCGGCGTACGATGTCGCACAATTCGATCATGCGCTGCCCAAGTCAGGATATGGAAGATAGTTTCCAATTAATGCCAGAGAATGTAAGTTTTATGACAAAGCTGCGTCAATTAGCAAAGTTTCGGCAAGAGTCTTGATCGCCGCGTCGACGTCGGCCACGCGCTTGAGGTCGGGAAGGTCGGGCGCGTCGCCTAGGCCAATGACTGGCTTATCGAAATGCAGTCCGAAGGCAGCTTCGGTCATGGTCCCATATCGGCCGCCAACGGCGATCAGCGCAATGGCGGCGTGGGCGATGACGACATTTCGGGCCCGACCGATACCCGTTGCTAGAGGCATGGCGACATGAGCGTTGCCCGCACGCCAGTCCTCGTCCGGTAGAAGCCCGATCGACAGGCCGTCGCCGCGTGCCACCCCTTTGCAAACCGCTTCCATGACCCCGGATTTGCCGCCGCACAAGACGGGAAAGCCGAGTTCGGCGAGGGCAAGGCCCAGCGCTTCAGCCAAGGTCGCCTCGTCTGTGCTGGCCTCGCGTGGCCCGATGACGCCAACCGGTAGGAGCCTCGCGGACCCGCTTGCAAGCACATGGCGCAGCGCCGCTAGCGGCTCCAACGGTTCCATGGCGTCAAAACGGGAACGATCGGCGCGCAGGCTGGGATCGTCGCGCCAAGCCCAATCCCAAGCGTCAAAGCGCCGTGCGGGGCGCCGCCACAGGGTCTTCGTGGTAGATTCGTAAACAAGTGGCGGCATTGTGCGCTTCCGTTGCGTATCGGTTCATTGTAAATTATCTTACATCTTGGGACAAGATTGGAGTGTTTTCCATATGTCGCAGTTTCATCTTTCCGAGCGCCAGGAAGCGATTCTGCAAGCGATTGAAGCCAACGGTTTCGTGACCATCGAAGCGCTGGCCGAGCGGTTTTCAGTTTCCGCACAGACGATTCGCCGTGACGTCATCGCCATGGACACCAAAGGGCTGGTACAGCGCTTCCACGGCGGGGCCGGAGTGCGCGGCGGAGCCCAAACGCTCAGGCTTGGCCACGAGCACAAGCGCTCAATCGCTGCCGGCGCCAAGCAAACGATAGCCCGGCGGGCGGCGGCGCTGGTGCCGGATGGGGCGGCCATTTACATCGACGTTGGCACCACCATGGAGGCGGCGGCCAGAGCGCTAAATGACAAACGTTGTCTTGACGTGTTCACCAACTCCTTGCTCGTCGCGATGGCTTTCAACCCGGCCCGGCACAATGTGCACGTGCTTGCCGGTCGGTTGACGGGACAGGACGGTTCGCTGACCGGCGAGAACGTCGTTCTGGCGTTACGCGCGTTGCGACTCGACTGGGCGTTGATCGGCTGTTCGGGGATCGAGTCGGGCGGACGGGTGATGGATTTCGATCTGGCCAAGATCGCCGTAAAGCGCGTGGCTCTGGATGTAGCGCGAACCTCGGTGTTGCTGGCTGTTAGTGGCAAGTTCGGCCGGTCGGCTCGCGCCGAGGTCGCGTCATTGGACGTCTTCGATCATGTGGTACGCGAGGACGTCGCCGATGTCGGCGACGTACCCGGGGCAAACGAGTTGGCGTCCAGTCCATTAAACTCGGCAAGCCAATCCGGAACGCCTTCGTGAAGTACCGAAACGGATCCTAAAGCGGCACTGCCAGATGATTGCCCAAATTGTCAAAGCAGCCTCTCGAAGGGAATATTCATAGGCAAGATGAATAGAAGTCTTTTAAGTTGTCCCATAAAGTTTTTTGATTTGATGCGGCGTTTTCGGAAAAGTATTTTTTATATTGATTAGCCCGCTCCATGTCCATTTGGGGAGGAGACCTGTGAGCCTGTTTTTCTTCAAGTTGCTAAGTGGTGCCTTGTTGGGAGGCTTATGGGTAGTTTTGGCGCTGTACCTTGGAAGGCGATTCAGCGGTCGAATTGGCGGAATGGTCGGTGGTCTGCCCTCGACGGTCTTGCTGAGCTTCTTGCTGGTCGGTTGGATACAGGGTGCTGAGTTTGCGTTCGAGGCGACACACAGTTTCCCAGCAGCATATTCAGCGGGCGCCTTATCCGCATTCCTTTGCACTTTTTCTTCTCGCTACAGTTTAAATGTAAGAATATTGAAATTTATACTGATCTGGTTTATTTTTCAGCTAGCTATTGTTTACTACGCATTTGATAATTTTTGGATTGCGATGTTTTTATGGATGCTCTTGCTGATATTTTTCGTGTTATACATACGCGAAAGCGGTTTGGCAGGAGAAATCAGCCGCCGAGATACGAGCAAAATCGACCGAAAAGAGATTATCATTCAAATGCTTATCTCGACGTCGGTCGTTGCTAGTGCAATTTTGGTCAGTGAACTAGGAAGCCCAATGATGTCAGGGGTTTTTGCTGCTTTCCCGGCCGTATTCCTTGCTGTTTTGATTTGTTCCGATTTCGGGCGTGGTGTCTATTTTTCTCGCTTGATCATCGCGCCAATGATTATTAGCGGGATGTTGAACTGTATAACTTACGTATTAATTTTTAGACAGTTTGTCCTGACCAAGGGTGTGTTGATGGCAAGCGTCTTGGCAACGCTTGCAGTAATTTTTGTTGCATCATTTGCATTAATTTTTGTGTTTCCGCGTATATTTAGATACTCACCCAGTTCGTCTTCGCGGTGACGTGCTTCTTTATGAGTCGTGACTTTGTCATGTCTGTCTCCATGGGTCGAGCGATTCTCCTAACAAATGAGAAGACTTTTGGCACTCAGACTACATGGAAAACCCTCTGCCGCCGGAGGCATGGCCCGAAACCAAGCCCTTCGCGCGGAGAATTATCTAGGGGGCTCGCTCTGGCGACGATAGACGAGTACCACCGCTGAAGCTTCGTCGAGACGAAGATGCACCCCCGTGAAATTGCTGGGCCAGCGACTAACGGACGGCGCGTCGAACGCCACGTTGTGGAAATCCACTTCTGCGTCCCTGTTCTGGACAGCTACACGGCTCTCGGGTGCCCTGTCATAAAGGCAGTGGGTTAGGTCCGTCCGGAAACGAAAAAGTCCGGCCATCCACCGATTTGCGCAACAGAGCCTCGGTGGATTGTACACAACCGGCGCAGAAAGTGTCTGCGGGTCAACGAATTACTCAAAGCATATTGCATGAAGAAGCGAGGTCATAGCAGTCTCCAGGGCATGCGCCAGCTCAATCTAGATCAACTTCGTGCTTTTCTCTCCGTGGTCCGCCACGGAAGTGTCAACAAGGCCGCCATCGCGCTAAACCTGACCCAGCCAGCGATCACGGCACGGATAAAGAAACTGGAAGATGCGCTTGGTGTTGCCTTGTTCGACCGATCCGGGGCCAGCCTCAAGCTTACCAAAAGAGGTGAGATGCTCCTCCAATACGCTGAGCAGTTCGAGCGACTTTCCGATCGGGTGGAAGAAACGATAGTTTCAAGGGAGGGTGTCGAAAGCCATTTGCGCATTGGAGTATCAGAGACCATTGCACAATGCTGGCTGCCGGACCTTGTTTCGGTTCTTACGAGAACCTATCCGAGCTTGGTCGTGGAGATCAACGTCGACATCTCGGTCAATTTGAGAGCGGCTTTGCTTGACCGGGAGATCGATCTTGCCATCCTACTCGGTCCGATATCGGAATACTCGGTCGACAATGTCGAACTGCCGGGTTTTGAATTGGTCTGGTACGTGGCGAGGAGCCTGATCGCCAGCGATGGACAGGATGCCACGCTCTTGCGCGAGTGGCCTGTGATTACCTATGCCCGTCATACCAGGCCATACCGAGAACTAAAGACACTGCTATTCGAACGGATAGGGCCGGATGTGCCGATGTTTCCGTCATCCTCACTGTCAGCCTGCTTCCGACTAGTAGAAGCCGGGCTTGGTGTGGCCGCCTTGCCGAAGGCTCTCGGCGATCAACTTGTTGCTGAAGAGAAGATCAGGGAAATCGATCCGGGGTGGACGCCTAGCGATCTTCGGTTCTCGGCATCCTATCTTGGCGATCCACGGAGCCATATCGTGGAAGCGGCAGCGAAAATGGCCAATGAAGTGGCTGTCGAGTTCCTCGGATATAAAAATTGATGATGTAAAATCACAAAAAACTTCGATTTGTTTTTATGAAGCCAATGCGTGATCCTTAACTCAGTAAGGAGCGCATAGTGTTGTTTGAGCCGTTGGCAAAGTTGGGTGTTGTGGAACTCCGCCGCGAAGTGCGTGCGGGCCGCTTCACCGGTCAGACGGCCGGACAGGCGCCAGACTTGCTCCAGGGAAATCTGGTCATCCTGCCGCTCGAATATGCTGGCGATTTCCTTCTTTACTGCATGAACAATCCGAAGCCATGCCCCGTAATCGGTTTTGCAGGCCCCGGCGATCCGCATTTGCCAAACCTGGGCGACATCGACATTCGCGGCGATGTCCCAAAATACCGGATCTACCGCGATGGTGTGTTTAGTGAAGAGGTGATCGATATCACGCGCTTCTGGCGAGATGATCTAGTCACCTTCATTCTCGGATGTTCCTTCACCTTCGAAGAGGCGCTAATCCGCAACGGCTATCCGGTCCGTCACATTGAGATGGGTCGCAATGTGCCGATGTTCCACACAACAATCGAAACAATAAAAGGCGGAATATTCAGCGGTCCTCTGGTTGTGACCATGCGAGCCTATTCGCAAGAGCAAATTCCGGAGATCTTCGACTTGTCGGCCGGCTATACCCATGCCCACGGCACTCCGATCTACTGGGGCGACCCCAGAAAAATTGGCATCGGCGACCTGTCAGCACCCGATTATGGTGATGCGGTTCCGGTTGATGAAAACGACGTGCCGGTTTTCTGGGCTTGTGGCGTCACGCCGCAAGCTGCCATCGCTCGGGCAAAACCCAAACTCTGCATCACTCATGCGCCTGGCTGCATGCTGGTCACGGACGTGCCTTCCTCTGAGCCGCCGCTTGTCACGATTTCATTCGCATCGCTTCAACACGGTTAAAAAACCTGAATTCAAAAAAGGGAGAATCGAAATGAAAAAGACAATCCTCATGCTGGCAACCTGCGTTGCCGCTGCTACACCCGCAGCCGCCGTCGAATTGTCAGTAGTTGGCAGTTGGTCGAGCCTGCCACTGCACAAGGAGTATGAGGCGCCATTCTGGAGGCAGACCCTGCCTCAAGCCTCCGATGGCAAGATCACCACGAACGTCACCACCCACGGCGAGATGAATCTGGGCGTCGCCGAAGTCTTCCGTCTTCTTGGCCAAGGCGTTTTCGATGTCGGAATGACGGTGGGTGATTACGCCGTGGCCGACGCGCCGGAATTGGAAGGGCTGGACGTTCCGCTCGTTGCCATCTCGGCCGACAAGGCCAGGGCTGCCGTGGATGCAGCTCGACCAATGGTTGAAGATATCTTCAGGGATCGCTTCAATTCCAAGGTCCTCGCCATCGCGCCCTATCCACCTCAGGTCGTATTCTGCAACAAGGCGATATCCAATCTCGATGACCTCAAGGGTCTCAAGGTGCGCGCATCCGGGCGTATGACCGCGAAGTTTCTCGAAGCACTCGGCGCCGAGGGCGTGAACATCGCCTTCTCGGAAGTGCCCGGCGCGCTTCAAAAAGGTGTAGTCGATTGTGCTGTGACCGGTGCTGGGTCGGGTTACAGCGCTGGCTGGTGGGAAGTTTCCACCCATCTTCTGACCATCCCCCTTGGCGGTTGGGATCCGGTTGTCACGGCTATCAATCTCGACACGTGGAATGAACTTGACGCCGAAACCCAGGAACTCATCCAGTCGGAAGTGAAGTCTGAATTCGAGGAACCAGCTTGGGCTTCGGCAGAGGGCGCGCTTGCAAACGACGTCGCATGTCTGACCGGCAACGGTGAATGTAAATCGGGTGACAACCGCTCGATGACGCTGGTGGAAGCCAGTGATGCAGACATCGCCAAGGCCCGCAATATCCTCGAAACGCAAGTCCTGCCAGAATGGGCAGACCGTGCGGGGGCCGATTGGGCCAAGAGATGGAACGACAGTGTCGGCAAGGTTGTTGACGTGACCGTTCCGACAGACTGAGGATATAGGCAATGGCGGAGCGCATGCTTGCAATATTGCGCAGCTTGAATAGGTGGGTGGCGCTGGTCGTAGGCCTGATGTTCCTTGCGTGTGCCGGGCTGGTGCTCGTTGACATTGCGCTCCGCCATTCAGTCGCCTCGCTTGGCGGCACTGATGAGATATCAGGTTATGTCATGGCGATCGGTACAGCTTGGGGAATGGGCTACGCAATGCTCGAACTTTCCCATGTACGGATCGATATTCTCCGATCGATGACCGGCACGAAAGTCCGCGCTCTGTTCGACATCGCCGCAATGATGCTCATGGCTGCTGCAGTATCCGTTATCGCCTACTGGTCCTGGCCGGTTGTTGCCGCAACCCTAAGAAACTCTTCCCGCGCCAATACGCCGTTGGAGACCCCGCTGGTGCTGGTGCAGGTCCCGTGGTTTGCCGGTTGGATATGGTTTGCCGTTATGGCTTGGCTCACCTTGTTCGCTGCCCTCATGCTGCTTGCCCAAGGCCGCTTCGACAAGGCGGAGCGAGCCATCGGGCTGTTTCTCGAGCATGAGGCGCTGTGATTGCTTTATTTCGTTTCCATCGGCCTGCTCGGCCTGCTTTCTCTATCGATCCCGGTCGGCATTGTGCTGTTCCTGCTTGGTTTGGGCGTTGACCAGTTCTTCAGTTCCTTTCCGCTGGTGCGTGGCCTGGGCTCGATGGTTTGGTCGACTTCTGATAATGCCGCGCTCATCGCGATTCCCTTCTTCGTCCTTCTGGGCGAGATCTTGGTGCGGAGCGGAATTGCGGAACGCACCTACACTGCGCTCGATCGCTGGGTCTCATGGCTGCCGGGTGGGCTTATCCACGCGAATATTGCCACTTCAACAATGTTTTCGGCGACATCGGGGTCGTCGGTTGCCACTGCGGCAACTGTCGCGACCGTGGCCATGCCACAGGCCAAGGCTTTGGATTACGATCCTCGCATGTTTTCCGGTGCGATTGCTGCCGGAGGAACGCTCGGTATCATGATACCGCCATCCATAAACCTGATCGTTTACGGCTTTCTGACGCAGACATCGATCCCACAGCTTTTCCTGGCTGGGCTTTTGCCTGGAATTGGCTTGGCGCTGCTCTTCGTTGCAATGACTGCCGTCATTTGCACGATCAGCCCGCGGCTTGGCGGCCCTAGGCGAACTTTCCCGCTGGCACACATGGTAAGCGGTCTGCTCGACTTGATCCCCATCATCATTCTGTTTTCAGCGATTATCGGTTCAATCTACAAGGGATGGGCGACCCCAACGGAAGCAGCATCGGTCGGCGTGGGTGGCGCACTGGCTATCGGCACGTTGTTCGGGGGCATCAATTGGACGATAATTCGTGAAAGCCTGATAGGTACGGTGAAGATCACTTCGATGATCATGCTGGTGGTGATTGGAGCGTCCTTCCTGAATTTCACGCTGTCATCTTCAGGCATTTCACAAGAGTTGCGCAGTTTCCTTGACGGTCTCGGCTTCAGCCCGCTGACCACCATCATGGTTATCGTGGTGATGTATATCGTGCTCGGCTTTTTCATCGAGACGTTGTCGTTGATGGTCATCACGATTCCCATCATTGTGCCGATTGTGGTGGGCCTTGGATACGATCCAATCTGGTTCGGTATCCTAATGATAGTGCTGATTGAGATGGCCCTGATTACACCGCCGGTCGGCCTGAACCTTTATGTTGTGCAAAGCGCTCGTGGCGAGGGCTCTCTCGGTGAAGTGATGGCCGGAGCGTTCCCTTATGTCATCGGCATGTTGGTGATGGTTGCGGCCTTGATAGCCTTTCCGAAGATCGCGCTATATTTGCCAGGAGCCGTGCAATAGCTTGATCTGAGCCTCGATCTTCATTCGAAACGCCTTTTTTCATCCCGCTCGTATTTCCCGGCGGGACATGGAGAGACTCATGCTTGATTCCATTCAATCACAGACCGGCAAATGGGATTTCTGGATAGATCGCGGCGGCACATTCACCGACATCGTGGCGCGAACGCCAGAAGGCGAGGTGAAGCCCCACAAGCTTTTGTCGGAGAACCCGGAGGCCTATGCCGATGCCGCGATTCAGGGCATTCGCGATCTGATGGGCATCGGTAAGGGAGAGCGGATCCCGTCCGAACATATCGCCACTGTCAAGATGGGCACCACGGTTGCCACTAATGCCCTGCTGGAGCGCAAGGGCGACCGGGTCCTCTTGGTTACAAACAAGGGCTTTGCCGATGCTCTGGAGATCGGCTACCAGGCCCGCCCTAGGCTGTTCGACCGCGAGATCAAGAAACCGGAACTGCTATATGAAAGGGCCGTGGAAGTGGCCGGACGCTTCCTTCAGGATGGATCGGAAGAAGCTCCGCTCGACGAGATTGAAGCCCGCACTCTGATGCGGGCAGCATACGATGACGGCATCCGTTCCATCGCTATCGTTTTCATGCACGGTTACAAATATCCCGCGCATGAGAAACGCGTCGGCGAAATTGCCCGCGAAATCGGCTTCAGCCAGGTTTCGCCCAGCCATGAAGTCTCGCCACTGATCAAGTTTGTCGGACGAGGCGACACCGCGGTGGTGGATGCTTATCTTTCGCCGATCCTTCGCCGATATGTCGATCAGTTGGCAAGCGAGCTCGATACTGAAAACTCCGGCCTTCGACTGATGTTCATGATGTCATCGGGCGGATTGACGGATGCTAGTCTGTTCCAGGGGCGCGACGCCATCTTGTCGGGTCCAGCGGGCGGCATTGTCGGTGCGGTCGAGACGAGCCGAATTGCCGGTTTCGGCAAGATCATCGGCTTCGACATGGGCGGTACGTCCACCGATGTCGCGCACTATGCAGGCGAGGTGGAAAGGGATTTCGAGACGGAAGTCGCGGGCGTTCGCATGCGCGCGCCAATGATGAAGATTCACACCGTGGCTGCCGGTGGTGGCTCTATCCTCACCTTTGACGGATCGCGCTTCCGGGTTGGTCCTGAATCGGCGGGCGCAAATCCCGGCCCGGCGAGCTATCGTCGTGGCGGACCTCTCGCAGTCACAGATGCAAATGTCATGCTCGGCAAACTGATGCCGGAGCATTTCCCTGCAGTCTTTGGCCCGCACCAGAACGAGCAGTTGGACCGCGACGCCGTAGTACGGAAGTTCACGTCAATCGCAGACGAGGCGGGCCTGGAATCGCCGGAGGACGTTGCCGAAGGCTTCCTGCGTATCGCAGTGGAAAACATGGCAAATGCGGTCAAAAAAATATCTGTCCAGCGCGGCTACGACGTAACGCGCTATGCGCTGACCTGTTTCGGTGGCGCAGGCGGTCAGCACGCCTGTGCGGTCGCTGATGTGCTTGGAATGAAGACGATCCTCGTCCACCCGTTTGCGGGTATCCTGTCTGCTTATGGCATGGGCCTTGCCGATATCAAGGCAAGCCGTCAGGTCAGCCTAGAGCAAACTCTCGGCACCGCCATGCTAGATGATCTCAACTGGACCGTCGGGCAATTGGAATGTGATGCAAAGAAGGAGTTGATCGATCAGGGAGTGGGGCATGACCCAAAAGTCAGCCGCCGGCTGCATTTGCGGTATAAGGGTACGGATACTTCGATCGACGTCCCTCTTGGTTCTCAAGACGACATGGTCGGCGAGTTCGAGCGAATTCATTTGGAGCAGTTCGGCTTCACCATGCCGGATACGCCGTTGATCGCCGAAATGGTGGAAATCGAGGCGACCGGCGGTGGCGCGAGGCAGGTCGAGTCAAAGGAATCGATTTTTGCCAGCGCACCGGGACACATCGAGAATTCGCGCTTTTTTAAAGGTGGAGAGTGGCTTGACGCCAGAGTCTTCAAACGGGCTGATTTGAAGGTGGGGCACCAGGTAACGGGCCCCGCCATCATTCTCGAAGATATCGGAACCATTGTCGTGGAGCCGGGATGGCGAGCGGAAGTCAATCCCTTCCGCCATATCGTTCTTCATCGGATCATGGCGGTCGAACAAACTGCGGACGTCTCGAAGAAAGCCGATCCAGTCATGCTGGAAGTGTTCAACAACCTTTTTATGTCAATTGCTGAGCAAATGGGGCTGCGCCTCCAGCGCACGGCGCGCTCGACCAACATCAAGGAACGACTCGATTTTTCCTGCGCCGTTTTCGATGGCGACGGCGAGCTTATCGCCAATGCGCCGCACACGCCGGTGCATCTGGGTTCCATGGACCAGTCGGTGAAAAGCGTGATGGCCGCACATCCCGGCATGAAGCGTGGTGATGTGTTCGTCACCAATGCCCCGTATAATGGCGGCACGCATCTGCCGGACATCACCGTTGTCACGCCGGTGTTTGGCGATACAGGAGGCTGGCCGATTTTCTTCGTCGCCTCGCGCGGCCACCATGCTGACGTTGGGGGCATTGCGCCTGGTTCCATGACGCCGCTTGCGACTACGATCGAGGAAGAAGGCGTTGTAATCGACAATATGAAGCTTGTTGAGGGCGGACGCTTTCTCGATACCGAAATTCGCACTGTACTCGAGGGTGGCCAATACCCTTGCCGCAACAGAGACCAGAATGTCGCCGATCTCAAGGCACAGATCGCCGCTAACGAGAAAGGTGCAAAGGAGCTCCTCTCAATGGTCAGCAATTTCGGCATCGATGTGGTCGATGCCTATATGGGCCATGTGCGCGACTATGCCGAGGAATGTGTGCGCCGGGTCATCGGAAATCTGAAGGACGGCACTGCGGAGGTGTATTTCGACCAAGGATGCAAGATCGCTGTCTCGATTAGGGTCGATCATGCCGACCGCTCGGCGGTGATCGATTTTGCGGGGACTAGCGACCAGCAACCCGACAACTTCAACGCACCACAACCGGTGACCCGCGCAGCCGTGCTCTACGCTTTCCGCTGCATGGTTGATGACGACATTCCAATGAATGCCGGATGCATGCGCCCGCTCAAAATCATGGTGCCTCGCTCTTCGATGCTGGCCCCGGAATATCCCGCAGCAGTCGTGGCCGGAAACGTCGAGGTCAGCCAGGCGGTGACCGATTGCCTGTTCGCGGCTCTCGACGCCATTGCCGGCGCTCAAGGTACGATGAACAACTTTAACTTCGGTGATGCCCGCTATCAGTATTACGAGACGATCTGCGGTGGCGCCGGCGCGGGTCCCGGCTTCAATGGCGCCCATGCGGTTCACACGCATATGACCAATACACGGCTGACCGATCCTGAAGTGCTCGAACAGCGTTACCCTGTCGTGCTGGAACAATTCCAAATCCATCGCGGCTCGGGTGGCAAGGGCCGTTGGACCGGCGGCGATGGTTTGATCCGAGCAATACGTTTCCTTAAGCCCATGGATGTGTCGTTCCTGTGCGGCAGGCGCGAAGTGCCTCCACGTGGATTGGCCGGCGGCGGAAACGGCACAATCGGTCGAAACCTAAAACGTAACCGAAAGGGTAAGGTAAAGGCGCTGCCCGGGCGCACACAAGTCAAATGCGCCGCTGGCGAAGCGGTGATCATCGAGACGCCGTCCGGCGGAGGCTACGGCAAACCGGATTGAAAGATGTCCCAGCCGCGCGGCTCCTCCCAAGCATTCTTGCGCGGGGCGGCCGATGGTTTCCTCCTGCCATCCGCCGGTATTCTCTTTCGTCTTTTACGAGACCAGATTTCATGACTCAAACGCCGAACAGTTTTGTTCAAACCGTCGGTCGGTTTCTAGGCCCTGAGAAATTCAGGGTGATGTCGGCGACATAGGCCTACAAGTCGAGGTCCCGAGCGATAAATCCGTTGCCATTGCCCACCCTGATGGTCTTCGGATAGCCGATCTGGTCGCATAGCCGCTTAAGCTCTGGACCACGTTCCTGGCCCGAACGCTCGCAAGAGTGGCAGTCGCCCCTGGCAAGCCGTTATGAAAGCGGCCTTTGTTCTTGCTGAGCCGCGGCAAGAACGGCCAGCCGGAGCAACAAGAGTTACGTTTAGGCGGCCGACTGAAATAAAAACTGCTGATATCGTTGGTTGCGAGCCCCCGCAACCACGATCCCTTAAATTGTCTTTCAAAATCAGACACTTGCTAATGTTGTGTTATTGGCTCTGAAACTCGTATCAACAAAATCAATAACTTAGCTTTGCAGGTTCAAATCACCCGCAACCAACATCAACGCCTCCCATTCCAAACAGCGCGACAGCAGGCATCTGAGTGACATTTCGACAATTCTGCGGGATGGCCTGGTAATCTTCAATGTTGCCATTGTTTGGCGGTTTCGATTTTGGTCAGGGCGATCGCCTCACCGCATCAGGTATTTAATCAAGGCGGCGATGGCGAGGACGAGCAATACGATCGCCAGGAGCCAGATCAGCCCCATGCCGCCCATCCCCCAGGTGCCATCCATCATTCCGTTGCCCATCATGTCTGCTTCTCCTTCGCCAACTGCCAGACCTCCATGCCAATCGTTCCCATCATGACACCGTCATCTGGCCCATCATGCCGCGATCCTCGTGTTCGAGGATGTGGCAGTGGAACATGAAGGGGAAGTCGGCGGACGCGGGGCGGTCGAACCGGACGAGCAGTTCGGTCTCACCGGTCACGAGCACGGTATCCTTCCAGCCACGATGCTCTGGACGCGGCGCGCGGCCATCCTCGCGCACGACCTGGAACATGGCGCCATGGATGTGGAACGGGTGGGCCAGCATCGGGCTTTCGACGATCCAGCGTTCGGTGGTGCCAAGGCCGACCTCGTAATCGATCCGGTCCATGTCATAGGGCCGGCCGTTGATGCCGAAGACGCCCATGCCGCTCATCATCGGCCCGCGGAAACCTTCGCCATCCATCATGCCGCGACCCATCATCCCGCCTGGGCCCATCATGCCGCCTGGGCCCATCATGCCGGGCCCCATGCCCCCACCGGGGCCCATGCCCATGTCGAGCGAGACGCGGCGTGTTCGCACGTCCGTACCGTCGAGATCGGGCATCGCGCCGTCAAGCGTGTCGGGAACGGCATCGATGCGGACCGGCAGGGTGTCGTCGATGGCGAAGTCGAGCACGGTGAACGACCGGTCGATCACCCGATTGATCACGCCCCGCATGCGGCCCATCATCCCCATCGGCCCCTGGTTTGGATCGCCGCCGCTCATCAGCGCGACCGATCGTCCGTCGCCGAAGTCGACCAGCACTTCGGCGCGCTCGCCCGGTGACAGGATAAGCGTCTCCAAAGCGATCGGCACGTCCAGAAAGCCCCCGTCGGTCGCGACCAGATGCATCGGCCGGTCATCGCTCATGAACAATGTATAGATGCGCGCGTTCGATCCGTTAACGAGCCGCAGACGCGTCACGCCTTTGGGCACAGCAGCGACAGCATCGATCTGCCCGTTGACGACCATCACCTCGCCGACAAAGCCGTGCATGACGTCCATCATCGACAAATCATAGGTCATGCGCCCGCCTGTATCGAAACGGCGGTCCTGCAAGACCAGCGTTAGATCATCGACACCGTATGCGCTCGGCAGGCCGCGATCATCGTCGCGGCCGTCCGTCAGGTGGATGACGCCGGCAAGGCCGGCATAAACATCACTTGCCGTGCGTCCATGCGCATGGGTGTGGTAGAAGGCGGTCGCCGGCGGCTGGTCGATCTGCATATTGGCCGACCAGCTTGCCCCGGACCGGATCGCCGCTTGCGGCCCGCCGTCATGCTCGCCGGGCACCAGAAGCCCGTGCCAGTGCACCGTGACCGGCACGTCGAGTGCGTTGCGCACCTGCGCGCCAAGGCCACCAGGCGCCATGCGGATCACGGGGCCGAGATAGCCCTGATTGTAACCGATGGTCCGCGTTGCCGCGCCGTCGAAAAAGTCCGTTGAGCCAAATTGCGCGGTCAGATCGACCCGGTCCGTCTCGGTCGTGTCCAGAACCGGCGGCATGGCGAGCCTCGGCCGACTGCTGGCTGCGGTTTGTGCAAGCGCCGCCGGCATTGGCATGGCGCTGGTCAAAAGGGTGGCGGCGCCGGCCGCCAGAAAATCTCGTCGTCTCATGAGCGTGGTTCCCTATTGTAAACGCGGTTGAGTTCGTCATGGCGCTCGCGGATATCGTCCGGCCAGGTGCTCTTGATAAAACTCAGCACCGCGATGATCTCGTCGTCGGTCAGAACGCCCTCATAGGCGGGCATCGCCGACTGGTGGTTTTGAAGATTAGCCGCACGCGCAACGCCCAGCTTGGTGATGTCGAACAGCACCTGATCGGGGTGGTGCCAGGTGTGCCCGGTTGCGTCATGCGGCGGCGCGGGAAGCAGTCCGTCGGGGCCTGGTGAACGCCAGTTCGCAACCTCGCCCTCGAGATTAGTGCCGTGGCAGGCGGCGCACTCCGCAGTGTAAATCGTCTGACCAAGGGCGACGACTTGTGCATCGTTCGCGCGCAGCAATTGGGCGGGATCGGCCGCATCGCCGCCCGGACGCGAAACTGCCAGGGTCGCGGCGATGGCCACAGCCGCAACGCCGCCGCCCATGGCAAGCCAGACGGTTCGGGTCATCGGCCCATCCGCAGAAACAGGGATGGCGGCTCCCCGCCTTGCCGCGAAAAGGCATAGACATTGTAGCGCGCGTCGGGCTCGTAGCCCATACCCAGCGAGCCTGCCGGCATGCCGGGCACGGCGATGCCGGCAATGTCGGGCTTCTCGCGCATCAGCTTTTCGACCGCCTGAAGGGGTACGTGGCCTTCAAGCACATAGCGGCGTTCACCGCCGATCACCGAGGTATGGCAGGCGGCGAGATCGTCGGTGACGCCGGCCTGCCGCTTGATTGGCGACAAATCCTCCACGTCGCGGGTTTCGACCGAGTATCCCGCCGCGATCATCGCGTCCGCCCAGACCTGGCAGCAGCCGCACCAGGGGGTCTTGAAGACGGTGATGGTCTTGTCGGGGTCGGCTTGCCGCGCATGGGCATTGCCGATGGCGATGGTGGTGGCCGCCGTCAGCGCGGCGCCATGCAGAAATGTACGTCTGGTGATCATGATTGACCTCGATTGGCTTGATTTCGTGTCGGCACCGAACATGGCGCCGGTGACAGGGAAATCAGGCGGCAATCGGCGGTCGGATGGGCGTATCCAGAGGGCTATCCGGCAAGGCGCGCGATCGGGCGAACCGCAGATCGGCATCTGTGATGTCGCGCTTAACCGCGACTGATGGCGCGGACGCCATGTCGGCCAGGGCGCAGCCGCTCATCGTGTGATAGATCTGGCCGTCCGCCACATCGCAGCAATCGGCAATCACGTCGGCGATGGTCTCAAGCGCCATCTCAGCATGGACGTGCCCCGCGGCGGAGGCTTGGCCCGTGTTCTGACCGCCATGGACGGCCATTGCCGCCACCAGCGCCAGCATAACGATCATGCTGAGGACGTGTCTCATATGACTTTGATACGGCAAGTGCCGCCGCGCTTCCAGAGACCGACCATCACATCCGATTGATCCGTCATCATCCCGCCTCCGGCACCGTGAACGAGGTGGTTAGAAATGCGGTCGCCGCAAAGACAAGCAAAAACACAACCGCTTCCAAACGAAGTGAGCGCCGAAACGCGGGCCCGGCGCGGTCGCCATCGGCGGCGAGCGCGGGCACAAAGCGCCATTTGTTCAGTGCCGCGATGCCGAGCACGACGGCGACAATGCCGATCTTTGCCAGCAGCATGCGCCCATAGGCGGTTGTCCAGAAAGGCTCGATGCCGCCGAGCAGTGCATAGGCAAATCCGGCGCCTGCCAGTATCAGCATCGGCACGATGATACTGGCCTGCTTGCCGAACCGGTCGGCGATCGCGGCAGCGTGGGCAGCGCCGTCCTCAAACCGGGTCAGGCGATGAAGCGGCGCCAAGGCGCCGAACCAGTAGGCGACGGCCAGCAGATGGAACGTGATCAACCCGCCAAGCAGCCATTGCGGATCGCGCGTGGCATGGCCGGTCACGGCGAAAGAGCTGGCAACCATGATCGCACCGAACAAAGTCGCCGGCGCCCGTACCGGCCGAAACAGCGCAGCAACCACAATAAGCGCCAGCCCGCCCAAGCGAACATATGTCGATTGCCCCAGCGGGCCTTCAAGGCTGATGGCAATGATCTGCGGATCGACCATGCCGGCCCATTCGTCCATCAGCCGGCCGGCCTGCACCATCACGCGGAACAGCGTGGCGAGAATGGCGACGACCGCCGCCCCTATCGCCAGCGGTCGCAGCGCGTCCGCCACCTCGTCGCCGGCGCGCGGTAGGGCAATCCGGAACAGGAGCGTACCGACGGCCAGGAAGCTCGCGACATAGATCACGAACTTGCTGCCGGCGGCCAAAAGGCTCCACAGATCGACCGCGTTCTCCAAGGCCTATTCGCCGGTGACAGTGAACGAGAACGTGCCGGTGATGACATGGCCGTCCTCGCTCAGCGCGCGCCAGTCGACCTGGTAGGCGCCCGCACCCATGAAGTCCGGCGTCAGGCTGATCGTTTCGATCTCGTCGCGCGTCGGAATGTTGACCGTCACCATGTGGCTCGCATCGCCATTGGTGTGGATCATCTCGACCTTCATCACGCGCGCCGGGGCTGCAAAGGTCATGTCGATCGTCTCTGGGACGGCGGCCAATTCGTCGCCATCGGCAGGCACGGACGTTTCGAGCGGCGAATGGGCCATGGCCGGCACGAGCATCGTCAGCAAGGCGAGAGTGGTGAGGGCAATATGTTTCATGGAAGCGTCCTTGTCAGTCGATGCCATTGGCGCGTTGCAGTTCGCGGATATAGGCGATGATCGCTGTTACGTCGGCCTCGCCGACGCCTTCAACGGGCGGCATGTCACCAAAGCTCCAATGATGGGCCCGCACACCGTTCTGCACGGCAAGATGGAACGATGTATCGGAGTGGTGGCTGGGCTCATAGATGATATGGACGAGCGGCGGCGCCACCCCATCCCGGCCAGCGGCATTTGCGCCATGGCAGTCGGCGCAACTGGCGTCGAACAGCGTCTTGCCGAGAGCGGCCTGCGCGGAGAGGTTCGGCACCACCACGTCCGCCATGGCGGCGCCGTCGCCTTCGGGCGTTTGTCCGGTCAATCGCCATACGACAATCGCCGCCACAAACGCTGCCAGCACTACCAAGCCAGCCAAGCGCCTCATTGAAGCGTCGGCCCCTTGGCGATCTCATCGATGATCGGGCAGTCGGGACGCTCATCGCCATGGCACGTGTCGGCGAGACGCTTGAGAGTCGTGCGCAGCGATTGCAGTTCCGCCAGCTTACGGTCGATTTCGGTGATTTTGTCGAGGGCGAGTGCCTTGACGTCCGCGCTGGCGCGATCCTTGTCTTGATAGAGCGACAGGAGCAGCCGGCATTCATCGATCGAGAACCCAAGACCACGCGCCCGCTGCAGGAAAGCGAGGCGATGGACGTCGTCCTCGCCATAGTCGCGATATCCGTTGGCCGCACGGGCGGGGCTTACAAGATCGATATCCTCGTAGTAGCGGATTGTCTTGGCCGGCAGCCCGGTGCGCTCTGCGACTTCACCGATGTTCATCCGCCCGCGCCTCATCCCGATATCCGTAAAGCTTCACCAGTCTGTCGATTTCGGATTCCGAAAACCCCAGCCCGCAAACCCGTTGGCGGAACGCCGACGCGGACCGTATTTCGCCGGCGCTGGTTTCCCGAGTTCCAATCCACTCGTCGACGGGTTCAGCGATCCTCTTCATGGCCAACCGTTACACATTCCACCAACTGGAAGGTCAAGCGTCCAGCTTCACCGCGCGCAATCTGAGCGCGTTTGAGATGACCGAGACCGAAGACAGGCTCATGGCGGCCGCCGCGATCATCGGCGACAGCAGAACGCCAAAGACGGGATAGAGCACACCGGCGGCGACCGGCACGCCGGCGGAATTGTACACAAAGGCGAAGAACAGGTTCTGCTTGATGTTGCGCAAGGTCGCCTCGGCCAGTTTGCGCGCCCGTACGATCCCGCCGATATCGCCCTTCAGCAGCGTGATGCCGGCGCTTTCCATGGCGACATCGGCACCGGTTCCCATGGCAATGCCGACCTCGGCCGCGGCCAGCGCCGGCGCATCGTTGACCCCGTCGCCTGCCATCGCGACCATGTGCCCTCGCGCGTGCAGTTCATCGACCAGCGCCTTCTTGTCCTCGGGCAGCACCCCGGCGCGGACATCGTCTATGCCAAGTTGCTCGGCGACGGCGCGGGCGGTGCGCTCATTGTCGCCAGTCGCCATGATGATGCGTAGGCCGGCCGCGTGCAGCGCCTTGATCGCGGCGGGCGCCGTGTCTTTGACCGGATCGGCAACGGCGATCAATCCGGCGAGTTCTCCGCCGATCGCGACGAACATCGCTGTCTTGCCCTCGGAACGCAGCGCGTCGGCCCGTCCGTCCGCCTCTGAATGGTCAACACCCACTAGGTCCATCATTGCAGCATTGCCGAGCGCAATGGTCGCGCCGTTCGATGTGCCCCGAACGCCCTTGCCGGTGATCGCCTCGAAGTCGGTGACCGAACCGGCAGCGATATCGCGCTCGTCGATCCCGGCAACGATCGCTTCGGCCAGCGGATGCTCTGATCCCGCCTCCAGACCGCGCACCAGCGCCAGCATGTCGGTCTCGTCCGTGTCACCAAAGGAGGCCACATCGGTCAGCGTCGGCTTTCCTTCGGTCAGCGTGCCGGTCTTGTCGACAACGAGCGTATCGACGCCCGCCATGCGTTCCAGCGCTTCGGCGTCCTTGACCAGCACGCCCGTCTGCGCGCCGCGGCCGGTCGCGGTCATGATCGACATGGGTGTCGCCAGTCCCAACGCGCAGGGGCATGCGATGATCAGCACCGAGACCGCCGACAGGATCGCGAAGACGAAGGCCGGTTCGGGTCCGACGACCACCCAGACGAGGAACGCCAGCACCGCGACGATCACCACGGTCGGCACGAAATAGGATGCCACGCGGTCGGCCAGACCCTGGATCGGCGCGCGTGATCTTTGCGCCGAGGCCACCATGGCGACGATCTGCGCCAGCATGGTTTCGTCACCGACCTTTTTGGCTTCGATGACCAGACTGCCGTTCTTGTTGAGCGTGCCGCCGGTGACATTGTCGCCCGGTTCCTTCTCGACCGGCAGCGGCTCGCCGGTCAGCATGCTTTCGTCGACCGACGTTTTGCCATCCATGACGACAGCATCGACCGGGACCGCTTCGCCCGGCCGCACGCGCAGCCGATCGCCCGCGACGATGTTGTCGAGCGGCGCGTCGTATTCGTCGCCGTCGGGCGTGATGCGCCGGGCGGTCTTGGGCGCCAGATCGAGCAGCGCGCGGATCGCATCGCCCGTGCGTTCGCGCGCGCGCAGTTCGAGCACCTGGCCGACAAAGACGAGCGCCACGATCACCACCGCCGCCTCATAATAGACAGGCATGTGCCCGCCAGCCATCTGCAGCCCTGCCGGAAACAGGCCTGGCAGGAACGTCGCGACGACCGAATAGACATAGGCCGTGCCGACACCGATCGCGATCAGCGTCCACATGTTCAGGTTCCATGTCCGGATCGATTGCCAGCCGCGTACGAAGAAGGGCAGCGCGGCCCACACAATGACGGGCGTTGCCAGCAGGAACTCGAAGTAGAGCGCGGTTTGCTCGCCGATCCAAGTACGGATTGGCAAACCAAGCATCGGACCCATGGTGATGATCAGCAGCGGTATCGCCGCGCCGACGCTGACCCACAGACGCCGGGTGAAATCGACAAGTTCCTCATTGGGTTCATCGGAAACGCCCGACATCGGCTCCAGCGCCATGCCGCAGATCGGACAGGCGCCCGGCCCCTCCTGCACGATCTCTGGATGCATCGGGCAGGTATAGGTCGTGTTTTCCGCAGCGGGCTGCTTCTTCTTGGCTTTGTTGCCGGAGAGGTAGAACCAGGGATCAGCCTGGAACTTGTCGTGACACCCCTGCGAGCAGAAGTGGAACGTGTCGCCCTTGTGCTCGAATGACGGCTTGCCGGCATCGACCGCCACATCCATCCCACACACCGGATCGGTCACCTTGCCATCGACCGGAACAGTGGCGGCTTTCAGGATCGCCGCGCTGTCAACGTCAGCGTTGGCGCCGTGATCATGACTGCCGCAACACGGCGTCTTTGCGTCGTGGTGTTTTTCATCGTGCAATTTGTGGTCCATCGCCGCGCATCTCCTGCTTGCCGACGACAGAGTTAGGGCTTCCAGTCACTAGAAGGTCAAGAGCTGATCAAAGCTTTCTCTTGCAGCTGCGATGTCAGTCACAGCCGTTGTGCCGGCGCCACAGCGTCGCATCATGACCATCGGGAACCTCGGCGCAGGGATCATCGGCGTAGCCACGCAGCACCGCGTAGCGCTCGATCTGGTCGGCGGTTAGCAGTTCGGGGGTGGACAGGTGGCGGGACAGATGCACGAAGCGCAGATCGGCGCGCGCGGCGGCGGCCGCGTCAACGAGTTCGCGTAGACCGTCCGCTGCAAGATCAGGGTCGGCAAAAGCTGCACTCAAGGCCGCCTCCGCCGCGATGAATCGTTCTCCGGCCGCAATCGCATCGGCGCGCATTGCATCCCGGATAGTGGTAATAGAAGCGACCTGCGCATCGCTCAGACCGAGTTCGTCACGCAACTCCAGCAAATGAGCGGGCCCAGGCCGCCCGGACAGTTCTGCAGGGAGCGCCAGACCCCATCCACCACCACCGCGCAACTCGTCGAGATCGTCCTGAGACAAATTTTTAATCTCGCGCGCCTCAAATCCCGCATAGGGCCCATGGGCATGCTCACCGTCGGCCCAAGCCGACAGCGGCGACAGCATGATGGCTAAAAGCAATGTTGTGATGGTCCGGTTCATGGCAGCATCCTTCTAGTTCGGGCGAATAAAGCCATGGCATCGGCGCGCTGGGATGCATATGATTACGATCATGTTATCGCAGATCACATCGCTGTTTGATGATGCCCGAACTGTGTCCCTCGAAAAGGGGCAAGCGCTGTTCCGGGTGGGCGATATGGTCCGATCGATCCATCTAACGGTGTCGGGGCAACTCGCACTGGTGCGCAACACGGCCGCCGGCACAAGCCTGGTCCTGCACCGGGCCGGCCCGGAACAGGTCCTGGCCGAAGCCTCGGTTTATGCACCGACATATCATTGTGACGGCATCGCCATCGAACCGTCGACTCTGCGCGCATTGTCGGTGGCTGTCTTCAGGGACAGGCTGACAACCGATGCCAAAGCCATGCAGGCCTGGTTCGAACATCTGGCATCCTCGCTACAAGGCGCGCGAACCAATGCGGAGATCAGAACACTGCGAACTGTTGCGGAAAGGCTCGATGCCTGGCTCGACGGCGAGCGCGCGCTGCCGGCAAAAGGTCAATGGCAAGATCTGGCTTACGAACTCGGTGTCACGCGCGAGGCGCTCTATCGCGAGCTGGGCCGACGGCGAACTGGGTCGGGGTCCAGGCTCGCCTCAAGCCCGAAATGACGATGGCGGTGTCATTGGCCCTCGCAGATCAGTGTTGCAAAGCCCGGCGGCAAAGCGTGTTGCTTGCAGTTCGGTGACCGTCGTCCCTACAGGACCTCTCGCGGCGGTCCGTTGGTGCAAGACCGCCTCCCAAAAGCCAGTCTTGAATCACGCTTCGACCGCGTTGGGGCTCAGCTGTGTTGATAGGACTCCAAAAATGCGATGTTCCTCAAACGCGCCGCCCAGTGTTGGAAAGAGACGCCGCTTTGGATTATGATCGATCCATGCATGTATGTGGAGGCTGACATGGCCTACGAATACGCGGTGTATCCGGGCCTATGTCACCTGCGCCGCAGGATCGCCGCCTCGTTCGCGGGCGATGCAGCCCTCGCCGGATCAACATATTGACCCGCCTCATCGTGCGTCACCGCACGACCTACCGCTACCGGCAACCGACGTCGTTCGGGCCCCACCGGCTGATGCTGCGTCCGAAGGAGAGCCGCACGCTGCGGCTTCACAAGCATGAACTGGCGGTCTCTCCCGCCGCGGCCGTCAGCTGGGCCCATGACGTGACGGGCAACAGCGTGGCGACAGCGACCTTCCTTGAGCCCGCCGACGTGCTCATCATCGACAGCGTCGCCACACTGACCCTCGATGTCGAAAAATGGCCGGTTTTTGACATCGCTGCCTCGGCTTCGACCTATCCGTTCCTGCTGAGCGACGACGAAGTGACCGATTTGGGCGGTCTGCGCCTGCAGGCCTATCTCGACTCCACCGGGGCGCTGCGGGAATGGGCACAAGGCTTCGTCGCCCACGAGGGTACGGACACGCTATCGCTCCTGAAAGACATCAGCCAGGGCGTCGCCGCGCAGATCGTCTACGAAGAGCGCGAAGACGAGTCCGCGCAGTCACCCGTCGAGACGCTGGCGCGCGGCAAGGGCTCATGTCGCGATTTCGCGGTGCTGTTCGTCGATGCGGTGCGCGCGCTGGGCTTCGGCGCCCGGATCGTCTCCGGCTATCTGTACGACCCGGATCGCAACCTGACCGGCTCGAGCGGTTCGGGCTCGACCCATGCCTGGGCGGAAGTCTACCTGCCCGGCGCCGGCTGGATCATGTTCGACCCCACCAATCGAAGCGTGGGTGGTTTCAACCTGATACCGGTCGCCGTCGCGCGTCACATACGCCAGGTCATGCCGGTTTCGGGCAGCTTCATCGGTGATATCGCGGCGTTCGAGGCGCTTGACGTGTGCGTCACGGTCACGCCGGACTAGGCCGTGGACTCATAATGGCGCAGGCGTAGCCTGATGCAAGCGAGCTTTGCCATGGCGAGGAAGGTCGATCCGAGCTTGTCGTATCGCGTGGCTATCCGCCTGAAATATTTGAGTTTGTTGAAAAAGCGCTCGAT
>JAVJUV010000075.1:0-2762 GCA_040220415.1 Silicimonas sp.
ATGGGGGCAATCGAAATCGCGCCGGGCACCGAATACCTGACCTACATTTCGCCGGCCTGGGTCACGGAACAGATTTTCGGCCTGTCGATCGGTTTGATCGCGCCCATGGTCGTCAATTTCCCCGAAGGCCCTGAAGACGTACTGACCAACATTCGCGAACTGGCGGTCGACGCACTGGTGTTCAGCCCGCGCCAGTGGGAAAATCTCGCCTCCATCGTTCAGGCCCGGATGCTGGGGGCGGGCAAAATCCGCAATGCGATGTACAACTGGGGCATGAAGGTCGGCCACGACGTTTATGTGGAACGGCTGGAGGGGCGTAGCCCCAGCCTTGCCGCACGCCTGCAGCTTCCCTTTGCCGAAGCTCTGGTGCTGCATCACCTGCGCGACAATCTTGGCCTTGGTAAGGCCAAAAACGCAATGAGCGGCGGCGCCCTGATGGCACCTGACGTCTTTCGTATGTTCCACGCGATGGGGGTTAAGCTGCGCAACGTGTATGGCGCGACCGAAATCGGCCTTCTGACCGCGCATGTCGGCGAAAGCTATCAGCTGGAAACCAGCGGCAGCTGGATGCAAAGCAACACGAACTACGGCGAACCGCTGGAATACAGGGTCTCGGACGAAGGGGAGCTTCAGGTGCGTGGCGGATCGGGCTTCGGTGGCTATCACGGCAAGCCCGAAAAGACCGCAGAGGAATTGACCGAAGACGGTTGGTACAAGACCGGTGACGCGGTGTCGATGACCGACGACGGCGAGCTTTTGTTCTTTGACCGTGTCAAGGATATGCGCCGCCTGGCAAATGGGCACAGCTATCCGCCGCAATTCATCGAAACGCGGTTGCGGTATAGCCCCTTCATCAAGGATCTCATGACCTTGGGCGACGAAACCCGGAGCTTCGTCAGCGCGCTTATCAATATCGATATGGAAGTTCTCGGGCGTTGGGCGGAAGAGAACAAGATCAGCTTTTCGACCTACACCGATCTCTCGCAGAAACCCGAGGTTCTGGACCTTATCAAAGGCGAAGTGGCGCGCATCAATGCGCTCCTGCCCGAAGGCTCGCGCGTGGCACGTTTTGCGAATTTTCCCAAGGAACTCGACCCGGATGAAGGCGAGTTGACCCGCAGCCGAAAGCTTCGCCGGGCCTTTCTGGAGGAACGGTATGCCAAGCTCGTCGAGGCGATCTATGCTGGCGATGACGAGACAGATCTCGAAATCGCTGTGACCTATCAGGACGGCCGTCAAGGCGTTCTCAAGACCACGGTTCGCGTGTCGGATGTTGAAAACGCATCGAAGGCTGCCAAGCGGCAGTCCAAATCTTAAAGGAGGTCGGCGACAATGGTCTATTTCATCAATGACATCATTACCGGGGCTTTGATCGGCCTTCTGTATTCGCTGGTGGCCATGGGCTTTGTTGTGATTTACCGCGCCAGCAAGGTGTTCAACTTCGCGCAGGGCGAACTGGTGATCATCGGCGGGTTCATCGTCTGGTTCACAACGATGCAAGCGGGGCTTAGCCTTTGGTTGTCGATACCCCTTTCGCTGGTTCTGGCCGGGCTGGTCGGGTACGCAATCGAACGGATTTTCCTGACAAAGCTGATCGGTGAATCGGTTTTCTCGATGGTCATGGTCACCGTCGGCCTTTTGATCCTGCTGCGCGGTTTGGTGCTGCTTGTGTTCGGTCCCGCGGTAAGACCCTTCCCGATCATTTTTCCGCTGAAACCCTTGTTCCTCGGCGATATGTTGATCCCGATGAACCTCCTGATAGGTGGGATCATCACCATTGTCGCGGCCGTCGGCCTGTCGTGGTTCTTCAACCGGACCCGGTCCGGCCTCCGTATGACCGCTGTGGCGGAGGACCACGTCGTAGCTTCCTCGATGGGCATTTCGGTGAAAGGCTCGATTGCCGTTGCCTGGGTTCTCGGGGAAATCATGTCCACAATTTGTGCGATGATCTTTCTCAGCGGCAAATCGCTGAACTTCCTGGCCTCGGATATCGGGTTCGCGGCCCTGCCAGTGGCGCTCTTTGCCGGGCTGGAATCCATCGGCGGGCTTATCCTGGCAGGAATAATCATCGGCATCGCGCAGAGCTTGACCACCAACTACCTTGATCCGTTGATCGGTGGCTCGCTCGGCAGTGTCGTTCCATATATCATAATGCTTGCCATTCTGCTGATCCGGCCGACCGGCCTGTTCGGCTGGCGCACAATCGAACGGGTGTAATCCATGGATCCTTCTGGCGTATTCCCGACAAGCTATCGCAGTGACAGACGTTTGATCCGAACGCGCTGGCAGTTTCTGGCCCTCGTCGTATTCATGGCTCTACTGCTGTTGGCGCCTTACCTGGTGAGCAGCCGTATCATCGCTATCCTGAATATGATGATGATCAGCGCCGTCATCGCCGTCGGGCTTCAGATCTGCACCGGCTATGCGGGCCAGATCAACCTGGGTCAGGCGGCGTTCATGGGGGTCGGCGCCTATACGGCCTCGATACTGGCCTCGAAGACCGGCCTTACGTTTCTGCTGACCATTCCTCTGGCCGGGCTCTCGGCTGCGCTGTTCGGCTTTCTCTTTGGCTTGACCGCGGCGCGGATCAAGGGGTTCTATCTGGCACTGACCACGATTGCAGCTCAGTTCCTGTTCCACTTTGCCGTATTGAACCTGCCGTCAACCTGGCTGGGTGGATCGAACGGTATCACCGTGCCCCCGGCCGAGCTTTTCGGGCTGCGATTTGTCAGCGAATCTTCGCAGTTCTATCTGAATTTCGC
>JAVJUV010000076.1:0-3944 GCA_040220415.1 Silicimonas sp.
AGCGGCGGCGCCGCCGCCCGCCGGGCGGCGCGCACCGGCACCGCGGCCGGCCCGCAACTGACCTACATCACACGCAAGATTCCCCTCTATGAAGTTCTCAACGAGGAAGGGCTGGCGCTGATCGAGGCCAATGCCGAGCGAATCCTTCAGGAGATCGGCATCGAGTTCCGCGAGGACGAGGAGGCGCTCGACCTGTGGGAAAAGGCGGGCGCGGACGTCAAGGGCGAGCGCGTGCGCTTCCCCAGGGGCCTGTGCCGTGAGCTTCTGAAGACCGCGCCGTCCGTCTTCACCCAGCATGCGCGCAACCCGGCCAGATCGGTGCAGATCGGGGGCGACGCGACCGTGTTCGCGCCGGTCTACGGGCCGCCCTTCGTGCGCGGGCTCGACGGCGAGCGCCGCTATGCGACGATCGAGGATTTCCGGAACCTGGTCAAACTCGCCTACATGGCGCCGGCGCTGCACCATTCGGGCGGCACGATCTGCGAGCCGGTCGACGTGCCGGTCAACAAGCGCCATCTGGACATGGTCTATTCGCACATCCGCTATTCGGACAAGCCGTTCATGGGCTCGGTCACCGCGCCCGAGCGGGCCGAGGATTCGGTCGCCATGGCCAGGCTCGTCTTCGGCGATCAGTTCGTCGACGACAATTGCGTGCTGATCAACCTGATCAACGCCAATTCGCCCATGGTGTTCGACGGCACCATGCTGGGCGCGGCCAAGGTCTATGCGCGGGCCAACCAGGCCTGCATCATCTCGCCGTTCATCCTGGCCGGCGCGATGAGCCCGGTCACCGTCGCCGGCACGCTGGCGCAGATCCTCGCCGAGGTGATGGCCGGCGCCGCGTTCACGCAGCTGTGCCGGCCCGGCGCGCCGGTGCTGTTCGGCACCTTCGCCGCCTCGATCTCGATGCAGTCGGGCGCGCCCACCTTCGGAACGCCCGAGCCGTCGCTCGTCTCCTATGGCGCGGCCCAGCTCGCACGGCGCCTCGGCCTTCCGTTCCGCACCGGCGGGTCGCTGTGCGGGTCGAAGATGCCGGACGCGCAGGCCGCCCACGAGAGCGCCAACACGCTGAACATGACGCTGCTGGCGGGCACCAATTTCGCGCTGCATTCGGCCGGCTGGCTGGAGGGCGGGCTGGTCGCCTCGTTCGACAAGTTCATGATCGACTGCGACCAGCTCGCCATGATGCAGGCGATGGCCCAGGGGATCGACCTTTCCGAGAACGGCCAGGCGATGGACGCGATCGCCGAGGTCGGCCCGGGCAGCCACTATCTTGGCTGCACGCACACCCAGAAGAACTTCCAGACCGCCTTCTACCGGTCGACGGTGGCCGACAACAATTCGTTCGAGCAGTGGCTGGCCGAGGGCGGCAAACGCGTCGAGGAGCGCGCCAACCGGCTGTGCCGCGACTGGCTCGGCACCTACGAGGCGCCGGCGCTCGACCCGGCCATCGACGAGGCGCTGCAGGTCTTCATGCTGCGCAGGAAGGATTCGATGCCCGACGCCTTCGGCTGAAACGAACCCGGCTCAGCCAGGGAGACAGGCGCACGGCGAAGAATTGGGCGGATCATCCACGACGAGGTGTGGAAGATGGGGTGAGGGGGTGGGTGGCCGGAAGTTCTCTTATGCCGGTCGACCTAACTCTCTTGGCAGCATGTCTATCGTAGACCGAAGCTCTGCCGCTTCAGCACAAGTGCCGCTGTCGCATCGGGGATGGCACAAGCAGTTTAGTGGGGATCCGTTAGCTGATTTCTGTTTCCAGTATCTGCAATCGCTTGCCTGCCCAATCAAAAACCTGCTTCCTAAATCTATTGCGAGCTTAGCGGAAGCCCGAAACCGCCGGGGTACGCGCGTGCGTAGCTCTACGCACATTGTGGCGGCCAGCTTCGCCGTACTTTGTTGGATGCGATAGCATCGGATGACGGGGACAGGCACCGATCGGGCAGCGATAGGCCATAACCGTGCGGAAGTCACCGTCTGGATGCTGATATCCATAGGCATCACTGGCGTAAGGCTTACATGAGCCGGAGTTCATTGGATCGTGGCAGGCGCCGAAGTTGTGACCAATCTCATGAACAAATGAGAGGTTGCCAATGGCGCAATGGGCGGTTGTGATGCCAAATGCATAAGCAGCCGAAGCGTTCACGTATGCCAGTCCACAGTAATCTGAGCGGACGGCAATCAAATGAACCAAATCGGCTCCTGCTGAGTCCCTGCGGGCGTGCAATTCGTCCATGGAGCCGTCACTCCGGCCTCTTAAGAGCTCAAGATCGTCATACATGCTTATGCCCTCGCCGTAATCTGTAGTCACTGCCGAAGCCAACTCGAGCCGTGTCGGTATGTTGGTTCGCTCATATACGCGGTTAGCGGACGCGATAATCAGCCGTGCCTGGGATTCAGGGTTCGGATAGAGACCGGCCGCTGAACGAGTGAACGCAACTAGCACCCGGACGGGCTCCAAGTTATCAGGAAGGTCTGGGGCGATGCCGCCATCTTCATACTCCGCATCAGGCGCAATGGGGAGCTCTGCGGGGTGCTCTGGAGGAAATCCAAATGGATCGTACTCAATCAGCGCGTGTGCGCCACCTGTAACGGGACGAATCTCAAAGTTCGCTTCTTCTCCGTAGATTGCGCCGTAGAGTTGACCGCTGGAATCCACCTCAAGAACCGTTTCGACTGTTACCTCGCCGGTTAATTCAGAAACCCAAGAGAACGCTTCCCCAGAAGCGAGCCTCTCTGATGCAAGGGCGGAAGTCTCCTCGCTTGCCGTCGCCATGTAAGCTGGGCCGTCTACAGCGCCTAAATCAAAGAAGACTTGGGGGCTTCCGAGAACTTCCGTATCGACTTCGACGATGCGTGCCTCCGCAACTGCCGGCTCTTCGAGAATCCTATCGAGTGCTTCTTGTAACTCCGGTGTGAGTTCAGCCGCCACGAAAGCGTCAATCAGAGACTGTGAGGAGGCCGGGGCTGTGGAAACAGCCAAAAACAGCAAGCCCACCAACGATCTAAGCCGAAGATTTGTCATATGCTTACTCCTGCAGTCTGTGAATTCCTCACATATTAGAATAGCGTGGTTTAGCAGAGAATGACAAGAAGATTAAATTGCTTCTTAATCAACTGCCTCAGTGTATCGACCCAGTGAAATCCAGCTCATGCTACAAGGAAGGAAAAGTGGCGATGAGCGAGACAGTGGCAGACGATATCAAGCGATGGACGGCGAAGCGAAAGAGCGCGCTGGTTATCGAGATCATTCAAGGCAAGACGACCGTGGCCGAGGCGAGCAGGACGTACGATCTGGCGCCTTCCGAGATCGAAGGTTGGGTCGACGATGCCAGGAAGGGCATGGAGAATGCTCTGAAGGCCAACCCGCTCGATGTGCGCCAGCAGTATGAGAAGCAGCTGCGCGATCTGCAGGAAGCCTATGGCGAGGCGATGCTGGAGCTGCGCGCCAGAAAAAAGTTTCAGGCCCTTATGGAGCGGGAGGACGGCAATTGATCCGGACGCTTCATGAGGGCCTTCTCGCCGACGGATTTGCCGTGCCTCTGACCAAGTTGTGCGCCTGGTTCGGCGTTCCCCGGCGCTCGGTCTACTACAAGCCGGTGAAGTCGCCTCCCAAGGTCGATCCCCGGTTTGCCGAACCGATCAAGGCGCTGATCGAAGAGGAGCCGTCCTTCGGCTATCGCACCGTCGCCTGGCTTCTGGGGTTCAACAAGAACACAGTGCAACGCATCTTCCAGATCAGGGGCTGGCAGGTACGCAAGCGCTCCATCGGGGCGCGTCCCCGGATCGAGGCGCTACCATCGGTGGCCCAGGCTCCCAACGTACGCTGGTCAACCGATCTGGCGCGCGTCTGGGCCGGCAAGGACGGCTGGGCGACGCTGGCGCTGGTCATGGATTGCCACACCCGAGAACTTCTTGGCTGGCACCTGTCCCGCAGCGGCAAG
>JAVJUV010000077.1:0-34071 GCA_040220415.1 Silicimonas sp.
CTTTTGCAGTCTGGCGCAACCGACGCTTCAGTTCCGGGTATTTCGGCAGCACTTCTGCAATCCCCATCACCGACAATTCGTCCATCGGGAACAGGCTTTCCATGCCTTCGGCCTGCATCATCGAACCGCCGACGCCCCTGAATTCGACGTCCGGTCGCAGCGATTTCAGGCCGGCCATCAGCGCGCCGCCCAGCCGGTCGCCCGACGGCTCTCCCGCCAGAAGATAAAGCTTCAGAGCCACGTCGCCCCAGGCGAAATCATCAGGAATTCAGCCATCATTCGCGTACCCACAGGAAAATCCCGGCCTCGTCGGCAGCCCGTTCGACCGCGTCCTGGTCCAGAACCATGACGCCGCCGGCCTCGACCACGATCCCCTCCAATCCAGCTTTCGCAACGCCCGTCACCGTGCCCACCCCGATAGTGGGCAGGTCGATGCGACGATCCTGATCGGGTTTTCTGGCCTTGAAGAAAACCCCACCCGCCCCGTCTGGTCGATTCTTCAGGCTTTCCAACATCCAGTCCGTACCGAAGATGCCTTCGACAGCCAGCACCTGCCCCGCCTTCACGGCGCAGGATTGTCCGATATCAAGCGAGCCGAGCCCGGCAATGACCGCCGCCGCGCGCTCGGCGTCGGCGACATGGTTCTCCTGGGCGCGTCTTGCGCTCGCGAACCCCGGCTTCGGCAAAAGCGATGGCAACAGATCGTCTGCAGCGGCGATCCGGAATCCGCCCTCTTCGAAAATGGCGATAACGGCTCTAAGCGCCCCATCATCGCCCGCATGCAGGGCCGCCATCATGCGCGGTACAAGCGGCATTGTCGCTGCGTCGACCTTCGACGGATCAAGCGCAGGCCGAGAGATCGCGCCCGCGAAACAGACTTCGGTCACGCCACGCGCCGTCAGGCTTTCCAGGAACGTCCCCAGTTGTTCGATCCGAAACCGCTGATCCGGGACCAGCCCATCTGGATCGGCTCCCTCGAGCGACGCGACGTGAGGTCGTTCGCTCAGCGCTTCGACCAATATCCCGGGAAGCCGGCCCTTTCCGGCGACAAGCGCCAGCACGTCAGCGCTCCGGCGTCAGGAAATGCCGGTCCGACGCGCTCAGGATGAAATCCACGATTTCCTGCACGTAAGGACTCTCGGTCTCGTCACCCAGACGGCGCGCGCGATCCGCGAAAGCGCCCTCGCCCTGCGCAAGCATCTGGAACGCCGCCCGCAGGGCCGTGATATCCGATCGATCCACGCCCCGCCGCTTCAACCCCACCAGGTTCAGCCCGTCCAACTGTCCGCGAGGCCCCTGCACAAGCCCATAGGGGATCACATCGTTGGTCACCATCGTGACCGCACCGATGATCGCGCCCTTGCCGACCCGGACGAACTGATGGATGCCGGACAACCCACCGATGATGACGTCGTCCTCGATCACGCAATGTCCGGCAATGGCACCCTGGTTGGCCACGATCACCCGGTTCCCGATCTGGGCGTCATGAGCGACATGCGCGCCCGTCATGAACAGGCAATCATCGCCCACAAGCGTCACACCGCCTCCACCCTCGGTCCCGATGTTCATCGTGACGCCCTCGCGGATTCGATTGCGTTTCCCCACGACAAGCCGCGTCCTCTCGCCCTTGAACTTCAGATCCTGCGGTATCTCTCCAATTACGGCGCCGGGGAAAACCACTGTCTCGTCACCGATCTCGGTTCTGCCGGTGACGACCGTGTGCGGCTTGAGTTCCACTTGCTGTCCCAGCGTGACTTCGGGTCCGACAACCGAGAAAGGCCCTACGATCGACCCTGCGCCGATCGCGGCCCCCTCCTCGATGACAGCCGAGGGATGGATGCGTGCCGATGCGTCAACGCTCACTTCGGCAAGTCCATCATGGCGGTAAATTCACATTCGCAGGCCACGTCGCCTTCGACCGTGGCGCGGCCCCGGAACTTCCACACCTTTCCGCCTCCGCGAAGTGTCTCCACTTCCATTCGCAGCGTATCGCCGGGTCCGACCTTGCGGCGGAATTTCACGCCCTCGATGGCCATGAAATAGACGCCGAAATTCTTGTCGGCCAAATCCATGCCCACGCCGACGACCACGGCGGCCGTCTGGGCCATTGCTTCCACCATCAGCACACCCGGCATGACCGGCATGTTCGGAAAGTGGCCCGTGAAATGGGGTTCGTTCATTGTGACGTTCTTGATGCCCACCCCGCGCTCAGTGCCCTGGATGTCGACCACGCGGTCAACCAGAAGAAAGGGATAACGGTGCGGAATGATCCTTTGGATCAGCTCGATGTCGGCGGTCTTTGGATCGCTCATGGCCCTCGTCCATTATTATTTCACAAGGGGTAGCAAGCACGCGACACGGCGGCAAGTTTTACGCGGAAAAGCACTACTCCGCCTGCTCGTTCACCCGCACGATAGCTTCGTCCGTGATGTCGATGCGATCCGCCGACAGGAAGACGTCTCGCCGGTCGATCACCAGCACCGCGCCTTTTTCACGGACGATCTCCGAGATGATTCCGGCGACATTCTGAAAAAAGGCCTGACGCGCCTCGTCCCGTGCGCGGTTCAATTCCCTTGCCTTCTCGTCCTGCTCGGCGCGGATACGTTCAACCCGGGCGTCGAACTCGTCTGCCAGAACCCGGAATTCATCCGCCGGGGTGTCCGGACGCAATTCCGTCAACTCGCGCTCGCGTGCGATCAGTTCCGCCTCGATGCGCTGGTTTTCGTTGGTCAGATCCTCCGCCCGCGCCTCGAGATCGGCCTGCGCCTGAGCGCCAAGCCGCGTCTCAGCGAAAAGCCGGTCCTGATCGATCACAAGTATCGGTGACTGCAATTCGATTGTCGTTGTTTGCTGCTGCTGGGCCGGCGAGGCCATTGGCATTACTGCCAACAGCAACGCGGCAAGAGCGATCCGCAGTCCCACGTCAGAATTGAGTCGATATCGTGATATCGAACGTGTTCTCGTCATCCAGCGCGTTCTTCTCGATCGGTTTCGCAAAGTTCAGTCGAAGCGGCCCAATGGGCGTATCCCAGAAAATCGAGAAACCAACCGACGAACGCAGTTCGAAACTGTCATCCACCACGGCGGCGCCGGCGGTATCGTCCAGATCCCAGAGCGATCCGAAATCCGCAAAAACACCGCCCGAAATGCCGTATTCCTCAGGCAGGCCAAGCGGGAAATCGGCCTCCAGCCTAAGAACCGCGTACTTGTTGCCGCCCAGGACATCCGCGTTCGTCGCCCCCGTATCCCGCGGACCGACGCCGCGTGCCGAGAAACCGCGCAACTGGCTGGAAGACAGAAAGAACCGGTCCGTGACACGTGTCGTGCCGCTCTGGGACGCGATGAAGCCGCCTTCCAGAATGGCCCGGATGGTAACTTCCTCGTTCATGATATCGCGCTGAGCAACGGCTCTTGCAGTTGTCTTGATCGCTTCGACATCACCGCCAAGCCCGGAAAGTTCCTGGCCGAACGTGAATAGCACACCCCGGGAAGGATTAAGCCCGCCACGAAGAAGATCGAGCGAGTAACGATACCCTAACGAGCTTCGCCAGAACTCGCCCTGTTCCCGAACCAGGATTGGCGACGCCACCGCGGCGTTCACGTTGAGAATCTCCTCACTCGCAATCTCGTAGTAGACGGTCAGGCGCGAATTCTCGGTCAACGGAAATCCGAGAGACGGCGAGAAGGATGCGATGCGGGTCTCGTAAGTCGCATCGTCATAGTCGCTGGTGGCATAGACCGCCTCGAGACCAAGAGCCAGATCGCGACCAAGGAAGGCAGGTTCACGGAACGCGAGGCGAGAGGTAGAATCCTCGTCGCCTGTCTGAATATCGAAAGAAAGAGCCTGCCCGCGTCCCAGGAAGTTTCTTTCCGAGAACCCGATAACCAGCGCAAGACCGCTATCGTTGTTGAAACTGCCACCGAAGCTGAGCGAACCGGTCGGCTGCTCTTCGACGTCCACATCCACGATAATCTGGTCCTGCGCGGTACCTTCGCGCGTGTTGACGTCCGCCTGCGAAAAGAAGCCCAGGGCCCGGATACGCTCTGCGGCGTTTCTGATCTCTCGCGGATTGAACGGATCACCCTCGACAGTGTCGAACTGACGCCGGACCACCCGGTCAAGGGTCGTCTGATTCCCTTCGATGTCGATCCGCTCCACGAAGACACGCGGTCCACGGACAAGCGCGAACTCGACGTCCAGCGTCAAATCTCGGTCGTTCCGAGTGACACGGGGATCGGCGCGCAGGAAATCGAATCCCTGACGAAGCGCCAGCCGCTCCAGTCGCTCGATCTGCTCCTCGATCCGCGCCGGGTTCCAGGTCTCGCCACTGCCGAGACGCAGCGCCCGCCTGTATTCCTCGACGTTCAGTCCCTCGTATTCGGTGGTGACACTGATATCGCCCACCTTGAAAGACTGACCTTCGCGGACATTGAAGGTGACGAAGGTCGCATCGCGCTCTCGCGACAACTCGGTTGTCACGTCAAGAACTTCGAAATCCACGTACCCGCGCGAACGATAGAAATCCGTCAGAAGCTGGCGGTCGAAGCTGATCCGCTCCGGCACGAATGTGTCGCGACCGATGATAGCGCGCAGAAAGCCCGCCTGCTTGGTGTCGATCACGCGGCGCAACCGCCTGTCCGAGAACGCCCGGTTCCCGACAAAGCTGACGCGTTCGTTCTCGACCACCCGACCTTCGGAAATCTCGAAAATCAGATCGACCCGGTTGTCGGACTGTCGGATGATCTTGGGCGTCACCTGCGCGGCCAGCCTCGACGCGCGCCGATAGGCGTCGGCGATGCGCACCGCGTCGGCCTCTGCGATCGTCGGCGAGAAGACCCGCCGCGGGGCCGACGATATTTCGGCAAGAAGGTCCTCGTCATCCAGACGTCGGTTCCCTTCGATACTGATCCGGTTGATGGTCGGTCGCTCGACGACCTCGATCAGAAGTCCGTTTCCGGTGGGCGTGATCTCGACTGTCTCGAACAGCCCCGACGCAATGATGCGCTGAAGCGCATCGTTGATTTCGCCGTCGCTGGCCACAGTGCCGCGCTCCAGTCCCAGCAGGCTCAGAATCGTCGAATCCGGAATGCGCTGATTGCCGTCTATAGCGACGCTGTTCACACGAACCTGCGCCAATGCCATCGAAGCGGTCAGGACAAGGGCAATCGCGCACCCCACGACCGCACTTCGTATCCCATAGGAAGTCTCTCGCGCCATGTCGCCCGCCCCGCAATCTTGTCTTACGCGATTGTGAGTAATGGGATTCTGAGGGCCTGTCAAAAGCAGGAAGCCGCCCCGAAGGGCGGCTTGTGCACAGTCGTCAGAAGAACCGGGTCAGATCCTCGGTAACCTCTTAGTGGGGAGCGCCGATGTAGGCCGCAAAAAATATCGCTCCGGCCAGCGCCGCAAGCACGAAGAACCGGTCCAGATTCAACTCGACCAGAAGTTCCAGTCCGCGGAAGCCTTTTTGGATCGTATGCATCGGCCTACCTCTTGCAAGGAGTTACTTCGCAAAAATGTAGGGGGCAAATGTGACCAGATTTGGGCGTGGGTGCGGCCAGTCATTGACGCAATAGCCAGGCACATCACGGGCAGAACAGGTCGTTCCCTACCGCAAAGATCATCAAGGCAAGCATGATGGTAAGCCCGCCCGCCATCAGATAACGCAACGCCCGATCACTCGGCGGCCGCCCCGTGGCCCATTCGAACGCATGAAAAACCAGGTGTCCGCCGTCAAGCACCGGAATTGGAAACAGGTTCAGAAAGCCCACCGCTGTCGACAGGACCGCTATGAACCACAGGAAGGAAACCCAGCCCTGGCTTGCCGCCTGCCCCGAGGTTTCGGCGATCCCGATCGGACCGGACAGGTTGCAGGTCGAAATCTTGCCCGCGATCATGTGATAAAGGCCGGACACCGACGATTCGACGATGAAGATCGTCTGGTTGACACCGTAAAGCAGCGCCTCTCCGATGCCGGGGGCTTCGCTTTCGGGTTCGAAGACCAAACCTCCCCCGATTCCGATCAGATACCGCGTCTCGAAACCGCCGTCGGGCAAGGGAAGGTCACGGCGCTCGGGCTGAAGGGTCAATTCCAGGATTTCGCCATCCCGCCATATCGACAGCGTCACCGGTTCACCGCCGGAATTGCCGACCGCTTCGCGAAGCTGGTCGAAATCGTAGACCTCGCTGCCGTTGATCGCCGTCACGACATCGCCTTCCCGCACACCACCCTTGTCGGCGGCGGATCCGGGCGTCACCGAGATGGCCAATGGCGGATACAGCCAGGGGCCTTCGATCTCGGCTTCCACACCGTCACGAAGTACCGTGTAGGTCAGCGTCGGCGCGGGCGCCAAGGTCTCGCCGAAAGACGCGAATCCCTCGGTCGCGGGTACTGTCTGGCCTTCGATTTCGAGAAGAACGTCTCCAGGCAGCAAAGCTTCCGCCTGAACGGGAACCGCCCGGGCTTCAGCAACTGTTATTGGGTCTGTCGCGACACCGCGTGCGAATAGAAGTGCCGCAAATAGCAGGAAAGACAGAATGAAGTTGAAGGCCGGCCCGGCAATCACGGTCGCTGCCCGCGCCCAAAGCGGCGCTCCGTGCATCGTTTGCCGCCGCTCTTCCTCGCTCAAGGCGTTCAGAACCGCCTCGTCCGGCCGGTCCGATGCCGCACCGGCATCGCCCATGAACTTGACGTATCCGCCGAACGGCAGGGCGGCGATCTGCCAGCGCGTGCCGTCCTTTCCGATCCGGCTGGCAATGACGGGTCCGAAGCCGATCGAAAACACCTCGGCCTTGATGCCCGACCACTTGCCGACGATGTAGTGGCCGTACTCATGGATCGCCACGATGACCGAAAGCGCCACCACGAAGGCTGCGATCGTCCAGGCGAAGCCTCCGAAAGTCGGGATCAGCCCTGCATCCATGAATGCCTACCTCGTGCGTTTTCAATGATCTCTTCGGCCCGTCTCCGAGCCATCTGGTCTGCCTGGCGCACAGAATCAAGGGTAATCGCGGCCTTTCCTAGACCTTCGCCTGACATATTTTCGATCACCTCGGCGACGATCGAAGCCATATCCAGGAACCCGATCCGCTTGTCTATGAAGGCATCCAGCGCACATTCCTTGGCGGCGTTGAACACCGCCCCGGTCAGGCCACCGCTTTGCATGACTTCACGGGCCAGCGCCAGGGCGGGATATCGCTCCGTGTCCGGTGCGCGGAACGTCAGACTGCCGATCGCGGCGAAATCCAGCCGCGCGACAGGCAATTCGCGCCTGTCGGGCCAGTGCAGCGCATAGCCGATGGCATGGCGCATATCCGGCGGTCCGACATGAGCCATCAGAGCGCCGTCACGGAATCCCACCATGGCGTGGATCAGGCTTTCGGGATGGATCACCGCCTCTATCTGATTGGCATCAACCCCAAAAAATTGATGTGTTTCAATCAATTCCAGCGCTTTGTTAAACAGACTCGCACTGTCGATTGTAATCCTCTGACCCATCGCCCAATTCGGATGAAGTGATGCCTCTTCCACAGTCGCGGTCTTCAGCTTCGCCAACGGCCAATCGCGGAAGGCGCCACCAGAGGCCGTGATGATCACGCGCTCGACGGCGGCTGTATCTTCCCCAACCAGCGCCTGGAATACGGCCGAGTGTTCACTATCCACCGGCAATACGCGCGCCTCATGCCTACGCGCCGTGTCCAGAAGCAAGGGGCCCGCAGTGACAAGGCTCTCCTTGTTTGCAAGCGCCAGCGTTCCGCCGTGTTCAAGTGCCTTCAGTCCCGGTGCAAGTCCCGCCGCGCCCACGATCGCGGACATGAACCAGTCCGCCGGTCGTTCGGCAGCCTCTGTCACAGCCGCTTCGCCGGCGGCCGTTTCAATTCCAGTGCCCTCAAGCAGCGACCTCAACTCGGCGTGGCACTCCTCATGCGCCGTAACGGCCAGGTCGGCTTTCAATCCGATGGCCTGTTCAGCGAGCTTTCTCACATTCCTGCCGCCCGTCAGCGCAACGACGTCATACTCCTCGGGCGCCCTGTTGATCAGATCAACCGTATTGCACCCGATCGAGCCGGTGGACCCGAATATCGTGACGCGGCGCATCAGACTGGAACCGGTGGGAAATCGATGATCTGCTCGACCAGCAGCAAGAACAACGCGGCCCCCAGCATGGCATCGAAGCGGTCGAACATTCCTCCGTGACCGGGCAGGATCGAAGATGAATCCTTGACACCCATCCGGCGCTTCAACGCGCTTTCCGCGATGTCCCCGAACTGTCCTGCAATGGCGACGGCGATCGAGATTCCCACAATCTCGCCTCCCGCAAGTCCCTTCCAAGCAAAAAGAGCGCCTATCCCGCCCGCGCCGATCCAGCCGGCCAGCGTGCCGGACCAGGTTTTCTTCGGGCTGACTTTGGGCCAGAATTTGGGCCCGCCGACGGTTCGTCCGACAAAATACCCCAGGACGTCCGAGGCGATCACGACCAGCGCCAGCCAGACCATCCACATGAACCCGAAGTCGTCCCGCAGGTGGACCAGCCCGAACCCGGCCATAAGGATCGCGGATGAATACAGCGCATAGCTGACCCGATGCCGCTCAAGCCGCGTCACGCCGACAAGCGCCGGCAGGAAGACCAACGGCAGCGTGTAACCGACAGGGAAGGTCACAAGCAGCAACAGGGCGACGCCCGCCAGACAACCAAAGGGGACCGCTGCTGAACCGGCGCCGATCATCCGGGCCACTTCCCAGACCATGATGCCGCATATTATCCCGACAAACACGTGAAACGGGTGTCCGCCCAGCCACATCAAGAGAAGACCTGCGGTGGCAAAGATGCCGCCCGATATCAGCCGCTGTCCAAGATCGTTCCACTGCCCCACCCCGGCGTGGTTCATCCCGGCACGGCTCCAAATCGGCGCTCGCGCATGGAATAGCCGGCAAGGACACGCGCGAACTCGTCACGTGTGAAGTCCGGCCAGAGAGTGTCGACGAACTGGTACTCGGAATAGGCCGACTGCCACAGCAGGAAGTTCGAGATCCGGGCCTCTCCGCTGGTCCGGATCACAAGATCGGGGTCCGGCAGCACGTAGGTATCCAGATGCTTCGCCAACGTCTCGGCGTCGACCTTCTCGGGATCGACCTTGCCCGCCGCGACCTCGCGGCACAGCCGTTTGGCTGCGCGCGTCACCTCGTCGCGACCGCCATAGTTCAGCGCCACGGTCAGATGTACCAGGTCATTGTTGCAGGTAAGAAGCTCAAGCTCGTCCATCAGGGCGACAAGCGTCTCGTCCAGTCTGATCCGATCGCCGATGAAGCGAACCCGCACACCGGATTCGACCAGCGCCTTGGTTTCGCTCATCAGATAGCGCTTGAACAGCTTCATAAGACCCGACACCTCGGCCTGGGTCCGCTTCCAGTTCTCTGTCGAGAAAGCGAATATCGTCAGGTACTTGACCCCAAGATCCGGACAGGATTCAAGAATCTCCCGCACGCGCTTCGCACCCGCATGATGCCCGAACAACCGCGGCTTGCCGCGTGCCTGCGCCCACCGGCCGTTCCCGTCCATGATAATGGCGACGTGCTCGGGGGTGCCGCTTCTACCGTTCCTGCCCAATCCGGGTCTCCTCGTACTTCAATGCCCACCCCAGCGACAGGTCTCAGACCTGCATGATTTCTTCCTGTTTGGACTCCAGGGCGGCGTCTATCTTCGCGATAGCCTTGTCAGTCAGTTCCTGAACCGCCGTTTCCCAGAATTTCTGGTCGTCTTCGGACATGCCCGAGCCCTTAGCCTTCTTGATCTGGTCCATCCCGTCGCGGCGGACATTCCGGATCGCGACGCGCGCGTTCTCGGCATAATGCCCGGCCACCTTGGTCAGTTCCCGGCGGCGTTCCTCGTTCAGTTCGGGGATCGGAAGCCGGATGATCGTGCCATCGACCACCGGGTTGATCCCAAGACCGGATTCGCGGATTGCCTTTTCCACCTTGCTGGTCATGCTCTTGTCCCAGACGTTCACGGTAATCATCCGCGGCTCGGGCACATTGACCGTGCCGACCTGGTTGATCGGCGTCATCGCGCCATAGGCATCGACCATGACGGGTTCCAGCATCGACGCCGCAGCACGACCGGTCCGCAAGGTCAGGAATTCCTGCCGCAAAGCGGTCAGGGCGCCGTCCATCCTGCGCTCCAGATCGTCCAGGTCGATTTCCAGATCGTCCGCCATTGCTCGTGACTCGTTTTTCTGCGTCTTGCTCTGTGGCTCGATCGCCTCAGTTGGCTCTCTATACCTGTAACAAAAGGCAAATGTATAGAGGACCTGTGGCAATCCCGTGCACCTGGCAACCAGTTCATGTGCAGGTGTGTTGCCGGTTCGCCGCACATTCCGGATACGCTATCGATACCGAATCCGGGATCGATACATCTTGGAACTGGCCGGGCGTCGCCGTCAGGATCGTCTGTCGCGATGCTCTCTGACGATGGTGTAGGTGCCCTCGCCCGCCAGAATGCCGCGGAATCCACCAGGCTCATCCAGCGAAAAGACGATGATTGGCAACTTGTTGTCACGCGCCAGCGCGATCGCGCTGGCATCCATGACGCCAAGGTGCTGGGCCAGAACCTCGTCGTATGTGACCGTCTCGAATCTCTTGGCGTCGGGATGCTTGATCGGATCCTTGTCGTAGACGCCGTCTACCTTGGTACCCTTGAAGATTGCCTGGCACGACATCTCGGAGGCCCGCAGCGTCGCCGCGGTGTCGGTGGTGAAGTACGGATTCCCGGTTCCGGCGGCAAAAATGCAGACCCGTTTCTTTTCCAGGTGGCGGACCGCGCGGCGGCGGATATAGGGCTCGGCCACCTCATCCATCCGGATCGCGCTGATGACGCGAGTAAATACGCCAATCGATTCAAGCGAGGATTGCATGGCAAGCGCGTTCATCACCGTCGCCAGCATCCCCATGTAGTCGGCAGTCGTCCGCTCCATCCCCTGGGCCGACCCGGCAAGTCCGCGGAATATGTTGCCTCCGCCGATGACCATGCAGATTTCAACGCCAAGGTCGTGAACCGACTTCACTTCCTGGGCAATCCGCGCGACCGTCGGAGGGTGCAGACCGAAGCCCTGGTCACCCATCAACGCCTCACCCGAGATCTTCAGCAGCACGCGTGTATAAGCCGGGGCGTCCCTGTCGTCCGTCATTTTCGATATCCCTCGCTCGCGTGTTCTGGCTGGGGGCTTTGCGCCCGGCGCGAAAATGTCGGAAAACCCGGTGCAGATCAACGCCAGAAGGGGCCTTAATCATCGACTCGATCATCCGGACACTCGACAGATCCCGCCCCCTGCTCATCGCAGGCCCGACCGCCAGTGGCAAGTCGGCGTTTGCGCTTCTCGCAGCCAGGCATCTCGGCGGGCCGGTGGTGAATGCCGATGCACTTCAGGTCTATTCGGACTGGCGCATCCTGACGGCACGCCCGACGAACGAGGACGAAGCGGCGTGGCCGCACCGGCTTTACGGACATGTGCCGGGGGATCGGCCCTATTCGGTCGGCGACTGGCTGCGCGATCTGACACCGCTTCTCGACGGTCCGCCGCCGGTGATCGTCGGCGGCACAGGCCTCTATTTCTCGGCCCTGACCGAAGGCCTGGCCGAGATACCCCCGACCCCGGAAAAGGTTCGCGCCGAGGCGCAGACCAGGATCAAGACCGAAGGCGCTGGCTCCCTGCTTGCCGAGATCGACGCAGAGACTGCGGCGCGAATAGACCGCGCCAACCCGATGCGCATCCAGCGCGCATGGGAGGTACTTCGCACTACTGGCCGCGGGCTCGCGCTCTGGCAGGATCAGACGCCGCCGCCATTGCTGCCCCTGTCAGCCTGCCAGGCCATCGTGATCGACGCCCCCAGGGATTGGCTCGATCCGCGGATCGAAGCGCGTTTCGAAAGAATGTTGGCCGAAGGCGCACTGACCGAGGCCCGCCGCAATGCCGAAACATGGCATCCGGAGCTTCCATCCGCCAAGGCCATTGGTGCAGCCGAACTGATCGCCCATATCAGGGGCGAAAAGTCGCTGAAGGAAGCCATGACGGCCGCCACCCTGGCAACAAGGCAATTCGCCAAACGCCAGCGAAGCTGGTTCCGCGCACGCATGAAGGGTTGGCGGTGGATCGAAGGCAGCCATTTGAATTGACTTGGTTTCCCTCAGGACCAGCCGGCAAAACGACTTCTCAGACTCCTTGCGCTGGACTTGACCCGGGCTCCGCGCGCTGCTGCCAGAAAGCCTTAACCTGCCAGGAGCAGAATGGCCGCGTTAACAGGGCACTACGCGACCGTCCGGCAGACACCGACAAAATACCGACGTAATACCGACGCTATACCGATAGCGTCACAACTCGATTTATCCGTTATTTATCATAATATTAGACTGAATCTCCGCGATGTTCGGCCAAAATGGCGCCGAACGGCGCGGTGACGAAGTTTTAACCCCATCGGGCGATGCCGTTACTTCGTCTTCAGATAGGCCACCAGGATATCGCGCGCCGCTTCCAGATCGCTCTTTTCGATCATTTCGGTCACGGTATGGATATACCGCGTTCCGACCACGATCCCGACGGCCCGCGCACCGGCCGCCGCCTGCTGCGCCGCCGCGCCGTCCTGTCCACCGGATCGCAGCATCGTCCGCTGAAAGGGGATCTTCTTTTTCTCGGCCAAACTCGCGATTTCCGCCACCAGGGCCTTGTCGGCAATGAACGAGCCGTCGCGAATGTGCAGCCCGAACCCCTTGCCCTGCTCCGTCGTCCGGTCCTGCTCCGGCACACCCGGCGTGTCGCAAGCCAGTGTCGTATCGATCCCGATGCCTATGTCCGGCTTCACGTGATAGGCAGCCGTTCGCGCCCCTCGCAATCCCACCTCTTCTTGCGTCGTGAAGACAACGTGAATCTCGGCCTTGGTCTTCGTCTTGCCCAGGCCCCGAAGTGCTTCGATGCCCAGCCAGCACGCGATCCGGTTGTCCAGCGCCTTCGAAACCACCTTCTCGCCCATTTCCAGGAATGGCTCGTCCATCACCACCATGTCGCCCACCTTGACGACGTCCTTCGCTTTCGCGCCGAGGCCGGTATCGACAAAAAATTCATGAGGTTGCGGGATCTTCTTTCGATCTTCCGGACTGGCGATGTGGACCGGTCGACCACCAGGGTTCATTACCGCTTTAAGATCGGCCCCATCGGTGCAGACCAGAACGCGACGCGAGAACAGATTTCTCGGATCGAAGCCGCCAACTGTCTGCAAGTAAAGAAACCCCTTGTCGTTGATGTGGCTCACCAGGAATCCGATCTCGTCCATGTGGCAAAGCAACATGATCCTCTCGGGGTCTTTGCCTTTCCCTTTCCGGATCGCATGAAGCGACCCCATGGGATCCTCGTGGACTTCGTCCGCCAAACCCTCGATCTCTTTCCGGATCAAGTCTCGCACGCGTTCCTCGTGCCCCGGAACACCAGGCGTTTCGCAGAGATGCTTCAGAAGTTCGATGTTTTTCATGTGCTTCCTCGTCAAACAGGCCAGATCATCGGGATAAAGAAACTGGCGGTCAGGGCCAAGAGAATGTTCAGTGGTAGGCCAACGCGCGTGAAGTCGGTGAACCGGTAGCCACCCGGACCGTAGACCAGCGTGTTGGTCTGGTAACCGATCGGTGTCGAGAAGGCGGCCGAAGCTGCGAACATGACCGTTACCACCAGCGGTCGCGGATCCAAGCCAAGTGCGATCCCGAGCTGAATTGCAATCGGCGTCAGAATGACTGCCACCGCATTGTTCGTCACGACTTCGGTCAAAGTCGAGGCCAGAACGTAGACGCACAAAATCACGAGAAAAGGTGGAGCCTCAGCGAGAAGCGGTTGGACATACGTCACGATCATCTGGACAGAGCCCGCATGCTCCAGGCTGGTGCCGACCATGAGCATCGCGAAGATTAGCGCCAGCAGACGCCCCTCGACCATGGAGAACGCCTCGTCCGCATCGATGCATCTGGTCAACAGGATCAGGGCGACGGCCAGAAGCGCCAACGGCAGGATGTCGGCGACACCCAAGGCTGCAAGACCGACAACACCTGCCAGTGCCATGATCGCAATCGGCGCCTTTCCACGCCGGAACGCCTGTTCCGCTGGCCGATTGACCTCTACCAGGTCCATATCGATCGCCAGCCGGTGAATGTCGTCTCCGGCCCCTTCCAGCAAAAGCGTGTCACCGACCCTGACGACCACATCGTCCAGTTGTCGTCCGATGTTCTGGTCGCGGCGATGAACCGCCAAAGGATAAACGCCGTATCGGCGACGCAAGCGCAACGACCCGAGCGAGCGGCCGACCATCCGGCAACCCGGAGTAATCAGAACCTCGACGGTTTCCGTCGCCACGGAAGACAGCTTGTCCACCGGACGCAACTGGCTATCGCCCTGAAAGCCCAAAAGTTCCGCGACATCCGTCCGCAGCATCACGCGATCGCCGGCCTTGAGAACCACTTCCTTCATGTCTCGTCGAAGTGAAGCGTCGCCTCGCAGAACATCCACAACTCGCACGCCGTCGCGAATGAAGAGATCGACCTCCTGTGGCTTTTGGCCGATGAGATCGGATGCCTCAGGGATAGCCAACTCGGTAAAGTACTTCATTTTTCGCCGGTCGCCGCCCAGGAGCCCCCCCATGGATGTCCGGGTAGGCAAAAGTCGACGACCCAGGAGTGCCATGTAGGCTCCACCGGCCAACACCTGGATCAGGCCCAGCGGCGCAATCTCGAATATGGAGAATGGCTCGATACCCCGAGACCTGGCAACGCCGTCGACAAGCAGGTTTGTCGAAGTGCCGATCAAGGTAATCGTCCCGCCCAGGATCGCCGCGTAGGACAGTGGAATAAGCACTTTCGACGGCGATATCCCCATCCGGTTCGCCAGTTGTACGAAAATCGGGATCATCAGAACGACCACAGGGGTGTTGTTCAAAATGGCCGAACCCGCAGCCACCACGACCAGGCAGATGATCAGTGTCGTGACAGGTGCCTTGTCGGCTCTCCGATCCGCTTGAACGGTCAGCCATTTCAGAGCGCCCGTGCGAACCAAGCCGCCCATGACAAGAAACATCGCCGCGATTGTCCAGGGTGCTGAATTCGAAAACACACCGCTGACGCGGTCGAAGGGCAGCAACCCAAGCAGATACATCGCAGCCGCGCCGCCGATGGCGGTGACTTCCGGAGGATAAGTCTCGCGCGCAAAGAGCACCAGCATGACAAGTACGACCAGGATGCCCGTGATTGCGAAAACCGATGGTTCTACGCCGAGAAAGTTGAGCATCGACCGTCTCCTAACGGGTCCCGGGTCCGATGGTAGTCGGCGTTTGTGCATCCGCAAGCACTTCGCTGGGACGTGGCTGAACCAGGAAAACTCCGGCAAGGATCATGGCCATGGCAGACCAGATCCAGCCCGAGTAGTTTTCGCCAAGGATAAGCATGGCCCACAGTACTCCGAACCCGGTTACGAGATAGCTGACCTGAACTGCAAAGACCGCACCGGCCGCGCCAACCATCCAGACATAGGTTGTGTAGACGACAACGTGGATGAGCGCCGCGCAGAGAATCGCGACGTCCGGCAATCCCCAGGGTGGACGGAGATCGATGAAATGTCCGGTCGTCAGAGCAAGCGGCAATGTGATCACGGCGCCTAGGGCTGAGGCGCCGAAAAGAACATCGATGGCAGACAATCCATTGGTTCCCCACTTGGCCACGACATTGCCTTCCAGGCCATAGAAGAAGGGCGCGATCAGCGCGAGCGGGATAAACGCGATGATGGCTCCCTCGGGCAGCGATGCCTCTGGCGCGACAATCAGAAGTACCCCGCCCAGACCCAGCGCAAGCCCACCGAACCGCACGACTTCGAACCGCTCGTTCCCGAAGGCAAGCGCTATCGGAAAGGCGAACATGGGCACGAGTGAAAGAAGAATCGAGACAAGTCCCGAAGGCAGATGACGAATTGCTTCGTAAGAGGCCGAATTCGGCAAGACCGTGCCGATGAGTGCAATGATCAGATAGATACGCAGGGCGGCGGCGTCGAATCGAAGCTTCGGCCACCCAAATCGCACTGTCAGTCGACCACCTCGAAGCTGCTCCGAAGTGGCCGGAGAACGTTCGAAATGAATACTGCGGACTACCGCAAGAACAACCGCGCCGATTGCAAGTTGCCAGAAGACAAGTCCGAAGTGGCGGTACCCGCCGGACACGGCGATCTTCGAAAGAGGCTGTGTCATACCCCACCCAGCGCCCATGATCGCGAGGATGAAAAGCAAAAGCGCGGTTCGTCGCGTCATCTTCTTGCCCTTTCCGATGACCCTTGGAGACGCCATCGCTCGAAGGCTTACAAGGGAAAACTAGCCTTGGATCAATGAACTGCACTCGGTGTGATCTTGGAAATCGTCAATCTTCCAATGTGGGGTTGTCCGTTTTTCGAGGCCTGATTCTGCTGCTGTTGGCCGTGTTGTTGACCACCCGCTTCGTAAAGGGTCGCTGTCCACTTACTAGGTAACGAATGCCATACAGAGGATCCCCTTCGGGCCATCACGCCATCGGACTGCGCAGTTTTACACACCGGGACAGGCACTTTCTAGAAGTCCGCCATCCCGAAATGCGGTAGCCTTGGTCGCCTTTCCGGTTCTTTCGTCCGTTTCGACATACAGCCCGGACAGTGTCGCATCCCCGGTTGCCGGCTGAAAACGTGCTTTGGGCATCCCGGTAATGAAACGGCGAAGTGGTTCCTCCTTGTCCATGCCAATCACCGAATTGTAGTCGCCGCACATGCCGGCATCGGTCAGGTATGCGGTGCCCTTGGGAAGAACCATTGCATCCGCTGTCGGCACATGGGTGTGGGTCCCGACCACGACACTTGCACGCCCATCGCAGAAATGACCCATCGCCATCTTCTCGGAGGTGGCTTCGCAATGGATGTCCACAAGGCTGGCCTGAACCATACCTCCCAGGGGATGCTTTCTCAGGACCTCGTCGATGGCCGAAAACGGGTCGTCGAACGCGCGCTTCATGAATACCTGACCGAGTATTTGCGCCACGAGAACTTTTCGACCTCCGGGGGCATTGAAGACGCGTGCTCCGTGCCCCGGAGCACCTTTTGCAAAGTTGATCGGACGAATGATCCTTGGTTCGCTGTCGATATGCGCAAGCATGTCGCGCTGATCGAATGCATGATCACCCAGCGTCACAACGTCTGCCCCGGCCTCGAGCAGCGCCTTTGCATGATCTGGCGTCAATCCTGCACCCGAGGTCGCGTTCTCGCCGTTCACGACCACGAAATCGAGCTTCAGCTGCGCGCGGATGCCGGCCAGACGCTCGGTAAGGGCACGGCGTCCCGACCGGCCCATGACATCACCAAGAAAGAGAAGTTTCATAGCCCAGCCCTAGTCCCCACGCTCTGCGCTGGCAAGCGGTGTCAGGTCGCATGCAGAATCCCTTTTTCCGTCACGATCATGTCGAGCGGTTGATCCGTCGCCTCGGTCGGAATCTCTTTGGCTTCCTGTATCGAATAGGCAAAGCCAATTGCTGTTACCGGCCCGTTGGCCCGCAGTCGCTCCAGGGTTCGGTCGTAGAAGCCCCCGCCATAGCCCAGCCGATAGCCGCGCCGATCAAACGCGGCAAGCGGCACGATCAGAATTTCTGGCGTAACCCGGTCGTCCTCGGCAGGCCAGTGCGTGCCGAAGGCACCTGCGGACATAGCGACGCCCGGCGACCAGCGTCGGAACTCCAGGGCCCGGCCAGGCCCGATCACCACCGGAAGACAAAGCACATGTGTATTGGCGAGAGCATCCAGCGTTGGCCGCGGGTCGATTTCAGTTCGCATCGGCCAATAGCCTGACACAGTCCGTCCTTTGGCAGATCGAACAGCAAGACCAAGGTGCCGGTTTGCCTCGGTGTTCGACCTGACGTCTGCTTGTTCGCGACGCGCGAAGGCCGTCTTTCGCGCCAAAGCCTTTGTGTCTTTCACCGTCATAACAACACCATCGAGGCCAGGCCGAGGAAAGCGAAGAAGCCAACGACATCGGTCACGGTTGTCACGAATGTGCCGGATGCCAGCGCTGGGTCCACACCAAACCTGTCGAGGGCGAGCGGGATCAAGACACCTGACAGACCCGCCGCAAGCAGGTTCACGACCATCGCCGCGGCGATCACCACGCCTATCATCGGTTGACCGAACCAGATCAATCCAACGAAGCCCATCACGACTGCAAAAAGCAGACCATTCAGCAAGCCGGCCGTAGCCTCCCGTCGGATGACCCGCAGGGCGTTCGAACCCGTCAGGTCGCGGGTTGCGAGTGCCCGCACCGCAACGGTCATTGACTGCGTCCCCGCATTGCCTCCCATTGACGCGACGATCGGCATCAGAACGGCAAGAGCGACAACAGCGGACAGGACGTCCTCGAATAGCGAAATCACGACGGAAGCAAGGATTGCAGTCGCAAGGTTTATACCCAGCCAGGGGAACCGCATCTTCACGATCTCGAACGTCGTGTTTGACAGGCTTTCGTCGCCGACGCCGCCCAGGCGGAGAACGTCCTCTTCATGTTCCTCGTCGAGTACCGCCATCGCATCGTCGATCGTTATGATCCCGACCAACCGCCCGTCCTCGTCGACAACCGGCGCAGAGATGAGATGGTACTGGTTGAAGGCATAGGCGACATCACCTTCTTCCTCATCAACTTCGAAGGAACGGAAGCTATCCTCGGTGATGTCTTTCAGCGGGACCTCGCGGCGCGAAGACATGATCCTACCAAGGGTCACATAGGCCGTGGGTCGGTGTCGTGGATCGACAAGGATGACGTGATAGAACTGGTCTGGCAGATCGTCGTGTGCCCGGAGATGGTCGATCGTGTCCCCGACTGTCCAATGCTCGGGCGCGATGACAACCTCGCGCTGCATCAGACGACCTGCAGAGTATTCCGGATAAGAAAGCGCCTTCTCGACAGCGATCCGGTCGACCACGTCCAGGGTTTCGAGGATCGCTTCCTGTCTCGGTTCGTCCAGATCTTCGATCAGATCGACAACGTCATCCGATTCGAGATCCTGAACGGCGGCGGCCAGCACCTCGGGGTCCAGCGCCTCGATCACCTCATCGCGGATGTCTTCGTCGATTTCCGACAGGATTTCGCCGTCGATATAGTCGCCGGCCAGCCGCAGTATTGCCGTGCGGTCATCGGTTCCGACCTGTTCCAGAAGGTCAGCAATGTCAGCGGGATGCAAAGGCTCAAACACGCCCTCAAGACGGGCACGGTCCCCTGCTTGTGCGGCATCAACGGCGGCGGCAACGACGCGATTTCGAAGTGCGTAATCGTCTTCCGTCTCGTCCTCTGGATGGTCCGTTGTTTCGGTCTGGTCGGTCATCACGCGAACTCCGAGGGGAATCTGCCGGGCACCCTAGTGTATTGCTCGGGATGGACAACCGGCACGCGCCATACTTTAGAGAGTATCGGTAAGGGGATCGAGCCATGGAACAGAGCCAACTGCTGTTGGGACAGACAATTGAATTCGTCGGCAACCCGTTCCGGGAGGGGCCCGGGGCCGCGCGACATGACGCCCGCGGCGGGGTTTTGATCCGTAACGGCCGCATTGCCGCGATGGGAACTGCCGACGACCTGCGTCAAGCTCATCCCGAAGCCGGTGTGACCGACTATGGTAGAGCGCTGATCCTTCCGGGCTTCATCGATGCGCATGTCCATTACCCTCAGACCGCGATCATTGCGAGTTGGGGAAAGCGGCTGATCGACTGGCTGAATACCTACACATTCCCGGAAGAGATGCGCTTCAATGATCCCGCCTACGCAGCCGAAGCCGCACGGATGTTCTTCGACATCTCGCTTTCGCACGGTACAACGACTGTGGCGAGCTACTGCACAATTCATCCCGAGAGCGTCGAGGCTTTCTTTACCGAGGCATCACGCCGAAATCTCTGTGCGATCGCCGGAAAAACCTGCATGGACCGAAATGCACCGGAAAGTCTGCGTGACACTGCCCAATCGGCCTATGACGACAGCAAACGGTTGCTGGAGCGCTGGCACAACACGGATCGACTATCTTACGCCATAACACCGCGCTTCTCTCCCACATCCACCCGAGAGCAACTTGAAGCGCTTGGTTCTCTCTGGTCCGAAAATCCCGATTGCTCGATGCAGACGCATCTATCCGAGCAAACCGACGAAGTCGCCTGGGTTGCCGAATTGTTCCCCGAGGCGCGGGATTACCTGGATACCTACGAGGCCGCAGGCCTACTTGGCCCCGGCGGTCTGTATGGACATGCCATCCACCTTTCCGAACGCGAACGTCGCAGGCTCGGCGAAGTAGGTGGTGCCCTCATTCACTGCCCGACCTCCAACACCTTCATCGGCTCGGGCCTTTTTGACATGGCCGGTCTGACCGATGAAGATCAGATCGTCGGACTGGCGACCGACACGGGCGGCGGGTCTTCCTTCTCGATGCTTCGCACAATGGCCGCCGCCTACGAAGTGGCTCAACTGCGCGGACGGGCGCTGCATCCTGCGGAGCTGATCTGGCTCGCCACAGAAGGGTCTGCCAATACTCTCCGGTTGAGTCATCGGATCGGTCGCCTCTCGCTCGGCTACGACGCGGACCTCGTTATTCTGGATCTCGCCTCGACACCTGCGATCGCGCAACGCGAGGCGCGCGCCAACGACATATGGGAAGCGCTGTTTCCGACAATCATGATGGGCGACGATCGCGCAGTCCGTGATGTTCGCATTATGGGAGAGCCGGTCACGTGCTGACCTTTGCCCTCGCCGTCCTGTTTCTGATCGTGACTCCGGGACCGGGCGTCTTGTCACTCGCCGGCGTCGGCGCTGCGTTCGGTTATCGCCACGGGTCGCGCTATCTTGTCGGGCTTTTCATCGGGACGAACCTCGTCTGTCTGGGCGTCATCACCGGGCTTGCGGCGGCGATGCTGGCTGATCCCGGCATTCGGATCGCATTTTCAATTGCTTCCGCCACCTATCTCTGCTGGCTTGCGTTCCGCATTGCCTTTGCAGGTGCCAGGATCGCCTTCATAGAACGCACTCAACCACCTGGTATTCGCGGTGGCATTCTGCTTCAGGTGATCAATCCCAAGGCCTATGCAGTCAACACCGCGCTGTTTTCCGGATTCGCTTTCATGTCCCAAGCGCCTGTTCTCGAAATGACGATCAAGCTGGTCATCCTGAATACACTCTGGCTTGCGATCCACGTTTTCTGGCTCTGGATTGGCGTTACCTTGCGTCGTCTTGACCTTCCAGCGGCCAGACAACGGGCGATAAATTTCTTCATGGCGGCTTCAATGCTGATCGTTGTTGCGCTGGCGGCCATCGCGGCAGTCTAGGACATTAGCCGCTGCACAGCCCTGCGCGCCTTGTCTACAATAAAGGGCAGATCAACGGTCAAACAGCGTCCGTGCTCGACGATATGCCGTCCCTCTACGAAAAGGTGAGTTACTTGCCTTGGACCTGCCAGCAGAAATGCGGCCGGGTCCCAACTGCCTGCGCTGTCGATACCCGAGATGTCCCATAGCGCCAGATCGGCGCGCATGCCGGGACGAATCCGGCCAATATCGTCACGCCCCAGCACATCTGCCCCACCGACCGTCGCTATTTTCAGCGCCTCTCGCGCACTCATCTGGTCCGCTCCATTTGCGACGCGCTGCAGTAACATCGCCTGGCGCGCTTCGGTGGCGAGATTGGCCTGATCGTTTGAGGCCGACCCATCCACGCCCAGGCCGACCGCCACACCTGCGTCTCGCATGGCTCGGACCGGCGCAATGCCTGATCCAAGGCGGCAGTTCGAACATGGGCAATGGGAAACTCCTGTTCGGGTCCGAGCGAACAGTGCGATTTCCTGCGCGTCGAGTTTCACGCAATGAGCATGCCAGACATCATTGCCTGTCCAGCCCAGCTCCTCGGCGTATTGTCCGGGACGACACCCGAGTTTCTCCAGCGAATAGGCGATATCCTCGTCGTTTTCCGCCAGGTGCGTGTGCAGTCTCACGCCTTTTCCCCTGGCGAGGATTGCCGCATCCCTCATCAGTTCACGACTGACGGAGAATGGCGAACAAGGCGCGATACCTACCCGAACCATCGAGCCCGGCGAGGGGTCGTGAAATGTGTCCACCACACGGATGCAGTCTTCCAGAATGGCCGCCTCGTCTTCGACAAGACTGTCCGGCGGAAGCCCGCCCGAGCTTTGGCCAATCGACATGGCGCCCCGTGTCGGATGGAACCGCAGTCCGATCTCCGTGGCGGCTTCGATCGTATCGTCAAGCCGCGCACCGTTCGGGAACAGATAAAGATGGTCCGAACTTGTGCTGCATCCCGACAGTGCGAGCTCCGCAAGGCCCAGCTTTGTCGAGAGATAAATGTCTTCAGGAGTGAACCGCGCCCATATCGGGTAAAGCGTGTTCAACCATCCGAACAGCAGCGCATCCTGGCCGGCCGGGACTGCCCGTGTAAGCGTTTGATACAGATGATGGTGCGTGTTCACGAGGCCTGGAGTAACCAGAAGGCCAGCCGCCTGCAGTATTTCCACGCCAGGCACATCCAGAGCATGACCGACCTGTTCGATCCTGCCATCGCCGATCAGTATGTCGGCGTTAGCCAGGTCATCGCCATCCATTGTGCAGACGTGGTCGGCACCTCGGATCAGCAATCGCCTCACGCGGCGCTCTCAAGGAGTTCCAGAGCTGCCGCGTGCAATTGAGGGGTGGCCGACGCGATAACGCGGCCCCCATCGTGCGCGGCACCGCCCTTCCAATCAGTCAGGATACCCCCCGCCGCTTCGATCACGGCAATGGGCGCATGGATATCGTAGGCATTCAATCCCGCCTCGATCACGACATCGATCTGCCCCGCGGCGAGCAAGGCGTAGGCATAACAGTCGCATCCGTATCGCGTAAGCTGCACTCTTTCCGCGACGCGTCTGAAAGCCGCCCCCTCTTCCAGCGTTCCGATCTCGGGAAATGTCGTGAAAAGGGTCGCCTCATCAAGCGAGGTCTTTCTGCTTACTTTAAGCAGACTGCGCCCCATGGGACCAGTTACCTCCGCACGGCCGCAACCGCCGGAAAACCGTTCTGCTATATAAGGCTGATCGATGATCCCCAGAAACGGCCCGTTGGCGTCGGCAACCGAAATCAGGACACCCCAAGTCGGTGTCCCGCTGATGTAACCGCGCGTCCCATCAATCGGGTCGAGTACCCAGACCAAACCCGAGGTGCCGGCCGTCGCTCCGTATTCTTCGCCGATTATGGCATCGTCCGGCCTGAGTTCGGACAGCAACTTTCGCATTGCGGCTTCTGCGTTGCGGTCAGCAACTGTCACGGGGTCAAAATCTTCCCGCTTGCTTTCCGCATAAAGGGCATGACTTCGGAAATGGCGCAGGGTCTCGCTTCGAGCGACTTCCGCAAGCGCTTCTGCGACTGGCCATAGATCAGGCAAGTCGGGCGACATTCTGTCGAGCACGTCACGCACCCCGATTGGTTATCTGTCAGAACGGACTATTTGGGTGTGCCGAACGGGTCAAGCGACGTCGCTGAGAACCCGTGCAAGTTCGAACAAGCGCCTGCGCTGCGTTTCGGGAATTGCGTAGTAGGAACGGACCAACTCAAGCGCTTCCTTGTCCTTCAGGATATCGGTTGGAAGTTCACTGCCACTGTCGGACGGAACCGCATCATCGCCGAGGCCCTCGAAGAAGAAGCTGACAGGAACGCTCAATGCCTCGGCAATATCCCAAAGACGAGAGGCCGAAACGCGGTTCATTCCTGTCTCATACTTTTGAATCTGCTGGAATTTGATTCCAACAGCCTCGGCAAGCTGCTGCTGAGTCATCCCTACCAACCACCTACGATGGCGTATCCTCTTGCCAACGTGTACATCTACCGGATGTTTCATAATCAGCTATCCGTATTCAACCTTGGCTTTTCTAGTCTGCCGCAGCACCGACTTTATAGTTGTCTTTTTGGTCAGGTCACGGAGCCAATGTTGACTTCAAGTGGCGCCCTGCATTCGATCCCAGGACCCGCGACATAACGCGACAACCACACGATGATCAACTGTGATCCTAACTCGACTTTATGGCGTCGCACAACAGCCAACCACGGGGCTGGTTAACGCTTTCTGAAGAAATGGAAAACAATGACTGAATCACAGGCTTGGGTTGTCACCAAAATTGGACACCCCCCGGAAATCAGAAAGATAGACCTTAAGCCACTCGCATCGGATGACGTGCTGGTTCGCGTCACGGCCACCGGGTTGAATTTCGCCGATCTTCTCATGATCGAAGGCAAGTACCAGGAAACAGCGCCCACCCCCTTCGTGCCGGGGATGGAGATTGCAGGACACGTCGAAGACCTTGGCTCAGGTGCAAACAGGTTTGCCGTCGGCGAACGCGTGATGTGTGTGCCCGGAAACGGCGGACTTGCCAGTCATGTTGTCGTTAAGGCAGATAAACTACGCCGTGTTCCCGGAAGTATGGACGACCCCACTGCAGCCGGTTTTCAGATTGCCTATGGCACCTCACATCTCTCACTTACCCGCCGAGCAAACATCAAGGCCGGAGAAACTCTGGTCGTGCTTGGCGCGGCGGGCGGCGTTGGGCTGACCGCCGTCGAAATCGGGCACCAGTTGGGCGCGCGGGTTGCAGCCGTTGCCCGTGGAAAGGACAAGCTTGCCATTGCCCGCGAAGCCGGTGCCGAAGTTCTGATTGACGGCGACACAGAGGATTTGCTTTTTGAACTCAAAGAGCTGGGACCAATTGACGTCATCTATGATGCAGTTGGTGGTACTGCAGGTGATGCTGCGCTAAGGGCATTGGCCCCTGAAGGCAGATACTTGATCATCGGCTTTGCCAGCGGCTCCATGCCGAGCCTCAGGCCCAACCATTTACTGGTCAAAAACCAGACCATCATCGGATTCTACTGGGGCGGGTATGACAAGTTTTGCCGCGGCGCCATGAACGACAGCCTCGCCGAACTCGGTCGCTGGTATGAAAAAGGGCGCATTCGTCCCCACATCAGCCATGTTCTTCCCTTCGAACGCGCCATGGAAGGACTAGACCTTTTGCGTACCCGACAGGCTACTGGCAAAGTGGTTATTGCTTGGTAGCTTTTTGAAACAGTACTCGGTGATCTATTGCGGAGGATATTCGGTCTGCCTGAGGCAGGTGGACAATACCTGATGGAAACACTTATATTTCCGCGCCTCAGGCCTTGAAATGCGGGACTTTCCTGCCAATATCGCCACAGGAGAGGTTGGTTTTGCCGACCGATCGATATGTTAACGCTAGGAGAGCACGAGCAATGGCTGAGTATCAGACCGTCCGCACCGCACCAGGTGTACGCACGGCCGAGATTGACGAGGGCCTTCGCGCCCATATGAACAAGGTCTACGGCACGATGTCCGTAGGCATGCTTGTCACAGCCGGCGTCGCATGGGCCGTTGGCACCAGTGACGCCCTTCTCTCGATCTTCCGCGATCCAATGACGCTTCAGCCGAATATCCTGGGCTGGATCGCGATGTTCCTTCCGCTGGGTCTGGTCTTTCTGTTCTCCGGCATGATCAACCGGATGTCCGCGGCAGCCGCGCAGACCTTCTTCTATGTCTTTGCAGCGGCCATGGGCCTTTCGATCGCATGGATATTCGCCGCCTTCACAGGGGTATCCATCGCCCAGACCTTCCTTGCCACTTCGGCGGGTTTCGCTGGCCTCAGCCTTTGGGGCTATACAACGAAGCGCGATCTGTCGGGCATGGGATCGTTCCTCATGATGGGCCTGATCGGCTTGATCGTGGCCATGCTGATCAATCTCTTCATCGCGTCAAGCGCGCTTGCCTTCGCGATTTCGGTGATCGGCATCCTGATTTTCGCCGGCCTGACGGCTTATGACACGCAGCGCATCAAGAACGACTATGTGATGCATGCGCAGGCTATGGATTCCGAGTGGCTCCAGAAGTCGGCCATAATGGGCGCACTGAACCTGTATCTCGATTTCATCAACCTGTTCATGTTCCTGCTGTCATTCATGGGTCAGCGCGAATAAGTCGGGTTGCAGGACAAAACAAAGGGCCGGCCTTGTGCCGGCCTTTTTCGTTTTCGGGCCGGCGCCATTCACCTCACCAATGTCACCAAGGGCGTTTCGCGTCAGTAAGGTCCGTCGTCCAGAACACCGTCCGCGGACATCTGGGCGTACAACAATCCCTCTCGCAGCCCGCGGTCGGCAACCGAAAGGCGATCAGTCGGCCAGATCCGAAGAAGCGCCTGCAAGATCGCCGAGCCGGACATGATCAAAGCATGGCGGTCGCGCCCGATCCTTGGATCCTTGCGACGGCCTTCGGGGCCAAGATCAAGATAATCCCGGATCACCCGGTCAATCTGATCCGAAGTCATGCGCAACCCGTCGACCTTTGATCGGTCGTAACGCCGCAAGCCAAGATGGCTGGCCGCAACCGTCGTCACGGTCCCCGATGTTCCGATAATCTGGAATCCCTCACGTGTCTGTTCGGACTCGTAGGGCGAGAAATCTGCGAGGTTTTCCTCGAAGTACCAGCTCATGAGAGCGAAGCGGGCGGCATCGTCCGTGACATCGTCGAACTGGTCGCGAAGGGTGGCGACACCAAGCGGAATCGAGATCCAGTCCACCACGCGCGCAGCCGGAAACGGAGAGGTCGGATCCTGTTTGAAACCCCTGTGCAAGCGCATGATGGCCCGCTGACGGTCAACTTTCGGGACCCGGCTGAGATCCATCCACACAAGTTCGGTGGAACCTCCGCCAATATCGACCACCAGAAGCTGTTCGGTCTTGGTGGAAACCAGTGGGGCGCAGGAAATCACCGCCAGCCTGGCTTCTTCTTCGGGTTCGATGATCTCGAGCCTCAGCCCGGTTTCGCGCGCCACCTTCTTCATGAAACTCGCGCCATTGCGGGCCCGACGGCACGCCTCGGTCGCCACCAGTCGCATCCTGCCGACCTGGTGCTTCTCGATCTTCTTTCGGCAAATTCTGAGAGCGCTGATCGTGCGCTGCATGGAAGCGTTGGACAACCGCCCTGATGCTTCCAGGCCCAGTCCGAGCTGAACAGACTTTGAAAAACTGTCAATGACATGGAACTGGTTGCCCTTTGGCTGGGCAATCAGCATGCGGCACGAATTCGTGCCGAGATCCAGCGCCGCATAAAGCTCCGCTGGATCAGCCTTCAAAGGGGCGACGTGCTCAACCGCATGTGGGAGCCGGGTCGCGCCCTCGGGACGCTTGGGCGGCATGTCGCCCTCCGATTTCAGGTTGGTTCAACGCTACACTCACGGATGCGTTGCGTGCAAGCCTGTCGGCGACCCTCAAGATCATCCTGAGTCGATTTCACGTTGAGGGCATTGTTCGGAAGCCCCGATGTCGGTTAAACGACACGACGTCGCGAAGGTTTCCAAAGATGTCGAAAACCGTACATGATTCACGATGCGTCCGGCGTAGGAGTGGCGCGAATTGGAGATGCATCGATGCCTGATGTCACCGTGGTCTACTGGAGGGACATTCCCGCGCAGGTTATCGTCGGCAAAGGCCGGCGTGGGGTGAAGGCCCCCCTGCCCGAGCGCTTCGAGCAGGCCATTGACCGCGCAGCGATGAAGGCTGGCGCCGCCGACACGGATGCCTATCTGGCAGAGTGGCGCAAGGCCGCGCCCTACGAGGTCGCAGGCGACGCCGAAGAGGTCGCTGCCGCCGAGGCCTCGCGCATCGACAGGGAATACGATCAGGACCGGATCAAGGCCCTGATCGCGAACGACGGTTGGGCATGACGCCTCGCGAATTAGGGAAAGCTATCATGGCGCTTTTGAATTTCCGAAGAAAGACCGACGACGGCCACCGGACGGATAGCCGCGTGGAGCATTTCCTGTCCGACTTCTCGATCGAGGTAATGCCAAGGACCGCCGAAAAGGTTGACGATTTTTGCGCCATCCTGCCCGCGCGGACGCGGGTCTACATCGCACATATCGACGGCACGCCCATCGAAGATATGGTGGCGACTGCCAAGCGGCTTTCGATGGATGGTTTCCAGGTAATGCCGCATTTTCCGGCCCGTATCATCAAGGATGAGACGACGCTGTCAGACTGGATCGCGCGCTATCAGGGCGAAGCAGGTATCGAGCAGGGACTTATCCTTGCAGGCGGCGTCTCCGAACCTGTGGGCTCCTTTGCCAGTTCGATGGATCTGCTCGAATCCGGGCTGTTCGACAAGGCCGGGTTCAAGCGGCTTCACGTCGCCGGGCACCCCGAAGGTAATCGGGATATCGATCCCAAGGGCGGAACGGCCAACATCGACGCGGCTTTGAAGTGGAAAGCGGCCTTCAATCAGCGGACGGACGCGGAAATGGCGATCGTCACGCAGTTTGCCTTCGAGGCCGGTCCAATCATCGAGTGGGCCAACGCCGTACAAGCGGCTGGTGTTGACCTGCCGATCCACATCGGCATCGCCGGCCCAGCAAAGCTGCAAACATTGATCAAATTCGCGGTCGCATGCGGCGTCGGACCGTCTTTGCGCGTGCTGCAGAAGCGGGCGATGGATGTCACCAAGCTGGTCCTGCCCTATGAGCCAGACGACGTGGTAGCGGCACTTGCCGCACACAAGGCGGCCTACCCGAATTTTGCAATCACCAACGTGCACCTGTTTCCGCTGGGCGGAATCAAGACCGGGGCCGAATGGGCGTTGTCGCGTGGCAATCTGCAACCGGCGCGTGCGGCCAGTTGACCCTGAAGGCCCTTCTCTTCGACATGGACGGGACGCTGGTCGACAGCGACCCGATCCATATTGCCGTTTTCATCGAATTCCTGGCAGAGCGTGGGGTTGTCATCGACGAGACCGATTACATGTCACGAATCCACGGACGTCAGAACGTCGAGATTTTCCGCGACTTCCTTCCCAACGCCGATCCACATGAGTTGGACCTCGCCAAGGAGGCCGCCTATCGGAAGAAAGTAGGCACGACGATGGAGCCGATACCCGGCGCCCGTGAACTCATCCGACACGCACGGTCGCGAGGTCTCAAGGTTGCGGCTGTTACGAACGGGCCGCGTGCGAACCTCGAAGCCATTCTGGAAGCTACCGGGATGGCGGAAGAGTTTGACCATACCGGAACGTCCAATGATGTGATCCATGGCAAGCCGCATCCGGAACTTTACCTGGCAGCCCTCGGTGCCCTTGGCATATCCGCCGCGGAAGCCCTTGTCTTCGAAGACAGCCCCTCTGGAATTACCGCGGCCCGCTTGGCCGGGATCGACGTAATCGCCGTTGCCAGCAGCCTGTCACCCCAGAAACTCATGGAGAATGGCGCCCTCTTTGCCATCTCCGATTTCAACGACGCCGCGCTCTCGCGCCATTTGACCGCTCTCGAAGGAGCCATTGCATGACCCGCACCGTTCTCGAGTCGAAAACTCAGACTGTCATTATCGGATTCGACGAACCATTCTGCGTGATCGGCGAGCGTATAAATCCGACCGGTCGCAAGCAACTCGCTGCCGAGTTGGAAGCCGGCAACTTCTCGACCGTGGAGAAAGACGCGCTGGAGCAGGTGGCCTGCGGTGCGCAGGTCCTGGATGTCAATGCAGGCGTCGTCTACAACTCGAACCCCAACCCGAACGAGACCGAACCGCCTTTGATGCGCAAAATGATCGAGCTTGTTCAGGGACTTGTGGATGTTCCTCTTTGCATCGACTCCTCTGTTCCCGGAGCATTGGAAGCCGGGCTCGAGGCCGCTCATGGCCGCCCTCTCCTGAACTCGGTCACGGGCGAGGAAGAGCGGATGGAATTGGTTCTTCCGTTGGTCAAGAAATACAACGTACCGGTAGTGGCAATCTCGAACGATGACACCGGCATCAGCGAGGATCCGGACGTTCGATTCGCCGTCGCGAAGAAAATCGTCGAGCGCGCCGCCGACTTTGGCATACCGGCCCATGACATCGTCGTCGATCCTCTGGTGATGCCCGTAGGAGCAATGGCCACGGCAGGCGTTCAGGTCTTCACGCTCGTGCGGCGTTTGCGAGAGGAGTTGGGCGTCAACACGACCTGTGGGGCGTCAAACATTTCCTTCGGCCTGCCTAATCGCCACGGGATCAACAACGCTTTTCTGGCCATGGCTGCAAGTCATGGGATGACAAGCGCAATCATGAACCCTGTCGCCATGCCGAGAACGCTCAAGGCCGTCGGCGAACGGCTGGACGAATTGCGGGCTCTTGGGCTGGAGATACCAGCCGAAGCAGACCCGAAGACGCTGAAAGGTCTGGTTGGAATGTCCAGCGAAGCCGACCTCGTGCGCGAACGTATCGCCCGCCTGGAAGCGCAAGGCATCGTGGTTCCCGACGACGTCGACCTAGGCAAACTGGGCCCGCTGCTGGGACTGGGACCAAAGACGGGCGTGGCATCGGAAGAAGTCCTGTCCATCAGGGCGGCCGACTTCCTAAATGATCATGATCCTTCCGGCGGAAAATGGATCCGCCTGAACAAGCCCGTCGCCGGCGCGGGTGGCGGCGGCCGCGGCGGGCGCGAGGGTCGTCGGCGGCGCCGGGCTTGATAACCCGAGCATTCGAATGAACGGCGTCATCGCAAGACGTCGGTCTTCGGTGCGGAATTCTCTAGTCGTTCCGTGCCTTCGTGTCTAAATTTGATCCTTCGGCCTGACGGCGATCCGCTGTGCTGCCCGACGGAGCCTTGACAGATGTCGCCACAGGGAAGCCCTGACTTCAAAAGTATTCGCTGGTTCAGGCTTGCCCTGCGCATGGGCGGAATTGCCGTTACCGTCTATCTCCTTCATCTGATTATCGGATGGACGACCGACAAGATCGAAGCTTGGGACAACATGCCTCTGATGGTCGGGCTGCTTGTCTTTCTGCTTCTAACCTATGCGCTCCTCATGGCCGTTCCCTTTGCCCCCGGGATAGAGATCGGGATCAGCCTGCTGATGCTTCGGGGCGCCGAGATCGCACCATTTGTTTATCTTGCCACGCTTCTTGGTCTGTCGATCGCATTCATGGCCGGGCGCTATATTCGCTACGCGTGGCTTCATGCCTTCTTTCGCGACATGGGCTTGATGCCGGCATGTCGACTTCTGGAACGCATCGATCCCTTGGACCGGAAGGAACGGTTGGCCCTGCTTGAAGACCTTCTTCCGGCATCGCTGAGGCCGTTGTTTGCTCCAGGCCGATATCTGATGTTGGCCCTGCTTCTGAACCTGCCTGGAAATGCGCTGATTGGCGGAGGCGGCGGAATTGCGTTCATCTCCGGTCTGTCCCGTCTGTATGGCATTTCGTCCACCCTGATCGTGATGGCTCTGGCCGTTCTGCCCGTGCCATTGCTGGTCTGGCTTCATGGGGCGGGATTCCTGACGCAGAACTGATAGTGCATCTGACGCGGCTGGACGAAATTCAGACGCTCACAGGCTTTCCCCCGCGTTTCAATACGTTATGTTCTGCCCAATCAGTCAGGACCAATCCATGAGCGATACGGCACTAGTCATTTTCACGCCTTCAGGTAAACGCGGCCGCTTCCCGATAGGAACACCCGTTCTGACTGCAGCACGACAACTTGGCGTCGATCTCGACTCGGTGTGCGGCGGGCGTGGCATATGCTCGAAGTGCCAGGTCACACCAGGGTACGGCGAGTTTCCGAAACACGGTGTCAACGTCGCTTCCGACGCTCTTAGCGCCTGGAACGCCGTCGAAGAACGATACAAGTCAAAGCGTGGTCTGATCGAGGGTCGGCGACTTGGATGCCAGGCGACGATACAACGCGACGTTGTCATCGACGTGCCACCCGAAAGCCAGGTTCACAAACAGGTGGTCCGCAAGCGCGCCGAAGCGCGCGAGATCGTGATGAGCCCGGCAGTACGCCTGCATTATGTCGAAGTCGAACAACCCGACATGCACGAGCCGACCGGAGACCTTGAGCGCCTTGCCAGGGCTCTGGAAACTCAGTGGCAGCTGCCGGGCGCGCACGCGGGACTGTCTGTCCTTGCGAGTCTGCAGCCAATCCTTCGAAAAGGTGAGTGGAAAGTCACCTGCGCGATCTACCAACCGGCGGAATCCGCACCGCCCCGAATCCTGAAAGTCTGGCCGGGTTTCCATGAGGGTCCGGTTTTGGGGCTGGCCGTGGACCTCGGGTCTACCACGATCGCAGGACACCTTTGCGACCTGGCTTCGGGTGAAGTGGTTGCATCTTCCGGCCTGATGAATCCGCAGATCAGGTTCGGAGAAGACCTGATGAGCCGGGTAAGTTACTCGATGATGAACGCCGGCGGCGCCGCCGAGATGACAAAAGCCGTGCGCGAGGGCATGAACCGGCTGATCGCAGAGCTTGCGGCAGAAGTAGAGGTTGCATCGTCCGACATCCTCGACGCGGTGGTTGTCTGCAATCCCGTGATGCACCACCTGTTCCTTGGCATCGATCCCTACGAACTGGGTCAGGCGCCATTTGCGCTTGCAACGTCCGACGCGCTGTCACTGTCGTCGGGCGATCTTGACCTTGACCTGTATCCCGAGGCCACGGTCTATCTGCTGCCTTGCATCGCGGGGCACGTGGGCGCCGATGCCGCCGCAGTGACGTTATCTGAAGCCCCTGAAAAGTCGGAAGATCTGGTTCTTGTTGTCGATGTCGGCACCAACGCCGAAATCCAGTTGGGAGATCGCAAGGGCGGAGTTCTGGCATGCTCATCTCCAACGGGACCCGCTTTCGAAGGCGCGCAAATATCGGCTGGCCAGAGGGCGGCTCCGGGGGCGATCGAGCGGGTCGAGATCGATCCTGTCACCAAGACGCCGCGTTACAAGGTGATCGGGTCGGATCTCTGGTCCGACGAGGACGGGTTCGAGGAGGCGATTGCAACAACCGGCGTCACCGGCATCTGCGGATCGGGCATCATCGAAATGGTGGCCGAGATGCGCATGGCGGGAATACTGGACCAGAGCGGTTTGATCGGATCGCCCGAGCAAACCGGTACGGACCGGTGCTTTCTTGATGGTCGCACCTATTCCTACCTTGTGCGCGAACCCGACGAAGACGGTCGTGGGATAATCGTAACCAATCGGGATATAAGAGAAATCCAGATGGCGAAGGCCGCACTGTATTCCGGGGCGCGACTGCTGATGGACAAGCGCGGTGTGGATCGAGTTGAACGGATCGTGCTGGCGGGCGCTTTCGGCGCACACATCTCTCCCAAACATGCAATGGTGTTGGGGATGATCCCTGACTGTCCGCTGGACAAGGTCTCATCCGCAGGGAACGCCGCCGGCACCGGGGCGCGGATCGCGCTGCTGAACCGCGAGGCGCGCGCCGAGATCGAGGCGACCGTACGGAACATCCGGAAAATCGAAACCGCTGTAGAACCGCGGTTCCAGGAACATTTCGTCAATGCCTCGGCCATCCCGAACGCCGTGGATACATTTCCACATCTGGATCAGTTGGTTACTCTTCCGAAACTCAGCTTCAACACAGGCGACAAGGGTGACCCGGACGGTGGTGGACGGCGTCGCAGGCGGCGCGGCTGAGCAAGCCAAGACCGCTTGACGCATCAAAGGGCTTCGCCTAACTGATTTTCATGCAAGGCGGGTGTAGCTCAATGGTAGAGCAGGAGCTTCCCAAGCTTAAGACGAGGGTTCGATTCCCTTCACCCGCTCCATGCCTTGAGGCTGTGTTCTCCCCCACTATCACTTGTCGCACCGAGACGGTTGCATGTATCTGACTTAGAGAGGTTTTGTGTTTCAGTATCACGTCGGTATCGCATCGGCGCGTGTGCGGGTGCGGAAAATGTGTCTGTGAAAGGGAATTTTTCGTCATATGAAACACCTGCACTCCTCTCTTGATGCGCATGATTTGGAGTCCATGGGAATCTCCGGCTGGCCTTTCGGAATGCAGGACCGCGTCAGATTTTCAGAACTCGATCCTCTGAACCACGTGAACAACGCGGCATATCTGAGCTGGTTCGAGACAACGCGCATCGGTTACCTGATGACCTATGGATTGACCGCAATGACGCATACCAAGACCGATCCGCAGATCG
>JAVJUV010000078.1:0-5344 GCA_040220415.1 Silicimonas sp.
ATCTCCGGGTTTGTGCTGGTGCCGCTGATAGCTTTTGCCCTCATGGTCTTGTTCGGCTGGGGGCTTTTCAGGGGCGGCGACGACTTGCCATCGGCGCTTCTCGACAAACCTGTGCCGGAGTTTGCGCTTGCTCCGGTGCTCCGCCGCGAGGAAGGTCTTTCGACGCAGGACCTGATCGGCCATGTCTCGCTGGTGAACGTCTTTGCCTCGTGGTGTGTGCCCTGTCGGGCCGAACACCCGCTGTTCATGGAGCTGAGCGCCACCGGTGAGGTGCCGCTCTACGGGATCAACTACAAGGACCCACCCGAGCAGGCGCGCGCCTGGCTCGGCGAATTGGGCGATCCCTACGCGCGCATCGGGGCCGACATCGACGGACGTGCTGGCATCGAATGGGGCGTTTACGGCGTGCCCGAAACCTATGTCATCACGTCCGACGGCACCATTGCCTACCGCCATGTCGGCCCCATCACGCGAGCGATTCTGGAGGAAACCCTTTTGCCGATCGTCCGTGATCTGAAAACCCAAGCTGGCAAGGAGCCAACGCCATGAAATATCTCAAAACGGCGCTGCTCGTCTGGGCATTGTCCGTCGGCACGGCGTTTGCCGGGCCGCAAGGCTTCGCACTGCACGACACGCCGCAGCCGGTGATCAATGTGCGCTTCGAGACCGAGGACGGCAGCCGTGGGGACATGGAGGATTTTCGTGGCAAGGTGATCCTCGTGAACGTTTGGGCAACCTGGTGCGTCCCCTGCCGGGAAGAGATGCCGACGCTGGATGCACTTCAGGCGGAACTTGGCGGCGACCGTTTCGAGGTCGTCGCCCTGTCCATCGACAGGGCCGGGTCGCCCGTCGTGCGGCGGTTCTACGACGAGATCGGTGTCAACAATCTCAAGATGTATGTCGACAAGACCATGCTGTCGATGACCGCGCTGCGCACCGTCGGTCTGCCGACAACGATCCTGATCGACGCGCAGGGGCGGGAGCTTGGGAGACTGGTCGGCCCGGCCGAATGGGATGATCCCGAGATGGTCTCCTTCTTGCGAGGCTTTATCGAATAAGCGCCCCTGAAAGAGCGCCGCCCGCCCTTGACCGCCCAGTTATCAGAATGACCAGTACTCAAACGTCAGAAGGATTTTCCGGATGACCGACATATCATCTTCCAACGATGCGGGTGCCGCCGACATCGAAAGCGCAGGCAATTGGCCCCGGTGGTTGACGCGCAGACGACTGCTGTTCGTCGGTGCGGCAACCGTTATGGGCGGCGGCATGGCGCTGAACTGGGGATGGCTCACCGCGATCGGTCTCGCGCCTGTCTTGGTTTCGCTGGCACCCTGTGCCGCGATGTGCGGGCTTGGTCTGTGCATGAAGGGCGGGTCTGGCGGGAAATGCGACGATGCGGGTGGTGGCAAGCCCCATCAATCCGAAAGGTGATGCAGTTGATTGTCTATCTGACCCGGCGCGCCGCCTTGGCGACATTTGCGGCCACGATCTCCTTTCCGGCCTCCGCCGATCATCCGGGTGAAAATCTGGATGCGCGGATGTTCGAGATGGAGCCATACTTCCAGGCCATCGACGCAGCACAGGCCCCGGATTTCGAGTTGCAGGATGCGGAGGGCAATCCTGTGCGCTTGGCGGATTTCAGCGACAAGGTCGTCATCCTGCATTTCATCTACGCCAACTGCCCGGACATCTGCCCGCTCCATGCGGAAAAGATCGCGGCGGTCCAGGCTTCGATCAACGACGGGCCGATGAGGGATCTGGTGCAATTCATCTCGATCACAACCGATCCCGTGAATGACACGCCTGACGTTCTGCGCGGGTACGGGGACCGGCATCGGTTCGATCCGACCAACTGGGTCATTCTGACCAAACGGCCTGATCAGGCTGACGACGCAACGCGCCTTCTGGCGCGGAACTACGGGCTGGAGTTCACGATAGCGGACGACAGCGACATGATGATGCACGGTGCGGTCACCCATGTCGTGGATATCGGGGGGCGGTTTGCCGCAAAGTTCCATGGCATGGAATTCAAGAATGTGAACCTGATCCTCTATGTCAGCGAGTTGATCAACAATGCCCAGCACCGACGCCGGGAACGCGGTTGGTGGGACCGGCTGACGGGGGCGTTTCAATGAGTAATGCTGCGATTGGCGTCATGCAGTCCGCGCCGGATAGAATTTCCCTGACAGCACTCCGTCGATATTTTTCGGTGATCATCCCGGCTAATCTGATCTGGGAGTTCGCCCACATGCCGCTCTACACGATCTGGAACGAGGGCACCTGGGGTGAGATCGCCTTCGCCGCGGTTCATTGCACGGGTGGCGACATCCTGATTGCCATGAGCGCGCTGATGCTTGCCTTGATGCTGACCGGCCGCGGCTGGCCCTTCGTGGCGCCGACACGACGATCGGTGACCGTCCTGACAATATTGTTCGGTTTGGGATATACGCTGTTCAGTGAATGGCTCAACATCGTGATCCGCGCGGCTTGGGCCTATTCGGACCTGATGCCGATCATTCCGGTCCTCGATGCAGGGTTGTCGCCGGTACTGCAATGGATCGTAATCCCGCTGATTGCCTTCTGGTGGGCATCACGGCCCTTCAGCGGACATGGTAACGCATGATGGATATTTCCGGCATCGGCATCGTCGCGGCGTTTCTGGCGGGAGCCATTTCGTTCCTGTCGCCCTGCGTCCTGCCGCTGGTGCCGGGCTATGTCTCCTATATTGCGGGCCAGCCGGATTTGCGCACGACACGGTCGGTCGGTCTGCGGGCACGCGCCGGGGCACTTGGGCTAAGCGCCTGTTTCGTTTTGGGATTTTCCACGGTCTTTGTCGCGTTGGGTGCCGGGGCCAGCGCGCTCGGGTCGCTGCTTCTGTCCTGGCGCACTGAGCTCAACTATCTGGGCGGGGCGATCATCATCCTGTTCGGACTGGTCATGCTGGGTGCCTTCCGTCTGGAAGCGTTCTCGCGTGACACCCGCTTCACACTCGACATTCCGGGGGGTCGCCCGCTCGGAGCCTACGTCCTGGGCTTGGCCTTCGCGTTTGGATGGACGCCGTGCATCGGACCGATCCTTGGCGCGATCCTGACACTCAGTTCGACTTCCGGCGGCATGTCGGACGGCATTTGGCTGCTGTCGATCTATTCCGCCGGGCTAGGCGTGCCGTTCCTGCTGGCCGCGCTGTTCACCGACGCCATCGCCGCGCGGGTCAGACAGATCGGCAAGGCCGGTCGCTGGCTCTACAAGGGCGCAGGCGTCGCCATGATCATCATGGGCGTTGCCATCATGACCGGCCAATTGTCCCGGTTTGCCTACTGGCTTCTGGGAACCTTCCCATTCCTGGCTTCAATCGGTTAATTTTCCTTGGCGTTTCTGAGGTGAAGCCAGATCAGTATTGCCCCGATGACGAGAAATATCAGGTTGAGGAAGAACGTGTAGTCGATGCTGAACCGGACCATTTCCTGAAGCGAGGGCCGCTCGGTCGGGATCATCCCTACGAGAGCAAACAGGTAATGCACCGTAATTCCCGCAGCGACCATGCACAGGTACAGCAAGCCTGAAAGATAGAGCGCATACTGCCAGCCATAATACTTTGCGTGCACCCATATCACCGTGGCAGCAACAAGATCGGCTCCGAGAAAGGCGATCACGCCTCCGAACGACGCATCACGCGACCAGAGCATCGCGGCCAGGGGGACATTGCCCATCGACCCGATGAAGGTGAAGAAAGCGACGACCGGTGCCACCAGCGCGTTTTCGAGAACGATCAGGAAGCCCGGCGCGTCCTGCGCACCGCCATCTGCGACCAGGAAGATCGCGTTCCAGAAGCTCTGCGGCACAAAGACGGAAATGAATCCCGCGACCGTGAAGCCGAAGAGGATCTCCTTCCAGACCATCTTCCATTCCATGAAGAAAACGCGGGCGATCCGGTCCCATCCTTCGCGGGACAGCAGTTTGTCGCGGAACGATCCCTTCATGGTCTGGTCGGTGTCCATACCTTCGTCGGACTGGGCCTTCTCCGCATGCTCTTTTTCGCTTTCGACAAACGACCTTGGAAGCCACATCAGGGAGAGGGCATAGGCGTAGATCGTCATCAGGATGCCAAGCAGGAAATTCGCCACCATGAATTTCCAGCCCAGCAGGACCAGAAGGACGATTCCAAGCTCGATCACCAGATTTGTCGATGAAATCAGGAAGGCGATCGAATTGACCGGATGCGCACCTTTCACGAGGATCGAACGCGACGCGGCAAGAGCCGCGAAGGAACAGGACGACGACACGAAACCAAAGGAGCCGGCAATGCTTGGCTTCCTGGCACCACGATCACCCAGAACACGCGCCATCTGATCCCGTGTCACGAAGATTTGGATGCCTGCGGAGATGATATAGCCGAAGATCAGCGCCCAGAGCGCCTTCCAGAGCATGCCCGCCCCGGTCGTGAATGCTTCGACTATCTGGTCCATTCAGCTTGACCTTTTTCGCAGTGCTGTCTGACCTGCGCACCTGTCGGGAGAACGGGTCTGAGGGATGTGAAAAAGGCACCCGCCTTTCAGCCGATCAGATAGACCCTGATCGGCATCCAAATCCCCATGACCATCATCATCAGGTTCTCCGTGAGCGAGACAAAGCCAAGCGGCACATTGCTGTCACCGCCGACACAGGCGCATTTCAATTCACGCTTGTCGATATAGACCGCCTTGAAAACCGATACTGCGCCAACAGTGCCGATGAACAGGGCCACCGGTGCCGAAAGCCAGGTCAGCGCCCCGGCGACCATGAGGATGCCTGCGAACGCCTCTCCGAACGGATAGATCTTGCCATATCGCACCCACCGACGCGCCAGCAGGTCGTAGTTCAGGAACATGGTCGAAAAGCTTTCGACATCCTGAAGTTTTTGTACGGCCAGAAAGCACATCGAGATGGAAATGAACCATTCCAGGGCGCGCAGGGTAATAATGGTCTCGAAGCTGTACCACGACAAACCGAGCGCCATCAGGAACGCGACGGCAAAGATCGCAATCACCGGCTGATAGGATGTGTCCGAGCGTTCGTCTTCGGGCGCATCCATGCCGAAATGGACCCGAAGGTCGTCATATCCGCCGATCCGCTCGTCGCCGATCCAGGTTTGCGGGGTGGTTTCGACGCCGTGCTCTTCCATGAACGCGTCGGTTTCCTCACGCGTGGTCAAAGGGTGATCCTTGACTTCAAAACCCTTGCGCTCCAGCAGGTCCTTGGATTTGAGCCCATAGGGACAGAGGTGGTCGGGCATCACCATCCGGTAAAGCTTGGCTGTCTGGGTTGTGTCTCTTGGCATGTCATATTCTCCGTTTCAGGGTTCAGG
>JAVJUV010000079.1:0-5854 GCA_040220415.1 Silicimonas sp.
TTGGGTCGCTTGCGACGCCCGGCGCCGGGCGGCCCGCATCGCCGCGAGTGCCAAAAGAACCGAGACACCGGGTATCAGAGCCGCCGCGGGGGCCAGCGCCTGAAGGCCGGGCCCGTGATCGATCACGAGGCCGCCGAGCCACGCGCCGAGCGCGTTGCCGAGATTGAAGGCGGCGATGTTGACGCTGGAGGCAAGGCTTTCGCCCACCCCGGCCGCGTTGCTCATCACCCATGTCTGTAGCGGCGGGACGGTGGCGAAGGCCGCCGCGCCGAACAGGCCAGTAAAGAGCGCCGCGCTCACCGGATGCTGAACGGCCGCGGTCATCGCCAAGAGCGTTGCGCTCAAGACCATCAGCGTGCCGATCACTGTTGCGTGGAGGCGGATGTCAGCCAGCTTCCCGCCGAGCAGGTTGCCGATGACGAGCCCGCCGCCGAAGAGAAGAAGTATCGGCGAGATCGCCGTCTCGGGAAGCCCGCTCACCTCGATCAGCAATGGCGCGATATAGGTGAACACCATAAAGACGCCCGCATAGCCGAGCACGGTCGTGGCAAGCCCCATCATTACAGGCGGCCGCGACAGGACGCGCAGGTCCGTTAACGGATGGCTGGGCGCCGCTTCGCCCTTCATCTCCGGCACGAGCGCAGCGAGGATGGCGATGGCCAGAACGCCGACGCCGGTCACCCACCAGAAGGTCGCGCGCCAGCCGAAGGCTTGACCGATCCATGTCCCGAGCGGCACGCCGAGCACGGTGGCCAGGGTGAGCCCGGTGAACATGATCGCTATGGCACTGGCACGTTTTTCTCCGCCGGCCAGATCGGCCGCGACGACGGCGCCGACACCGAAGAAGGTGCCGTGGGCAAAGGCAGTGACGACGCGCGCCGCCATGAGAAACTCATAAGACGGAGCCAGAGCGCAGGCAGCGTTGCCGACGGTGAAGATGGCCATGAGGGCGACGAGCACCCTCTTGCGCGGCCACTTGCGCGTGGCGAGCGTCAAGGTCGGGGCGCCGATGACCACGCCAAGAGCATAGCCCGAGATCAACAACCCAGCGGCAGAGATCGATACGCCGAGATCGGTGCTCACCTCCAGCAGGAGCCCCATGATCACGAATTCGGTGACTCCGATCCCGAAGGCGCCTGCAGCCAGAGCATAGACGGCAATGGGCATGGGAGCTTGTCCTTCCGTTCAACCAATGCGGAACAACAAGCTAGGCGCGGGCCCATCTATGTTCTATAAGTCAAAAATCAAGGCATTTGTGAATTATAGGCATGGTTCAGGGTCAACCCAATCGCCTCGCAGAAATGGAAGTCTTCGTCGCCGCAGCCGAAGCCAGCGGTTTCACAGCAGCCGCCCGTGCAGAGGGCATGACGCCGTCGGCAGTGAGCAAGCTGATCGCCAGGCTCGAGGACCGTCTCGGTGCGCGACTTTTCAACCGTTCGACCCGCAAGCTTCAACTCACCGAAGAAGGCGCGAACTTTTATGAGCGCGCGAAGACGATCCTCGCCGAGATTGAGGAGGCCGAGCGCTGTGCCGGCGTCGGTGAAGCGCGCGCCGGGCTGGTCCGCGTCAGTGTCAACCACCCGGTTGGCATGCATCTTGTCCTACCGCGCGTGGGGGCGTTCCTCGACCGCTATCCGGAGATCGAACTCGATATTTCGCTGACCGATCGGGTGGTCGACCTACTCGACGAGCGCGCCGATATCGCCATTCGCAGCGGACCGCTCGCCGACTCCCGCCTCAGGGCGCGCAAGCTCGGCTGGACCAGGCTGATGATCGTCGGCGCGCCGGCCTATTTCAAGCGCCACGGGACGCCGAAACGGCCCGCCGATCTCGATCGCCATCACCGGCTCGGCTTTTCCTATGCGCGCGCGATTCAGGGCTGGCCCATGCGCGAAGGCGAGAAAACCATCACCGTACCGACAAAAGCCCCGGTTCGGATAAGCGATGGGGAAGCGCTCCGGCGTCTTGCCCTGGAAGGCGTGGGCCTTGCCCGCCTCGCCCATTTCTCGATCCGAGAAGATCTCAAGGCCGGACGGCTCAAACAGGTTTTGAAAAGCGCCACCGTTCACGACGGTGAAGATATCCACGCCGTCTTCATCGGTGATGGTGGCCCGACGCCCGCGCGTGTGCGTGCTTTCGTCGATTTCCTCGCAGAAACGATCGGCCCGGACAGTCTGTAGGTTGCCTGCTCCGATTGCCTAGCCTTGGCGTTTCGATCGCGCCGAGAAACGCCGAACACCCACTCTCGCTCATACGCATGAGGTTAAACGATCATGCTTGAAGCTTGAAGCCAACCTTCCATAATGGAGACTAAATGAATGCATGTGGGAAATTAGAATGCGTAATGGAGTTATCCGTAATCTTGATACGCATCGGCTTCGGACCTTCGTAACCGTCGCCGAGACTGCCAACATGACCCGTGCCGCCGACCGCTTGAATCAAACGCAGGGGGCGGTAAGCCAGCAAGTCCGCAAGCTCGAGCAAGAGCTGGGGAATGTCCTGTTTGAACGGAACCGGCCTGGCCTGCCTCTGACCGAATCCGGCGAGCGGCTGCTCGTAAAGGCGCGTCGCATGCTGAGTCTGAACGACGCCATATGGGGCGAGATGACTGCGCCGCGCTGCGCGGGCGCCGTCACGGTCGGCGTGCCGATCGATCTGGCAGGCGGCTGCCGCATCGGCGCGGCACTCAGGTCCTTCGCCCAGCGTTTTCCCGATGTCGACCTTACGCTGCGCTGCGAATTGTCGATCGAACTGAAACGGGCGCTTGACGCAGGATATATCGACATCGCCATTCTCGAAGAATTGCCTCACGACCAAATCGGAGAGACGCTGATCGCTGACCGGCTCGTCTGGATTGGCGCTGTCGGGGGCGAAGCGGCACACAAAGATCCTTTGCCGCTTTCCATCGTGCGCGGAACGTGCGTTTTCCGGTCGCTGGTCTTCGAGGCGCTCGAAGAAGCCGGAAGGCGGTGGAAAAGCGTGTTCGAGAGCGAGCACTTCGACGCAAGCCTCGCCATGATCCGTACAGATCTTGCAATCGGCGCCCTCATCTCGAGCCGCAAGCCCGACCAAGTCGAGGCGCTTGACGAAAGTGTCGGCCTGCCGCCGCTTCCCGAATTCAATATCACGCTTGCGACGAGCAAACTCGGTTCACCGCAATCCGAGGCGCTCGCCGACCATCTCCGCCGCGAATTGAACGCCACCGGCAGGCACATGCTGGCCCTCGGGTAACAAAGCCGCCAGGTGGCGGCTGCCAGCCATTCAACGCTGCACAGCCGAAACGCAGGTCTGAATCCTCCAGGCCAACACTTGCTTAGTTCGAACACCCTCTCCAGGCAGGTCCCGAAGCGTGCCGCTCGCTCATCACAAAAGTAGCCATGATCTCAGGGCAGATGAAGGCTTCCACTTGACCTGTCTGCTAATCATCCTGTACCAAACGGTAAAGTCATGACCGAGAGGTACATAAATGAGAGCCTTCCTGTCTCGGCACCAGCCCGCCTCGACACCCCGGCAATGGCTTCTGGGCGGATTGGGCGGGCTTGTTGCGATCGCCCTGACCGGCGCCCTGACCGTCTTTACCGGAACGCCATTATTGATGGCGCCTTTTGGGGCGAGCTGCGCTCTGCTGTTCTCCGTACCCAACAGCCCGCTCTCCCAACCGCCGAACGTGATTGGCGGCCATTTGGTGGCAACCGCAGTAGGGCTCGGCGTTCGCGCGGCCTTCCCGGACTATTGGTGGGCGGCCGCTCTTGGCGTGGGCATTGCGATCGCGCTCATGGGGGCACTTCGCGTTACTCATCCGCCCGCCGGCGCCGATCCCTTGGTTGTCTTCGCGGATGCGCCCGAACTCCACTATCTGGTGTTCCCCGTTCTGACGGGATCGTTGGTATTGGTGGCGACCGCGACGATCTACCACCGGCTGACGGGCGCCAACTACCCAATTGGGAAGAACTGATGGCGCGTCTGGTGGCCGAACGGGCGGATACGCTGCCCGTCCTCGCCGAGGTTTTCAGGGAGCATGGCTTTGACGGTGCGAGCCTGTCGGTGATCACCGAACGAACGGGCTTGGGCAAAGGCAGCCTTTATCACTTTTTCCCCGGCGGCAAAGAAGAAATGGCTGAAGCGGTTCTGGGAGAGATTTCCGCATGGTTCGAAGCCGAGGTGTTCGCGCCGCTTGATACGGCGCTGGATCCCGAAACAGGCATCAGGCGGATGTTTGAAGCCGTCGATGCTTACTTTCATTCAGGAAAGCGAATCTGCCTCGCGGGCGCATTTGCTCTCAACGATACACGAGACCGGTTTGCCGACGCCGTGTGCGCCTACTTCGAGAGATGGGCGGCGTCCATCGCAACCGCACTCGCCAAGGCCGGTGCGACAACTCACAGGGCGGAAGCCCTCGCCGAAGAAACGTTGATCTCGATTCAGGGAGCGCTCATTCTCGCACGCGCAATGAACGACCCGTTGGTTTTTTCGCGAACTCTTCACCGCTTGCAGACGGACGTTTTGGCGGCAGCGACGTCCGCAACGCCTTGATCTTGGTCCGACCGCAGGAACTGCGAACGCTGCCTTGCCAACGACGACGCCAATATCAGGTTGATCCATCAAGTTATGCGGGGCGGGCCCGTTGGCCACCGCCGAGCGCCGCCGTGCCAAGCAGTCGCCGTGAAGAGGAGGTATGCCAATGGCCCTTTCTGTTGCCTTCGTGCTTTTTCCAAACCTCACGCAATTGGACTTGACTGCTCCCGCGCAAGTCTTGTCGCGCATTCCAGACGCGACCGTACGATACGTTGCGAAGACGGAAGAGCCAGTACCCACGGACTGCGGTTTTTCCATCTTACCGACCGAAACCTTTGCGAATGCCGCAAAATGCGACCTCTTGTGCGTGCCGGGCGGCCCCGGTGTGGCCGCAGCGCTCAAAGACGCATCGACTGTGGAATTCGTCGATCGCTTGTCCCGGCACGCACGATACGTCGCGTCAGTGTGCACCGGGGCTTTCCTGATCGGGGCGACCGGCGCGCTGGATGGCAAGCATGCTACGACGCATTGGGCCTACCGCCATTTGCTGCCACGTGTCGGCGCGAAGCCCACACCTGGACGGGTCGTGCGCGACCGCAATCTGTTCACGGGCGGTGGGGTAACGGCGGGGCTGGATTTTGCGCTTACGATTGCCGCCGAAGTGGCGGGCGAGGATGTTGCGAGATTGGTCGGGACGGCAATTGAGTACGCACCCGAACCGCCTTTCGGATCATGCGACTATGAAGCGCAACCACTTCCCGTTCGATCGACGCTCGACTCACGCTATGCGAAGTCGGTTGGACGGATTGCGGACGCATTGGACGCTCTCCAGTTGCGCTGATAATCGCTGCCGCGAGATATGTCGGCGGTGCCGGTCGGCCGACGCGAACCGCATGCACACCGTGCATTCGGCGGAGAGCAAGTTCACAGCAGGCGCGCTTCAACCCTGATTGACAAAGGGTAATTCGCAACAACCATAAGCGTTCCGGCACCGTGATTTCGCAGGACGCTCGCAAGCAATGCGCTGATCGGATTACGTGCGCCGCCCAGTCCAGGGATGCTATGGGTAAAGAAGCTTGCGCTAAAAAACAGTCCCGTGGGCGTTCTGTCGTCGAGTTGTACAACACCGCACGACGCCACTCATGCCTCGCCCTCCAAATCCCATAGCTCACGCTGAACAAGCATCTTGGATACGACAACTAGGCCGTGGACTCATAATGGCGCAGGCGTAGCCTGATGCAAGCGAGCTTTGCCATGGCGAGGAAGGTCGATCCGAGCTTGTCGTATCGCGTGGCTATCCGCCTGAAATATTTGAGTTTGTTGAAAAAGCGCTCGATCA
>JAVJUV010000080.1:0-101891 GCA_040220415.1 Silicimonas sp.
GCCGATACACCTTTTCGGGGCACGGAAGTCAAGCGGCGCTCAGAACGGACGGGTCACATTTCCCGAATAGAAATAGACGCCGAGGCCAAGGGCGAAGATCACGATGCCGGCCAGGGCGTGAGCGACCACCGCCTCGGGGAAGTTGCCGCGCATCCGGTAGCTGTAGGCGAACATCAGGCCGCCCGCGAAGGTCATCCCGGCGACCACCCAGCTCCAGTACATCAGGTGCGCGAACGAGAAGACCGCGGCGTTCAGCACGATCGCCACATCGGCGCGGGACGTCAGGATCGCCTCGTAGCGGCGGAAGAACAGCGGGCGAAAGACGATTTCCTGCGGCAGCGCCGATAGGAAGGGATAGAAGAGCGCGATCATCAGCATCAGCGAGGGGTTGCGCCGGACCAGGAACCACAGCGCTTCGGGCACGGTCAGGGACAGGACGGCATAGCCCAGAAGGCCGGCTCCGGCCACGACGCCCAGGATCACGGCCCAGCTCATGCGCCCGGCCCCGGTCAAGAGCTCGCGCCAGCGAAAGCCCGGCGTCACCGCCAGCAGGCAAAGACCGATCAGCGTCACGGCGCCAAGGACCGGAAACATCCAGCGCGGCGGCAGGAACACCGCAACGACCAGCGGCGTGACGATATAGAACAGGGCGAACTCGACCCCAAGCCTGGTGCGTGCGGGGCGGGAAACATCGGCGTCGGCGGTTTTGAAAGTCATGGGGTTTCAATGCGGTTCCGGCCAGATCGGAACAGCACCTAGTGGCCGGTCCGGTCGTTGTCCACAAATAGCGCGGCTCTGCCCCTTGCACCCCGGACCGCAATCCCTATAACGCACGACAATTTGCGCATGGGGACTGCCGCCCGGCGCATCCACACAAGCCGGGGGACCCTGATGCCGAAGAGAACCGACATCCAGTCGATCATGATCATCGGAGCCGGGCCAATCGTCATCGGGCAGGCCTGCGAATTCGACTATTCCGGCGCACAGGCCTGCAAGGCGCTGCGCGAGGAAGGCTACCGGGTCATCCTGGTCAACTCGAACCCCGCGACGATCATGACCGATCCGGGACTGGCCGACGCCACCTACATCGAGCCGATCACCCCCGAGGTCGTCGCCCGCATCATCGAGAAGGAGCGTCCCGACGCGCTGTTGCCCACGATGGGCGGACAGACCGGCCTCAACACCTCGCTGGCGCTGGAGGAAATGGGCGTGCTTGCGAAGTTCGGGGTCGAGATGATCGGGGCCAAGCGCGAGGCCATCGAGATGGCCGAGGACCGCAAGCTGTTCCGCGAGGCGATGGACCGGATCGGGCTGGAGAACCCGCGCGCCACCATCGTCGCCGCGCCGAAGAAGGAGAACGGCCGCTACGACATCCCCCGAGGGCTGGAGGATGCGCTTGCGGCCCTCGAAGACGTGGGCCTTCCCGCCATCATCCGTCCCGCCTACACGCTGGGCGGCACCGGCGGCGGCGTGGCCTATAATCGCGACGAGTATTTCGAGATGTGCCGCCGGGGCCTCGAAGCCTCGCCCGTCGCCCAGATCCTGATCGACGAGTCGCTTCTGGGCTGGAAGGAATACGAGATGGAAGTTGTCCGCGACCGCGCGGACAACGCGATCATCGTCTGTTCCATCGAGAACGTTGACCCGATGGGCGTGCACACCGGCGATTCCATCACTGTCGCCCCTGCCCTGACGCTGACCGACAAGGAATACCAGATCATGCGCTCGGCCTCGATCGCGGTCCTGCGCGAGATCGGCGTCGAGACGGGCGGCTCGAACGTGCAGTGGGCGGTGAACCCGGACGACGGCCGCATGGTGGTGATCGAGATGAACCCCCGGGTCAGCCGGTCGTCGGCGCTGGCCTCGAAGGCCACCGGTTTCCCCATCGCCAAGATCGCCGCCAAGCTGGCGGTGGGCTATACGCTGGACGAGTTGGACAACGACATCACCAAGGTGACGCCCGCCAGCTTCGAGCCCACGATCGACTATGTCGTGACCAAGATCCCGCGCTTCGCCTTCGAGAAGTTTCCGGGCGCCGAGCCCCATCTGACGACCGCGATGAAATCCGTGGGCGAGGCGATGGCGATCGGGCGCACGTTCCACGAATCCGTGCAGAAGGCCCTGGCCTCGATGGAAACGGGTCTGACCGGCTTCGACGAGGTCGAGATACCGGGCGCCCCGGACAAGGCCGCGATCGTCGCGGCGATTTCGAAGCAGACGCCTGACCGGATGCGGACCATCGCGCAGGCGATGCGACACGGCCTGACGGATGACGAGATCCAGGCCGTCACCGCGTTCGATCCGTGGTTCCTGGCCCGGATCCGCGAGATCGTAGAGACCGAGGAGAAAGTGCGGAAGAACGGATTGCCGGTGACGGAAAACGGTCTGCGCCGCCTGAAGATGCTGGGCTTCACCGATGCGCGTCTGGGCATTCTGACCGGCCGGACCGAGGACAACGTGCGGCGCGCGCGCCAGAACCTGGGCGTGACGGCGGTGTTCAAGCGGATCGACACCTGTGCCGCCGAATTCGAGGCGCAGACGCCCTACATGTACTCGACCTATGAAGAGCCCGTGATGGGCGACGTCGAATGCGAGGCGCGCCCGTCGAACCGGAAGAAGGTCGTCATCCTTGGCGGTGGTCCGAACCGGATCGGCCAGGGGATCGAGTTCGACTATTGCTGCTGCCACGCATGCTTCGCGCTGTCGGACGTCGGCTACGAGACGATCATGGTCAACTGCAACCCCGAGACCGTATCGACCGACTACGACACCTCGGACCGGCTGTACTTCGAGCCGCTGACCTTCGAGCACGTCATGGAGATCCTGCGCGTCGAGCAGGACAACGGGACGCTGCACGGCGTGATCGTCCAGTTCGGCGGACAGACGCCCCTGAAGCTGGCGAACGCGCTGCACGACGCCGGCATCCCGATCCTGGGCACGACGCCCGACGCCATCGACCTGGCCGAGGACCGCGAGCGGTTCCAGGACCTGGTTAACCGCCTGGGGCTGAAGCAACCGAAGAACGGCATCGCGCATTCCGACGAGGAAGCACTTGAAATCGCGGAAGACATCGGCTTTCCGCTGGTGATCCGCCCGTCCTACGTCCTGGGCGGCCGCGCGATGGAAATCGTGCGCGACATGGACAACCTGCGCCGCTATATCCGCGACGCCGTCGTGGTCTCGGGTGACAGCCCCGTCCTTCTCGACAGCTATCTCTCGGGTGCGACCGAGGTGGACGTCGATGCGCTGTGCGACGGCGAGGCGGTGCATGTGGCCGGCATCATGGAACATATCGAAGAGGCGGGCGTCCACTCGGGCGACAGCGCCTGTTCACTGCCGCCGCACACGCTGTCGGCCCGGATCATCGACACGTTGACACAACAGACCGAGGCCCTGGCGCGGGAGCTGGGCGTTGTGGGCCTGATGAACGTGCAATTCGCGATCAAGGCCAATGACGCGGGCGAGGACGAGGTCTACCTGATCGAGGTGAACCCGCGCGCCTCGCGGACCGTGCCCTTCGTCGCGAAGGCGACCGACTCGGCCATCGCGTCGATCGCGGCGCGGCTGATGGCGGGCGAAAAGCTGTCGGCCTTCCCGATCGCCGAACCGCACCAGCCGGTGTCGGACGACGTGGCGATCCCGATGGGCGATCCGATGTCGCTGGCCGATTTCCGCACGCCCTGGTTCAGCGTCAAGGAAGCCGTGCTGCCCTTCGCCCGCTTCCCCGGCGTCGATACGCTTCTGGGGCCGGAAATGCGCTCGACCGGCGAGGTCATGGGCTGGGACCGTTCCTTCCCGCGTGCATTCCTGAAAGCGCAGCTTGGCGCAGGCACGCACCTGCCCGAGACGGGAACGGTGTTCCTGTCGATCAAGGACGAGGACAAGACCCCGCAACTGGTCGAGACGGCGAAGATCCTGCACGGGCTGGGCCTGAACATCCTTGCCACGCGCGGGACGGCGAGTTTCCTGACCGAGAACGGCATCCCCTCGGAGGTGGTCAACAAGGCCTACGAGGGCGGGCGCACGATCGTCGACGTGATGAAGGACGGGCTGGTGCACCTGGTGATGAACACCACCGAGGGGGCGCAGGCCATCGAGGATTCGCGCTCGATGCGGAACGTCACGCTGATGGACAAGATCCCCTACTTCACCACGGCCGCCGCCGCCCACGCCGCCGCGCTGGCGATGGCGTCACGCGCCGAAGGGGAACTGGGCGTCAGGTCGCTGCAGGGGGCCTGAAGGCCCGAACCTGCGGCGCGTTCAGGCCGGGAAGACAATGACGGCAGGAAATCAGCCGCCCAGCATCCACGTTCCTTCCGGATAGAAGGCGTGGAAAGCGAAGGCGAACATGACGTCATGCGGCACGTCGCTGCCCGAGGCATCGCGGACGCGAACGGTGCCGACATCGCGGCCCTCGCCGATACCGCACTTGTCCAGCGCCGAGGCCTGCCCCGCGGCCCAGGAGATCGTGACGCCGGCCTCGGTGATCTGGCCCTCTTGCCGAAGCCGCTCCAGCGTCCAGGCCTGGTCTCCGACGCGGACGACGCGCATCAGGGCGGGAATGTCATGCGGCGGCATCTCGCCATTGTAGAGGAAGGGACGGGTCGAGCTGTCGTAGCCGACATAAGGGTTGCGGCCGTATTGGCGGGGCCATGACGGCTGGTCCATGACCAGCGCATCGGGGTTGCGGTCGCGGAACTCGGCCCAGCTTTCCATCCAGGTCGGAAGCGTCGTCAGCTCCACCCCCGTCATCTCGCCCACGATGCCGGTGCCGATGGCCTGCTGCCACCAGCTTTGGGTCTCGCGGTCGTACATGACCATGTCCGAGAACCTCAGCTTGCCGGAGACACCGAAGCTGAGCACCCGGCCGCCAACGCGGCGGTCGAAGGTGATGCCCGAGTTGCACAACGGGCAATAGGTGACGGCGACGGGCACGCCGCCGATCTCGTCGTTCACGATTTCATGCCAGGTGAGATAGCGTATCGGGTAGGCGCGCGGCGCCTGGCCGTCGATTTCGACGGCGATGACCGGCTCGCGGTCGCCGATTCGCGTTTCCTCGGAAACCGGGATGAACGAAGGAGCGTCCAGCGCCGGTATGCCATCCTTGGGCGGACCGCCCGACATGATCTCGGCCCAGTTTTCGATGCTGGTATTCGAGAAGTCGGTGTCGGGCCACTCGTGCCGCCAGAAACCGGGATCGGCGGATGCCGCGCCGACGGATAGCGAGAAGGCGGCCGCAAGGGCAAGGCGGATGGCGCGCATGGTGTCTCCTGACGTTCCAGAAGATCAGCCTGCCAGAGGTCCGGGCGTCCGCACAGCCCGCTTCACGCGGGATTGATCGGGCGTCAGGACTAGCGGACCAGCCCGTCCGCCCGCGCCTGGCGAACGCCGCGGGTGGCTTCCATCGCATCCATGAAAGTGGAAAGCGCGGGAAACAGCGAGACGTCCACGCCGTCGTCCCCGAGCCAGGTGCAGATCGCGTAGAGATAGAAATCGGCCAGCGTCAGGTCGGGGCCGAAGAGATAAGGGCCGGTTATCAGGTCCTCGATATAGGCGCACGAGGCGGACATCGTCTCGGGCACCTTCGCGGCCATGTCGGCAAGCGAGGCCTCGTCGTTCGCCCACCGGCGGCCCCGTGGCTTGTGCGCGTGGTTCACATGCATCGTCGAGGCAAGATAGTACATCACCTCGCGCATCCGCGCCCGCGCCAGCGGATCGGCCGGGACGAAACCCGGCATCGCGGTCTCGGCCAGGTACTCCAGGATCGCCCCGGTCTCGGTCAGGGGGCCTTCGGGCGTGATCAGGACCGGCACGCGTGCCTTGGGATTGATCGCATGATACTCGGGCCGGTTCTGCTGGCCGCCGGCGATGTCCACGCGAACCGGCTCCCAGTGGATGCCGCTTTCGTTGAGCGCCGCGGTCACGGCGATCGAGATGGTGCGCGGAGCGCAGTAGAGTTTCAGCATGGGCAGGCCTCAGTAATAGGTGCGGGCATGGGCCCTGTCGGGCGTTTCCAGATGCGGGATCGCGTTGAACCCGGCCAGGATGGTCTCGGCGTCGCGCACGTGCAAGCGGTGCACCGAGGTGTTCCAGATCGGCAGCATCACTCGGCTCATCTTCATGATGTCGAGGTCCAGCAGGTGCCGCAGCACCATGCCGATGACGCCGCCCGACGTCACGCAAAGCACGCGGCGGCCGGGCCGCGCGGCATCCGCCAGCAGCGCCGCCACCCGGTCCTCGAAGTCCTGGTAGGGTTCCGCGCCCTGGATCTCGGCCTCGCGCCACGCGGCGAAAACCTTGGGCATGTGGTCGGCAAAGCTGTCGCCTGTGGGCAGCGGCTCGCCGGTCGCGAGGTGCAGGGCATTGGACAGGGTGTAATAGTCAAGCTCGTTCAGGCGCGGATCCTCGTCGGCGTCATAGCCCATGCCCGCCACCGTCTGGCGGTGCCGGTGAAGCGTGCCCGAGACCACGTGATCGAAGCTGTAGTCGTGGCCGCGCAGCCACTCGCCCAGCCATTCGGCCTGGGTCTTCCCCAAGTCGCTCAGCCGGTCATAATCCGCTTCGGTTGTGGCGTGGCTGTTGGCCTGCCCGTGGCGGACCAGGATGATATCGCCCATGCGTCTCTCCCTCTGCGGCCGGGTTACCCGAGACATGGGGAAATGCCAATCGGCGCCTTTTCCCTTGACGCTTCCGGTCCCTTGACGGAAACCGGCGCGCATGGGTGCCGCACATCTGACAGTGGATCTGGATGCCGTCGCCGCCAACTGGGCGGCGCTGGACGCGCAGTCGTCGGACCACGTCGAGACGGCGGCCGTGGTCAAGGCCGACGCCTATGGCCTGAGCGCCTCGCGTGTGGCGCGGCGGCTGGCCAAAGAGGGCGTGCGCAGCTTTTTCGTGGCCGTGGTGGAAGAGGGCAAGATAGTCCGCGCCGCCGTCGGGGACGAACCGGACATCTACGTCTTCTCCGGCCACATGGCGCATGACACCGAGACCTTGAAGTCAGCCGGGCTTATCCCCCTTCTGAACGCCCCCGAACAGGTGGCGCGGCACTTTCGCGATGCGCCCGGACATGCCTTTGGCGTCCAGCTGGACACGGGCATGAACCGGCTGGGTATGGAACCCGACGACTGGGCCGACCTGCGCCACGACCTGATGGATGCCGGGCCTCGGCTGGTGATGAGCCACCTTGCGTGCGCCGACGAGCCGGATCACGCGATGAACCACCTGCAACTGCGGGCCTTCCGCGAGATGACCGACGGCATCGCCCATCGCCGCTCTCTTGCCGCGACGGGGGGCATCCTGATGGGCCCCGAGTATCATTTCGACATGGTGCGTCCCGGCGTCGGTCTTTACGGCGGCCTGCCGTTCGCCGAGGCGACCCCGGCGGTGCACCTGATCGCCCCGGTGATCCAGACCCGGACCGTGCGGCCACTCGAGACGGTCGGCTACGGCAATACCTGGGAGGCGACGGTGGAGTGCACGATCGCCACCATCGCCGCCGGTTATGCCGACGGACTGATCCGCGCGATGGGCCCGAAAGCCAGGGTCTTCGCGGGCGATACCCCCTGCCCGGTCGTCGGCCGCGTGTCGATGGACCTGATCACGGTGGATGTCAGCCACCTGGCCGAGGTGCCCGAGCATCTGGAAATCCTGGGACCGCATCAGCGCGTCGACGACCTGGCGGCATCCGCCGGCACCATCGGCTACGAGATCCTGACCGCGCTGGGTGCGCGCTACGACAGATCCTACGTGGGGGCGGCTTGAACACCCTTGCCGCAATCGGCCGCGCCGTCCTGGGTCTCTTGGCCGGGATCGGACGCATGACGCTGTTCGCCGCCGAGACCGTCAGCCACCTGGCGCGGCCGCCCTGGTATCCGCGCGAATTCCTGATCCAGATGATGCAGATCGGGTATTTCTCGCTGCCCGTCGTGGGCCTGACCACGATTTTCACCGGCGGCGCGCTGGCCTTGCAGATCTATGCCGGCGGCGCGCGTTTCTCGGCCGAGGCCGTGGTGCCGCAGATCGTGGCCATAGGCATGGTGCGCGAACTGGGCCCCGTGCTGGTCGGCCTGATGATCGCGGCGCGCGTCACGTCGTCGATCGCGGCCGAGATCGCGACGATGAAGGTGACCGAGCAGATCGACGCGCTGGTGACGCTGTCGACCAACCCGATGAAATACCTGACCCTGCCCCGCGTGCTGGCGGCGACGCTGGTGATGCCGGTGCTGGTGGGTGTGGGCGACGCGATCGGGATCATGGGCGGCTATCTGGTCGGGACCGAGAGACTGGGATTCAACGCGGCGACCTACCTGCGCAACACCGTCGATTTCCTGGAGGCGACCGACATCGTCTCGTCGCTGACCAAGGGCGCGGTCTTCGGGTTCCTGGCGGCCCTGATGGGCTGCTATTTCGGGATGCGAAGCGAACGCGGCGCGGCCGGTGTCGGCGCGGCCACCAAGGGTGCCGTCGTGGCGGCAAGCGTGCTGATCCTGGCCGCGAATTTCATCCTGACAGAGTTGTTTTTCGCCGCATGATCGAGCTTCGGGGCGTTCATAAATCCTTTGGACCGAAACAGGTTCTGCGCGGGGTCGATCTGACGTTGCCCAAGGGCGAGAGCATGGTCATCATCGGCGGCTCGGGCACGGGCAAGTCGGTGCTGCTGAAATGCATCCTGGGGCTGATCCAGCCGGACCGGGGCGAGATCCTCGTCGACGGGCAGGACGTGACCCGGCTGCGGCAGGGCAGCGCCGAGCGCGACGCGTTCCTGGCGCGCTTCGGGATGCTGTTTCAGGGCGGCGCGCTGTTCGATTCGCTGCCGGTCTGGCAGAACGTGGCCTTCCGGCTGCTGCGCGGCTCGCTGAAGCGGCCCAGGGACGAGGCGCGCGAGATCGCCATCGAAAAGCTGCGCCGCGTGGGCCTGACGCCCGACGTGGCCGACCTCTTCCCGGCAGAGCTGTCGGGCGGTATGCAGAAGCGCGTCGGCCTGGCCCGCGCTATCGCCGCCGAGCCCGAGGTGATCTTCTTCGACGAACCGACCACCGGACTGGACCCGATCATGGCGGGCGTCATCAACGACCTGATCCGCGAGATCGTGGTCGAAATGGGCGCGACGGCGATGACCATCACGCATGACATGACATCCGTCCGGGCCATTGCCGACGACGTGGCGATGCTGCACGGTGGAAAAATCCGCTGGACCGGCCCCGTCGCCGGGATGGACACCAGCGGCGACCCCTACCTGACGCAGTTCATCACGGGCAGCGCCGAAGGCCCCATCGAAACCGTAAGGTGACCCCATGTACGAAACACCCCCTCTGCTGACCATCAAACGCCCCTCGCGGCGGCCAACCGAGGCACAGATCGCCGCACTGCGAGGCGTGCCGTCGGCGGTGGCGACCGACGCGATGGACGGGCGCGGCGCACTGGCCGGGTCGATCCGCCACCTGGACGGGGGACATCGACTTCCGAAGTCGGTGGTGGGGCCCGCGCTGACCGCATGGTCGGGGGCCGCCGACCTGCTGGCGCTGCACGCCTGCAAGAAATTCCTGACGCCCGGCGACGTGGTCATCGCGGGCGTCGACGGGCACCAGGGCTGCGCCGTTCTGGGCGACAGCCTGGGCGGGATGCTGCGGAACGCCGGGGCGGCGGGCCTTGTGACCGATGGCCCGGTCCGCGACGTGGAGGGCCTGCTGGGGATCGGACTGCCGATCTGGTGCACCGGCACGATCCCCTCGACGCCCTACGAGAACGGTCCGGGACGGATCGGCCTGCCGCTGCAGATCGGCGGGCAAACGGTCGAGACAGGCGATATCGTCGTGGCCGACCTCGACGGGGTCGTGATCGTGCCCTTCGACGAGATCGACGACGTCGCGGCGCGATCCGCGCGCATTCTGGCGATGGAGAAAGCCGGGGAACAGGTTGTTGCGGGCGGCCTGATACTGCCGGAATCCTACGAAGAACTGCTGAAAAGCGACCGGATCAAGTGGGTGGAATGAGTCCAAGAGCCTTGCAGTTTTGCAACATCGCAACACTTCCGGGCAGATTTGGAAACAATCAGAGACTCACAAGACATTTTTAACCAAGATGCGGTCTTGTATCTCGGAGGGGGCCGGGGTTGCTGCTTTTTGGAGCCGTGCATCGCATGCTTGGACCGCTCGTATTCATTCTGATCAAGACCTTCGTCCTGATCCTTCCCCTGACGGTATTCTGGCTTGCCGTACGACGGCTGGCCCTGTCATCCTCGGCAAACGCCTGGCTTTATGCCGCGACGTCGATCTTTTCGTTCCTGACCGCGCTGGGGCTGGCCCCTTGGGTGTTCGGCGGAACCAGTCACCCGGTCTTCTTCGTCTTCTCGGCGATGGCCCCCGCCATCTGGTATGGCGTCGTCACCTTGTGCAACTCGACCCGGTCGACGGGCTACGACAGCGATCTGGAGCGGACATTCCTTCGCTTCGCCGATCTGGCACGAATTCCGCGTCGCTCGGAACCGCTGGTCCTGGAAGACCCGGAATGGCCCGAAGTGCCCCTGCCCGTGTTCCGCCATTCGCGACCCGACAGCGTCGCGGAACCGGCAGAGACCGCCCCGAAGCCCGAAGCGCCGGGGCGCGACATCGCAACCAGGATTTCACGCGCATCGGAAGGCGCCTGGACGCTTCTGAGCGTCGCGCGGAACATGCGCGGCCATGCGTCGTCCGAGCGCCGGCGCATCAAGCTGTTGCCGCCGCCCGATCGCGCCGAAGACCGGAAAATGTCGTTCCTGAGACAAACGGAATCGGTCTGACCGCCTTGCGGCCCGCCCGCGCGCGGGCCAAGAAGGCGTCATGGTGAAAACGGCATCCTTCACATGCTCGAACTGCGGCGCGATCCATTCCAAGTGGACCGGGCGCTGCGACGACTGCGGCGCCTGGAACACGATCGTCGAAGAGGCGCCGCTGTCGGCCGGCCCTGCGGCCAAGGGACTTGGCGCCGCGCGCGGCGCGGCGATCACGCTGACCGAGCTTTCCAGCACCGAGGCACCGCCCGAGCGCAGCATCTCGGGCCTGGCGGAACTTGACCGGGTCCTGGGCGGCGGCCTGGTGCCGGCATCCGCGATCCTTGTCGGCGGCGACCCCGGTATCGGAAAGTCGACGCTGCTGCTGCAGGGTGCTGCCGCCTTCGCGCGCCGGGGAATGAAAGCGGCCTATATCTCGGGCGAGGAAGCCTCGGCCCAGATACGCATGCGCGCCAAGAGGCTTGGCCTGGCCGATGCCCCGGTGCGTCTGGCGACCGAGACCAACCTGCGCAACATCCTGACCACGCTGGAAAAGGAAGCGCCCGACCTGGCCATCATCGACTCGATCCAGACCATGTGGCTGGACACGGTCGAAAGCGCGCCCGGTTCGGTCAGCCAGGTGCGCGCCGCGGCGCACGAGTTGACCACTTTCGCCAAGCGACGGGGGATCAGCGTGGTTCTTGTCGGCCACGTCACCAAGGAGGGCCAGATCGCCGGGCCCCGCGTGATCGAGCACATGGTCGACACGGTGCTCTACTTCGAGGGCGAACGCGGACACCAGTTCCGCATCCTGCGCGCCGTGAAGAACCGCTTCGGCCCGGCCGACGAGATCGGCGTCTTCGAGATGACCAGCGAAGGACTGGTCGAAGTGGCGAACCCCTCGGCGCTGTTCCTGTCCGACCACGACACCCCCGCATCCGGCTCGGCGGTCTTCGCGGGCATCGAGGGGACAAGGCCGGTTCTCTGCGAGTTCCAGGCTCTCGTCTCGCCCGCCCCCGCCGGGCAGGCGCGGCGATCGGTCGTCGGCTGGGATGGCGGCAGGCTGGCGATGATCCTGGCCGTTCTCGAGGCGCGCTGCGGCATCCCCTTCGCGGGGCTCGACGTCTATCTGAACGTGGCGGGCGGCCTTCGCGTCACCGAACCGGCCGCGGATCTGGCTGTGGCAGCCGCGCTACTTTCGGCCCGCGAAGACGTGGCCCTTCCCAAGGGCACTGTCGTTTTCGGTGAAATCAGCCTATCAGGACACGTGCGACCGGTGGGACAGACCGAGGCGCGCCTGAAGGAGGCCCGGAAACTGGGCTTCACGCAGGCGCTTCTGCCCGACCGAAGCAAAATTGGGACCGTTGCGGGACTTAAGGTGCAGAAGATGCCCGATCTCGCGACGCTGGTGGGCGACATATTCGGCGCGGGCTAGCCGCGCCAAGGGCGAAAGACAACGAGGCAGAGCTATGGAAGGCTTCACCATCATCGACGGCATCGTTGCCGTGGTCATTATCCTCTCGGCTGTTCTGGCGTATTCACGCGGCTTCGTCCGCGAGGCGTTGTCGATCGGCGGCTGGATTCTGGCCGCCATCGCCGCCTATGTCTTTGCGCCCACGGCCGAACCGCTGATGAAGGAAGTGCCGATCCTGCGGGACTTCCTTGGCAACTCGTGCGAGTTGTCGATGATCGCGGCCTTCGCCGCCGTCTTCGCCCTGGCGCTGATCATCGTGTCGGTCTTCACGCCGCTCTTTGCGGGCGCGGTGCAGCGCTCGGCCCTTGGCGGGATCGACCAGGGCTTCGGCTTCCTGTTCGGCGCACTGCGCGGCGTCGTGCTGGTGGCGATCGCGTTCATCGTCTACGAGCGCGTCATCGTATCGGACCCGATCCCGATGGTGGACGAAAGCCGCACGGCCGTGGTCTTCGCCCAGGTATCCGAAGCCATCGACGAACAGATTCCCGAAGATGCGCCGGGCTGGATTGCCGCGCGCTACGACGAATTGATCGGCAAGTGCTCGTCGGCCCCGGCCAACTGATACCCGACATTCGAACCGGGAAAGCCCGGCATGCCGGGCGAATCGGCTGATTCGGCGCGCCGTTGAGCATTGCGGCTGCAACGAAACCCGAAAATTTCAAAGAATTTAGTGAAAGACATACCGTTTCCACTTCGGAAACCTTTGGAATTGGGCAGTTCGCGCTTTGGCGCCTGCCCCAATTCAGAAAGCCGATTGTCGCTGTCCGGCAGACAATCTGCCGCAATTTCCCCCGAAAACCGACCCGAATTGCTTTTCGCTGCCGTGCGATTGTTTTCGTAATCTCCGGTCCGGACGAAGCCTGCCACACAGGTTAACGCACTCCGATCACAATGCCGCCCAGATGCTGAACATTTGTGCCCAACTCGCGCCAAGGCTGGAAAGCATGTTTTTCCTGGTAAGCGGGGCCGAGGGCGTTCCAAGGTTCCGCGTAACGAGTGAGTGAGTTCGGCGTCGGGTTTGCCGCAAGGCACCCGGCGCCACGTGGTAGGGGCGGTGACAGGTCTTTCGTTAACGAGTATCGCCACATTGTGAGTACCACCTGTCCGGTGCAACAAGCCGCCTCGAGAAGGCCCGCGGCGTCCCGTCGCGGGCCTTCGGTCATTTTGAATGCCTCGAAAGACCGCGACCCCGTGACACTGCCCCAAGGGTTCGTTATGTAAGGGTCGCCGCCGCCATTCAGAGCCTGACACGGATGCCCGATCAGACAAACTACCGCGCGCTGACCACCGACCCCTTCGATGACGACAAACTCCGCGAGGAATGCGGCGTCTTCGGCGTGACCGGCGTGTCCGATGCCGCGAATTTCGTCGCACTTGGCCTTCATGCCCTGCAACACCGCGGACAGGAAGCCGGGGGGATCGTTACCTACGAGCCTTCGCACGGGTTCAACAGCGCCCGCCGTTTCGGCCTGGTGCGCGACAACTTCACCAAGCAGGACGTGATCGACTCGCTGCCCGGCTCGCTGGGAATAGGCCACGTCCGCTATTCCACCGCCGGATCGAAGGGGAACACGCAGATCCGCGACGTGCAGCCGTTCTTCGGCGAGTTCTCGATGGGCGGCGCGGCGATCGCGCACAACGGCAACATCACAAACGCCAACGCGCTGAGGCGCGAACTGATCGAGCGCGGCTCGATCTTCCAGTCGTCTTCGGACAGTGAATGCATCATCCATCTGATGGCGCGGTCGCTTCAGAAAACCGTGCCCGAGCGGATGAAGGACGCGCTGCGCCGGGTCGAGGGCGCCTTTTCGGTCGTGGCGATGACCCGCACCAAGCTGATCGGTGTGCGTGATCCCCTGGGCGTGCGCCCGCTGGTTCTGGGCCGCATCAACGGCGGCGGCTGGGCGGTCTCGTCCGAGACTTGCGCGCTGGACATCATCGGCGCCGATTTCGTGCGCGAGGTCGAACCGGGCGAGATGGTGGTGATCGAGGATGACGAGGTCATCAGCCACCGCCCCTTCGAACAGAAGAAATCGCGCTTCTGCATCTTCGAGCATGTCTATTTCTCGCGCCCCGACAGCTCGCTTGGCGGCCGCTCGGTCTACGAGACGCGCTCGGCCATCGGAGCGGAACTGGCCAAGGAAGCGCCGGTCGACGCCGACCTGGTCTGCCCGGTGCCCGACAGCGGCACGCCGGCCGCCATCGGCTTCAGTCAGCAGTCGGGCATCCCCTATGCGATGGGGATCATCCGCAACCAGTACATGGGCCGCACCTTCATCGAGCCGACCGAGCAGATCCGCAACATGGGCGTGCGGCTGAAGCTGAACGTCAACCGGGCGCTGATCCGGGGCAAGCGCGTGATCCTGGTCGACGACTCGGTGGTCCGGGGCACCACCAGCCGGAAAATCAAGGAGATGATCCTGGACGCCGGCGCGAAGGAAGTGCACTTCCGCATCGCCTCGCCGCCCACCGCCTGGCCCTGTTTCTATGGCGTCGACACGCCCCAGCGCGAAAAACTCCTTGCCGCCACCATGAGCGAGGACGAGATGCGCGAGCACCTCGGCGTCGACAGCCTGAAGTTCATCTCGCTCGACGGCCTTTACCGCGCGGTCGGCGAGGCCAACGGCCGCGACCCCAAGTCGCCCGACTATTGCGACGCCTGCTTCTCGGGGCAATACCCGGTCGCCCCGTCCGACCAGATCGAGAACGGCTTCACGCTGAAAGCCGCCGAATAGCCGCTCTTCCTGGTTCAAATATGGTTGGGGGTCCGGGGGCGAAGCCCCCGGCGGGTCGACGCCTAAGGCGGCGAAAGCTTCGCTTGACCAGAACGCCCCCGCCCGCCATTCAGAGAAAAAACCGGAGCAGTCATGGCCACCCCAGCGCCGTTCTCACGCTATGAATTCCTGATCGCCTGGCGCTATCTGCGCGCCAAGCGGGCCGAGGGTGGCGTCAGTGTCATGACATGGATCTCGCTCATCGGCATCACGCTGGCCGTCGCGGCACTGATCATCACACTTGCCGTGCGCTCGGGTTTCCGGGACGAGTTCGTCTCGACCATCCTTGGCGCCAATGCCCATGTCACGGTCTACAGCCAGGCCTATCAGGACGAGAACGGGCGGATCACCAACGTCATCCCGGACTATACCGACTGGGCCGAGCGCCTGCGCGCCGTCCCCGAGGTCGAGCGCGTCGCACCCCTGGTCAAGGGCCAGGTGATGGCGGTCTACCGCGACGAGAACACCGGGCTGGAAGTCTTTGGAATCGCTCCCGAAGACCTGGCCCGCATCCCTCGGATCGCCGACCCCGAGACGGCCCGGGGATCACTGGACGATTTCCCGCAAGGCGTCGCCATCGGACGCGAGGCGGCCCGCGCCCTGGGCCTGACAACCGGCGACGTGGTTCGTTTCATCAACCCCAACGGGGTCAAGGGGCCGTTCGGCACCAGCCCCCGGATCAACGAATACACCGTCGCCTACATCTTCAACTCCGGCCGCTACGACATCGACCGCGCGCGGGCCTACCTGCCGTTCGCCGAAGCCCAGGCCTATTTCAACCGCGACGGGGTTGCCGACGAGATCGACATCACGGTGACCGATCCCGAAGCCATCGACGACATGGCCGGCGACCTTCACGCCGCGGCCGGCGAGCGGGCGCTTCTTTGGACATGGAAGGATAGCGCGGGCGGGTTCCTGCGCGCGCTCGAGGTCGAGGACACGGTGATGTTCGTTCTGATGAGCGTCCTGGTCCTTATCGCCTCGATGAACATCATCTCGGGCCTCGTGATGCTGGTGAAGAACAAGGGAAAGGACATTGGAATCCTTCGCACAATGGGCCTGACGGAGGGCGCGATCATGCGCGTGTTCTTCCTGACCGGCGCGCTGGTGGGCACCATCGGCACGATCCTGGGGGTAATCTCCGGCTGTCTCTTCGCGATCTATTTCGACCAGATCCTGGCATTTGTGAACGGCGCGTCCGGCGGCGGCGTCTGGGACGGCGCGGTGCGCGGCATCTACCGCCTGCCCGCGAAACTGGAGCTGAACGACGTACTGGCCGCCGTCGGCCTGTCGCTGGTCTTGTCCTGGGGCATCACGCTGGTCCCTGCCCGCCGTGCCGCGCGCATGAACCCGGTCGAGGCGCTGCGCTATGAATGACGCGCTGACGCTGGACGCGATCTCCAAGACCTACAACAGGGGCAAGCCGAACGCGCTGACCGTCCTCGAAGGGGCGTCGCTGGCCCTGAAGCCGGGCGAGGTCGTCGCCCTTGTCGCGCCGTCGGGTGCGGGCAAGTCGACGCTTCTGCACATCGCCGGCCTACTCGACAATGCCGACGCGGGCCGCGTGCTGATCGGCGGCACCGACATGACCGGCCTTTCGGATGCCCGGCGCACCGCTGCGCGGCGCGAGGACGTGGGCTTCGTCTACCAGTTCCACCACCTGCTGCCCGAGTTCTCGGCGGTCGAGAACGTGATCCTGCCGCAGCTTGCCAACGCGGTTCCCGACCGCGAGGCGCGCGACCATGCCATGCGGCTTCTGGCCCGCGTCGGCGTCGATCAACGGGCCGAGAACCGGCCCGCGCAGCTTTCCGGCGGAGAGCAGCAGCGCGTTGCCTTCTGCCGGGCGCTGGCCAACCGCCCCCGCGTGCTTCTGGCCGACGAACCGACGGGCAACCTCGATCCGGCGACGGCGGACACGGTGTTCGCCGCGCTGATGGAACTGGTGCGCGAGACCGGACTTGCCGCGCTGATCGCCACCCACAACCCCGAGCTGGCCGCCCGGATGGACAGGATCGTCCGCCTGGAAAACGGTCTTCTGACCTAGCCCTTCTGGGTCAGCGCGATGCCCGCCGCGATCAGGGCGATCCCCGCCGACCGCGTCAGTCCCAGGGGGGCGGGGCGCGCTCCGAACAGGCCGAAGTGGTCGATGGCCGCCGCCGCGATCAGCTGGCCCAGGAGAACGAAGAAAATGGCGTTTCCGACCCCGAAATGCGGGGCGATATAGGTGATCGACAGGACGTAGAAGGCCACCAGAAGCCCCGCCAGAAACAGGTGCCTCGGTTGTGCGGCCAGCACCCTGAACGCGCTGGGTCCGGTCGCAGCGACCACGATGCCGCTGGCCAGGAAGGCGATCAGGAACAGGCACATCGCCGCCACCGCCGGGCTGCCGATCCGCGCACCCAGCGACGCGTTCAGCGCCGCCAGGACCGGGATGCCGATCCCGGCGAGGAACATGATCGAGGCATAGGCGAGGTTGGGCGACATGGGCGCGACTATGCCAGCGCCCCGGCCGCCCGAAAAGCCGCTATTTGCGTTGGATCAAGGCAACTTGCTACCCTGCGGTCAGGCTACCATGAAAGGAGCATCGCCCATGAGACGAACCGCACTTCTGATTGCCTCGCTCGCCTTCGCCACTTCGGCCGCGGCGGACGACCCCGAGCGGGGGCAAAGGCTTTTCGCCGACCACTGCGCCACGTGCCACGGCCTGGGGGCGGTGGGCGACGGCCCGATGACCGCCGTCCTGTCCGTGGGGCCGGCGGATCTCACGGCGCTCAGCGCCGGGAACGGCGGCGTCTTTCCCCTGGACCGCATCGTCCGCAGGATCGACGGGACGACCGAGGTTCTGGCGCATGGCGGGCCGATGCCGATCTTCGGCCTAGTCCTCGAAGGCCCGTCGGACGTCATCCTGGCCCCCGACGGCAGCGAGATCATCGCCTCCGAAGCCATCGTCGACATCGCCGCATGGCTGGAAACGATACAAAAGGAGAACTGACATGCGCATGGCTGCCGCCCTTCTCTGTCTTGCCGCCGCCCCGGCGCTTGCGGCCGACCCCGATCCGCTGGCCGGAGGCGCGTTCTTCGGACAATACTGCGCCGTCTGCCACGGCGCGACCGGCACAGGCGACGGACCGATGGAAGAGATCCTGACCGTCAAGCCCGCCGACCTGACGCAACTCTCGGCCTCGAACGGCGGGATCTTCCCGACCTTCCGCGTCGTCCGCCAGATCGACGGGCGCGACCCGCTTTTGTCGCACGGCGGCGCGATGCCGCTTTTCGGCGAGATCTTCGACTTTCCCGACGCCTCGATCGCGTCCCAGTCGGGACAGCCGATCCTCACCTCGCAGGCCATCGTCGATATCGTGGGTTGGCTGATGACCATCCAGGAAGGCATCTGACACGGCACCCCGGCCAAAGGGCTTTGCGATAGCGGATGCGGCATGTATAGAGCCCGCATAAGGGAGTGGCGCGCGCAGGCGCGTCCGACTTGAACCGGGTCTGCGAGGGCCCGGTTTTTTCTTTTCCGTCAAGCGGTTCCGGCAGGTTTCGCGGCGCGAAAGACGCCGTGCCGGATCGGCGGGCTGAGCGCGATCAGGACGATCCCGATCGAGAACAGGCACCAGATCGCCGGCATCTCGCTGGGGTTCGAGGTCAGCATCCGGGCCGCCACCGGCCCCGCCAGCAGATGGAACAGCGCCAGCCGCCATGCGCCGTAGACGATCGGCAGCAGGAAAACGGCGAAGAAATAGCTTGGGAAGGGGATCACCGGCACCTGAAGGATGGTGTTGAACAGACCGTTCAGCGGCAGATACCACCCGATATGCCAGTCGCCCGAGAAAAGACAGGTGACGACACCGCAAAGCGGCGAGCCCGGCTGACAGGGGCCAAGCGCCCGGATCGGCATCGCCTGTACCAGCAGGATCGCCGACGAAATTCCGGCGATGATATAGATGTTCCGTCGAAAGCGCGGGCTCAGCACCCGCGGCGCGATGGCCATCGCGAAGGCGTTGATCAGGATGGGCTGGATCGCGATGTGCAGGTAGGAGAGCCAGGTCAGGGTCCGGTTCGCGGGCGAGGTGCACTGGTCGACCACCCCGTATCCAGCCGCCTGAAGCCCCTCCATCACGGTGAAGAATCCCAGCGTCAGCCAGATGCCCGCAGGCTCGCCCCGCATCCAGGTCACGCCCGTTGCGGCGCCGCCCACGGCGACCATGGCGACCGAGGCCGAGGTGCTCCAGCACATGACAGGTCCCCTTCCGTTCGGGGTCAGCCTGCACAGGGGCACATATGCCGGTCAAGGTATCTTTTGGATCGGGACGCGCGCGAAAGTCCGGGGCGCCCGGCGCCTGTCAGGCCGGGCGTCCCTTGAACGGGTCCGGAACGGTTACTTGACCTTCTTGCCCGCGATCATGGTGTCGGACTTGCTGGCGCCCGAATTGGCGGTGGCCGATACCTTGACCTTTTCCTTCTTCGGTTTCTTGGCTTCCTTGTTGCCGCGGTTCTTTTCCTTGGACATGGGGTCGTCTCCTGAACGGGGCCGTACCGGCCCGGGATGCTTCAGAAGATCAGGGTTGCCCGGAGACGTGCCGGGGCGATGATCCCTTTGGGCAGCAGGCGAATGCCTGCGGTAAGGATCTGTGGTGCGCCGGAGGGCGGCGCAAGTGGCCGGCGGGGGATTTTTTGCGGGGTGGCCCGGAGGATGGGGTTGGGACGGGCAGCGGCCGCCTCAAAGGAAATCCAGATACGCCAGCGCGGCGATTGCAACCGCAAGTACACCGAGGCGGATCAAGATCATCCGGACTACGGCACGCCGATAGGCTGCCTGGCGCCAGTTGCGCGAACGTTCTTCGGGCTTGGCCCCGCGCGGATTGTCGTAAATCCGGTTGAGCCGCCGCCGCTCGCGCGCCGCTTTCCAGATCCTGAACATGAGAAAAGAATGTCGCTTTGGCCGGCGGTGATCAAGAGGTCGGTGGCTGGTTTGGTCGTGAGCGGCATGGTCTTGGGTGGCAAGGGTGGCGTGGACATTTTGTAGGGTGCGGTTTCACCGCACCAGAGGCGTGAGGGTGGAGATAGGGGGATGGTGCGCTGGAAGCACACACTACGCTTGCTTACACAGGGTCGATTTGGAAATACTTCGTGAGGGTCAACGCTAGTCGCCGAATTCCGACCGGACATACGCAACTGGGCCCAGGTTCGTATTCCACAGCCAGTCACGATGCATAAGGTTGCCGTCAGAGATATATAGATTGCGCATCTTGTAGCTCTCGTGTCCATCCGCCTGTTCCAAGACCATCGCAGGGCCATCATCCGTATCCGCGATGGACACCACTGGGTCATTAGCCGCGATGCTTTCGATGATGTCGCGCACTTGGAACGGATCGTCTATCCGTTCGATCTGGAAGTAACACGCCCCTTCATAGCTCCCGACGCCGACAATTGTAATGGCTCCGACCACGATGGTTACTGGCGCCATCAGTATGCTAGCAATGGCAGCGCCCGTCCCTGCCGAGCCCGCAATGATGCCAGTGGTTCCCGCCGCCGAAGCTCCGGCGGCCGTAGAGCCCAACATCACCAGGCCGGAGGTAGAATGAACGAGCGTGTAGTAGCCGGCAGCCTGCAACCCAACACCGGCTGTCGCCACGCTCCCGCCGACTGCAGCCGCCGCAGTGCTTACAGCCGCGCCGACCAACTTCGAGGGCTTGTAATCGCACACACCTGCATAAACGGGGGTAGAGACAACCGCGCCAACGACGACGAGGCCGGAAAATCGGTTCAGGAAAGACATCGAATTACTTCCTTGGCTAATGCTTCTCATAAAGTATACGGCAGATTTCGGTGCTGCGTCGAGATCTCACGGCCCGCGCGTCGCATTACCCAAAACCCCTATTCTATTTTTCAGTTTTCTTTGTCTGGTGAATAAGCGGGTTTTCAAACATCCAACTCCTCCACGAACCGCGCGTTTTCCTGGATATACTGGAACCGCAGTTCCGGCTTCTTGCCCATCAGCCGCTCCACCAGATCCCCGGTCTCGCCCGGTTCGTCCTCGTCGATGGTCACGCGGATCAGTTTCCGCGTCTCGGGGTTCATCGTGGTCTCTTTCAGGTCCTTGGCGTCCATCTCGCCCAGCCCCTTGAAGCGCTGCACGTCGATCTTGCCCTTGCCGCCCAGCCCCTTGGCAAGGGCGGCCTCCTTCGCCGCGTCGTCGGCGACGTACAGCCGCTTCGGCCCCTGCGTCAGCCGGTAGAGCGGCGGACAGGCCAGGTAGAGGTGCCCGGCATCGATCAGCGGGCGCATCTGGGTGAAGAAGAACGTCATCAGCAGCGAGGCGATATGCGCCCCGTCCACGTCGGCGTCCGTCATGATGATGATCTTCTCGTAGCGCAGGTCATCCAGGTTGAAGCGTGAGCCCATGCCGACGCCCAGCGCCTCGCACAGGTCGCTGATCTCCTGGTTCTGGCCCAGCTTCGACGACGCCGCGCCCAGAACGTTCAGGATCTTGCCCTTGAGCGGCAACAGCGCCTGGTTCTCGCGATTGCGCGCGCCCTTGGCCGAGCCGCCCGCACTGTCGCCCTCGACCAGGAAGATCTCGGTGCCTTCGCGCGATTTCGCGGTGCAGTCGGTCAGCTTGCCCGGCAGGCGCAGCTTCTTGGTGGCGGACTTGCGCTGGGTTTCCTTCTCCTGCCGGCGGCGCAGGCGTTCCTCGGCCCGCAGCACCAGGAAATCCAGGATCGCCCCCGCCGACTTGGTATCCGCCGCCAGCCAGTTGTCGAAATGGTCGCGCACCGCGTTCTCGACCATCTTGGCCGCCGCCTCGGTCGCCAGCCGGTCCTTGGTCTGGCCCACGAACTGCGGATCGCGGATGAAGACGCTGACCAGCGCGCAGCCCCCCGTCAGCAGGTCGTCGCGGGTGATCTGCCTAGCCTTCTTGTTCGACACCCTCTCGCCATAGTCGCGGATGCCCTTCAGGATCGCGGCCCAGAAGCCGGTTTCGTGCGTGCCGCCCTCGGGCGTGGGCACGGTGTTGCAATAGGACTGGATGAACCCGTCGCGCGACGGCGTCCAGTTGATCGCCCATTCCACCTTGCCGGGTTCGTTGAACTTCTCGGTGAAATCCACCAGCCCCGCGAAAGGCCTGTCGGCATAGGTGGTGGCACCGCCCAGCGTCTCTTTCAGATAGTCGGACAGACCGCCGGGGAAGTGGAACGTCGCCTCCATCGGCGTCTCGCCGTCATCGACGCGGGACTTCCAGCGGATCTCGACGCCCGAGAAGAGATAGGCTTTCGACCGCGCCATCTTCAGAAGGCGCGCGGGCTTCATCTTCAGCGAGCCGAAGATCTCGGGGTCGGCGTGGAAGGTGACCGAGGTGCCGCGCCGGTTCTGGGTCGGCCCCAGCTTCTGGATCGGCCCCTGCGGTATCCCGCGCGAGAATTCCTGGGCGTAAAGCTCCTTGTTCAGCGCAACCTCGACCCGGACGTGGTCGGACAGCGCGTTGACCACGCTGACGCCGACGCCGTGCAGGCCGCCCGAGGTCTGATAGGCCTTGCCCGAGAACTTGCCGCCCGCGTGCAGCGTGCACAGGATCACCTCCAGCGCGGACTTGTCGGGAAACTTGGGGTGCGGATCGACGGGGATGCCGCGGCCGTTGTCGCGGATGGTGACCGAGTGATCCTCGTGCAGCTCGATCTCGATCCGCGTGGCGTGGCCCGCCACCGCCTCGTCCATCGAGTTGTCCAGAACCTCGGCGACCAGGTGGTGCAGCGCGCGCTCGTCGGTGCCGCCGATATACATGCCGGGCCGCTTGCGTACGGGTTCCAGCCCTTCGAGCACCTCGATCGAGGTGGCATCGTAGATCTCGGCCCCCGCCGGTGTCAGAAGATCGTTCGCCATGTTTGCCTGCTCTTGTTCTGGCTTTGTGCCATTAGACCAGCCGGGGGCCGAATGGGCAATGGGGAAAGGCGCTTCGGCGTGCCGGGACGGGCGCGCCGCGGCGTGTGGCTGTCAATCATTTGGAAACGTTTTGTTGGATAGTTAACCCTGAGAGGTTCAGGCCTTTCATGTTACCGTCGCCGTTCAAAGCAATTTCAGAGTTAAGGTTTGCACAGTGCGCTTTTTGATCCTTGCTACCGGGCTTCTCGCCCTGGCCGCACCGGCCATGTCGGCAACCATCGACATCTCGTCCTTTTCGAAAGACGCCTATACCTCCGCCGTTAGCGGCTTCGCCTCTGCGGTCGTCGAGGATTTCGAGACGTTCCCGGAAGGCAACGTGGCCAATGGCTTCTCGACCGCGGTCGGGTCGTTCTCGTCGCTCGGCGGCATCGGTTCGGGCGGGTCCGTGACCGGGGCCGGCTTCGCCAATGACGGCTCGTTGCTGGCGGTGCGCGACGGCAACGTCTTCGGCCGCACCAGCACGACCGCCCAGATCACCGGCAATGCGGGGGACGACCGGTTCCTGGACAGCAACGACACCTACGGCATCCGCTGGGACGTGTCGCTGGGAGGGTCGATGTTCGACCGCATCCTTTTCTCTCTGACGGACGCCGCCGATTCCGGCGCGCGCCTGGTTCTCAGCGTGGCGGGCGCCTCCACGGTGATCAGCGGTCTGGCCAACGGTTCGCAAAGGCTGATCGACATCGACCTCGGCGGCTCATTCAGCAGCGCCTCGGTCTTCCTGACCAGCACGAACGCCGACCTGACGACCATGCGGCGGAACGACGGCTTCTCGATCGACGACATCGCCGTCAGCGCGGTGCCGCTGCCCGCAAGCAGCCTCTTGCTGCTGGGCGCCATTGGCGGCTTCGCCGCGATGGCGCGGCGCCGTAGGACCGTGCCTGTTCAGGCGTAAGCGACACCCTGGCTGCGAACGTAAAGCGAATAGAGCGACTGGCTGGCGGTCATGAACAGCCGTGTCCGGTGCTGACCGCCGAAGACGACGTTGGCGCAGCGCTCCGGCAGGTGGATATGGCCGAGCGGCGTACCTTCGGGGTCGAAGACGCGCACTCCGTTCAGCCCCTCGCCCACGCCCCAACCGCACCAGAGGTTGCCCAGGGTATCCAGCCGGAACCCGTCGGGCGCCCCCTTGTCGCCGGCGTCGATCAGGCGTCGGCCGTTCCTCACCCCCTGTCCGTCAGGCGTCACGTCAAAGACGTGGATGCCGCGCGGAATGGCGGATTGGACAACGTAGAGCTTTGATTCATCAGGCGAGAATGCCAGACCATTGGGAAGCGGTATGTCGGTGATGACCGCCGTTATCGCGCCCGAGGCGTCGACGCGGTAGACGTTGGTGGGCAGTTCCGGCTCGGCCTTGTAGCCCTCGTACCAGTCGCGGATTCCGAAGGACGGATCGGTGAACCAGATCGAACCATCGGATTTCACCACGACGTCGTTGGGCGAGTTCAGCCGCTTGCCCTGATAGCTGTCCGCGATGACCGTGACCGTCCCGTCGATCTCGGTGCGCGTCACCCTGCGCGGCCCATGTTCGCACGAGACCAACCGCCCCTGCCGGTCGCGCGTGTTGCCGTTCGTGAAAGGGCCGCGCCGGAAGACCGAGACCGCACCGGTTTCTTCCTCCCATTTCAGGATCCGGCTGTTCGGGATGTCGCTGAAGAGAAGACAGCGCTGATCGCCGAACCAGACCGGGCCTTCCGCCCATCGCAGTCCGGTATGCAGCCGCTCGACGGCGGCATGCGTCACCACCATGTCGGCGAAGCGTTCATCCAGATGTTCGATCCGCGGATCGGGATAGCTTTCGGTCTGCTGCCACATCTCTTTCCCCCCCTGATACGACGACGTCACTTCCGGCGTCCGAACAACCGGTCCAGAAACGCGCCCGCCCGTCCCTGCGCCGCGTCGACACCTTCGTCGATGTCTTCGAGAACCGGGTCGATCCGGGCCGTCCGAAAATTCCGCCAAAGCCGCCAGAGCGTCGCCCAGATGACGACGAGGATCGTCAGGAACACGATGTTGAACCAGGGGATCAGCCTTGTATCGGGGCCCTCGATGGGCTTCAGAGACGTGGCGTTCGGAAAGATCGAGATCAGCTGGCTGCGCCAGCCGTAATGGCGCACGGCCACCCAAGTCGGGTTCGCCTCGTCCGAGATCAGGTTTCGCGCCTGGGTTTGCAGATCGGCGGTGTCGAACTTGAAATAGGGCGGCCAGCCCCAGCCCGTATCCTCGTTGCGAAAGACCAGCGGACTGCCGTCGGGCCGGATCGTCTCGATGAAGAACACGTCGCGATTGACGTCCGAGACCGCATCGCCCGCCCCCGAGTTCTGCCAGAAGACCGAATTAAAGCCGAAATCGACGCGCCGAACCTCGGTGTTCACGATTCTGACGATGTCGCGGTCCGGCAGATTGTAGTGCAGGAAGCCTCCCACGATCAGCAGAAGCAAGATGCGTATGGCCCATTTCAGGTATGTCATGGCAGTGCCCCTTTCGCCTTCCGAGATAGGACGCCCGAGGCCCCTACCGCAAGGGGTTCCCAGAAACGACGTTTCGGTGCATGCTTTCGCCCCATGACATTGGGGATGAGAGCCGCACCGGTTTCCGGGGTGGAGTAATGTCAATAATGGGGGCCGCACATGAGCGGTGAACGATCGCCCGTTCTTCTGACGGTGCTGTCCGGACGATTTCCGAGCCAGCCCTTGGCGTTCGCCGCGCTGCAGGACGCGGCGGACAGCTACCAGCTTGAATTCGACCTGGCGGACGTGGACGTGATCCGCCTGGCGCCCGAAGTGCGCCTGGCCCATTACTTCCGGCCCCAGATCGTGGCGCGCATTCAGAAGATGCAGGACAAGGACGACACGGTCATCATACTGCGGCCCAGCCTTCTGACCGCCGATCCCCGCTTTCCGCCCGAGGATTCGCGGCTGCGGCTGCTGGGCAAATTCGCCGGAACGCTGATCGAGCCGCCGGACTTCCACCTGTGAGACCCGGACCGGGGAACCTGATCAGCGACGTGCCGGGACTGAGCGTTGGCCAGGCCGACGATGACGCCTTGAAATCCGGCGTGACGGTCCTTGTCGGCGACGCGCCGATGGTGGCGGGCGTCCACGTGATGGGGGGCGCGCCGGGCACGCGCGAGACCGATCTCCTCGCGCCGGACGCGACAGTGCCGGGTGTCGACGCGCTGGTTCTGTCGGGCGGCTCGGCCTTCGGGCTGGCGGCCGCCGACGGCGTGATGGCCGGGCTTGCCGCGGACGGGCGCGGCTTTCCTGCGGCGGGCCACCTCGTTCCCATCGTGCCTGCCGCCATCCTCTTCGACCTGGCGAACGGTGGCGGCAAGGACTGGAGCGAAAACCCCTATCCGGCCCTTGGACGGGCGGCCTATGCAGCGCGCGGATCGCGGTTCGGGCTTGGCAGCCGGGGCGCCGGCACGGGGGCGACGGTCGCCGGCCTGAAAGGCGGCCTCGGCAGCGCCTCGGCGCGCCTGCCCTCGGGTGTGACGGTGGGCGCGCTTGTGGCCGTCAATGCCCTGGGTCAGGTCACCGTCGGCGACGGCCCGCATTTCTGGGCCGCACCCTTCGAGGAAGGTGACGAATTCGGCGGCCTGGGTCCCGCCACCGGCCCCGCCGGCCCGCCCAGAACCAAGCTCGACAGCCCCGGCAACACCACCATCGCCATCGTCGCCACCGACGCGCGGCTGACCAAGGCCGAGGCCACCCGCCTGGCGACGGCGGCGCATGACGGCATGGCGCGGGCGATCGTGCCGTCACATACGCCGATGGACGGCGACCTGGTTTTCGCCGCGTCGACCGGCCTGCGGGACATGTCGGACGCGGACCGGCTGCTGCTGGGTCATGCGGCCGCGACATGCCTTGCCCGCGCCATCGCGCGCGGCGTCTACCACGCCACCCCCGGCCCCGACGACCGCTTCCCGACCTGGAGCCGGTCCTTCGCCTGATCTTCCCGCCGGGGCAAATGCTTGCAGGGCGTCCGGGAGATCGCCTGCCGCAGACAGGTGAAACCTTACGAAAGGATGGCGTTCACCAGCGGGCTGTCCGCCTCGCGCAATTCGTCGATCACGTCGAAATGATGCCGGCCGGGCGCGATGCGGTGCTCGGCCCGCCATGCCTCGGCCAGCCAGCGCGCCTGGTCCAGAAAGACCGGCCGCTCCTCGGCTCCGACCCAGACGGTTACCGGAACCTCCGGCGCGGGGTGCAGAACGGGGCTTTCGGCCTCGGCCTCGTCCGGGTCAAGCCGCAGACCCTCGTTCATCGAGGTCTCGAGAAGCGGACGCAGGTCCCCGACCGGAGAAATCGGCACCGCGCGGGCGATCCGCATCTTCACCGCCGGGTCCAGAACCACATCGCGGCAAAGAACGCGCGACACCAGTTGTCCCCCCGCCGAATGTCCAGCCAGCCGGACCGGCCCCTGCACAAGCCGCGCCGCCGCCTCGACCGCGCGGGCGATCTCGTGGGTGATCTGGCGCACCCGCGCCTCGGGCGCCAGCGTGTAGGACGGCATGGCCACGGCCCATCCGCGCTGGGTCAGGCCTTCGGAAAAATGAGACCAGAAGGTACGGTGAAACCGCAGCCAGTAGCCGCCGTGTACGAAGAAGACCAGCCCCTCGGCCTTGCCCGCCGGATGGAAGACGTCCATGCGCTGCCGCTCGGCCGCGCCGTAGGGATGGTTCAGCCGCGCGCGGCCCAGCGCCGCCTCGCGCTCGCGGAAAGCCTGCGCCGCTTCCTGCCAACGGTCGGGATACGATGCTCCCTCCGGTATGAAATCGACGTTGTTGTAGGCGATATCGTTCTTCATACCTGTCCTCTGGCCGGAAGCGGATCTATAGCTAGGGAAACCATGTTCCACGGCCAATAGCCAGTGAAAGGACAGCACCCATGCTTGACAGCAAGACCGATCTTCGCGCGCTTCTGAAAGACCCCGATCTCCTGGCCACGCAAGCCTACCTGGCCGGCGAATGGACCGACGGCGCAGGCGGCCGGACCTTCGCGGTCACGAACCCTGCGCGCGGCGACGTGATTGCCGAGGTGGCCGATCTGGACCGCGCACAGGTCGCCACCGCCATCGACAGGGCGCACGCCGCACAGAAGGATTGGGCGAAACGCACCGCCAAGGAACGCGCGAACATCCTGCGCAAATGGTTCGACCTGATGATGGCGAACGCAGACGACCTTGGCACCATCCTGACCGCCGAGCAGGGCAAGCCGCTGGCAGAGGCCAGGGGCGAGATCGCCTATGGCGCGTCCTTCGTCGAGTGGTTCGCCGAAGAGGCCAAGCGCATCTACGGCGAGACGATCCCGGGCCACCAGCCCGACAAGCGCCTGACCGTGATCAAGCAGCCGATCGGCGTGGCCGCCGCGATCACGCCCTGGAACTTCCCGAACGCCATGATCACCCGCAAGGCCGCCCCGGCGCTGGCCGCCGGCTGCGCCTTCCTTGTCCGCCCCGCCTCGCAGACGCCGCTTTCGGCGCTGGCGATGGGCGTTCTGGCCGACCGGGCCGGAATTCCCGAGGGCGTCTTCTCGGTGCTGCCGTCCTCGGCCGCCTCCGACATCGGCAAGGAGTTCTGCGAAAACCACAAGGTGCGGAAGCTCTCGTTCACCGGATCGACCGAGGTCGGCCGCATTCTTCTCAAGCAGGCCGCCGACCAGGTCATGAAATGCTCGATGGAACTGGGCGGCAATGCGCCCTTCATCGTCTTCGACGACGCCGACCTCGACGCCGCGATCGAGGGCGCGATCCTGTGCAAGTTCCGCAACAACGGCCAGACCTGCGTCTGCGCCAACCGGATCTACGTGCAGGACGGCGTCTACGAGGCGTTCGCCGAGAAACTGGCCGTCCGTCTGGCGCAGATGAAGGTGGGCGACGGGCTGGAAGGCGCGGACCTTGGCCCGCTGATCGAGCCTGCCGCCGTCGACAAGGTGCGCGAGCATCTGGAGGACGCGCGCGCCAAGGGCGGAACCGTAGCCTACGGCGGCGCCGAACACGCGCTGGGCGGGCTGTTCTTCGAGCCGACCATCGTCACCGGCGTGACGCAGGACATGAAGGTCGCCAGCGAGGAAACCTTCGGCCCGCTGGCCCCGCTGTTCCGCTTCAGGGACGAAGACGAAGTCATTGAAATGGCGAACGATACCATCTTCGGGCTGGCGTCGTACTTTTATGCCCGCGACCTCAGCCGCGTCTACAAGGTGGCCGAGGCGCTGGAATACGGGATGGTCGGTGTGAACACCGGCATCATCTCGACCGAGGTGGCGCCCTTCGGCGGCGTCAAGCAATCCGGCCTCGGGCGCGAGGGATCGCGCCACGGCATCGAGGACTACCTGGAGATGAAATACATCTGCATGAGCGTATGACGCTCTGGCGCGGGCCGGACCGGGGGCGCCGCCCCCGGACCCCCGCCGTTTTTCGACCAGGAAGAATCGCCTGATCAGGTCGCGGTCGCGGTATCTCCTACAGCGGCAGGCGGATCGGAAAGCGGTGCCGGATGTCCTGGTCGCGCAGCGGGTCCAGCGCGGCGCGGCAGGGTTCCGACAGGATCGCCTCTTTCCGGGCCTTCGCCTTGGCCAGAAGATCCGGGCGCCCCTTTTCGGCCCATTCCTTGGGACTGGTCCGGTCGCCGAGGCGCGGATAGACATAGTCGGTTTCCATCCGCGCCAGCGTGTCGCCCACCCCGAGGTAGTGACCCGGGCCGCCAAGGCACACCTGGCGCATCGCCTCGAACGCCAGCGTCTCTTCGGTGACCTCGATCCCCTTCACGCAGCGCAGCGCCTGACCGATCAGGTCATCGCCCAGGATCAGGCTTTCATGGCAGAAGCCCAGCAGCGAGGCGTGCATCCCGGCCGCCTCGTAGACCATGTTCAGGCCCGACAACCCCGCCATGACGTTGGAACACATCTGCTCCCAGCCGGCCTGCATGTCGGGCATCTTCGAATCCGACGCGCCGGCGGCCGCGCCGCCGGGCAGGTCGTAGAACTGGTGCATCTGGGCGCAGCCCGCCGTCAGCAGCGCCTGCTCGCCCGAGCCGATGGACATCGCCCCCGTGCGCAGGTCCACCACGAAGGGCCAGGTGCCGAAGATCGCCGGATGCCCCGGCGCGATGGCGTTGACGTAGACCATGCCGGCCAGGCACTCGGCCACCGCCTGGACGATGGCGCCGGCCAGCGTCGCCGGCGCGGTTGCCCCCGCCATTCCCGCGGAAAGCAGGAGGATCGGCATGCCGCCCCGGATGCAGGCCTCCATCACCTCGCAGCTTTCGGTCGCGAATTTCATCGGCGGCACGACGAAGCAGTTCGAGTTCGACACGAACGGGCGTTCGCGGAAGGCCGCCTCGCCGCCCGCGATCTCGTAGGCCAGCGCCAGGCAGTCGGGCACGTTGGCCGCCTCGGTAAACGAGGTGCCGATGTGCTTGGTCGTGCCCGTCGCGCAGGCGTAAAGCGTGTTGAGATCCAGTTCCTTGTTGTCGGGCAGGTCGCGCGCGACCATGGGGCGCTGCAGGAAGTGGATGTTGTCCAGACGGTCCGCGATGCGGGCGGCGTCGTGAAGATCCTTCAGCGTCGAATCGCGGTAATCGCCGGTATCGACATCGACCAGGTGGACCGCCGCGCCGGCGGTGCCGTAGTGCACCTTCTTTCCCGAGAGATGCATGTCATGCGCCGGATCGCGCCCGCAAAGCGTGATCCCGCGCCCGGCCCGGGCCAGCATGTCCTCGACCAGCGCGGGCGGGAAACGCAGGCGGCCGTCGTCACCCAGGATCGCCCCCGCGCCGGTCAGGATCTCGATCCCCGAGGCCGGGGCGTCGGCCAGGCCGATTTCCTGCAACGCACGTAGCGCGGCCCGGTGGATGGTGTGCTGGTCGGCATCCGAGAGCGGCCCGTAGAAACCGCCGGAAAGCCCGGCGCGGATCGGGCGAAGATCCTGGGCCAGGGGTGCGGCGCGAAGCGCCTGTCGCGCGGCGCGGCCGCCCTGGCGGCGATTGAGTTGTGTCATTTAACCTAATCCTTGGGCTGAAACGGAGAAAATCGGGTCGCTCAGCCCCAGGGGCGGCCCCGCGCTGCGCGGCCGCGTTCCGCGCCGATGGTGCGGGTCACGATGTCGATGCGCCACTGGTCACCGGCCATGCCCGCATTCCTCCCTTTGGACACAGGCTAGCCGGGAAAGAATCGGGATCTGTCGCGTTTCCGCCATTGCCGAGGTCGGATTCGGGCAACCCGAAGGGTCAGAAATGGCTGCCCTCGGCGGCATAATCCGCGTGCCGCTCGCCCGCGGCAGCGGCCGCCGTCCGCCCCTTCGCCGCCCAAAGCAGGCCGCGCCGCAACATCTCGTGCGCCGGGCCGGCGGCGATCACGCTCGCCTTGTGACCCAGCGCATTGTAATAGACGCGCCCCAGCCCCCAGCGGCGGGTCCAGGCCACCGGCATGTCCACCGGGCCGTTCGGGCTGTGATACCAGGTGACGGTCGGAAAGCGGGTGGTGGCCAGCACGTGGTTGGCCGGATCCGTGTGCAGGTAATACTGTTCGGTCGAGACCTCGAAATCGCCGATGCCCGCGACGAGTTCATGTTCGGGATCAGTAACCCGGACGGTATAGTTCACGCCATCGCCGCCCGGATGCGAGACCCAGTTGGCGCCGGTCATGAACTGCCAGAGAACATTCGCGCGGAAGGCGTCGCACATGCCGCCGTGGCACCCGGCAAGGCCGGTGCCGCGCGAAACGGCTTCCGAGACGTTGACCGCGGCTTCGCGGGAAAGCTCGGACATGGTCCAGACCGGAACGATCAGGTCATAGTCCCGCAAGCCGTCGGCTTCGTCGAAACAGGCCAGGCTGTCGGTGAGCGTCACGTCCATCCCGGCGTCGTCCAGCATGGCGTGGAAGATGGCGGCGACCTTGTCCGGCTCATGCCCCGGCCAACCACCCCATGTTATCAATGCCCTGGACGCCATTCCTCACACTCCGTAGATCTGCGCGATGCGGTCGACGGCGGCCTCGGCCGACATCTCTTCGCTGTCGCCGGTGCGGCGCGAGGTCAGTTCCACGACACCCTTCTCCAGTCCCCGCGGACCGACGGTCACCCGCCACGGCAGCCCGATCAGGTCCATCGTGGCGAATTTGCCGCCGGCGCGTTCGTCGCGGTCGTCGTAAAGCGGCTCAAGCCCCTTGGCGGTCAGCGCCTTGTACAGCCCCTCGCAGGCCGCGTCGGTCGTCGCGTCGCCCTGGCGCAGGTTCACGATGCCTGCATGGAACGGCGTGACTCCTTCGGGCCAGATGATCCCCTTGTCGTCGTGGCTGGCCTCGATGATCGCGCCCAGAAGACGGCTGACCCCGATCCCGTGCGAGCCCATGTGAACCGGCACCTGGCTGCCGTCAGGACCCTGAACGGTCGCGCCCATCGGCTCGGAATACTTTGTTCCGAAATAGAAAATCTGCCCCACCTCGATACCGCGGGCCTGACGGCGGCGCGTCTCGGGGATCTGGTTGAACAGCGCCTCGTCGTGCGTCTCGTCGGTACGGGCATAGCGCGAGGTGAACTCTTCAAGAATCGCCTGGCACTGGGCCTTGTCGTCGTAGTCGATGTCGCGCGTGCCGAACTTCAGGTCGGTGATCTCGCTGTCATAGAAGACCTCGCTTTCGCCGGTCTCTGCAAGAACCAGGAATTCGTGCGTATCGTCGCCGCCGATGGGACCGGAATCGGCGCGCATCGGGATCGCCTGCAGGCCCATCCTCTCGTAGGTGCGCAGATAGCTGACAAGGTGACGGTTGTAGGCGTGAAGCGCGTCTTCCTTCGTCAGGTCGAAGTTGTAGCCGTCCTTCATCAGGAATTCGCGGCCGCGCATGACGCCGAAGCGGGGGCGGATCTCGTCGCGGAACTTCCACTGGATCTGATACATCGTCAGCGGCAGGTCGCGGTAGCTGTTCACGTGGCCGCGGAAGATGTCGGTGATCAGTTCCTCGGCCGTGGGCGTGTACAGCATGTCGCGGTCGTGGCGGTCCTTGATCCGCAGCATCTCTTGCCCGTAGTCGTCGTAGCGCCCGCTTTCGCGCCAGAGATCCGCCGATTGCAGCGTCGGCATCAGCATCGGGATATGGCCCGCGCGAATTTGCTCTTCATGCACGATGTTCTCGATGTTTCTCAATACCTTGTAGCCCATTGGCAGCCAGGAATAGATGCCGGCCGAGGCCTGCTTGATCATGCCGGCGCGCAGCATATAGCGGTGCGAGACGATCTGCGCCTCGGAAGGAGTTTCCTTGAGGACGGGGAGGAAGTAGCGGGTCAGGCGCATGCGGGAGATCTCGTTCGGATTTCGGGTCAGATCCGTCTAGGCCATCGGCAGCGGACAGGCAAGCGAGCGGCGGCGGCGCATCCGGCACCCCCGTATGGCAGCACGGCACCATCGGCGGCGACCTGCGGAACCAGACCGCGCGGTCCGGCTTGTAAATTCAAGGCAAAACAGTGATATCGGGATGAACCTGGATTGGAGTGATCATGGCCCTGCCCGTCCGCGAACAGGCAAAGTACTGGGGGATCGCAATGGCGGTCTTTCTTGGGGTCCTCTGGGTTCTGGGCGACGTGATCCTGCCCTTCGTCCTGGGCGCGGCCATCGCCTATTTCCTGGACCCTGTCGCAGACAGGCTGGAACGGATGGGCTGTTCGCGCGCGGTGGCCGTCGGGATCATCACCTTCTTTGCAATCCTGATCTTTGTGATCCTGGCGCTGCTGATCATCCCTTTGCTGGTGTCGCAGACCGCGCAGCTGATCGAGGCGGTGCCCCAGATCGCCGGCAACCTTCAGAACTTCCTAACCGAGCGGTTTCCCGAACTCGTCGACTCGAACTCGACCGTCCGCAAGTCGCTGGCCACCATCGGCGAGACCATCCAGTCGAAGGGCGGCGAGCTTCTCAATACCATCCTGGCGTCCTTCAGCGGCCTGGTGAACGCGATCGTGCTGTTCGTGCTGGTGCCGATCGTGGCGTTCTACCTGCTGTACGACTGGGACAAGATGGTGGCGCGGATCGACGGGATGCTGCCGCGCGATCACGCGCCGGTCATCCGCCGTCTGGCCAGCGACATCGACCGGACGATGGCCGGGTTCGTGCGCGGACAGGGCACGGTCTGCCTGATCCTCGGCACCTATTATGCCGTCGCCCTGATGGCGGTGGGGCTGAACTTCGGCCTTGTCGTCGGTTTCGTCGCGGGCGCGCTGACCTTCATTCCCTACGTCGGCGCACTGGTGGGCGGTATCCTGGCGATCGGCCTGGCGCTGTTCCAGTTCTGGGGCGACTGGGTGTGGATCGTGGTCGTCTGGGCGATCTTCCAGTCGGGCCAGTTCGTCGAAGGGAACATCCTGACGCCTCGCATGGTCGGCAACTCGGTGGGCCTGCACCCGGTCTGGCTGATCTTCGCGCTTTCCGCCTTCGGCGCGCTGTTCGGCTTCGTCGGACTGCTGGTCGCCGTGCCCGTCGCTGCCGCCCTGGGCGTGCTGACGCGCTTCGCGCTGCAGCAATACAAGGCCAGCCGTCTTTACACGGGGCTGTCCGAGAAAGACGGCGACTGACACCATGGCCATGCAGCTGACCTTCGATCTGCCCGTGAGAGTGTCGCGGGGCCGGGGCGATTTCTTCGTCTCGGCGGCGAACGCGCTGGCGGTGGCCAGGCTGGACGATACCGCTGGCTGGACGCGGGGAAAACTGGCACTGACCGGCCCCGAAGGCGCGGGCAAGTCGCACCTGGCGCATGTATGGGCCGAGGCCGAGGGCGCGGTCGTGACCGACCTCGACGCCTTGCCCGCGCTGGACCTGGCCGGGATCGCCACGCCGATGGCCGTCGAGCTCCCCGAGGCCGACGCCTTCGCCCCCGCGACAGAAGAGGCGCTCTTTCACCTGCACAACCACATGGCGACCGCCGGCCTGCCGCTTCTGCTGATCGCGCGCGCCGCCCCGGCGCGCTGGCCAGTCGCGTTGCCTGACCTGAAAAGCCGGATGCAGGCGACCGACGTGGTGCGCATCGAGGAACCGGACGACGCGCTTCTGACGGCGGTTCTGGTCAAGCTGTTCGCCGACCGGCAATTGCAGGTGCCCCCCGGCGTCATCGGCTGGCTGGCGACCCGGATGGAACGCTCTTTCGCGCAGACCCAGCGCCTTGTCGCGGCACTGGACGAGACCGCCTTGGCCGAGCGGCGCGGGATCACCCGTACGCTTGCGCAACAGGTTCTGGACAAGCTTTACGAGGAGGCGCAACAAGTGTCATTCTCACGTCACAATTCAACGCCAAACCGGCAATCATGACTGTTGAAACCGACTTTCTGAACGCATCGCTTCCCACCCCGAAAGCCATGAAGGATATGGACTTTTCCGGGCCGGGCCGGTTCGTCAACCGCGAGTTGTCGTGGCTTGCGTTCAACTGGCGCGTCCTGGAAGAGGCCGAGAACCCCCGCGTGCCGCTACTGGAGCGGCTGCGCTTCCTGTCGATCTCGGCCACCAACCTCGACGAATTCTACACCGTGCGCGTCGCGGGCCTGCGGGAACTGGCGCAGGCCGGCAATACCACGCCGGCGGCGGACGGGCTGACACCGGCCGAGCAGCTTGTGCTGATCAACGCCGACGCCCGCCAGCTTCTGGAGCGCCAGCAGGTCACCCTGCGCGGACTGATGGACGAGATGGCGCGCGCCGGCATCACCATCGTGAACCGCGCGGAACTGACCGCCGAGGACGAAGCGCATCTGGACCACGTCTTTCTGACGCAGGTATTCCCGATCCTCTCGCCCTTGGCCATCGACCCGGCGCACCCATTTCCGTTCATTGCGAACGAAGGCTATTCGCTGGCCCTGGAACTGGAGCGCAAGGCCGACAAGCGCGCGCTGCGGGCGCTGTTGCCGATCCCGGCGCAGATCGACCGTTTCATCCCGCTGCCGGATCAGACGGGCGGCAACCGGTTCATCCTGTTGGAAGAGGTTCTTCTTCTGCACCTGAACCGGCTGTTTCCCGGCTACCGGATGACCGGCCACTGCTCGTTCCGGGTGCTGCGCGACAGCGACCTCGAAGTCGAGGACGAGGCCGAAGACCTGGTGCGCGAATTCGAGGTCGCGCTGAAACGCCGCCGCCGGGGCGAAGTGGTGCGCCTGACGATGTCGGCCGGCGCACCGAAGGGCCTGCGCAACATCGTGATGCACGAACTGGGCGTCGGCGAGCAGGAAGTGATCGAACTGGGCGGCATGATCGGGCTGGCCGATCTGTCGGAACTCGTGCTCGACAGCCGGCCCGATCTCTTGTGGCCCCTGTTCACCCCCCGCGTCCCCGAGCGGGTCCAGGACCATGACGGCGACATGTTCGCCGCGATCCGCCAGAAGGACATGCTGCTGCATCACCCCTACGAGACGTTCGACATGGTGATCCGCTTCCTCAAACAGGCGGCGATGGACCCGAACGTGGTCGCGATCAAGCAGACGCTCTACCGCACCAGCCGCGACAGCCCGATCGTCGAGGCGCTGTGCGAGGCGGCCGAGGACGGCAAGTCGGTCACCGCGCTGGTGGAGTTGAAGGCCCGCTTCGACGAGGCCGCGAACATCCGGCAGTCGCGGCGGCTGGAGCGCGCGGGCGCCCATGTGGTTTATGGCTTCCTGAACTACAAGACGCACGCCAAGATCTCGACCGTGGTGCGCCGCGAGGGGGGCGAGCTGATAACCTACACCCATTTCGGGACCGGCAACTATCACCCGATCACGGCCAAGATCTACACCGACCTCAGCCTGTTCACCTGCGACGCGGCACTGGGGCGCGATGCGACGAAGGTCTTCAACTACCTCTCGGGCTATGCCCAGCCCGAAGGGATGGAGAACCTCGCGATCTCGCCGCTGACGCTGAAGGACACGCTTCTGAGGCGCATCGCCGAAGAGGCCGAGTTCGCGCTGGCCGGCAAGCCGGCCGAGATCTGGGCCAAGATGAACTCGATCATCGACCCCGACGTGATCGACGCGCTGTATCTCGCCAGCCAGGCGGGCGTGAAGATCGACCTCGTGGTCCGGGGAATCTGCGGCCTGCGCCCCGGCATCAAGGGTCTTAGCGAGAACATCCGCATCAAGTCGATCGTGGGCCGGTTCCTGGAACATTCGCGCATCGTCTGTTTCGGCGCGGGCCACGGCCTGCCCCACAAGAAGGCGCGGGTCTATATCTCGTCGGCCGACTGGATGGGCCGGAACCTGGTGCGCCGGGTGGAAACCCTGGTCGAATGCACCAACCCGACGGTCAAGGCGCAGATCGTCAGCCAGATCATGGCCGCCAACATGGCCGACGTGGCGCAAAGCTGGATCATGGCGCCCGACGGCTCGTTCCACCGCCCGGCGGTGCCGGAAGGCGAGGTGCCGTTCAACTGCCATCGCTTCTTCATGGAAAACCCCAGCCTTTCGGGGCGCGGCTCGGCCGGGGCATCGGACGTGCCGGAACTGACGCACAGCGAAGACTAGCGCACTCGACCTGCCGAAACCGAACGGCGATACTTGCAGCCGAAACAAGGCAATACGAAGGGTGACGGCATGGGGACTTTCCTGATCGTCGCGGCGGGGGTGCTGCTGCAAATCGCTTTGGTGACGTCGTTCGCGTTGCGCGCGTTGCTGCGGCCCGACCGCGAGCCGTCGTCGCGTGTCGCGTGGATCCTCGTCATCCTGATCCTGCCCGTCGTGGGGATAGGCGCCTATGTCCTGTTCGGCGAGACCAATATCGGGTGGAAACGGATCCGGGCCTATCAGCGCGTGGCCGATCAGCTTGAAACCGCGGCCGCGCGCGTGCTACCCGCCAGCCCCAGATTCGAACACCTGTTCCGCATCGGCACCTCGATCAGCGGCTTCAATGCCTCGGGTGGCAATGCCGCCCGGCTTCTGCCCGACTCGAATGCGACGATCGACGCCATCATCGAAGACATGGACGCGGCCCGGGATCACGTCCACATGCTGTTCTACATCTGGCTGGCCGACACCAACGGGCTGAAGGTGGTCGATGCCGCTTGCCGGGCGGCACAGCGCGGCGTGACGGTGCGCGCGATGGCCGACGATCTTGGGTCACGGAAAATGATCCGGTCCGGGCACTGGAAGCGGATGGAGGCGGCCGGGGTCCGCCTTGCACGGGCGCTTCCCGTCGATCATCCGCTGTTTCACCCGATCCGCGGACGTGTCGACCTGCGAAACCACCGCAAGATCGTCGTGATCGACGGCGCCATCACCTATTGCGGCAGCCAGAACTGCGCCGATCCGGAATTTCGCGTGAAGCCGAAGTACGCGCCCTGGGTGGATCTGATGGTTCGCTTCGAGGGCCCTGTCGCACTTCAGAACCAGAAGCTCTTCGCCCAGGACTGGATGGTTCACACCGACGAAGACCTGACCCCGCTCTTGCGCCAGGCCCCGGCGGATGCCGCCCGGCCCGGCATCGTGGCGCAGGTCGTCGGCACCGGCCCCACGGTCCGGGCTTCGGCCATGCCCGAGATGTTCGAGGTGCTGATGCATGCCGCGCGGCGCGAACTGGTCGTGACGACGCCCTACTATGTGCCTTCGGAATCCATGCAGGCCGCGTTCTGCGCCACGGCAAGGCGCGGCGTCGATACCGTGCTGGTGGTGCCCCGGCGCAACGATTCCTTCGTCGTCGCCGCCGCCAGCCGCAGTTACTATCCCGAGCTCCGGGACGCCGGCGTGCGCATCTTCGAGTACCGGGGCGGCCTTTTGCACACCAAGTCGCTGACGCTGGACGGACAGGTATCGCTGATCGGTTCGGCCAACCTGGACCGGCGCAGTTTCGACCTGAACTACGAGAACAATATCCTGCTGGAAGACGCCGACCTGACCGCCGCCATCCGGGAGCGGCAGGAAAGCTATATCCGTGCCTCGGTCGAGGTCAGCGCCGAAGACATCGCCGGCTGGTCGGCCCGCCGGCGCGCCTGGTACAACGCGGTCGCCATGATGGGACCGGTGCTGTGAGGCCGGGCAGCGGCCTTTCGCGGCATTGACCCACCGCGCCGGCATGTGCAAAGTCCCCCGGCAACCTTCCGGGGGGAACTGCATGGACGGACGCGGCGATGCCGCCAAGATCGACGACCGGGGGCCTTTCGGACGCCCGCTGTTCGACGATCCCTCCGCGCGGGCGCTCAGCCGTGTGGGCGTGGTCGATGTTGGCTCGAACTCGGTCCGGCTTGTCGTTTTCGACGGCGCCGCCCGAAGCCCTGCCTATTTCTTCAACGAAAAGGTCATGGCCGGCCTCGGCGCGGGCCTGGCCGAAACCGGGCGCCTGAACCCCGAGGGCAGGCTGCGCGCCATGTCGGCGCTGAAGCGCTTTCAACTTCTGGCCAACAACATGGGAATCGCACCGCTGACGGCAGTGGCCACTGCCGCGGTGCGCGAGGCGGAGGACGGTCCCGCGTTCAGGGAGGACGTGTTGCGCGAGACCGGCCTCCGCCTTTGGGTCATCGACGGCGAGGAAGAGGCGCGTCTGTCGGCGCAGGGCGTGCTTCTGGGCTGGCCCGGCGCCTACGGGCTGGTCTGCGACATCGGCGGCTCGTCGATGGAACTGGCCGAACTCTACGACGGCGAGGTCGGCAAGCGCGTTTCCTCGAAGCTGGGACCGCAGCGCCTGAAGAACATCAAGGGCGGCAGGAAGGGCCTGAAGCGGCACCTGAAGGAAGAGGTCGGCAAGCTGGCCGAATTCATGGGCCCGCAACCCGACCGGCTGTTCCTGGTGGGCGGCTCGTGGCGGGCCATCGCGCGCATCGACATGCAGCGGCGCGGCTATCCGCTGGCGGTACTTCACGAATACCGGATGAGCCGCAAGGCGGTGCAGGCAACGATCGAATACATCGAGAACGCCGACATCGAAGAGTTGCGCCTGCGCACCGGCCTCGGCGAAAGCCGGATGGACCTGGTGCCGCTGGCGGCCCAGGTCCTGAAACAGCTGATCCGCAGCTTCAGGCCCCACGACATCGCCGTGTCGTCCTACGGTATCCGCGAGGGGATGCTCTACGAGCAGATGCCCCAGCGCCTGCGCGATCAGGACCCGCTGATCGAGGCCTGCCGCTTCACCGAGGCCAAGGACGCGCGAATGCCCGGCTTCGGCAAGCGTCTCTACGAATTCGTGCAGCCGCTCTTCACCGCGCGGAACGCGCCCGAGAAGCGGCTGATCAAGGCGGCCTGCCTGCTGCACGACGTCAGCTGGCGCGCGCATCCCGACTATCGCCACGAGGTCTGCTTCGACGAGGTCACACGGGCCAACCTGGGCGGCATGAACCACCGCGAACGCATCTTCCTGGGCGTCGCCCTTCTGCACCGCTACAAGAACAACCGCGACGGCTCGCCCTTCGAGGACCTGTTCGGCCTGCTCAGCGACGACGACATGCTGAAGGCCGAGATCCTGGGCAAGGCGCTGCGCTTCGGCGCGATGCTCACGGCGTCCGAGAACGAGACGATGGGATCGCTGCGCTTTTTCCCGAAGAAGAAGGTGCTGGAGCTGCATCTGGCGCCCGGCACGCGCGACCTGTTCGGCGAGGTGGCGGAGTCGCGGCTGGCCGCGCTGGCGGCGGCGCTGGGCGGCGTCGAGGTAGTGGTGAAGGGGCGTTAAAGCTCGACTTCGCCCTCTTCCTCCATCTGGTCTTCCAGTTCCTTCTCCAGCGGCGTCTTGCGGCGAATGATGATGTCGCCGTTCGGCAGCACTTCGGGCGGATGATAGGCGTTCAGGTTGTCGATGAAGCCTTCCAGGTCTTCCAGCGCGGGCTCCATCTCGGCCATGAAGCCCTGCATGAAGAGCCGCAACGCCTCGGCCATCAGGTCGCGGCCCTGCGGCTCCTCGTCCTGGGCGAAGGCGGGCGAGGCCACGAGGCAGAACAGCAATATCCTTGCCAATGCATGCATAACTTCACCATATCACATCCGTCTATCATCGGCCTCCAAAATATCCTGGGGAGAGCGCGAGAGGGGCAAGACCCCTCTCGCCCCTGCGCCGGGCGGCGGCCCGGCGCAACATCTCATACCCCCAGGCACCAGCGCATGATCGCCTTCTGGGCATGCAGCCGGTTCTCGGCCTCGTCGAAGATCACCGAGTGCGGACCGTCCATGACGCCGTTCGTGGCCTCTTCGCCCCGGTGCGCGGGAAGGCAGTGCATGAACAACGCATCGTCCCTGGCGTGGACCATAAGGCGCTCGTTGACCTGGTAGGGGCGCAGCTGGTTGTGGCGGCGCTCGCGCGTGGTCTGGCTGTCGTGCATCGAAACCCAGGTGTCGGTCACGACAAGGTCGGCGCCCTCGACGGCGGCCAGCGGATCGCGTTCGATCTCGACGCGGGCGCCCTTGGCCCGCGCGAACTCCAACGCGGCGCGGTCGGGGTCCAGCGTCGGCGGACCCGAGAACGTCAGGTCGAAACCGAACTGCCCCGCGGCATGGGCGAAGCTGGCGAACACGTTGTTGCCGTCGCCGCACCAGACGACCCTCCTGCCGGCGATCGGTCCCCGGTGTTCTTCGAAGGTCATGATGTCGGCCATGATCTGGCAGGGGTGCGACTGGTTCGTCAGCCCGTTGATGACCGGAACCGTGGCGTGTTCCGCCAGCTCCAGAAGCGCGTCCTCGTCGAAGGTCCGGATCATGATCAGGTCGACATAGCGCGACAGCACGCGGGCGGTGTCGGCAATGGTCTCGCCGTGGCCAAGCTGCATCTCGGACCCGGTCAGCACCAGCGTCTCGCCGCCCATCTGGCGGACGCCGACGTCGAAGGACACCCGCGTCCGGGTCGAGGGTTTCTCGAAGATCAGCGCGACCATCTGCCCGGCAAGCGGCTGGTCGTCGTCGGCGGCACCCTTCGGGCGGCCCTGCCGCGCGTCCTTCATTGCCTGGGCGGTGGTCAGGATCGCCCGCAGCGCGTCGGGATCGGTTTTGTGGATATCCAGAAAATGGTTCATGTCGGTCTGCCTTGTGGGGGCGGACCGGGGCGCTGCCCCGGACCCCGGAGTATTTCCGAAAAGAAGAAGCTCAGGCGGTTTCCTTCGCCTGTTCCACCGCAAGGGCGGCCCGGTCGAGGCGCCGGACGGCCTCGGCGATCTCGTCGTCGGTGATGGTAAGCGGTGGCAGCAGGCGAACGACGTTGTCGGCCGCCGGCACCGTCAACAGGTTCTGGGCGTACCCGGCGGCGACCACGTCGGTATTGGCCGCCCGGCATTTCAGCCCCAGCATCAGGCCCTGACCGCGCACGGCCTCGAACACGTCCGGATGCGCCGCCACCAGCCCTTCCAGCCTTTGGCGGAACGCGCCGGCCTTGCGGTTCACCTCGTCGAGGAAGGCGTCGTCGGCCACGATCTTCATCACCGCGTTGCCGACCGCCATCGCCAGGGGGTTGCCGCCATAGGTCGATCCGTGCGTGCCCGCAACCATGCCGGCGGCCGCCGCCTCGGTCGCCAGCACCGCGCCAAGCGGGAAGCCGCCGCCGATACCCTTGGCGACCATCATGATGTCCGGGGTCACGCCGGACCATTCGTGGGCGAAAAGACGGCCCGTCCGGCCCATGCCGCACTGCACCTCGTCGAAGATCAGCAGAGCGCCGGTCTGATCGCAGAGATCGCGCAGACCCTTCAGGCACTGGTCCGGAACGGGCATGATACCGCCCTCGCCCTGCACCGGCTCGATGATGACGGCGCAGGTCCTGTCGGTGATCGCGGCGCGCGTGGCGTCGTGATCGCCGAAGGGCACCTGGACGAAACCGGGCAGCAGGGGGCCGAAGCCCTTGGTCATCTTCTCGGACCCCGACGCCGCGATGGCGGCCGCGGACCGGCCGTGGAAGGCGCCGGTGAAGGCCACGATCTCGAAGCGGTCCTCGCCTTTGTCATACCAGTATTTCCGGGCCATCTTGACCGCCAGCTCCATCGCCTCGGTGCCCGAGTTGGTGAAGAAGACCGTGTCGGCGAAGGACGCCTCGGTCAGCCGGTCGGCCAGCTCCTGCTGGCCCGGGATGCGGTAGAGGTTCGAGACGTGCCAGAGCTTGCCGGCCTGCTCGGTCACCGCCTCGACCAGCGCGGGATGCGCATGGCCCAGCGCGTTCACCGCGATCCCGGCGCCGAGGTCGAGGAATCGGCGCCCATCCTCCTCGATCAGCCAGGAGCCTTCGCCCTTCACGAACGACATGGGCGCGCGGTTGTAGGTCGGCAGGATCGACGGGATCATCGGTTGTGTCCTTCTCAGAGAGCCAAAGACGTGCCAGTCAGGCTACGTCAAGTCAACGAAATGTGGAAAGGGGCGCGCGCGGAACACGCGCACGGGGGGACGGGCGCTGGAGTCAGCGTCGGCGTCGAAGGGTATGGGACAGGATATGGGCCATGCGGACGCCACTAGCCGCTCGCGGCCGCGAAGGAAAGATCAAATCCGCAGCTTCAGGCCGCGAGGATCAGCAGGACGAATATGGCCAGTGCCGTCTGGGTCAAACGCATCGGGGCGTCTCCGTTTCCAATGCGCAGCAGTTGAGAGCACGACTTTGTCGGAAATTCGGCGCGCCGGCGGCATTTCCCCGCCATCGGGTGCGGTTGGCAGCGCGGCGATGTGCCTTTGAGGCGACATTTGCCGGGGCCCGGCGGCCCGGCCTCTCTTGTAACCCGCGCCGCCGTGGTTAGTATAAGAGGCTACCCGAAATACAGGATTTCCCGAATGTCGTGGACGGACGAACGCGTTGAGCTTCTGAAGAAGATGTGGAGCGAGGGCCAGTCGGCCAGCCAGATTGCCAAGGAACTGGGCGGCGTGACCAGGAATGCCGTGATCGGCAAGGTTCACCGGCTGGGCCTGTCGAACCGCGCAGGCGCCTCGTCGACACCTGCCCCCGAGAAGAAACCCGCCAAGGCCGAGGCCTCGCCCAGGACCGAACCGAAGAAGCCCGCCAAGCCCATCCCGACGGAGAAAGTGATCGAAGTGACGGTTGCCCCCCGAAAACCCATCGTGCCAGCGGGCCAGCCCCTGCCGCCGCAGCCTTCGGCGAACGAGATTCCGGCCGAGACGCTGGCCAACGTGCGCGAAATCGAGAAGACCGCGAAGCGGATCAGCCTGATGGAACTGACCGAACGGACCTGCAAATGGCCGATCGGCGACCCGGCGACGGACGATTTCTGGTTCTGCGGTCTGGCCGTGCAGCAGGGCAAACCCTATTGCGAGGCGCACGTCAGCGTGGCCTTCCAGCCGATGTCCAGCCGGCGGGATCGTCGGCGGTAGGGTTTACCGGCACAGTTGACGGGATTGGGTGGCTGCGTTCGTTTGGCGGGACAAAGCGGAGGTTGGCGGTTTTCGTCTTAGTGTCCGCTTTGATCGACCGTTCAAGACACCCAAAATGGGTCGAGCATCTGATTAGCGCGCGTCATGATCGAAGTCACGCCAAGGCATAGGGCCGGCGGCAGCGTCGAGTTCGGCGACAATTCGCGTCGCGGCCTCGTGTAGCTTTGAGCTGTCTGATCGCCCAAAATACCCTCGATCAACGATCCTTGCGGGGCGAGCAATTTCCTTTGAAACGTATCTCTCCCATTCATTACGTCGACCCTCATAGATTTCAGCGTGGATCGCCGAAGCGATTTTTCTTAGCAATGGTGCTTCCGCGAGATTATCATATTTGTCTTCAAGTAGGTCGGACGCGCCTTCAAGCTCGGTAAAGCCGCCCTGACCCTGTGCGTCCACGCATCGGGTGTAGAGCAAATCCTCAGTCTCCGGGCAAAGACCGTGCTTCTGAACGATCATTGAGATCGTCTCGCTTTGGTTTACCTCGTGATCCATATCCCAGAGTCGCAGGAACTGGGTGTAAACGGGCACAAAAGCAAGGTCTTGGATCGCGCACACAGCCGCACCAAATTCGCCCAGCTGCGAAGTATCACACTCCCAAAGGCTCTCGCTCCAAGATTGCAGCTTCTCCGACCGCTTGATGAGTGCCGTAACGGCGTCAAACCAAACCATGGCATCCTTGCGCAGGCCGGAGTCGGCGGCGATTGCTGCCCAGAAGCCCACTCCGTCTTCTTGCCACGGATCAAACATTCCTTGGTCCGGCCGCCAATTGCCTGTTGGGTCCAAACCAAAGTAGTTGATGTTTCGTTCTTTAAGAAGCTCTTCGATTTGACCCAGCAATGCAATCATTTCAGCCAACGCTGCACGCAATCCCTGCTGGGTGGTGGTATCGTGGCCGTTTACGGAATACACAACCTGGCCGTACCTTTGGTCTGATAAAAATTGAGATGCCATATGTCGTCCTGGTGGTTGAAATCGTTGGCATACTACGATGAAACTTGTCCTAAATTTGACTAGCGAAAAATTCTATCTGTCAACAGCAGCGCATTGATGCGATCGCGCCATTTCTGCCATTGGTGCAAGGCGCAGCATCGGTCAATAAGGGCTCAAAGCCGCCGTTTGGCCAAAGTTGCTTGATGACCGCTATGCCGACGAAACTGCCTCTTGGGCAGCCGCGTCCAATGAGGTCCGTTGCCGAGCCTTGAAAGCGAAGTGAAAAGGTTGGCACAAGCGCGTTTCACCGGAACGGCAGAGAAACAATTCCGAAACGAGAAATTCGCTGTTCCGCAGCCGCGCTTGTCCCATTGGGCTATGACGCGTCCGAATGCTTTACAGTGGAGCCGGGTATCAGATGAAACCCGATATCGCGACAAACTGGGACCGGTTCGCCGGAAAGCCTCGCGAGCATCATCTCGGCCGCCGCTTGCCCGAGGCGAAGATGCGAGACATGGCACGACGTCAAACGTCTTGGCAGCACGGACGAAATCGGCAGATCTCCCCAACCGGCAATGCCGATGTCTTCGGGAACGGCCATCCCTCGCGAACTGACGTATTGAAGTCCGCCAAATGCCATTGCATCGTTTTGATAGAATATGCAGCCGATCCCTGAGTTTGCGGCCAGCAGCTGCTCCGTGCCGTAGAAGCCGGTGTAGTAAGTCGCAGTATCATGCAGGCAAAGCTGCTTCACCACTTTTCCACCGCCGCCATTCACGGCTCGGACGAACCCGTCAACACGACTCGAAGCCGCATTGGCGGTGTTGTGCGATGTCCCGACATACCCGACATTCAGGTACCCGCACCCGACAAGGTAGCGGCCCATGGCGAAGCCGCTGTCAAAGTGGTTGATGCCGACGCTCATGTCGAAGGGGCTTGAGTTCAGGTCCCAAATCTCGACGACGGGGATGCTTGCATTCTTCAGCATGTCGGTTGCACGCGGCGATCTGTACCGGCCCGTCAGGATGAGGCCCGCGGGCTGCCACGAGAGGACAGTGCGGATCCAGTCTTCCTCGGCCTCTTGGGTGTGCTGCGTCAGGCCAAGAACCGTCTGGTGTCCAAACGCCCCGAGCTTGCCGTCGATCCCTTCGAGAACATGCGTGAAGACCTCATTTCCGAGATCGGGAATGGAGACGCCGACGAAGGTCGATTTCGTATCACCGGCAAAGACCGTGGCCAGGCGATTCGGAAGATAACCAAGCTCGTCGACCTTCTTCATGACCAGAACACGGGTCTTTTCCGAGTAACCGCGTTCACCGCGCAGCACGCGGCTGGCCGTCATCTTCGAGACACCTGCCGCCCGCGCTACCTCGGAAAGGCTTATCTTGTTGGTCTTGATTTCTTTTTCCGCCATTCGTCCAACTTTACGTTACGGGTAACTTCGCGCTTGACAGGCGCATCGATTGGCAGAACGATTACCCTAACGTTACGGGTAACTCAATCTCCGTGACATGGGAGGAACAGCGCGGGATGCAGAACCTGTCCAAAGGTCTGTTTTTCGACGGGATCGACAAGCATTTCGGCGGCACCTACGCGCTGAAGGATGTCTCTCTGTCGGTCGGACGCGGGGAAATCGTGGCGCTTCTGGGCGAGAACGGCGCCGGCAAGTCGACTCTCATCAAGGTTCTGGGCGGTATCCATTCGCCGGACGCGGGCAGCGTGCTGATTGATGGCGAACCCTACCAGCATCGCCCTGTTGGGTTTGGGGAACGGCAGAAGGTTGCCTTCATCCACCAAGACCTTGGGCTGATCGAGTGGATGACCGTCGCCGAGAATATCGCGCTGGCGCTGGGCTTCTCGCGCAAGAACGGATTGATCCGCTGGAGCGAGGTCGAGCGCTTCGCCGGGGAAGCACTGAAGAAGGTCGACTGCGATTTCGATGCGACGACGCGGGTAGAGAATCTGACGCGCACAGAGAAGTCGCTGGTGGCAATCGCGCGGGCGCTTGCCGTGGACAGCGAGTTTCTGGTGCTGGACGAGCCGACCGCTTCGCTTCCGGCGGACGAGGTCGAACGCCTGTTCAGGGCGATACGCCCGCTGCGGGACCGGGGTGTGGGCATGATCTATGTCAGCCACCGACTGGACGAGATATTCCGCATCGCGGACCGCGTCGCAGTGCTGCGTGACGGCGTGCTGGTCGGCGTTCGCAGCATCGAGCACACCACGCCGGAGGAACTTGTGCAGAAGATCGTCGGGCGGAAGACGCGCGAGACGATAAAGCAAAGTGGCAAGCCAAGCGCCGAGATCCTGAGCTTGGAGCACTTCGAGGTCGACGGCGTCGGCCCCTTGGACTTCACGCTCAGGCAAAACGAAATCGTCGGGCTGGTCGGGCTACGCGGCGCGGGTCACGAGGCTATCAGCCGTGCCCTTTTCGGCCTGAGGCGGCACTCGGGCAAGGTCACTCTGAATGGCTGCGTGCCCGATCTTTCGGCGCCGCAAAAGGCGCTGGACGCGGGCATTGGACTGGTCGCCAAGGATCGGACCGAGGAGTCGGTCGCGATGTCGCTCACGATCCGCGAGAACACGTTTCTGAACCCCGCCGGGATCGGGCGGAAACTATTCGACATGCTCTCGCCCCGGACCGAGGCGGATCAGGCGGCGATCATCGGGGCGGAATTGGGCCTTTCACCCAACGACCCGAGCCTCGCCATCGAAGCGCTGTCGGGCGGCAATCAGCAGAAGGTCGTCCTGGGGCGTTGGCTGGCGACTAAGCGTCGGTTGCTTCTCTGCGAGGACCCGACGGCGGGTGTGGACGTGGGCGCGAAGTCCGAGATCTACGTGCTGCTGAATCGTGCGCTGCAAGATGGCGTCGGCATCCTGGTGATCTCGACCGATTTCGAGGAGATCGCGGCGATTTGCCACCGCGCCATCGTGTTCAGCCAGGGTGCCATCGTAGACGAACTTTCAGGCACGCGGCTTACGACCGAGAACCTGATCCAATCGGCATCCGCCGGAAACCTTTCTAGCGAAAGGGATGTGCCCCATGCAATCGCTTGAGTCGAGCGCGCTGGAGCCCACCAAGGCCGAACTTAAAGGGCTGACGACGGGGCAGCGTCTTATGCGGTTCCTGCCGGTATATGGGCTGGTGATCCTGACGGTCTTCCTGATCGGTCTGTTTTCGATCCTTCTTCCGAACACCTTTCCGACCATGCTGAACCTGCGCGCCATCGTCAGCGACAAGGCGATCATCGCGCTTCTGTCACTGGGCGCGATGATCCCGATGGCAGCGGGGCGGATCGATCTGACGGTGGGCTACGGCATCGTCCTTTGGCACATTCTTGCAATCAGTCTGCAAACCCTGCTGGGCCTTCCCTGGCCAGTCGCGGTGATGCTTGTTCTGGTGCTTGGCGGGTTGACCGGGTTCCTGAACGGACTTCTGGTCGAGGTGGCGAAGATCGACAGTTTCATCGCAACGCTCGGCACCGGCACCGTGCTCTACGCCCTGGCTCTTTGGCACACCGGCGGGCGGCAGATGGTGGGCATGCTGCCCGACGGTTTCTACGGTGTGTCGACAACCTTTGTCTTCGGGCTTCCGATCACCGGTTTCTACCTTCTGGCGATCACGGTCGTTATGTGGGTGGTGCTCGAATATACGCCCATCGGCCGGTACCTTTACGCCATCGGCGCCAACCAGCGGGCAGCGCAGTTAAACGGCATCCCGACGCGGAAATACGTGATCGGCGCCTTCGTCTGTTCAGGCACGATGACCGCCCTTGCAGGCGTGCTACTCGCCGCCAAGCTCAGGATCGGGCAGGCCAGCGTGGGGCTTGAATTCCTGCTGCCCGCGCTCGTCGGCGCCTTCCTGGGATCGACAACGATCAAGCCGGGACGGGTCAACGTATGGGGCACTATCGTCGGAGTCACCATTCTTGCGGTCGGCATATCCGGAATCCAGCAATTCGGCGGCTCCTTCTGGGTCGAGCCGCTTTTCAACGGGGTCACCCTGCTGATCGCCATCGGCATCGCAGGATACGCGCAGCGGAAGAAGGCTGCGGAAAAGCGCTGAAACTTGTCCATTTCCTGGGAGGAAGACACATGAAGAAACGTACATTCATCGCGGCCCTGATGGCCACGACCATGCTTGCGGGTGCCCCCGTCTTGGCCGCCGAGTGGGACGGTCCAACGACCGGCCCCACGGCGGCAGAGGGCAAGTCCATCGTCGTCGTCGCCGCCGACCTGAAGAACGGGGGCATCCTGGGTGTCACCAACGGCGTCGAGGAAGCGGCGGCCAGGATCGGCTGGGAGGTCCGCGTGCTGGACGGTGCGGGTTCGGTCCAGGGCCGGACGGGCGCCATCGGCCAGGCGCTGGCGCTTCAACCGGACGGGATAGTCATCAATGGCTTCGACGCGGTCGAACAGCAGGCGGCGCTGGAGGGCGTCACCGCGGCGAACATCCCGATGGTAGCCTGGCACTCGGGTCCGAAGATCGGCTGCGATGCGCCGGGTGGCATATTCGCCAACGTGTCGACCGACGCGATGTCGGTCTCCGACGTGGCCGCGCAATGGGCAGTCGAGGATGGCGGTAACGATGTCGGCGTGGTGATCTTCACCGACTCGACCTACCAGATTGCCATCGACAAGGCCGACCGCATGAAAGCGGATGTTGAAGCGGCAGGCGGCAAGGTCCTTGAATACGTCGATACGCCGATCGCCGACACCTCGACCCGAATGGGGCCGCTGACCACGTCGCTTTTGCAGAAATACGGCGACAGCTGGACCCACGCGCTTGCGATCAACGACCTTTATTTCGACTTCATGGGTCCCTCTTTGGCGGCAGCCGGCCTCTCGCCCGATCAGGGTCCGAAAGCCGGGTCCGCTGGCGACGGATCGGAAGCCGCTTTCCAGCGCATCCGTTCGAACGGTTACCAAACCATCACCGTGGCCGAGCCGCTGAATCTGCAGGGCTGGCAACTGGTCGACGAATTGAACCGCGCCGTGCAGGGCGAACCCTGCTCGGGCTACGTCACGTCGCCCGCGCTGGTGACCAAGGAAGGGCTGGAAAAGATGGGCGACAGCAACGCCTTCGATCCTGACATTCCTTATCGCGAGTCCTACTCCCAGATCTGGGGTAAGTGAGCAAGCTCTTGGAGGACCCCGGCGCGACCGGGGTCCTTCCCAAGACACGGAGAACAGTCAACATGTTTGGGGTTTTGGAAGGAACCGGGTTCGACATCATCGACCCGGACTTCAAGGCGTGCCTGATCGGCCACGCAAGGGTCGAGCGACTCTGGACGGGCGCGCGGTGGTCGGAAGGCCCGGCCTGGTTCGCCGCCGGTCGATACCTCGTTTGGTCGGACATTCCAAACAACCGGATGCTGCGCTTCGATGAAACGGACGGTTCGGTGTCGGTCTTTCGCGCACCATCAAACAATGCGAATGGCAACACGGTCGACCGTCAGGGCCGGCTCGTGACCTGCGAACATCTGACGCGGCAGGTAACGCGCACCGAACACGACGGCTCGATCACGGTGATCGCCGGCAGCTTCGAGGGCAAGCGGTTGAACTCGCCCAACGATGTCATCTTGAAATCCGACGGCTCGATCTGGTTCAGCGACCCGTCCTACGGCATCCTGATGGACTACGAGGGCGAGCGCGCGGAAAGTGAGATCGGCGCCTGTCACGTCTACCGGATCGATCCATCGGGCGCGATTTCCATTGCATCGGCTGACTACACCAAACCGAACGGCCTGGCGTTTTCGCCGGACGAGAGGCATCTCTATATCTCCGACACCGGCGTTACCCACGACCCTCATGGACCGAAACACATCCGTCGCCATGCGGTTCGAGAGGACGGGACGCTCTCTGACGGCAACGTCTTCGCCGTCTGCACGGAAGGCATCTTCGACGGTTTCCGCCTGGACTGCGACGGGCGGATCTGGGCCTCGGCTGCTGACGGCGTCCATTGTCTCGCACAGGATGGGACACTGATCGGCAAGGTGCGGATTCCCGAGATGGTTGGCAATGTCTGTTTCGGCGGGCCGAAATTGAACCGGCTGTTTATCTGCGGGACGTCGTCACTCTATTCCGTGTATCTGAACGTCAACGGGGTTTCGACGCTCGGCGCGCGTTGATCCGGTTCTTTGCGAACGGGTGCAAAGAACTCAGGCGTCAACTGCAACTTACCCGGAACGTTTGGGAACGGCTTTGGAACGTGCAATCCATGCAGCAAAAGAGGCTTTGCGCCAGGACGACCCAGTGTTCGATCGCATCGGAATGTCGGCATCGGGCTCGAACCGGTCATTCCCCCGGGCAGCCGTTGACCCTCCTACCGCACGCCTCAACCCCGTCGAAATCCGCCCAGATACCGGCCTGCCATCGACCTGGCACTGCTCGCCCGAAACCCCGCAAACAAGCACGTTGACGCCCCCCCTTGCACGCAACACCGCCCCATGCGCACGTCGCGTTAACCCTTCCCCAGCGGCCCCGAACCCGTTATCAGCGCCTCCCATGACCAACCCGCCCGACCTTCGCCCCGATCTTGCCCGCGCCCGCGTGCCTGAAACCGCCCGTCCCGGCCAGCCGACCATCGGCATGGTCTCGCTCGGCTGTCCCAAGGCGCTGGTCGACAGCGAGCGCATCCTGACCCGTCTCAGGGCCGAAGGGTACGCGATCAGCCCGGACTATGCCGGCGCGGACGCCGTGATCGTGAACACCTGCGGTTTCCTCGACAGCGCCAAGGCCGAAAGCCTGGACGCGATCGGCGAGGCCCTGACCGAGAACGGGCGCGTCATCGTCACCGGCTGCCTCGGCGCCGAGCCCGACTACATCACCGGCGCGCACCCCAGGGTGCTGGCGGTGACAGGCCCGCACCAGTACGAGCAGGTGCTGGACGCGGTGCATATTGCCGTCCCGCCCGACCCCGATCCGTTCATCGACCTGATGCCGGCGGCGGGCGTCAAGCTGACGCCAAGGCATTATTCCTACTTGAAGATTTCCGAAGGCTGCAATCATACCTGCAAGTTCTGCATCATCCCCGACATGCGCGGCAAACTGGCCTCGCGGCCGGCCCGCGCTGTGCTGCGCGAGGCCGAAAAGCTGGTCGAAAGCGGCGTCAGGGAACTGCTGGTCATCAGCCAGGACACCTCTGCCTACGGCACCGACTGGAAGGACCGCGACGACAAGTTCCCCATCGTGCCGCTGGCGCGCGACCTGGGCTCGCTGGGCGCCTGGGTGCGGCTGCACTACGTCTATCCCTACCCCCATGTGCGCGACCTGGTGCCCCTGATGGCCGATGGCCTGGTGCTGCCCTATCTCGACATCCCGTTCCAGCACGCCCACCCCGAGACGCTGCGCCGGATGGCGCGGCCCGCGGCGGCGGCACGCACGCTGGACGAGATCGCCGCCTGGCGCGGCAACTGCCCCGACATCACGCTGCGTTCGACCTTCATCGTCGGCTATCCCGGCGAGACCGAGGCGGAATTCCAGACCCTTCTCGACTGGCTGGACGAGGCGCAGTTGGATCGCGTGGGTTGCTTCCAGTACGAGAACGTCGCCGGGGCAAGGTCCAACGCCCTGCCCGACCATGTGCCGGACGAGGTGAAGGCCGAACGCTTCGCGCGGTTCATGGAAAAGGCCCAGGCCATTTCCGTGGCGAAACTGGCGTCCAAGGTGGGCCGGCGGATCGACGTGATCGTCGACGAGGTGGACGACGAAGCGGCCACCTGCCGCACCTGGGCCGATGCGCCCGAGATCGACGGTCAGCTTTTCATCGACCAGGGATTCGAAGCTCTGGAACCCGGCCGGATCGTGACCGTCGAGGTCGACGAGGCAGGCGACTACGATTTGTGGGGAAGGCTGGTTTCATAAGGGATTCGCGCGTATGCTGCAGAAAATGTGAGCGCTAGCGCCGTCTTTTGCGAGGCCCCATGCCCTTCGAGAAGATACAGCCCGAGAAACTCTCCCGTTCGGTCGTCCGGCAGATCGAACTGCTGATCCTGCGCGGCATTCTGCGCCCCGGCGAGCGGCTGCCCTCGGAACGCGAACTTTCCGAACGCTTCGGCGTCTCGCGCCCGTCGCTGCGTGAAGCGGTGGGCGAGTTGCAGGACGCCGGGCTGCTGGTGTCCAGGGCGAACTCGGGGATCTATGTGGCCGATGTTCTCGGCTCGGCTTTCTCGCCCGCCCTGACCCGGCTTTTCGGCAGTCACGACGAGGCGGTCTTCGACTACATCTCGTTCCGCCGCGACATGGAGGGGCTGGCGGCCGAACGCGCGGCGCGGCTTGGCTCGGACACCGATCTGGCCGTGGTCGACAGCGTGTTTCAGCGCATGGAGGTGGCCCACAAGAAACGCGACCCCGCGAACGAGGCGCAACTGGACGCCGAATTTCACCTGGCCATCATCGAGGCCAGCCACAACGTGGTGATGCTGCACATGATGCGCTCGATGTACGAGTTGCTGCGCGAGGGCGTGTTCTACAACCGCCAGATCATGTTCCGCCAGCGCACCACCCGGCAAAGCCTTCTGGACCAGCACCGCCGGATCAACGACGCGCTTCAGTCCCGCGACCCCAAGGCGGCGCGTGCGGCGGTCGAGGCGCATATGGACTATGTCGCACAGGCCCTGACCGACCATCTGAAAGCCGAGAAGAACGAGGCGATCGCCCGCAGACGGCTGGCCCACGAAAGCGGACGCTAGTCGGCCCCGAGTCCCGGAAAATCGACCAGGACCAGCGCGTGATCGCTGGCATGCGGGCGGCCCGCAGATCGCGACTGCGGCGTCATCCCCGATCTCAGGATGCGCGGCGTCACTTCGGGGAATTCCGCCGCAAGCCGCGGCGAGACCAGGATGCGGTCGGGCCGCGACTGCCGGTGGGTGTCGGGCGTCTCGTAGGTCCAGTCGGTGCCCGGCGCCAGGCGATCCATCAGATCGACTGCGAACCCCTGCGTCAGGGGGGCAAGTGCCGATGCCCCGCGCCTGTCGCCGCGCGCCGGTTCGTTGAAATCGCCCAGCACGACCCAGCGTTCCCCGGCGGGCCGCGCGAATCCCGCCCCGACAACCGCCCGCACACCCCGCGCCTCGGCCTCGCGCACCGCCCGCGCCGTGCCGGGGTCGGGGTACGGCGCTTTCAGATGGCAGACGAACAGGCTGAGTTCACCCAGGTCGACACGCAGGCAATCGCGCCGGAACAGTGGAGCGTCGCGCAGATCCGGCTCCAGGTCGGTCAGCCCCAGGTCGGCACCGGTCAGGTCGGCGTGGCTTCGCACCGCAACGGGTGCCGCACGGCTCAGCACCGCTACGTTCAGCCCCCGGCCATCGTTACCGGGCAGACAGATGCGGTGCGGATAGGGCGCCAGGCCGGCCGCCAGCAGGAAACGGTCGTGGAAGAAATCCAGCGCCCTGATGTCGAAGACCTCCTGCAACGCCACCACGTCGGCATCCGCCGCCGCGATGATTTCGGCCGTTCTTTTCCGGTCGGCCAGGTCCAGCGCGCGCGATCGCGGCATGTCGGGCATGTCCCGGTCCACCGCGCCGTCGAGGGCGGGCGCCCCGTCGCGGTCCCGCAGCCGCAGGTTCTGCACGTTGAAGGTCGCGATGCGCATTGCGTCCGATACCGCCTTTCCACGTCAGGTTAACGCACAAGGCAAGCCGGGATGCTTGATACACATCAATGCAATTTTGGCCAGCGGGAGGGAAAAAGGTTACAATTTCCGGCATGACCCCAGTTACGAACCATGAAGGGAGGCAGATATGCCCGTGCTGAACCGCATCCCGGAAGGGAGCCTGATTGTCGTCTGCGATTCGCGGCAAGCCCGGTTCCTGACCAACGCCGGCAGCCCGATCCACCCAAAGCTGCAAATGACCTCGCAGATCGAAGCGCCCGCGCCGGACGAGGATGAAGAGCCGGACCGCCCCGGCCGCCGTTTCGACGGCGGCTCGGCCAACGCCGATTTCCACCAGCGCAGCGCGATGGAAGGCCCGGACCTGGACAAGCAGCACGCGGCGGAATTCGCCGCCATGATCGCGGACCGCCTGTCGCACCGTCATCGCAGCGAGGGCTTCCGCCATCTTGTCATCGCGGCCCCGCCGGAATTTCTGGGCCTGCTTCGGGACAAGCTGTCGGACGAGATCGCCGAGATCGTACTGGCCGAGGTGCCCAAACGCCTGACCGACGCGACGCCGGAAGAGATCGGGCAGCGGCTGGTCGAAGCTTGGTAGGACCGCGCCTCAGAGGCGCTTCTGGTCTTCGGGATAGACGCCCAGGATCTTCAGCTCGGACGTGAAATACTCCAGCTCTTCCAGCGCAAGCTGGACCGAGCGGTCGTCCGGGTGGCCCTCGATGTCGGCATAGAACTGCGTCGCGGTGAAAGACCCGTCGACCATGTAGCTTTCCAGCTTGGTCATGTTCACGCCGTTCGTCGCGAAACCGCCCATCGCCTTGTACAGCGCGGCGGGAATGTTGCGCACGTTGAAGACGAACGTGGTCAGCATCCGCTCGGCGCGGCGCGAATAATCGGGCTCGCGCGACATGACCAGGAAACGCGTCGTGTTGTGGTCGTTGTCCTCGATGTGGCGCGCCAGGATGTCCAGGCCATAGACTTCCGCCGCCAGTTCCGAGGCCAGCGCCGCATCGGCCTTGTCGCCCTTCTCGGCGACCTCGCGGGCGGCGCGGGCGTTGTCGGGGCTGACCACGCCCTCGATGCCGTTCTCGCGCAGAAAGACCGAGCACTGCGGCAGCAGGACGACGTGGGAATGCGCGCGCCTGACATCGTCGACCGTCGCGCCGGGCACGCCCAGAAGGTTGATGTGGACCCGCACGAAGGCTTCGTCGACGATGTGCAACCCGCTTTCCGGCAACAGCCGGTGAATGTCCGCCACACGCCCGTAGGTCGTGTTTTCGACCGGCAGCATGGCCTCCTGGGCCTCGCCTTTCTGCACGGCGTGTATCACATCCTCGAAGGTGCGGCAGGGCAGCGGCTCCAGCCCCGGGCGCCGTTCGCGGCAGGCCTGATGCGAGTAGGCACCCGGCTCTCCCTGAAAGGCAATGCGTCCTGTCATGGCAATCTCTGCGTCAATGTGGGCGTTTCGTCGCGGCTCTTATCCCTTGAAGCCTGCCAATGGAAGCGGGTAGATACCGGCCAAGAACCGAGGGAACTGGACGCGACATGTTCGACACTATGACGATGACGAAGATCGTGGGTGGCCTTTGCGGGACATTCCTGGTCTTTCTTCTGGGCGGCTTTGTCGCCGAATTCATTTACCATCCGGCCGCGAGCCATGATGGCGAAGCGCATCAGGCCTACACGATTCCGGTCGACGACGGCGAGGAAGGCGGCGGCGAGGAAGTGGCCGAAGCGTCCTTCGAGGAAGTCTTCGCTTCCGCCGACGCGGCTTCGGGCGAACGCCTTTTCCGCCAGTGCCAAGCCTGCCACAAGGTCGAGGACGGGGCGAACGGCACCGGACCGCACCTTTACGGCGTTGTCGGGCGGCCCGTGGACGCGGTCGACGGCTATTCGTATTCCGGCGCCCTGGAACAGGTCGCGGACGTCTGGACACCCGAGAACCTGAATGGCTTTCTCGAGAATCCGAAGTCTTTCGCGCCGGGCACCAAGATGGGCTACGCCGGCATGAAGTCGGTCGAGGACCGGGCCAACCTGATCGCCTGGCTGGACAGTCTCGACGGCTGATCGCCGTCGGCACGAAGAATCGCGGGCCGGGTGCATTGCGCCCGGCCTTTTTGCTGCGCACGGTCCATTCACCAATAGTTCACCGATTATGCCCTTGAAGATTAGACAATTGGAACTTTAGCTACAGGTTAAACAATGTAGGCTGCGTCATGTCGGCATGCTGAAAAACCGGAGGAAGAGCTTATGTCCCGCCGTTCTGCCCGCGCCCTTGCGTTGATGCCCGCCCAGCCGCGGAACCGAAACGCATTCCGGCACGCCGCCGGTCTGGCTTTCCTGGGACTGGGCGCGCTGGCCGCCGCTGCCGGCCTCGCCCGCGCCGAAAGCCACGAGCAGACCTTCGTCACCCACGCCTACACCAATTTCGGCGACCCCAAGTACGGCCCGGACATGGCGCACCTGGACTACGTCAACCCCGACGCGCCGAAGGGCGGCGAATTTTCGACCTGGGCGCAGGGCAACTTCGACAGTTTCAACCCTTGGACCCGCAAGGGCGTGGCCGCCTTTCCGATCGGCGATACGGAATCGATCCTGACCGGCACGGCGGACGATCCCTACGGGGTCTACTGCTATCTCTGCACCACGATGGAATACCCCGCCTCGAAGGACTGGGTGATCTTCAACCTGCGCGACGACGTGACGTTCTCGGACGGGACGTCGATGACGGCAGAGGACGCCAAGTTCACCTTCGACTATTTCATGGAACAGGGCCTGCCCGAGTTCGTGGCCCGCGTCTCGGCCTACGTCAGTTCGGTCGAGATCCTGAGCGACTACCGCATCAAGTACAACTTCGCCGCCGACGCGCCGCGCCGCGAGGTGATCTCGTTCGGCGGCGGCCTGCCGATCCTGTCCAAGGCATGGATCGAAGAACGCGACAAACGCCTGGACGAGCCGACGCTGGAACCGTTCATGGGCACCGGCCCCTACGTGATCGACAGCTTCGACGCCGGACGGCAGATCATCTTCGGACGGAACGAGAACTGGTGGGGGGCGGATCATCCGTTCAACATCGGCCGCTATAATTTCGACTCCATCCGCATCGAGTACTTCGCCGACAACACCGCCGCGCTCGAAGCGTTCAAGGCCGGCGAATACCTGTTCAAGGTCGAGAACTCGTCCAAGGACTGGGCCACCGCCTATGACTTCCCCAAGGCCCAGGACGGCACCGTGATCAAGGCCGAAGTCCCCGATGGCAACATCGGCAGCGCGCAGGCCTGGGCGTTCAACCTGCGCCGCGAACCCTGGCAGGATCCCCGCATCCGCGAAGCCGTGCGCCTGATGTTCAACTTCGAGTGGTCGAACGAGACGCTGTTCTACGACCTCTACGAACGGGTGAACTCGTTCTGGGAAAATTCCGATCTGGAAGCCACCGGCACGCCGTCCGAGGGCGAAATCGCGATCCTGCAACCGTTGGTGGACGAAGGTCTTCTGCCCGAAAGCATCCTGACCGAAGAGGCGGTGATGGCGCCGACCAGCGGCCCGCAGAACTTCGATCGCCGGAACCTGCGCGCCGCCTCGGCACTTCTGGACGAGGCCGGCTGGACGATCGGCAGCGAAGGCAAGCGCCGCAAGGACGGCCAGGTGCTGAGCCTCGACATCCTCAGCTTCTCGCCCGCCTTCGACCGCATCATCAACCCCTTCGTCGAGAACCTTCAGCGGCTCGGGATCGACGCCAAGCTGGACCGGGTCGATATCGCGCAATACCAGGAACGCCGACGCAACGGCGACTGGGATCTCGTCAATCACACCTTCGGCATGAGCTTCGAGCCCGGAGACGCCCTGAAGCAATGGTTCGGCTCGATCACCGCCGAGGACAGTTCGCGCAACCTGATGTATCTGAAAGACCCCGCCGTCGACCGGCTGATCGACGTGGTGGTCGAGGCCGAGACGCTGGAAGAGCTGACCACCGCCACCCACGCCCTTGACCGGGTTCTCAGAAGCTATGGCTTCTGGGTGCCGCAGTGGTTCAAGAACGTCCACACGGTCGCTTATTACGACGTCTACGATCATCCCGAACCGCTGCCGCCCTTCGCGCTTGGCGAAGTCGACCTCTGGTGGTGGGACGCCGAGGCTGCGGAACGCCTGAAATCAGCCGGCGCGTTCTGAGGGCCGACGCGCAATGGGCGCCTATATCCTCCGACGGCTTCTGCTGATCATCCCGACGCTGTTCGGGATCATGGTGATCAACTTCACGCTGACCCAGTTCGTCCCGGGCGGCCCGATCGAGCAGATTATCGCCAACCTGCAAGGCCAGGGCGACGTGTTCGAGGCGATCTCGGGCGGCGGGTCCGAGACCTTCGACGGCGGCGAGGGCGACGGCGGATACATCGGCGGGCGCGGCCTGCCACCCGAGTTCATCGAGCAGCTGGAAAAGGAATTCGGCTTCGACAAGCCCGCGCATGTCCGGTTCTTCCAGATGATGTGGAATTACATGCGCTTCGATTTCGGCGAGAGCTATTTCCGATCGATCAGCGTGGTCGACCTCGTGCTCGAGAAGATGCCGGTCTCGATCTCGCTCGGGCTCTGGTCGACGCTTCTGGCCTACATGATCTCGATCCCGCTGGGCATCCGCAAGGCGGTGCGCGACGGCACGACCTTCGACACCTGGACCTCGGGCATTCTGATCGCGGCCTACGCCATCCCCGGCTTCCTGTTCGCCATCCTTCTGCTGGTTCTCTTCGCGGGCGGCTCGTATTTCCAGTGGTTCCCGCTGAGGGGCCTGACCTCGGACAACTGGTCGGACCTGTCGCTGGTCGGCAAGGTCCTGGATTACTTCTGGCACCTTGCCCTGCCGCTCGCGGCCTCGATGATCTCGGCCTTCACCTTTTCGACGCTGCTGACGAAGAACAGTTTCCTCGACGAAATCTCGAAGCAATACGTCGTCACGGCCCGCGCCAAGGGCCTGTCGGAAGCCCGCGTGCTCTACGGCCACGTCTTCCGCAATGCCATGCTGATCGTGATCGCGGGCTTCCCGGCGGCCTTCATCGGCATCTTCTTCGGCGGCTCGCTGATCATCGAGACGATCTTCTCGCTGGACGGTCTTGGCCGCCTCGGCTTCGAGGCCGCGGTCGCGCGGGACTATCCGGTGATCTTCGGCACGCTCTTCGCCTTCGGCCTGATGGGGCTTGTGGTGAACATCCTGTCGGACCTGATGTACGTCTTCGTCGATCCCCGGATCGACTTCGAAAAGCGGGAGGTCTGAGGCATGGCCATGCCCGAGATCCAGCCCGTTCCGCAGCCGGAAAGGAAGGCGCCCCTGCCCGAGCCGCCGAAACGCCGCCGCATGTGGCTGTCGCCGCTGAACCAGCGCCGCTGGCGGAACTTCAAGCGCAACCGCCGCGCCTACTGGTCGCTGATCATCTTCTCGATCATCTTCGTCATCAGCCTGTTCGCCGAATTCCTGGCCAACGACCGGCCGATCCTGGTGAAGTACCAGGGCGAATATTACATGCCGATCTTCCAGTTCTATCCCGAGACCACCTTCGGGGGCGATCTGCCGATCGAGGCGCAGTATCAGTACGAGGACATCAAGTGCCTGATCGTCACCGGCGGGGTCATCGACTGCTATGACGACCCCGAGGGCATCCTGGCCGAAGTCGAGGCGAACGGCACGGCGCTGGGGGAACCCGTCGAGCAGGGCTGGATGATCTGGCCTGTCATTCCCTACAAGTTCGACACGATCGTCGACATCCAGGGCGCCGCCCCCTCGCCGCCCGATGCGAACAACTGGCTCGGCACCGACGACACCAAGCGCGACGTGGTTGCCCGCGTGCTCTACGGCTTCCGCCTGTCGATCCTGTTCACCATCATCGTGACGGTCTCGGCCTCGGTGGTCGGCATCGCGGCGGGCGCCGTGCAGGGCTATTTCGGCGGCTGGCTGGACCTTGTCTTCCAGCGCCTGCTGGAGATCTGGTCGTCCACCCCGTCGCTTTACGTCATCATCATCATGTTCGCGATCTTCGGGCGAAGTTTCTGGATGCTGGTGTTCCTGTCCGTCCTCTTCGGCTGGCCCTCGCTGGTGGGCGTGGTGCGCGCCGAGTTCCTGCGCGCGCGCAATTTCGAATACGTCCGCGCCGCCCGCGCGTTGGGGGTGTCGAACGCCACGATCATGTTCCGGCACATGCTGCCGAACGCGATGGTGGCGACCCTGACGCTGCTGCCCTTCATCATCACCGGCACCATCGGCGCGCTGGCCAGCCTCGACTTCCTGGGCTACGGCCTGCCCTCGTCGGCGCCCTCGCTGGGGGAACTGACGCTTCAGGCAAAGCAGAACCTGCAAGCCCCCTGGCTGGCCTTCACAGCGTTCTTCACCTTCGCCATCATGCTGTCGCTTCTGGTCTTCATCTTCGAGGGCGTGCGCGACGCCTTCGACCCGAGGAAGACCTTCCAGTGAGCCGGCCCCTTACCGATTTCGCCGCGCCTTCGGCGCGCCGACCCGCCGGAGGGGCGCTGCCCCTCCGGACCTCCCCGGAGTATTTGCGAAAAGAAGAAGGGGGCCGCCGGTGAGCGAGGTCGTGCTGGAGGTCAAGGATCTGAACGTGCGCTTCCGCCAGGACGGCGCCGTGATCCATGCCGTCCGCGACGTCAGTTTCGACGTCAGGCGCGGAGAGACCGTGGCGCTGGTAGGCGAAAGCGGCTCGGGCAAGTCGGTCACCGCGCTGTCGACGGTGGATCTGCTGCCCGGATCGGCCGAGATCAGCGGCTCCGTCACCTATGCCGGGGCCCAGATGGTCGGCGCGCCCGAGGCCGAACTGCGGCGCGTGCGCGGCAACGACATCAGCTTCATCTTCCAGGAGCCGATGACCTCGCTGAACCCGCTGCACACGCTGGAGAAACAGCTGGCGGAATCGCTGCTGATCCACCAGGGGCTGACAGGCGACGCGGCCCGCGACCGCATCCTGGAACTGATGCACGAGGTCGGCATCGCCGATCCGGAAAGCCGGCTGACCGCCTATCCGCACCAGTTGTCGGGCGGGCAGCGCCAGCGGGTGATGATCGCGATGGCGCTGGCCAACAACCCCGAGCTTCTGGTCGCAGACGAGCCGACGACGGCGCTGGACGTCACCATCCAGGCGCAGATCCTGGAACTGCTGGCGAAGATCCAGCGCGACCGCGGCATGTCGATGCTGTTCATCACCCATGACCTGGGCATCGTCCGCAAATTCGCCGACCGCGTGAACGTGATGAAAGAGGGCGAAATCGTCGAGCAGGGCCCGACGAAGGAGATCTTCACCGATCCGCGCCACCCCTATACGCAGATGCTGCTGTCGGCGGAATCGACCGGCCACCCCGACCCCGTGCCCGAAGGCGCCGAGACGGTCGCCGAGACCGACAGCCTGCGCATCTGGTTCCCGATCCACCGCGGCCTCCTGAAACGGACCGTCGGCCACATCAAGGCGGTGAACGCCGCGACGCTGTCGGTCCGCGCGGGCGAAACCCTGGGGATCGTGGGCGAAAGCGGATCGGGCAAGACGACGCTGGCGCTGGCGATCATGCGGCTGATCTCGTCCGAGGGTCCGGTGATCTTTCAGGGCCGCAACATCCAGGGATTGAAATCGCGCGCGCTGCGCCCGCTGCGCGCGGACATGCAGATCGTGTTCCAGGACCCCTTCGGCTCGCTCAGCCCGCGGATGACGGTCGAAGAGATCATTTCCGAGGGCCTGACGATCCACAAGATCGACCCCACGCGGAACCGCCGCGAGATGGTGGCCGAGATCATGGACGAGGTCGGGCTGGACCCCGCCACGATGCACCGCTACCCGCACGAGTTCTCGGGCGGCCAGCGCCAGCGCATCGCCATCGCCCGTGCGATGATCCTGCGGCCCCGGCTGGTGGTGCTGGACGAGCCGACCAGCGCGCTGGACATGACGGTTCAGGTCCAGATCGTCGAGCTTCTGAGGAACCTGCAGAAGAAATACGGCCTGGCCTACCTGTTCATCAGCCACGACCTGAGAGTCGTCCGCGCGCTCAGCCACAAGGTGATCGTGATGAAGCGCGGCGATGTCGTCGAACAGGGCGAGGCGGCCCAGATCTTCGACAATCCGCAAACGCAATACACACGCGAACTGATGGCCGCCGCCTTCGACGTCAAAGCAGTGGGCTGACGCCGTCTTCCGGCCCTGCTAACGTCCCGCCGAGGGAGGGACCGGACAATGGCCAAACAACGCAAAGTCATCATCACCTGCGCCGTGACGGGGGCTATTCACACACCGTCGATGTCGCCTCATCTGCCGGTCACGCCGGACGAGATCGTCGAGGCCGCCCTGGGTGCGGCCGAGGCCGGTGCGGCGATCCTGCACCTGCATGCGCGCGACCCGGAAACCGGGCGGCCCGATCAGTCGCCCGAGGCCTTCGCGCCCTTCCTCAGCCGGATCAAGCAGGCCAGCGACGCGGTCGTGAACCTGACCACCGGCGGCAGCCCTTTCATGACGGTTGACGAGCGCGTGCGCCCCGCCGCCGAATGGAAACCCGAGGTGGCCAGCCTGAACATGGGCTCGATGAACTTCGGCCTCTACCCGATGCTGAACCGCTACAAGGACTTCAAGCACGACTGGGAGCGCGAGCACCTCGAAGGCTCGCGCGACCTGGTGTTCCGCAACTCGTTCAAGGATATCGAGTACGTCCTGACGACCTGCGCCGAGAACGGGACAAAGTTCGAATTCGAGTGCTACGACATCTCGCATCTCTACAACCTGGCCCATTTCGTGGACCGGGGGCTGGTGAAGCCGCCGTTCTTCGTCCAGTCGGTCTTCGGGCTTCTGGGCGGGATCGGCGCGCATCCCGAGGATGTCGCACACATGAAGCGCACCGCCGACCGCCTGTTCGGCGACAGCTATCAGTGGTCGGTACTGGGCGCGGGGGCGAACCAGATGCGGGTCGCGGTTCAGGCGGTCGCGATGGGCGGCAACCTTCGCGTCGGGCTCGAGGACTCGCTTTGGGCCGGGCCCGGAAAGCTGGCGGAATCGAACGCCCAGCAGGTCAGCATCGCGCGCACCCTGGTCGAGGGCCTGGGGCTCGAGGTCGCCACGCCCGACGAGGCGCGCGAGATGCTGGACCTGAAAGGCGCGGACCGGGCCGCGTTCTGATCTCGTGAAGGGGCGGCGGTTCCGCCGTCCTTGCCTGCCGCGCATCCCACAACGAAAAACGGCGCCGTATGGCGCCGTCTTGCTATTCCGTGAGCGGTATTGATGCCTGCGTCAGGCGCGCTTCTTGCGTCGCATGGCGACAAGTCCGCCGGCACCCGCCAGAAGCATCCAGCCTGCCGCCGGAAGCGGCACGGGCGACGTGCTGGCCACGACCGTGGCGCCACCAGAACCCTGCGGCTTCACCGACGATGTCAGCATGCGGATACCGGCCAGCCATTTGTCCAGAACATGATAGGGCAGTTGAACCGAAGGTCCGACCAGACCGGAAAACATGCCGGTCTTGCCGCCCATCTTGCCGCCAAAGCTCATCGACATGCCTGTCAGGCCACAATTCACCGACGACGACGAAAGACCCGCCAGCGTGCAGTTGCCATTCGACTTCAGCGATGCGGCATCCGACGCGGTTGCCATGAATACCCCGAACACCGCGACTGTCAGAAACTTGAACATATTTATCGACCTTCCCACCGGAACCATTACAAACTTGGCACCTTTATAACCAAATTATCGCCTTCGGCAAAACCCCATTAAGGCAAAAAAATGGCAATGCTTTGAATTTGTTGCGAAAAGATCGCCCGGCGACTCCTCGTTCCTGCCCGGTTCCGAAACATCCCCGCCGTATCGCCTTAATAGTTGTGAATAACGAAACAGCACCGCAAAGTAGGCTTGTGAAAAGGGCAGGATAGGCTTTCCTGACACCGACCGCCTGGAAAGGAGACGCATGTCCGCACCTGCCTCCCCCGCCTTCTCGCTCGGCATCGAGGAAGAATACCTGCTGGTAGACCCCGAAAGCTGCGCCCTTGCTCCCGCGCCCGAGGCCATGATGGAGGCTTGTGCCGCCCGGCTGAAAAGCCAGGTCAGCCCCGAGTTCAAGGCCTGCCAGGTCGAAATCGGCACCCAGGTCTGCGCGTCGATCGACGAGGCGCGCGAAGACCTCAAGCGCCTGCGTTCGACCGTCGCCGAAGTGGCCGCCGACTACGGCCTCGCGCCGATCGCGGTCTCGTGCCACCCGTTCGCCGACTGGAAAGACCAGCACCACACCGACAAGGACCGCTACAACGACCTGCAGCAGGCACTGGCGGGCGTCGCGCGCCGGTTGCTGATCTCGGGGATGCATGTGCACGTCGGCATCGACGACAGGGAAATGCGCGTCGATCTGATGAACCAGATGCTCTACTTCCTGCCGCATCTCCTGGCGCTCTCCACCTCGTCGCCGTTCTGGCAGGGCGAGGATACGGGGCTGTCCTCGTACCGGTTGACGGTCTTCGACAACCTGCCGCGTACCGGCCTGCCGCCCCGCTTCTCGGGCTGGGGCGAGTACGAACGCACGGCGAATGTGCTGACCGAACTGGAGATCATCGAGGATTCGACCAAGATCTGGTGGGATCTTCGCCCCTCGCACCGGTTCCCGACCATCGAATCGCGGATCTGCGATGTCTCGCCCCGGCTGGAAGACGCGCTGACCATCGCCGCGCTGACCCAGTGCCTGGCCCGGATGCTGTGGCGGCTGTCGCGGAAGAACCAGCGCTGGCGCATCTACGACCGCTTCCTCGTCGGGGAGAACCGCTGGCGCGCCCAGCGCTTCGGCACGACCGAGGGGCTGATCGACTTCGGACGGCGCGAGATCGTGCCGATGAAAGATCTGGTGGACGAGATGCTGGACCTGATCGAGGAGGATGCCGGCGTCCTGCGCTGCATCGACGCCACCCAGCGCGCCCGCCAGATCGTTGAAGGCGGCACCAGTTCGGAACGCCAGCGCCGCGTCTACGCAGGCGAGCGCGAGGCCGGCGCCTCGCACCACGACGCCCTTTGCGCCGTCGTCCGCAGCCTGATCGACGAGTTCACCGCCGATCTCTGATCTTGCTTCCGGCGCGGCGCACAGTTTAATTGGACAAGCGTTCAGTTCGGGGGAGGATACCATGGATTTCGCGCTAAGTGAGGAACAGGCGTTCATCGCGGAAACCGCGCGCGCCTTCGGCGAGGAAAAGATCGCGCCCCACGCCCGCGACTGGGAGCGCCAGGGCACGATCCCCAAGGCGCTGTGGCTGGAACTGGCCGAACTGGGCTTCGGCGGTCTTTACGTCAGCGAGGACGCAGGCGGCGCGGGCCTGACACGCCTCGACGCCACGCTTGTCTTCGAGGCGCTCAGCCGCTCCTGCGCCTCGGTCGCGGCGTTTCTCTCGATCCACAACATGGTCGCCCGCATGATCGACGCCTATGGCTCGGACGAGATGAAGGCTCGCGTCCTGCCCGGGGCGCTGACGATGGAGACGGTGCTGTCCTACTGCCTGACCGAACCCGGCTCCGGCTCGGACGCCGCCGCCCTCAGAACGAAAGCCGCCCGCACGAACGAGGGCTGGGCGCTGACCGGCACCAAGGCCTTCATCTCGGGGGGCGGCTATTCGGATGCCTACCTCGTCATGGCCCGCTCGGGCGAGGACGGCCCGAAAGGCGTCAGCGCCTTCCTTGTCGAGGACGCGACAGAGGGCCTTTCCTTCGGCGGTCTCGAGGACAAGATGGGCTGGCGGTCGCAACCGACCCGCCAGGTCCAGTTGGACGATTGCCACATTCCGGCAGAAAATCTGCTGGGCGAAGCGGGAAAAGGTTTCACATATGCGATGGCAGGCCTCGACGGGGGCCGTCTGAACATCTCGGCCTGTTCGCTGGGCGCCGCGCAATGGGCGCTGGACCAGACGCTGGCCTACATGGGCGAGCGCAAGGCCTTCGGAAAGACCATCGACCAGTTCCAGGCGCTGCAATTCAAGCTGGCCGACATGGAGATCGAGCTGCAGGCCGCCCGCACCTTCCTGCGCCACGCCGCATGGGCGCTCGACACCGGCCAGCCCGACGCCACCCGGCGCTGCGCGATGGCCAAGACCTTCGTGACCGAGGCCGCCTCTCGCGCCGCCGACACCTGCCTGCAACTTCACGGCGGTTACGGCTATCTTGCCGACTACGGTATCGAAAAAGTGGTCCGCGACCTGCGCGTGCACCGTATCCTCGAAGGGACGAACGAAATCATGCGGATGATCGTGGCACGCGACATGCTGAAGAACCGATGACCGAGATCCAGATACGCAAATCCGGCCGCGTCGGGCGCATCACGCTTGCGCGTCCCAAGGCCCTGAACGCCCTTACCCACGACATGGTCCACGCTTTGGTCGACGCCCTGCCGCGTTTCGCGGCAGACGACGGCATCGCCATGCTGGTGATCGACGCGGAAGGCGAAAAGGCCTTTTGCGCGGGCGGCGACATCGCGGGCATCTACCACGCGATGGTCGCAGGCGAGTTCGAGAAACCGCGCAAGTTCTGGCGCGACGAATACCGTGTGAACAAGGCGCTGTTCGACTTCCCCAAGCCCGTCGCCACCTTCATGCAGGGGTTCGTCATGGGCGGCGGCGTGGGCCTTGGCTGCCACGCCTCGCACCGGATCGTCGGCGACACCAGCCGCATGGCCATGCCCGAATGCGGGATCGGCCTGATCCCTGATGTCGGCGGCTCCCTCCTTCTGGCCCGCGCGCCCGGCCGCCTTGGCGAATACATCGGCGTCACCGGGCACCGCATGGGTCCGGGCGACGCGATATTCGCGGGCTTCGCCGACTACTACATCCCCGAGACCGACTGGCCCGCCCTGATCGCCCGGCTGGAAGAAACCGGCGACTGGCAGGCGATAGACCGTGCCGCGCGGCCCGCGACTGAAACGAAGATCGAACCGGAACTGCCCGACATAAATGAGCATTTCGGCGGCGAGACCCTGCGCGACATCCTCCGCTCGCTCGATCACAAGGCCGACGAGTGGGCCACGGAAACACGGCAGGCGCTGAACCGTCTCTGCCCCATCTCGATGGCCTGCACGGTCGAACTGGTCCACCGGGCGCGGACCCGCGACAGGATGGACGAGGCGCTGAAGGCCGAATACCGCTTCGGTCACCGCATCGTCGAAATGGGCGACTTCCGGGAAGGCATTCGCGCCGCCATCATCGACAAGGACAAGTCCCCGAAATGGCGGCACGCGCGCCCCGAGGACCCGACCCCGGCCGAGGTCAGCGCCATGCTGCAGCCCCTTGGGGCGGACGAATTGAAGCTGGAGGAAAGCACATGAAGATCGGATTCATCGGCCTTGGCAACATGGGCGGCCCGATGGCCAGGAACCTCGCCGCCGCCGGACACGAGGTCACGGGTTACGATGTGGCCGCACCCATGCCCGAGGGTGTAACCGCCGCCGCCAGCGGCGCCGAAGCGGCGAAGGACGCCTTGGTCGTCATCACCATGCTGCCAGACGGCGCGATCCTGCGAAAGGTGGCGGCCGAGGTGATCCCCGCCATGCAGCCGGACGCGATCCTGCTCGACTGCTCGACCGTCGACGTGACAAGCGCCCGCGACGTGGCCGATCAGGCGATGGCGGCAGGTCTTCGCGCCCTCGACGCGCCGGTCTCGGGCGGGATCGGCGGTGCAGAGGCCGGCACGCTGACCTTCATGGTCGGCGGCTCGGACGACGCCTTCGCCGACGCCGGGCCGCTCTTCGACATCATGGGCCAGAAGGCCGTCCACTGCGGCCCCTCGGGCAACGGTCAGGCCGCCAAGATCTGCAACAACATGATCCTGGGCGCCACCATGATCGCCACCTGCGAAGCCTTCGCTTTGGCAGACAAACTCGGCCTCGACCGGCAGGCGATGTTCGACGTCGTCTCGACCTCGTCGGGCTATTCCTGGTCGATGAACGCCTACTGCCCGGCCCCCGGAATCGGCCCCAAATCGCCCGCCGACAACGGCTACAAGCCGGGCTTCGCCGCCGAACTGATGCTGAAGGATCTGCGCCTGTCGCAGCAAGCCGCCGAGGCGGTCGACGCCGACACGCCGATGGGCCGCACCGCCCGCGATCTCTATGCGCAATTCGTCGAGGCCGAGGACGGGCGCGGCCAGGATTTCTCCGCCATGCTGCCCCGGTTCGAGAAGCGCGGCCGCAGCTGATGAGCTGGACCGGCGAGGTTGCGGAACTGGCGGCTCTCGCACCGGAAAGCCGCCGCAGGCTCGAAGCGCTCACGCCCATGACCGCCGCCGCCGGCAGCGTGATGTTCCGGCCCGGCGACGCCGTGCAGGGCTACGTCTTCGTTCTGTCGGGACGCGTCGGCGTCTACCTCGTCGGCGCGAACGGGCGCGAGATCCTGCTTTACGACGTCGTCCCGGGCACAAGCTGCATCCAGTCCACCCTCGGCCTTCTGGGCGGCGAGGATTACAGCGCCGAAGCCCTGGTCGAGACCGACGCCACCGTGGTTCTTCTGCCCCGGGACACATTCCTTGACCTGCTGGACAGCGACCGGGCGTTTCGCGCCCTCGTCTTCACCGCCTTCGCCCAGCGGATGCAATCGACCATGCAGATCCTCGAGCGCGTTGCCTTCCAGCCCGTCGATGCCCGCCTTGCCGGTTTCCTGCTGGCCCGCGCCGCGGACGGTCAGGTTCTTGCCACCCAGCAGGACATCGCCAACGCCATCGGCAGCGCGCGCGAGGTCGTCTCGCGCAGGCTGGACGCCATGAAACGGCGCGGCTGGCTGGCCCATGAACGCGGCCGCGTAACGCTTTTGAACCCGGACGCACTGCGCGTCGCGGCGGATGATGCGGGCTGAGTGACCAAGTCACATTCACGCCGCCGGAATCGCGGTAGATTGCAGCATGTCATTCAAACCCTGAAAGGGAACACCATGCTGAAAACCAATGTCGGCAGCATCGACCGCGCCGCCCGCATCTTCGTCGGCCTCGCACTTCTCGCAACCTTCTTCATGCTGCCCGAGGCCGGCTATCGCTGGTTCTTTCTGATCGGCATCGTGCCCTTGGCCACGGGCCTGATGAGAACCTGCCCGCTCTACTCGATCTTCGGGCTGTCCACCTGCAAGATGAAAAGCTGAAACAGACCCCGGCGCGGGCGCCCTGCCCGCGCCGGGATCGCGCCTAGATCGCGCCGGCCGCCTTCTTCTCGGGAAAGAGAAAGCTGAAGACGGGCGCGATGATCCTGTTGACCACCGGGATCAGCACCAGGCCCCACGCCAGTCCGAGAATGCCGTCGATCGTTGCGGTTACCGCCCAGGTGACGAAACCGCTCTCGCCGCCGACGGACGTGGCGATGCCCTTGATGGTGTCGTAGGGCCAGTGCCAGCCCAACACCTCCAGCCCGTGAACGATGATGTTCCCGCCCACCCAAAGCATCGCGGCGGTTCCGATGGTCGCAATGATCTTCAAGACATAGGGCATCCCCTTGACCATGCTGCGCCCCAGCGCACGCGTGGCGCGAAGCCGCCCGATCTCGGCCAGCCTCAGGCCGGCGTCGTCCATCTTTACCAAAAGCGCCACCGCCCCATAGACCAGCGCCGTAATCCCGATGGCCACCACCGCCAGGATGATCCCCGCCGTCACATAGCTGTCGCTCTCGATCGCCGACAGCGATATGGTCATGATCTCGGCCGACAGGATGAAATCCGTCTTGATCGCCCCTTTGACCCGCTGTTCCTCCAGGTGGGCCGCATCCAGAACCTCGGCCTCCTGCGCATGGCTTTCCTCGTGCGGGTGCAGCGCGTGCCATATCTTCTCTGCGCCCTCGAAGCACAGGTAGCTGCCGCCCACCATCAGCAAGGGCGTGATCAGCCAGGGCAGGAACGCGCTCAGCAGCAGCGCCGCGGGCAACAGGATCACCAGCTTGTTGAAGAAGGACGCCCGCGCGATCTTCCAGATGATCGGCAATTCTCGCGCCGCAGGCAGGCCGGTGACGTATTTCGGCGTGACGGCGGCATCGTCGATCACCACGCCCGCCGCCTTGGTCCCGGCCTTGGCCGCGTCGTCGATCATCGCGGGTCCGACCTTCGCGCCGACCTTGGCCGCCTGCGTCGCCAGATCGTCCACCTGGCTTGCCGCCAGCTTCGCGATGGCCGCGACATCGTCCAACAGCGCAAGCAATCCGCTCATCGTCCGCCCCAATACCTTGCCAGTAACCCCGTTTCTCTGTCACAGGCTCCCCCGTGACTCAAGCCACCGCGCTTTCTATACATCCCCGAATGCAACGCCCCGGCCACTCTCAGATGCACCACTTCGCCCAGTCCCCAACCGATCCCGGTTTCGTCCAGAACCCTTATCCGTTCTACGGCGCGCTGCGCGAGGCAGGCGATTTCGTCATGTGGGATGACTACGGAATCGCGATGGCCACGACTTCGGCCGCGGTCAACGCGGTCCTGCGCCATCCCGATCTGGGGCGCGAGATACCCGGCGACAAACGGCCGCCGGTCCCGGCCGGGCTCAAGCCCTTCTACGACATCGAGGCGCATTCCCTCTTGGAACTGGAGCCCCCGGACCATACCCGCCTCAGGAAACTCATCCTCGGCGCCTTCACCCGCAACCGGGTGCAGGCGCTTTCGCCCTTCATCGCCCGAACCGCCGACGACCTGATCGACGCCTTTCCGGCAGGTCCCTTCGACCTGATCGACGCCTATGCCCGGCAGGTGCCGGTCCGGGTCATCGCCGATCTTCTGGGCGTGCCGCAGGACATGGGGCCGCAACTGCTGAACTGGTCCAACGCGATGGTCGCCATGTATCAGGCCAGGCGCGACCACGCCGTCGAACAGGCCGCCGCGACGGCATCGGCCGAGTTCGCCGCCTGCGTCCGCGACCTGATCCGCGACCGCACCGGACGACCGGGCAACGACCTCCTGTCACGCCTCGTAAACGCCGAGGTGGACGGCCAGAAACTGACCACCGCCGAGATCGTCTCGACCACCATCCTGCTGTTGAACGCCGGGCACGAGGCGACGGTCCATTCCCTTGGCAACGCCATCCGGCACCTGACCGATTTTCCCGAACGGGATCAGGCGCTTGCGCCGGAAGCTATCGAGGGAACGGTTGAAGAATGCCTGCGTTTCGACCCGCCGCTGCACATCTTCAGGCGCTGGGTCTACGCGGACGTGACAATCCTTGGACAGGAGTTTCGCAAGGGACAGGAAATCGGCTGCCTTCTGGCCTCTGCCTGCCGCGACCGCGCAGTCTGGCCCGAAGGCGACACCTTCGATCCCTTCCGCCGGAAACGCCCCAACGCGGCCTTCGGCGCCGGCATCCACTTCTGCGTCGGCGCGCCGCTGGCGCGGCTCGAGATGCAGATTGCGCTGCCCGCGCTTTTTGTCCGGTGCCCGCGCCTGCGCATCGCCCGGCCGCCGGCAATCGCCAACCTCTATCATTTCCGGGGTCTCGAAAGCCTGATCGTCGAGGTCTAGATCGGCAGCATCGTCGTGGACTTGATCTCTTCCATCGAGAGAAGCGCTGTCACGTTATAGATGTTCACTTCGGAAATCAGCGCCTGGTAGAACTCGTCATAGGCCCGCGCGTTCCGCACCTGCACCTTCAGGATATAGTCGATGTCGCCCGCCAGACGGTGCGCCTCCAGCACCTCGGGCCGCGACCGGACCGCCTTCAGGAATTTGTCCTGCCAGTCCGCCTCATGCGCCGAGGTTCGGATCAGCACGAAGAAACAGGCGTCGAATCCCAGCTTTTCGGCATTCAGTAGCACGGTCTGCTGACCGATGACCCCAGCCTCCTTCATCTTGCGAATCCGGTTCCATACCGGGGTCTTGGACGAACTCACCGTCTTGGCGATATCGTCCAGCGACTGGCCTGCATCACGCTGCAACTCGCGCAGGATTTTCCGATCCAGGTCGTCAAGACGCACTGCCATTCCTTAACCTCATCTTTTCAGGGGAATCTGTTCCATCAGTCAGACAACTTAGAACGTTTGTTCTTATCCGCAACCGCATACTGCAACTTCTGGGAACATTATTCTATATTTCCCGTGAATATCGAAGGTGCCCGTGATGAAGCATTTCCCCATCTTCCTGGCCGTCGAAGGCCGCCGCATCGTCGTCTCGGGCGGCGGCGAGGCCGCGCTCGCCAAGCTGCGCCTGCTTCTCAAGACCGAGGCGCGGCTGACCGTGATAGCGGCTGACGCCATACCCGGGATCGAAGCGCTCTCCGCAGAGGGCCGCATTACCCTGATCCGCCGCGCAATGGAACCCGGCGACGCCACCTGCGCCGCGCTTTTCTACGCGGCAAACGACGACGACGCCGAGGATGCCCGCGTCACACGGCTGGCCCGGGCCGACGGGGCACTGACCAACTGGGTCGACAACCTGGAACAGTCCCAGTTCATCACCCCCGCCATCGTCGACCGCGATCCCGTCACCGTCGCCATCGGTACCGAAGGCGCGGCCCCGGTCTTGGCCCGTGCCATCAAGGCCGACCTGGAAGAGCGCCTGCCCGCCTCGCTGGGCATCCTTGCCCGCGTCGGCAAGGCGTTCCGTGGCGTGGCAGAGGCCCTGCCGATGGGCCGTGCGCGCCGCGCGTTCTGGTCCGACTACTACTTTCGCACCGGTCCGCAGGCCTTTGACGCCAAAGGTGAAGACGGACTGGAAGTGGCTCTCGACGCCCTTCTTGCCAAACACCTTGGCCAGACCGACGAACCCGGCCGCGTCACCTTCGTCGGCGCCGGTCCCGGCGATCCTGAACTGCTGACGCTGAAGGCCCGCCGCGCGCTGCACGAGGCCGACGTCGTGATCCACGACCGCCTCGTGACACCCCAGATCCTCGAACTCGCCCGCCGCGAAGCGCTGATCATCGACGCCGGGAAAGAGGGTTTCGGCCCCTCGATGTCTCAATCGCACATCGACGCGCTGATCGTGCTCCACGCGCAATCCGGCGCCCATGTCGTGCGGCTCAAGTCCGGCGACCCGACCATATTCGGGCGTCTCGACGAGGAAATGGACGCCTGCACCGCAGCGGACGTGCCGTTCAGCATCATCCCCGGCATCACATCCGCCTCGGCCGCCGTCGCGTCGATCGGTCAAAGCCTGACGAAACGCGACCGCAACTCCTCCGTCCGTTTCGTGACCGGCCACGACATGAAAGGCTATGCCGAGCAGGACTGGCGCGCGCTGGCCCGCCCCGGTCAGGTCGCCGCCATCTACATGGGCAAGAAATCCTCGCGCTTCGTGCAGGGCCGACTGATGATGCACGGCGCCGACGCCGCGACCCCCGTCACCATCGTGGAAAACGCCTCGCGCCCCGACCAGCGCACCATCGGCACCACGCTGGCCGATCTGCCCGACGCGGTTACCGGCCTGACGGGCCCTGCCCTCATTCTTCTCGGCCTCGCACCCCGTGCGGCCGAAGCCTATGCAGAAACCCTAAACGAAGAGATCGCGCTATGACCCGCCGCCCCTTCGCCCCCAAGGTCGTCACCGCCAACGCGCTTCTGGAAGGCGACGTCGTCTGGCTGACCGAGGACGACCGCTGGACCCGCGACATGGCCGAGGCCGAACTGATCGAAGACGAGGCCGTCGCCGACGACCGCCTGCTCTTCGCCATCGGCCAGCCGCAGGTCGTCGTCGGCGCCTATCTGGCCGACGCCGAAGCCACCGAACACGGCCCCGCGCCCACGCATTTCCGCGAGATATTCCGCACCAAAGGTCCGTCCAACTACGCCCACGGCAAGCAGGCCGGAGAGTAAAGATGTATCAATACAATGACTTCGACGAAGCCTTCGTGCGCGAGCGCGTCAGCCAATTCCGCGGCCAGGTGCAGCGCCGCATCGCCGGCAACCTGACCGAGGACGAGTTCAAGCCACTGCGCCTGATGAACGGCCTCTACCTGCAACTGCACGCCTACATGCTGCGCGTCGCCATCCCCTACGGCACGCTGAACAGTGCCCAGATGCGCCAGCTTGCGATGATCGCCGAGCGTTGGGACAAGGGGTACGGCCATTTCACCACCCGCCAGAACATCCAGTTCAACTGGCCGAAACTGGCGGACGTCCCCGACATCCTCGACGCGCTGGCAGACGTGCAGATGCACGCGATCCAGACCTCCGGCAACACGATCCGCAACGTCACCGCCGACCACTTCGCGGGTGCGGCCGCCGACGAGATCGAAGATCCGCGCCCGGTGGCCGAGCTTCTGCGCCAGTGGTCCACCGACCACCCGGAATTCCAGTTCCTGCCGCGCAAGTTCAAGATCGCCGTCACCGGCAGCCCGAACGACCGTGCGGTGACGAAAGCCCACGACATCGGCCTGCGCATGGTCCGGAACGACGCTGGCGAGCCCGGCTTCGAAGTGATCGTCGGCGGTGGCCTCGGCCGCACGCCGATGATCGGCAAGGTCATCAGAGAGTTTCTCCCCAAGGACGATCTCTTGCCCTACTGCGAAGCCATCGTCAGCGTCTACAACCTGATCGGACGGCGGGACAATAAGTACAAGGCGCGCATAAAAATCACGGTTCACGAGACCGGATTGGAAGAATTCCGCGACCTCGTGGAGTCACGTTTCCAACAATTGCGCCCCGCCTTCTCCGGTGTGGACCAGGAATTGCTTGCAGAAATCGAACAATCCTTCGCCCCGCTCGCCTTCCGCGATGCACCCTTGCACAAATACGATATCGCGCGCATCCGGAACCCCGGCTTCCGGTCCTGGACCGACACCAATCTCGCCGATCACCGCGCCCCCGGGCATGCCATCGTCAGCGTCTCGCTGAAGGCGCACGGTGCGACGCCGGGCGATGCCACCGCCGACCAGATGCGCACCCTCGCCGATCTCGCCGAACGCTTCGGCCACGACGAATTGCGCATCAGTCACGAGCAGAACGTCATCCTGCCCCATGTCCACAAGTCGGACCTGCCCGAGATTTACGAGACGCTCCGCGGGGCCGGTCTCGCCACCGCCAACATCGGCCTGGTCTCCGACATCATCGCCTGCCCCGGCATGGATTACTGCGCGCTGGCCACCGCCCGCTCGATCCCCGTCGCGCAGGAAATCGCCACGCGCTTCGACGAATTGAAGCTCGAGCATGAAATCGGCCCGCTCAAGATCAAGATCTCGGGCTGCATCAACGCCTGCGGCCATCACCACGTCGGCCATATCGGCATTCTGGGTCTCGACCGCGCAGGCGTCGAGAACTACCAGATCACGCTGGGCGGCGACGGCACCGAGACCGCCGTCATCGGCGAGCGCGCCGGTCCCGGCTTCGCCTATGACGAGATCGTGCCGGCCATCGAACGCCTGATCGAGGCCTATCTCGACGTCCGCGACGACGCCTCCGAGACGTTCCTCGACGCCTACCGCCGCCTGGGGCCCGAGCCGTTCAAGGCCGCGCTCTATCCCGAGAAGGAGAAGGCCAATGCCGCTTGAAGCCCCTCTCGACCCCGTTTCGGTCCGCGTCACGGACCTGAACCGACGTTACGCCCACCACGCCGCCACCGAAGTGCTGGCCCACGCCCTGACCGACCCCCAGGTCGGCAACGCGGCGCTGGTGTCTTCCTTCGGCGCGGAATCGGTCGTGCTTCTGCACATGGTCTCGGTCATCGACCGCACGACGCCGGTTCTGTTCGTCGACACCGAGATGCTGTTCCCGGAAACGCTGGAATATCAAAGGGAAGCGGCAGATAGTTTAAGGTTGAACAATCTTCAGGTCATCCGCCCCGACCGGGACGGGACCTTTCTTCGCGATCCCGGCAACACCCTGCACCAGACCGATCCCGACGCGTGCTGCGCGCTGCGCAAGACCGAACCCCTGCAAGCCGCCGTCGCGCCCTATGACGCCTGGATCACCGGCCGCAAGCGCTATCAGGGCGGCAAGCGCGCCGCGCTCGACTTCTTCGAGGACGAGGACGGGAAGCGTATCAAGATCAACCCGCTGGCCCATTGGGGACCATCGGATATCGCCGATTACATGACCAACAACCGCCTGCCACGGCATCCGCTGGTGGCAAAGGGCTTTCCGTCCATCGGTTGCGCCCCTTGCACCACGCGCGTCGCGCCGGGCGAAGAGCCGCGCGCCGGACGCTGGCGCGGTCAGGACAAGGACGAATGCGGCATCCATTTCGTGGACGGCAAACTCGTCAGGTCCGCACTTCAGGAGACATCATGAGCATCATCGTCACCGATCAGGGCTTCGAGGCCGATGACTGGACATACGGATTCACGCCGCTCGACCAGTTGGCCGCGAACGATTCCGCGCCCGCCGTCGCGATCGACCTCGCGCCCGATGCCGATCCTCAGGCGCTGGCCGACCGCATCGACGCCATCGACCTGATCCGCGTGGATTTTCCCGGCTTCGCCGACGGTCGCGGCTTCACCATCGCGCGCCGCCTGCGCCTGATGGGGTTTCAGGGCCGGCTTCGCGCCAAGGGTCACGTCATCGCCGACCAATACGCGATGGCACGCCGTTCGGGCTTCGACGAGGTGGAAATCTCCGACGATCTGGCGGCCCGCCAGCCGCAAGACCAATGGCTCAGGCGCGCGAACTGGCGCGCGCACGACTATCAGTCGCGGCTCAGGGCCTGAACCGCGCACTTTATCTGACCTGCATCAACGTTTAAGACGAGGGACGGCTCTATCAGGGGCCGTAACATGAACATGACCGAGCACAGCCCCGTGAACCAAGCCGCCGCCAAGCCAGTCACCCTGCCCGACGCCCAGACCGTCACAGCCGTACAGCACTGGACGGACAAGCTGTTCTCGTTCCGGGTGACGCGGCCCGCGTCGCTGCGCTTCCGCTCGGGCGAATTCGTGATGATCGGGCTTCTGGGCGACAACGGCAAACCGCTTCTGCGCGCCTATTCCATCGCCTCGCCCGCCTGGGACGACGAACTGGAATTCTACTCGATCAAGGTGCCGAACGGCCCGCTGACCTCGAAGCTTCAGCACATCCAGCCCGGCGACCAGATCATCCTGCGCCCCAAGCCCGTCGGCACGCTCGTTCTCGACGCGCTCTTGCCCGGCAAGCGGCTCTGGTTCTTCGCCACCGGCACCGGCATCGCGCCCTTCGCCAGCCTGATGCGTGATCCCGACACCTACGAGCGTTACGAACAGATCATCATGATGCACACCTGCCGCGACGTGGCCGAGCTGGAATACGGCCGGCAACTGATCGACGGCATCCGCGCAGACGAGATGCTGGCCGAACTGATGGGCGAGGGCTTCCACGAAAAGCTGGTCTACTATCCCACGACCACCCGCGAAGACAGCCCGAACATGGGCCGGATCACCGATAACCTGCTCAGCGGCAAGGCGTTCCAGGATCTCGGCATTCCGGGCATCGACCCCGAACACGACCGCGGCATGGTCTGCGGCAGCCTCGCCTTCAACACCGACATGAAAGAGGTGCTGGAAGGCTTCGGACTCGAAGAGGGCGCCAACAGCGAACCCAAGCAATACGTGGTTGAAAAGGCCTTTGTCGGCGACGGCATCTGAAACGGAAAAGGCCGCCTGTCGGCAGGCGGCCCCGTTCGTCCGTTCCGGCGATCCCGGGTCTTATTCGACCGCCAGCGCAACCCGCACATCTTCCAGAACGTCGTCCAGATCGGCGCGGCCCGCTTCGGCAGCAGCCAGGTCGGCCGCCAGGTCCATTTTCTCGGCCTCGTCCAGATGCGAAGCGTCGATGATCTCCAGCACCAGTTCGCCGTTATAGGTATCCGGCTGCAACGCCGACAACCCGAACGCGGCCGCGGCCAGCGCGCTGCCGGACGAGCCCGAGACCTCGATCATGTTCTGCTCGGCATTCGGAACCGCCGCGGTCGCGCCCGACCGCACCGGCTCGGGCTTCTGATCGCTGAGCGATGTCAGCCCGATCATCCCTCCGACGGCAGCAGCAGCCGCAAGAATCCATATCACTTGCCCCATGGTGTCTTCCCTACTCGATTGAAACACCCACCCCTTCGCCGTCCGTTCTAGCGGCCGTTCCGGCGAATCCAATCGCCCGCACCGCACTGCCCCGAAATCGGCTGAAGACGGCTAAACCGCACCGTGCCGATAGGCGGAATTCTGGCTACGGCCGGGACGCTGGCGCTTTTGTTGCGGGCTTTGTCTTTTGCGCAACACCGTGCGCCGGGACGGCCCCGCGCCGGTCAGTCCGGCGCGGAACCCGGCGATCAAAGCCCCAGCATCGACCTCAGTTCGTCGATAACCGACGGAACAAGCTCGGAATTCCGCTCGGCCGACTGCACAAGCGCTTCCGCGCTCTGTTTCTGCTCCTCGCTCAGATCGGAACCGGCGATCGCCTCTCGCAGCCGCACGGGGTCGAATCCCTCGGCGGTCAGCGCGTCCGCAACCGCTGCCCCGGCTTCCTCGGCGGTATCCGACATCGCCCCGGCGGCATCTCGGGTTGCTTCGGCAGCTTCTTCGACCGCCGTTCCCACCTCTTCGGCCGCCGACCCGACGGCCTCGGCCGCCTCGTCCGCAGCCTCTTGTGTGCTTTCCGGGGCCTCGTCGGCAGCGGTAGCGGCCTCCTCCCCAGTTCCCGGCCCTGCCGGTTCGGCGATGAACAGGAACCAGCCGACGCCGGCCAGAACCACGATTGTAAGCAATATGATAAACGCTCTCATGACGAACTTCCCTGCTGTGAATCTGCAAGACAGTTGTGAAGTCGGCGCGGCAACTTCCAGTGGGAAGATTCCGAACTTCGCCGCATCGGCCAAAGCCAGCCGACCAAGCCCTCAAATAATATTGCACGACATTCTGAATTCAGTTGAAACACCTGCAAACACGGCTTAATTTCAAGAACCGTTAGAAATTGGATGGAAGGACAAATCCTATCGCTCGCAGACCGCACAACGCACCTCCGGTGCGTGACACCGGCCCCCGGATCAACGACCGTATCCGCGTGCCCGAAATCCGGCTCATCGGAGCCGACGGAGAAAATGTCGGCGTCGTCTCGCCCGAACGTGGGATCGAGCTTGCCGAAGAAGCAGGGCTTGACCTTGTGGAGATTTCTCCAAACGCCTCGCCACCAGTCTGCAAGATCATGGACTACGGCAAGTACAAGTACGAGACGCAGAAGCGCGAAAGCGAAGCTCGCAAGAAGCAGAAGATCATCGAGGTCAAGGAAGTGAAGTTCCGACCGAATACGGACGTTCACGACTATGACGTCAAGATGCGGAACGTGACGCGCTTTCTGGAAGCCGGCGACAAGGTGAAGGTCACGCTCCGGTTTCGCGGTCGCGAAATGGCGCACCAGAACCTCGGGCGCGAATTGCTCGAACGCGTCGCGACGGATGTCGAGGGTCTCGGCAAGGTCGAGAACATGCCCAGGATGGAAGGCCGCCAGATGGTCATGATGATCGGCCCGGCCAAGTAACGCCACCCTTGCATGAAGCAGCAGGAAGCCCGCATGTCATTGCGGGCTTTTCGTTTTTGGCATCTCAGGCCACCAGCTTCTTCTGTACCGCGAACGGGCTCAGGCCCAGCCAGGTCTGGATGGTCGAGGACAACTCGCGCGAACCTGTGAACTCCAGCTTGTCCCGCTCGGCGGCGACATCCGCAACACCCATCCAGATCGCCGTCATCGTGCGCAGGTCCGTCGAGACATAAAGGTCCACCTCGAAACCCGGATCGGCCCAGCACAGATCGACCTCGCCCTCGGGTTCGATCACCAGCCACCAGTCGCGTTTCGTCGACGGAAGGTCGTGGTACAGGAACTGGATCACCGTGCGCCGTTTCGGCAGCGGTTCCGGGTTCAGGTTCCGGCGCATGTCCCACATCAGAAGCGACGGGTCGAGGTTCTTCAGAGAAAGCGACGATTCCACCCACTTCTGCCCCCACATCCCCATCGCGATGACGACATCGCGCAGGTCTCGGCCCGCGTCGGTCAGGTGATATTCCATCACGCCGCGCTCGGACGGCACCGGTTTTCTCTCGACGACGCCAGCCTCTTCGAGGTCCTTCAGCCTTTGCGACAGCAGTGTCGGAGACATCTTCGGCACGCCCCGGCGCAGATCGTTGAACCGGGTCGATCCCGCGATCAGCTCGCGTATCAGCACCATCGTCCAGCGCGTGCACAGCACCTCGGCCGCCATGGCCAGCGGGCAGAACTGCTTGTATCCGTGGTTCGGCATCTCGTTTCTCCCATGCTGTTGCGCCCAACCCTATCAGCGGCTGCGCATGTGCCTAGTCCAGAAACTGTACCTGCCGCTCCAGTTTCGTGACTGGAGACGGCTGGCCCTTTCCTGCCAGCCTTGAGCCAGTTGCGCGGCCATCCCGGCCGCCACCAGACAAAGGAGCAAACTCATGAGCGTCTATCTCATCGCCGATATCAAGGTCACCGACGACGGCTGGGTTCCCGAATACGCCACGAACGTCCACAACCTGGTCGAAAAGCACGGCGGCCGCTACCTGTCGCGCAGCGGCAATATCGACACCCTGGAAGGGCCGGCAAAGGACAGCACCCTGATCGCGATCCTGGAATTTCCCGATCGCGCAGCGCTCGACGCCTTCGTGGCCGATCCCGAATACGCGCCCTACGGCAAGGCGCGCCAGGCCGGCAGCATCTCGCATTTCCACGTGATCGACGACACCGACATCGCGGGTGCCATTCCCTATCTGAAAGCCGCCTGAGCGCGGCGGTCCGCTCCGGCCTGGCCGTCCGCGCCAAGCCCGGAAGAACGGCCCCGGATCGCGCCGGGGCCGTTCATTTTCAATCAGTTATCAAGCACCGCCTGCCGCAGAAGCGGTGTGATCCGGCGCACGGCGGCGCGGCGGTTCAGGCGCTCGGCCGCCTCGGTCTCGATCTTCAGCGCGCTTTCGCCATAACCTTGCGTGATCATGTTCTCCGGCGGCACACCGAAATACTCGGCCAGCGCCAGCGCGACCGTCTCGGCCCGCCGGTCCGACAGCGCCAGGTTGTAGGTGGCGCTGCCCACGGCATCCGTATGCCCCTCGATCAGGAACACTTCGCCCGGGCGCTCGTCGATCATCCGCTGCATCGCGCGGCCCAACCCGGCCAGCTCCTCGGCCTGGCTCGGTTCGATCGCGGCCGAGCCGGTCGCGAAGGTCACGCTGTCCAGCTCGATCTCGGGCGCCAGTTCGCGCACCTCGCGGATTTGCCGGACCTGGCGCAGCGAGAAACTGCGGTCCAGTCGCTCGGCCCGGACCTCCGCCAGCGCGCGTCGCAGCGCATCCTCGTCGGTGGCATCCACGCCCAGCGACCGTTTCGCCGGCCGCGGCAGTTCCGACACGACGACGGGTTCCGAGACCTCGGTGTCGTCGAACAGCACGACGCGTTCACCGTCGGGGAACTCGCGCACGCGGCGCACCACGCGCCCGTCGGCGGCGCGGATCGTGATGACCCGGATACCGTCGTCGCGGGTGACGATCGTGCGGGTCGAGCCATCGTTGAAGGTTTCGGTCCGCACCTGCGATCCTGGCTGGCGCAGCAGCGCGTCATCGTCTTTCAGAACCCGCAGGTCGCCCTCTTCATCACGCAGCACCACCCGGTCGCCCGAGTTCGACACCACCTCGTCGCCGTTCTGCAGGATCGAGCCGACGGCAACCGCGCCCAGACCCAGCAGCAGCGCCTTTTCGAAGTTCGACATGCCCGAGTCGCCGTCGGACTGCGCGGTCGCCGTCGCGTTCGCTTCGCCCGTGGCGGTGGTCTCGAAATCCTCGGACGACGACCGCGAGTTTTCCTCGGTCACTTCCTCGGTCGCAACCTCGGCCTCTTCGGACGCCGTTTCGTCGTCTTCCATTGCCGCGGCCGCGGCGGCGGCGGGCGCCTCTTCCACGATCACTTCCTCGACGGGCGCTTCGGCGACAGCCTCGGATGTCGATTGCTCCGCCGGAGCCTCTTCCGGTGCTTCTGCGGCAGCCTCTTCGGCCGGCGCTTCCTCGACCGGTGCTTCCTCGGCGGTCATTTCTTCCTCGGCGGTCATTACTTCCTCGGCCGGGGCCTCTTCCGGGGCCTCGGCGGTCGCCTCATCCGCTGGCGTTTCCTCTGCAGGCGTTTCCTCGGCCGGGGCCTCTTCCAGGGCCTCGGCGGTCGCCTCATCCGCTGGCGCGGTCGCCTCATCCGCTGGCGCCTCTTCGGTCATGGCCTCCTCTGCGGGGGCCGCCTCGGTCGCCTCTGCGGCAGCCTCGTCCGAAGGCACATCCTCGGCGGGCGTCTCTTCCACAACCTCCGCCGGCATATCCTCCGCCGGTGCTTCCTCGGTGGTCGCTTCTTCCTCCGCCGGTGCTTCCTCAATCGCGTCGGCGGCCTCCTGCGCGGCGGTCGCCGCCGCTTCTTCCGTAACCGCGACAAAACCCTCGGGCGTCAGGCACGGCGTCGCGTCGGCGGATAGTTCCGCGGGGCACTGGCCCGCGTCCTGCCCTTCGTCGGGGATCAGCGCCAGGCCGTTCTCAAGCAGACAGGGCGGTTCGGGCGCGTCTCCGCAGACCGGCAGCGACATATGTTCGGCGGCCAGCGCCGGATGGGGAATGCTCAGCGCCGCGCAGAGCGCAAGCGCCGTAGTGGATCTCAAGGTTTTCATGACGATTCTCCTGAATGTCTTTGACCTTCTGCTGACGACATATCCCCTGTTAAACAATATCACAGCCCGAACGGTTCCGGCTCTCGCCCGCTCGGGCGGATCTCCGCCACCGCCGACCCTGCGTCATGCGCGAAAATCGCCGCCGGTCCGGAATCGGGTTGCACAACCGATTCTGTCCCGGCTTCGTGGCCCGATCGCCCGTTCCCGGACGGGATGGCGCGAAAGCCCTAAACAACCCGGTTCCGGCAGGATCATTGTCCTCGCATCATTAACAATGTCACCGGCGCGACCCGCTTCGCCTTGCCAGCCGCGCACTGCAGGGTAGGATGAAGGCTGTAATGTAAGGACGAGTGATATGGTAGCGGGGGCTGCTGTGTCCGGCGATCTTTCCGATGCCGAGTGGCTGGAGAAGCTGCGGGATATCGGTGAGAAAGACGGGTATTTTTCATCACTGGGCCAGGATCATGCGTCGATCTTCGTCGAACGCTCGCATGATGTGCTGTTCGTGGCCTTCGAGACGCTGTTCGGCATCCGTTCAGTGAGCGATACCGGTTTGCCGGTCGCCTTCGACGTCTGCAACCGGCGCGGCTGGTCGCACCTGTCGCTCATCACCCAGAAACAGACATGGTTCCGTAACAAACGCGTCTGGAACTACTTCGACCGCCTGGTGGATTACGGCTTCTTCGAGGATTTCGACCGGGTGATCTTCTACGGCGCCGGCATGTGCGGCTATGCCGCCGCGGCCTTCTCGGTCGTCGCTCCCGGCGCCCAGGTCATCCTGGTCTCGCCGCAGGCGACGCTGGACCGGCCGAAAACGGAATGGGACACCCGCTTTCCCAACGCCCGCAGGCTGGATTTCGGCACGCGCTATGCCTATGCGCCCGACATGCTGGAAGCCGCTCAGCAGGCGTTCGTGATCTACGATCCTGCCGAGACCGAGGACGCGATGCACGCCTCGCTCTTCGACGCGCCCAACATCCATCACCACCGCTACCGGCGTGGCAGCGCGGGCGCGATCGAGACCGATCTGCGAGCATTGGGCCTGGTCTCGGCGCTCTCCGAGAAAGCCGCCAACGGAACGCTGACGCCCGCAAAGCTGGCGGATATCCTGCGGCTGCGGAAGCGGCACGTGCCGTATCTCAGGGCGCTTCTGGCACGAGTGCTGGACGAAGACCGCCCGGCGCTGACCGCCACGCTTTGCCGCGCCGTGCTGAAGGACCGGCCGATCCCCAGATTCAAGAAACACCTGGACGCGGCGGAACGCCAGCTTGCGGCGATGCGGGGCGAACCCGAGCCCGAGAAAAGCGGAAACGTCGGCGGCGCCTGAACGGCGCCACCAAGGTCACAAATCGCGATCAGAAACCGCCAAGCCCGGCGATATAGCTGCGCTCGAGGCCGCCGCGGTCATAGCCGCGGCGCTGCAACTCGCGGTCGCTCAGGGAAAACAGCGATTGATAACGGGCACTCGGGCCGAACGCGGCCAGAAAACCTGCAAACCATGCCGGAGAGGCCATGGGAAACTCCATTGTTCATATCATTCAGAAATCGCCCAACAAATGGGCAGATTTCGAACGCAGCACAAGCGCCGGTTCTGCATAGCCGTCATGGCGGCGCTGCATGTCTCGGGGCAGGCTTTCCCGGCCTAGCTGTCGTAGTCCGGCGCCTTGCCCGACCGCCACCTGTCGATCAGCTTGGGGCCCAGAACGCCCGCGACCGCGCCCAGCGCCAGCGGTGCGGCGTGCGGATCCGAGACCAGCATCGACAGAACCGCCGCGCCCAGAAGGCAGATCGCCAGCGACAGAAGCGCCATCTCCTTTGGCGCAATCGGTGTCTCGTCCAGCAGCACGCCGTCCAGTGCCGCCTTGATCCGCGGCTCGGCATAAGGCGCGCCCCAGCCCGCCGCCACTCCCAGGATGAATGTTCCGAACATCGCGTTCTCCCGCGTCAGTCGTCTCTTTTGCGGGCCAGTCTGTCCCGCCGCGCCGGCCTCTGGCAAGCCCCCGCGCGATCCGCTACAGGAAACCCATGACAGAAAGCCTCACGATCCGCCGCCCCGACGACTGGCACCTGCACCTGCGCGACGGCGCGATGATGGAAGGCGTGCTGCCCTTCTCGGCCCGGCATTTCGCCCGCGCCATCGTCATGCCGAACCTGGTGCCGCCCGTGGTGACCGGCGCCGAGGCCGCCGCCTACCGCGACCGCATCCTGGCCGCGCTGCCGGACGGCATGGCGTTCGAGCCCCTGATGACGCTCTACCTGACCGAAGAGACCGACCCGGACGACGTCGCCGCCGCCGCCGCTTCGGGCCTTGTGAAGGCGGTCAAGCTCTACCCCGCTGGCGCGACCACGAACTCGGCCTCGGGGGTCAAGGACTTCGCCAAGGTGCGGCCCGTGCTGGATCGCATGGCCGAGATCGGCCTGCCGCTTTCGGTCCACGGCGAGGTCACGCGCCGCGAGGTCGACATCTTCGACCGCGAGGCGGTTTTCATCGACGAAGTGCTCGACCCGATCCGCCGCGCCACGCCGGGCCTGCGCGTGGTGATGGAACACATCACCACCGCCGAGGCCGCGGCCTATGCCGCCGCCGGCGGCGACGACCTGGCCGCGACGATCACCGTCCAGCACCTGATGCTCGACCGCAACGACATGCTGGTCGGCGGCATGCGCCCGCATCTCTACTGCCTGCCGATCCTCAAGCGCGGCACCCATCGCCCGAGGCTGGTGCAGGCCGCCACGTCCGGCAGTCCGCGCTTTTTCCTGGGCACCGACAGCGCGCCCCATCCGACCCATACCAAGGAAGCCGAATGCTGCGCGGCGGGCTGCTTCACGGCACCCGTGGCGCTCTCGTGTCTGGCCCAGGTCTTCGACGAGGCCGACGCGCTCGACAGCCTCGAAGCCTTCGCCTCGCTGAACGGCCCCGCCTTCTACGGTCTTCCGGTGAACGAGGAGCGGGTCACGCTGACGAAGGGCGCGCCGATCGAGATCCCCGCCCCGGTCCAGACCGGCGCCGGACCGGTCAGCGTCTTCGACCCCGGACGCCCGGTGTACTGGAGCGTCGCATGAGCATCGACGCGCTTTGCGCGCCGACCGGCCGGGGGGCCTTGCCCCCCGGACCCCCCACCGTATTTTCGCCAGGAAGAAGGACAGCCGCATGATCCCGACCAGTTTTCCCGACCAGGACGAGATCGCCCGTCTCTCGGCCAACATGCTTCTGGAAATCGGCGCGGTGCATTTCAACGCGGCCGAACCCTTCACGCTGGCCTCGGGCCTTCCCTCGCCCACCTACATCGACTGCCGCAAGCTGATCTCGTACCCGCGCATCCGCGCCGCGCTGATGGACTTCATGGCCGTCACCGTCATGCGCGAGGCAGGCTTCGAGGCTTTCGACAACATCGCCGGCGGCGAGACCGCGGGCATCCCGTTCGCCGCGATGGTGGCCGAGCGCCTGGCGCTGCCGATGACCTATGTCCGCAAGAAACCCAAGGGCTATGGCCGCAACGCCCGCATCGAAGGCGTGATGGGCGAAGGCGACCGGGTTCTGCTGGTCGAGGATCTGACCACCGACGGCGGCTCGAAACTGTCCTTCGTCGACGCCATCCGCGAGACCGGCGCCACCTGCGGGCACACTGCCGTCATCTTCTATTACGGCATCTTCCCCGAGACCATCGACACGCTGGCCAACCACGGCGTCAAGCTGCACCACCTCTGCACCTGGTGGGACGTCCTGGCGGCCGCGCGCGCCGGCGGCCGCTTCGACGAGGACACGCTGAAAGAGGTGGAATCCTTCCTGCGCGCGCCGCGTCCCTGGCAGGAAGCGCGGAAAAAATAATTCTTCCGACTGCCGCAGCATGTTGACGCAAGGGGTCGCCAGACCGCAAGATGATGCGGTCCGGCGGTTGTCCACAGGCGATCCACAGGATTTCCAGATAGACCGGCAGCGCCCAGCCGCGTAAGCAAAGTTCCGGGGACAGGGACTAGAAAAAGAGGGCAGTAATGAGCGAAATCGCTCGCGTTCAGCACATCGGCGACCAACCCGCCGAGACCGAGACAGTTCCGCACAATATCGAGGCCGAACAACAGCTTCTCGGCGCGATCCTGACCAACAACGATGTCTATGATCGGGTCGCGGGCGTCATCAACGAGGCTCATTTCTACGACCCCGTGCATGCCCGAATCTACGAGGTGGCGGCCAGCCGAATCGCCAAGAACGCGCTGGCCTCGCCGGTGACGCTGAAGGCCTTTCTCGAGGACGATCCCGGCCTGAAGGAACTGGGCGGCGCGGCCTACCTGGTGCGCCTCGCCGGTGCCGCGATCAGCGCATTCGCCGCGCGCGACTATGCCCAGATGATCTACGACCTGGCGATCCGCCGCAAACTGATGGACCTCGGCCGCGATATCGTGGCGAAGGCGCAGAAGGTCGAGGTCGCGAACGAACCCAAGGAACAGATCGTCGAGGCCGAACAGGCGCTCTACAAGCTGGGCGAGGCGGGAAATTCCTCGACCGGGTTCCAGTCCTTCCTCAAGGCCGTGACCGATGCGGTCAACGTCGCCAACGCCGCCTACCAGCGCGAAGGCGGGCTGGCGGGCATCTCGACCGGCCTTACCGACATGGACAAGAAGCTGGGCGGGCTGCACAAGTCCGACCTTCTGATCCTGGCCGGACGCCCCTCGATGGGAAAGACGTCGCTGGCCACCAACATCGCCTTCAACATCGCAAAGGCCTACAAGAAGGGCCGCCTGCCGGATGGGACCGACGGCGCGGTGAACGGCGGCATCGTGGGCTTCTACTCGCTGGAAATGTCGGCTGAACAGCTCGCCGCGCGTATTCTCTCCGAGGCCGCCGAGGTGCCGTCCGACCAGATCCGTCGCGGCGACCTGACCGAGGCCGAGTTCCGCCGCTTCGTCGAAGCCGCAAAGACGCTCGAGGCCTGCCCGCTCTACATCGACGACACGCCGGCCCTGCCGATCAGCCAGCTTGCCGCCCGCGCCCGGCGGCTGAAGCGCGAGCATGGCCTGGACGTGCTGATCGTCGACTATCTTCAGCTTGTCCGCCCCGCCACCGCCAAGGACAGCCGCGTGAACGAGGTCTCCGAGATCACGCAAGGTCTGAAAGCCATCGCCAAGGAGCTGGACATTCCCGTCGTGGCTCTTTCGCAGCTCTCCCGCCAGGTCGAGAACCGCGAAGACAAGCGCCCGCAACTCAGTGATTTGCGTGAATCAGGCTCCATCGAGCAGGACGCCGATGTCGTGATGTTCGTGTTCCGCGAGGAATACTACAAGGAACGGGAGAAACCCGGCGATCACGATCTGGAGGCCATGGCAAAGTGGCAGGAGGAGATGGAAAAACTCCACGGCCGCGCCGAAGTCATCATCGGAAAACAGCGCCATGGCCCCATCGGTTCGGTGGAACTTTCGTTCGAGGGGCGCTTCACCCGCTTCGGCAACCTGGTCAAACCCTGGCAGCAGGGCGGCAGCGACTTCTGATCGCGGCGCCGGCGGTCGCGCTCAGCCGGTCTTCTCGGCGTCCGCGGTTTCGGTCTCGTCCTTGTCCGTGTTCCGCACGTCCTGCCCAGACAGGAAGATGCCCAGCGACTCCAGCGACGGGATGTGATCGCTGAACACCCTGACCGCGATCAGCGCCGGGACCGCGATGAACATCCCTATGAACGTCCAGGCCCAGCCCCAGAAGGCCACCGCCAGGAAGACGATCACGGGGTTCAGCTGCAACCGCCTGCCCACGGCATAGGGCGTCACGAACTGGCCTTCCAGCGTCGTCCAGAACAGATAGCACCCGGCCGCCAGCACCGCGTGCCCCAGGGTATCGAACGATATCAGCCCGATGGCGAAGGTCACGGCCATGCCGGCGACCGCACCGATGTAGGGAATGAAGTTCAGTGCGAAGGCGCCCACCCCGAACAGCAGTGGATGCGGCATGCCGACAAGCCACAGCGTCAGGCCCACGGCGATGCCGAGACAGGCGTTGATGATCGTGATCGTCAGGAAATACCGGCTCAGTTCGCGCTCGATGTCAAAGGCGATGCCGATGGCGCGCTTCTTGTCCGAAAACGTCGGGCTGGCCCGCACCATCTTTTCGTAGAACATGTCGCCCGACCCCGTCAGGAAGAACAGCAGCACCAGGCAGAACAGGCTCTGGGCGACGACGATCGGCGCATTGACGGCCAGCCGGGTCAGGAAATCGGTCTCCTCGACGACGACCCTCTCGGGTTCGGCCTCGTCCGGTGTGCCGGTGTCGGCCATCTCCTCGACCTGCTCCTGCGCGTCCGAAACCTTCTCCAGCGTCTCGCTGATCCCGCGCAGCTTCTGGCTGACCTCGAAGGCGATTCTGCGGCTGTTCTCGGCATAGTTCTGCACCGGCCCCGCCAGGGTCAGGACCATCAGGGCGACGCCGACCAGCAGCCCCGTCACCAGCAGCCCGGCCGTCAGGTAGGGCGGCACGCCGCGTCTTTGCAGGAAACGCCGCACCGGCGAAAACGTCAGCGACAGAAGAAACGCCAGGAAGACCGGCATCAGGAACGACCGTGCCATCACGATCGCGGCGAAAACGGCCAGGATGGCCAGGGTCTTCATCGGCCAGGTCGACGGGCCGGTCTGCGCGTTCTCGGACAAGATGCGTTGCCTCCCCCATCCCCTTGTACCGCGGCGGCAGCACATGCGTCACCCGAAAGAACGTGCCCCGCGGCGTGCCGCTGCAACGATTGTGATTTGGCACAGGCGGGAATCGCTGGATACTGGGCTCATGCTCAGAACCCTCGCGCTCCTCGCAGGCCTGGCCCTGCCCGCCGCCGCACAGCCCGTCGAGGTGGACGTCGAATTGTCTCTGATGGTCGACGTCTCGCGCTCGATGGGACCGGCCGAACTCGAGATCCAGCGGCGCGGCTATGCCGAGGCCATCGCGTCGGACGAGGTGGTCAACGTCATCCTGAACAGCTTCACTGGCGCCATCGCGATCACCTACGTCGAATGGGCCGGACAGTACCTGCAACGCACGGTCGTGCCCTGGACGGTGATCGACAGCCCCCAGGCGGCCCGGGCGGTGTCCGCGCAGCTGACCGCGGACTTCAACTATGCCATGCGCCGCACGTCGATCTCGGGTGCCATCGAATACGCGCATTTCGACATCGAAACCAACGACTTCACGGGTCTTCGCCGGGTGATCGACATCTCGGGCGACGGGCCGAACAACGACGGCACCCCCGTCACCGGCGCGCGCGACGCCGCCGTCGAGGCCGGACTGATCATCAACGGCCTGCCCCTGATGACCGAGGATTCGACCTCGCGCTGGGGGATCGACGATCTGGACGTCTACTACTGGGAATGCGTGGTCGGCGGCCCCGGCGCCTTCGTCATTCCGGTGCTGGACTGGGACGATTTCCCGATGGCGGTCCGCCGCAAGCTGGTCCTCGAACTTGTCGGCCCGGCCGAGGTTGTCTTCGCCCAGGCCCGCTCGGGACAGACCGAAGACGGCTACGATTGCCTGATCGGAGAGAAACTGCGTCAGCAAAGGGAATCGATCTGGGGCGAGCCGTGACTTTCTGGCAAAGAACGGCATTTGCCTGTAGGAACCGTCAGGCAGACAGAAACGCCGGGTGCCCGTGGTTCGCAAATTGTACATTCTGATCGCGGCGCTTTATCCCGTTGTGGCGATTGCCGGCTTCGTCCTGACGCTGCGCGCGGACCGGTTCGCCATTTTCGATCCATCGTACCTGCTGGTCTGGCAGGTGCTCGTCCCCGGCGCCCTGATCCTTCTGACCATCGGCCTCGCGCTCACCGGCAGGGCGCCACGTCGCCTCTGGCGCCTGACGCTGATCGTCTGGATCGGTCTGGTCACATGGGGGCACGTCGCGATGATCGAAGCAGCCTCCCGCAGCGTCTGATGCCCGTTTCCCCCCTCTCCGGCGCGAAGGCCGCATTGACGCCGACGAAGGCGGCACGCACACTCCGGCTGTCACTTTTCAGCGACCTGGTTCGGGAGCGGTAAATGTCACGCGCAATGCGCCTCGGGCTTTGGGCTGCTCTGGGGCTGGCTCTTGCGGCCTCGGCAGTCTGGTGGACCTACAGGGCCGACCTCGACGCGGTTCGGGCCGGGCTTGCCACGGACTCCCAGGTCTTCGAGACCGCCCACGGCATCGTCGAATACGCTCGCTGGGGCGAAGGTCCGCCCGCGCTTTTCATCCACGGCGCCGGCGGCGGCTGGGATCAGGGCAAGCTGATCGCCGAACATTTCGTCGGTGACGGTTATTCCTGGATCAGTGTCTCGCGCTTCGGCTACCTCCGCTCGCCCCTGCCCTCCGACGCCTCGACAGCCGCGCAGGCCGACGCGCTGGCGGCGCTTCTCGATCACCTCGGGGTCGAGACCGCGGCCGTCCTCGGCGTCTCGGGCGGCGTCCCGCCCGCGATCCAGATGGCGGCACGGCATCCCGCCAAGGTCACCTCGCTGGTCCTGCTGGCGTCGGCCCCGTTCACGCCGCTTGCGGCCGACACCCAGGATCTGCCTGTTCCCGCATGGGCTTACCAGGCGCTTTTCTCGTCGAACTTCCCGTACTGGGCGATCTCCAGGGTCGCTCCCGGCACGCTGGGCGGGATCTTCGATGTCCGGTCCGACCTGACTGCCGAGCTGTCGCCGGAAGACTCCGATTTCGTCCGCCGGATGATCCGCTCCTTCCTGCCCGTGACCGACCGCCTGGTCGGCACCGAAAACGAAGGCGCGGCCATCAACCCCGCACAGCCGCACCCGGCGGAAAAGATCACCGCGCCCACCCTCGTCGTTCACGCCCGCGACGACGGCATCAACCCTTTCCCCATCGCGGAATACGCCGCGCGCACCATCCCCGGCGCCCGCCTTCTGGCCTTCGATACCGGCGGCCACTTGATGCTGGGCCGCACCGAGGAAGTGCGCGAAGAAGTGCGCATGTTCCTGTCCCGGACCCTGCCCTGATCCCAAGGCCGGACCGCCGCCGCAAACGCGCCACGCCCTGTCGCCTCTGATGCGTTTTCCTCATCGCTTCGGTGGTTTAAACTCTCCTCGAACAGGGAGCCCTTGCACATGTCCGATACCATCCGCTTCACGCTCGACGGCCGCGAGGTCCAGGCACGCGCGGACGAGACGATCTGGGATGTCGCCAAGCGCGAAGGCACGACGATTCCCCACCTCTGCCACAAGGACGCCCCCGGCTACCGCGCCGACGGCAACTGCCGCGCCTGCATGGTCGCGATCGAGGGCGAGCGCGTGCTGGCCGCCTCCTGCATCCGCACACCCGCCGAGGGCATGAAGGTCACAACGCAAGGCCCGCGCGAGGTTCAGGCCCGCAAGCTGGTGGTCGAGATGCTGATGGCCGACCAGCCCCCGCGCGAGGCGTCCCACGACCGCTCCAGCCACTTCTGGGACATGGCCAAGGCACAGGGCGTCAGCGCCAGCCGCTTCCCGAAACTGGAACAGGGCCGCATCCCCCTTCTCGACGACAGCCACGTCGCGATGAGCGTGAACCTCGACGCCTGCATCCAATGCAATCTCTGCGTCCGCGCCTGCCGCGAGGTGCAGGTCAACGACGTGATCGGCATGGCCGGGCGCGGCCACGACGCCTACCCGGTCTTCGACATGGCCGACCCGATGGGCGCTTCCACTTGCGTCGCCTGCGGCGAATGCGTCCAAGCCTGCCCGACCGGCGCCCTGATGGAGGCGACCGTCACGCAAGGCGCCGGCGCCGGCGACAGCGCCGATTTCGACACCGAGACGAAAAGCATCTGCCCCTTCTGCGGCGTCGGCTGCCAGGTCTCGCTCAAGGTCAAGGACGGCCGCGTCAAGTATGTCGACGGCATCAACGGCCCGGCCAACGAAGGCCGGCTCTGCGTCAAGGGCCGCTTCGGCTTCGACTACATCCACCACCCGCACCGCTTGGCCAAACCCCTGATCCGGCGCGAAGACGCGCCCCCCAAGGGCCTGAACGTCGATCCGGCAAACTGGTCAGAATTCTTCCGCGAGGCCTCGTGGGAAGAAGCGCTCGACGCCGCCGCGAACGGCCTGAAAGGCCGGGGCCGAGAGGTCGCGGGCTTCGGCAGTGCCAAATGCACCAACGAGGAAGCCTATCTCTTCCAGAAGTTCATCCGCCAGGGCTTCGGCCACAACAACGTCGACCACTGCACCCGCCTCTGCCACGCCTCCTCGGTCGCGGCGCTGATGGAAAACGTCGGTTCGGGCGCGGTCACGGCCACCTTCAACCAGATCGAGAACGCCGACGTCGCCATCGTCATCGGCGCCAACCCGGTCGAGAACCACCCCGTCGCCGCCACCTTCTTCAAGCAGTTCGCCAAGCGCGGCGGCAAGCTGATCGTGATGGACCCGCGCGGCGTGGGCCTGCGCCGCTTCGCCACCCACATGCTGCAATTCCGCCCCGGCGCGGATGTCTCGCTTCTGAACGCGATCATGCACGTCATCGTCGAGGAAGGCCTCTACGACCAGCAGTATATCGACGCCTATACCGAGAACTGGCAGGCCGAGAAGGCGCACCTGGCGGGCTTCCCGCCCGAGAAGATGGCCGCGATCTGCGGCGTCGACGCCGAAACGATCCGTACAGTCGCGCGCGAATTCGCCACGGCGAAATCCGCGATGATCTTCTGGGGCATGGGCATCTCGCAGCACATCCACGGCACCGACAACTCGCGCTGCCTGATCTCGCTGGCGCTCATGACCGGCCAGGTCGGCCGCCCCGGCACCGGGCTTCACCCGCTCCGCGGCCAGAACAACGTGCAGGGCGCGTCGGATGCGGGCCTGATCCCGATGTTCCTGCCCGACTACCAGCCGGTGGTCGATGACGGCGTCCGCGCCGCCTTTACCGAGGTCTGGCAATCGGCGGATTTCTCGAACGAACGCGGCCTGACCGTCACCGAGATCATGGACGCCGTGCACGACGGTCAGATCAGGGCGATGTACATCCTGGGCGAGAACCCGGCCATGTCCGATCCGGACGTCGAACACGCCCGCGACGCGCTGGCAAAACTCGACCACCTCGTGGTGCAGGACATCTTCCTCACCGAAACCGCGAACTACGCCGACGTCATCCTGCCCGCCTCGGCCTTTTACGAAAAATCCGGCACCGTCACCAACACCAACCGCCAGGTCCAGATGGGCCGCCCCGCCGTCGCGCCGCCGGGGCAGGCGCGCGAGGACTGGGCGATCACCGTCGATCTGGCGAACCGCTGCGGCCTCGGCTGGTCTTACGACAGCCCCGCGGACGTCTTCGCCGAGATGAAGCTGAACATGCGCTCGCTCGACAACATCACCTGGGACCGGCTGGAGGCCGAGGGCGCCGTCACCTACCCCTCGCTCTCGCCCACCGATCCGGGCCAGGCCATCGTCTTCGGCGACGGCTTCCCCCGTCCCGAGGGCCGCGCCCGCTTCACCCCCGCCAACGTCATCCCGCCCGACGAGGTGCCCGACGCCGACTACCCGATGATCCTGACCACGGGGCGGCAGCTGGAGCACTGGCACACCGGCTCGATGACCCGTCGCTCAAAGGTGCTGGACGCGGTGGAGCCCGAGGCCAACTGCTCGCTCCACCCGTCCACGCTCCGCAAACTCAGCGTCGAACCGGGCGGCCATGTGCGCCTGACGACACGTCGCGGCAGCGTCACCGTCATGGCCCGCGCCGACCGCGCGGTCGCCCCCGATATGGTGTTCCTGCCCTTCGCCTTCGTCGAGGCCGCCGCCAACATCCTGACCAACCCCGCCCTCGACCCCTACGGCAAGATCCCCGAGTTCAAGTTCGCGGCGGTGAGGGTGGAGAAGGCGGACGTGGGCGTGGCGGCGGAGTAGGTAGGGATCAGCGCCGGCGGCGCTTGCTCCGGATAAAGGGGCGCGGAGAGGTACGGATTGTGGGCGCGGTGGTCTTTTCTGTTTGAACTGCGATACGGCACAGAATCGCCCAATTTGTAGCGTAGCGTGTTCGTCATGTTTGCTGGAGCGACTAGGTGAAAATAAACGTAGAGTTTAACTTCAACATGGATACGCCTAAAGGCTTGGATCCAGACCGTTACAGTCCAACTCTTCGAAAGTATCACAAAAATTTGTGGTGCAGGCCACTTCCCGATGGCACGCTATTCAAACTGGATGATGACTTTCCCAATTATTATCTCTCGCACAAGTCAAGACGTGGCTTTTTTGAACTCTCCAGTGATGCAATTACTAACACCTATCTGCACACTAAGAAGCTAATTTCGTTTTCGAATGACATCTCCCAGTTGGAACGCGAATCCTTCTATGCACAGTCTTCTACAATTGGTGGCTATATCCTGTTTCCTGCTCGTAAGATTGGCCGAAAGCCAACGATTAATGGCGCTCGTGGGATAAATCGGCAAGTGGGAGACCGGTTTGATTTGACGTTGGAGTGCATCCGTCGCCACTACCTGCAAGAACAAAACCCGCTGCAAGAATGCATCGCGAGATACGCCCCATTCTTTGATCTCTTTGTCAATTTTTCTGGCTACGTCGAGTTCTTCGACTTGCAAGACTTAGTCGATGAAAGCTTGGAGACGATCAAATTCTTTCTTCCTTTTAAAGGATTTATGAATACGCCATACCCGACGACGATAGAGGAATACTCTGAATATCGGCACAAAACACTAAACTTTGTAGCGTCTAGGAATGCGAGAATCTCAAAAAGAATGAATTAATCTGTCAGTGCAAAAAATAGCCCTCCCCCTCGCGCACACCCGCCTCCCCCTACTCCCCCGTCACCGTCAGCCCCAGCACCCGCCAGGACTGCATGCCGCCCCGATAATAGAAGATCCGCTCCGCCGGATAGCCCGCCTCGATCATGTTGCGGATCGCCGTCGGCGACTGCCCGCACCAGAGCCCGTTGCAGAACAGCGCAACGGGCCGCGCCGCCGCACAATCCCAGCCCTCGAAATCCGGCTCGCAGCCCAGCGAACCCAGTTCGTCGATGATCCGCGTATAGGGAATGTTCACGGCACCAGGGATCGTGCCGCCAGCGAACCAGTCCGGCGTCCGGCTGTCGATCACCGTCGTCTCCGGGTCCGCCAGCATGTCCAAGAGTTCCAACTCGCCGATGGTCGTCACCCCCTCGGCGGGCGTCATCGGCTGGATGCAGAACGGCGGACAGGGCCGCGAGGTGCGTGCCCACTCGCCCGTCACCTCGTGCGCGTTGTCCTGAATGCGCGAGATCACCCGCGCGCCGCCCGGCGTCTCGACCGTCACCTCCGGGATACCCGGCCGGATGTTCACCGGCTCCGCCACACCCGCACCGGCCCAAAGCGCGGCCAGGATCACAAGCAAGTTCCGCATCGTCTCTCGTCTCCTCGACATCGGTACACAGCAGCGCCAGCAAGGCCGCCGGCCTGGCCGGCTGCAATTCCATTACGTCTCGATCCTCCCCGGAAACCCGGTGCCCGGATCGGTTACTCCTGGATCGTCTCCAGGTAATACGTCAGCGACAGCGCGCGTCCAGCGGCAATCTCCACCGCGTCCGCCATCCTCACACCACGATCCTCCAGCGCGTCGGCGATGAAATAGTCGCCCCAGATCGGCATCTCGGAATCGCCGTGCCCGGCCGCGTCCATGCCATTGACGATGATGCCGTAGACCCGGTCGAAGGGGAAATTCCCGTCGTTGCGTTCGGCCAGCTTGGTCAGATCCGCCGGCGGTACGCGAAACAGTTCCGCAATCTCGCCCCCGCCCTTGCCGTCGGCGCCGTGACACAGCGCGCAACGCGCCCCGAAGGTCGATTTACCCAGGACGACGGCCGAATCCTGAGCCTGCGCGGCCCCCGCCGCCATGAAGATCATCGTACTTGCCAGTGCTGTTCCGAGTTTCATGATGTCCTCCCACAGTATGAAGTCGCGATGGCCTGGCCGGCCAACGAATGACGAACACCCTGCACACCCCGCCGAAATCGCGCCTTGATAGATATCAAAAACATGCGGATTTTTGTATATTACGGGACTTTTCATGCACCTGGCGGCAACCCCAGACCCCTCCGCCACAAACGGCAGGGCAAGTATCGCAGACAGGCCGCCCGCGACGTGGTAGCGCTGCCTGAAACACCTGCCGACGGTCACGTCCCGGAAATCGCGCACACTGCTCCTGATGATCATCGCGACAATGGCGGGCATGTCGCTGTGGTTCATGACCGCCGCCGTCCTGCCCGACATGGCCGCCGAAGCCGGTATCGACCCGGCCGGGCTGGCCTGGCTCTCAAGCGCGGTGCAGGCGGGCTTCGTGGCGGGCTCGCTGACCTTCGCCCTGACCGGCATCCCCGACCGAATGGACCCCCGCCGCGTGTTCGCGGTCTGCGCGATCGGAACCGCCGTCGCCAATGCCGGACTTCTGGCCGCACCCGTCGGCGGACCGGGCGCGATCCTGCTCCGGTTCCTGACCGGCGCGCTCATGGCCGGCGTCTGGCCCATCGCGATGAAGATCGCCATCGGATGGGGCACCCGCGACCGGGGGCTGATGCTGGGCACGCTCGCAGGCGCCTTGACCGCCGGAAAGTCTGTCCCCTACCTCCTTGCCTGGCTCGGCGGGGCGGATTGGCGGATCGCCCTGATCATGGGCTCGGTCCTGGCCGCCGCCGGGGGCGGGCTGGCGTTGCTGTCGGACCTCGGGCCGCACCATGCCCGCGCCACGACGTTCCGCGCCCGCGCCATCGGCCTTGCCTGGACCAACCGCAGGATCCGCGCCGCCATCATCGGCTATCTCGGGCACATGTGGGAAATGTTCGTGCTCTGGGCCTGGATCGGAACGGCCGTCACGGCGTCCTTCGCGCTTCGAATGCCGCAGGCCGATGCGGTCAGCCTCGGCAAGCTGACGGCGTTTCTCTGCATCGCCGCCGGCGCGCCTGCCTGTGTCTGCGCCGGGGCGCTGGCAGACAAGATCGGCAAGGCGCGGGTCGCGGCGGCGGCGCTGGCGACCAGCGGTGCAATGGCCGTGCTGACCGCCGCGACCTTCGGCGGCCCGGTGTGGCTGACGCTGGTGCAGGTCATCGTCTGGGGCGCCGCCGTGGTGCCCGATTCGCCCCAGTTCTCCGCCATCGTGGCCGACAACGCGCCGCCGGAACTGGCCGGCAGCCTGGTGACGTTCCAGGCCTCGCTGGGCTTTCTGCTCACCACCTTCACCGTTCAGGCCGCGCCCTCAGTGGCAGCGGCCTGGGGCTGGCCGCTTCTCCTCGGCCTGCTGGCACTCGGTCCGGCGCTGGGATTGCTCGGCATGAGACCGGTGTTCAGATAGACCGGGCCCGCCGACCCACGCGATCAAAGCCCCCGCCCGTCGCTCCGCCCGTCGCCAAGCCTCTCCAGACCGGGCGGCGCCTCGCCCGCCGCCCTGCGCCAGCGGATCAGGTGCTCGGGCCAGCCCGCGCGGTGGGACACGATATCGCCCATCAGCGGCCAGTCGGCGGCCACCCTCGGGGGCCGCGGTTCGGCTTCCGCCGCGGGCAGATCGGCCCATCCCTGACCCAAGACCTCGTCCATGCCGAAAACCTAGCATGACACCGCCCGGAATTTCGACCCTGCCGCTTCATCTTGCCCGAAATACGCAAATCCCAGGCGGCCCGCCCGCGCCGCGCCGGGGGGTCTCAGCCCGCCGCCTCCAGAATCGTGATCGCCGTCTCGCCGTAGGATCGCGTCTCCAGCAGCCTGAAGCCGTCCGGCGCCGCCTGCGGTCCGCGCTCCTCCCAGACGACCAGCGCTCCGGGCGCGATCCAGCCGCCCTCCGCCAGCGCCGCCAGCGCCTTCTCTCCCAGCCCCTTGCCATAGGGCGGGTCGAGGAAAACCAGGCTCGCGGCATCGCCTGACGCGGGTCCGGGCTTCAGCGCGCTGCGCCGGATGACCCGGCAGTCCGCCCCGGCCCGCGCTTTCGAGATGTTCCCGGCAAGCAACCCCAGTGCGACGCGCCCGTCTTCGATGAACGTCGCGTGCAAGGCCCCCCGCGACAGCGCCTCCAGCCCCAGCGCGCCCGTGCCCGCAAAGACATCCAGCACGACCGCACCCGGCACCGGGTCGCCGAAACCGCCATGCGCCAGCAGGTTGAACAGGCTCTCGCGGACCCGGTCGGAGGTCGGACGCAGCGCGCGCGCCGGATCGCCCTTGCCGACCGAGGCCAGTGCCAGCCCCTTCATCCGCCCGCCGACGATCCTCACGACTTCAGAAGCGCCTTCAGGTTCGTCCCGGGATCGGCGATCGCCGCAGGATCGGCGCCGCGCCCCATCTCCAGCAGGCGCTTGCCTACCATGTAATCGCGCGGCGCGTTCACCGCGTCGACCGCCAGCAGGTCACTCCCCCTGTAATACCAGTGGCTTACCGAATTCTCGCCGCGACGCACCACGATCCGGTCATACCCGGTGCTCAGCCCCGCGATCTGCAGCTTCAGATCATACTGGTCCGACCAGAACCAGGGATGGGGAACATAGGGCGCGCCGGCCCCCAGCATGTTGGCGGCAACCGCCTGCGCCTGGTCGATGGCGTTCTGCACCGATTCCAGCCGCAGCCGCCCGCCCTTGTAGGGAAACGACGCGCAATCGCCCGCCGCCCAGACATCCGGCGCCGAGGTCCGGCCCAGCTCGTCCACCGCGATGCCGTTGTCGCAGGCGATCCCTGCCTCCTCGGCCAGCCGCGTATCGGGGCGGATGCCGGTGCCGACGATCACGAAATCCACGTCCAGCGAAGCGCCGTCGGTCAGAACCGCCCCGGTCACGACCCCGTCCTCGCCGGTCAGCCGCTCCAGCCCCACGCCCTCGCGGATATCGACGCCGTGCGCCCTGTGCTCGGCCCGGACCACGTCGGCGGTCTCGGGTGCGGCGACCCGGCCAAGGATGCGCTCGGCCATCTCGACCAGCACCACCTGCAGGCCCAGCTTGGCCGCCACCGCCGCGGCCTCCAGCCCGATATAGCCGCCGCCGACCACCAGCACCTTCGCGTTCCGCGCGAAGAACGGCTGCATCCGGTCGATGTCGGCCAGCGTGCGCACGGTGAAGACATGGGCCAGGTCGCCCCCGATCCGCGCCGGCAGCCGGTTCGGCACCGATCCCGTGGTCAGCGCCAGCTGGTCGTAGCCGACGTCCTCGCCGCCCACCGTCACACTTTTCCGGGCGGTGTCGATATGCGTCACCGGCTTGCCCAGCCGCAGCGCGATGTCCTTCTCGGCATAGATCGCCTCGGGGCGCAGATAAAGCCGCTCGCGCGCCATCTCGCCCAGAAGATAGGCCTTCGACAGCGGCGGCCGCTCGTAGGGCAGGTCGGTCTCGGCGCCGACCAGCGTGACCGGCCCGGCGTATCCCTTCGCCCGCAGCGCCTCGGCCAGCGTCGCACCCGCCTGGCCCGCGCCGATGATGACAATTCCGCTCATGGTGAAATCCCTCTGGCGTCCCGGTTTTTCCGCCTTATATCGTCACCCGGCCAGAGGCAAACCAACAGGAAAGAACGCGTATGACACAAGTTGCAGTCGGGGACAGGATCCCTTCGGTGAAACTCCCCTACCAGGTCGGCGACGACGTGCACCAGTTTGACCTGGGCGATGCTCTGAAGGGCAAGAAGGCCGTGATCTTCGGCATGCCCGGCGCCTATACCGCGACCTGCTCGGCCGCGCACCTGCCCAGCCTGATCCGCACCGCGGACGCCTTCCGCGCCAAGGGCGTGGACGAGGTGATCGTGGTGGTCGTCAACGACGTCCGGGTGACCGAGCATTGGGGCCGCACCTCGGGCGCGACCGACAAGGGCATCAAGATCCTGGCCGACTGGGACTCGGAACTGACCAAGGCCCTGGGTCTCGGCTTCACCGTCCCGGCCATCGGCTTCAAGGACCGGATGCAGCGCTGCGCGCTCTATGTCGAGGACGGCGTGGTCAGGATCCTCCAGATGGAGGAACAGACCGGCGTCTGCGACCTGACCGCCGGCGAGACGCTTCTGGACGCCATCTGACCCCGGCGGCGCGCAAAAGCCGGGGCTCTGCCCCGGACCCCGGAGTATTTCGGAAATGAATAAACGGCGGGGTCGGCCCCGGGTTTCTGCTTTTGTCAAATACTCCCGGGGGAGCGCGAGGGGGCCGGCAGCCCCCTCGCTCCCGCCCTGGGCGTCACGCCTCGGCGTTCTGCCCGATGACCGTCCGCGTCGGGAATGGTATCTCGATGCCGCCGGCGTCGAAGGCCTCCTTGACCTTGCGCTTCATGTCCGCCTGGTACTGGAAGTAATCGGCGGCATTCACCCAGACGCGCACCAGGAAGTCGACCGAGAAGTCGCCGAGGTTGTTGATCTGGATGAACGGCTCGGGATCGCTCAGCGAGCGCGGATCGCCCAGTATCGTCTCGCGGATGATCCGCTCGGCCTCGGCCAGGTTGGCGCCATAGCTGACACCGAAGGTCCATTCCGCGCGCCGCGTGCCATAGACCGAATAGTTGGTGATGACATTGCCCCAGACTTCCGAGTTGGGAACGATGATCTGCACGTTGTCCAGCGAGGCCAGCTCGGTGGTGAATATCGAGATGTCCTTCACCGTGCCCATGTTGCCGTTCACGTCGACGAAATCGCCAACCTTGATCGGCCGGAAGACGACCAGCATCACGCCCGCCGCAACGCCGCCC
>JAVJUV010000081.1:0-2329 GCA_040220415.1 Silicimonas sp.
GGCGGCGCGGCGGCCGAACTGGCCGGGAGAGTCGTTGACCTCAGGTCCGTCGACCGGTTCGCAGGAGAGCATGATGCGATCCACGACCTGCTGCACCGGGCGACGAACTGGGCTGCACGGTTCGATCTGATCGAGCGGTTCCTGGCGCCAAGGTTCACCTACGCCTCTTCGAGCCACGTTCGGAAAGCCTGGAGCTTGTTGGCGCAGGGGCACACGGTCGCCGAGACCGCCGATGCCATCGGCTGGAGCACACGATACCTGAGGAAGCGGTTTCAGCATGAGACCGGCATCCGCCCGGTGACGGCGGCGCGCATGCTCCGTTTTCAGCATGCCCGAGCGTTTGCCCTTCGCTCCGATAATCCAGACTGGGCGGACATAGCGTTAGCCGCAGGCTACGCCGACCAGGCGCACCTGATCAGAGCCTTCCATGAGTTCGCAGGTGAGCCACCGATGGCCTGGGCAAGCAGCGCGAGGCCGTCAGAACCGCGGCTTCAGGTGTGACCAGTTCCGAAATCTTCAATTCATCAACGGAACCATGATGCATCCTCGTCTGCCAGCGAGACAAGGAGAGGCCCATGAATGGTTCCTGCATAATTCCGACAATTCGTTACGACGATGCTCCCAAGATGATTGAATGGCTGTGTAGCGCTTTCGGTTTCAGCCGACATCTGGTTGTCGAAGACGGACAGGGCGGTATCGCATACGCTCAGTTGACGCTCGGCAACGGGATGATCATGCTCGGCAGTGCAAGACCTGATGAATTCGGCGCTCTACAGAAGACCGCCTGTTCGCTCGGTGGCATTTCGCAAAGCCCATACATTATTGTCGATGACCTTGACGATGTCTGTGAAAAAGCGCGTGCTGCCGGTGCCGAGATCACGATGGAACCCAAAGACGAAGACTATGGCGGGCGCGTGTTCAGTTGCCGCGATCCGGAGGGGCAGTTGTGGAACTTCGGCACCTATGATCCTTGGAATACCGGCGAATGATCGCGCCATAGCGATCAATGTAGGCTGTTTCGCTCAGGACGGGCCTTGGCCTGGTCGGTCCGCATTGCCGTCAATTTGGTTATGCCCGCAATGCCGCCACGAGCGGCGGTGCCTTCAGCGGGAGCTTCGAATCCATTGCCGGCCGAGGCTTTGGGGCCCATGATGTCCGCGGAGACGCATTGCGGTCTTTGGCTGCGTTTCGGCAGCACTGCAAAAGCTGGTTGCAAGAAGCCTTTTTGCACGAGCCTTGAAATACAACCGCACATAATGTTGGAAGGAGAGCCAACCCATATCCAGACTAGGCCGCTTCAGAGTCATCGTCGTCCTGTCGGGGCTGGCGATCTGCTGTTTTCCGAGTTATGCAGGCCCGCTGCTGCGTTGGGCAGATATCGACTTCGGCCTCAAGGGTCCGCCATCGGTAATACTCTGGAACTGGCTGGCCGTATTGGCGATCCTCGCGCTGATTACGCTTATCGAACGGCGGCCGCTGGCGTCGATCCTACTGAAGCGACCCCGTGGCAAGGACATCGAAACTGCGTTCACCTACTGGGGTATTGCCATGGCTTGGTCGTGGCTGGCGATGACACTGTTTCCGACCCGACAGGACGCCGGAACGGCGGAAATGGTGGCGCTGTCAATTCCGGTCCTGCTCGCGATGATCGTCACGACGGCCATAACCGAGGAGATCCTTTTTCGCGGCTATCCGATCGAGCGTCTCAATGAACTGACGGGTTCGAACTGGATCGGACCGGCTGTGAGCCTGGGCGTGTTTCTCGTGCCCCATCTGACTTTTTTCGGTCCAACCTGGCTACTTTATCACGGCAGCGGCACGATCATGATCTATGCCCTCTACCTCCGGCGGCGCAATTTGATCGCCTGCATGATCCTGCACTTTCTCGTCAACGTGCCGATCCTTATTCCCGCGCTCGGCCTGGTCTAGTTCCGGGCTTCATACTGGCGGCCCCGTGCCTAGCCCGCGCCACTTTTTTCCAGCAGCGCTTTGACCACCTGTTCTGCTCGACATTTCAGTCTCATGCGGTCTTTGCAGACCGGCACTTGAACACCAATAGAAGCTGACCGTCCAATGGCTACCCGAACTGGGAATAGAGCATGGCCGTGGTGAACGGCAGCGTTGTTCGTCTCACGGTCATTTGGTTACGTCTGGATTGCCGCCACGAGCTGCTATGCCGATTGCCCCGCGCCTAGGGGCTGGACTCAATAGCACGTAGCCAGATTCTTGATGCTGCGAGAGCGACAGCGGCCATGAAGGTGGCTGCGTGCTTGTCGAACCGGGTGGCTATGCGGCGGAACTGTTTGAGATTGCAGAAGAAGCGCTCGAC
>JAVJUV010000082.1:0-4252 GCA_040220415.1 Silicimonas sp.
CGATGTCGGCCTCGGCCCGTTCCGGGTCAACGCGGTGCAGACGAAAGAGGCGCGCGCGGCCCAGAGCGGCGAATTCGAGATCATCCCGCTGGTCTCGAACGGCCTGATGAAATCCGGCTCGATCTCGGGCGAGCTCACCGCCATGGACGCTGACAACGCCTTCACGGGCTACATCGCCAACATGATGTTCGATCTGGAGTTCATGCTGATCGAGAACAGCTACAAATCCGAGGAGACCCACCCAGATTACCGGATCGAGGTCAGCTCGCCCCGGGGTAAACCAATCCGCGTCGGCTCGGCGTGGATGGCCAAAAGCAGCCGCACGGGCAATGACTACCTGTCGCTGCTGATCAACACGCCTGATGGCGACTTGCGCGTCAACGCCGTGCAGAACGAAGAACAGCGCGGCGGGCAGACCTTCTCGATCATCCCGTTCATCGACAGCGGTGAGCAGCCGCAGGACGCGGGCGCGGGGCTCTCCTTGGTCGCCTAATCGGCGCGCGAGGGGAGACGATCTGAATCGAAAGGGGAGCCGTGGGATCACGGTTCCCCTTTTTCCATGTCCGTTTGCGTAAAGGACGTCACCCGCTTGCGATCTGGTGTAAATGCGATACAATAATATATTAACGCAATATCGAGGGCGAGCGCGTGGCGGCTAGATCAGGGACGGTTCCATGGTTCGAGAGCTTTGATGTTGAGGCAGAGGTTGCAGAACTCCTTGCTCATATCGAGCGCTGCACTGGATTTTCGCTACCCGCCCGAAAGCGTGAAGTCATCATGACCCATGCAAGGGCGAAGCTCGACAGGACAAGGCAGGCATATCAGGAGGCCAAGGCGGTGGGAAAGTCGGTGTCCACCTCGCGGCGTGCGTATCTGACCGACCTGCAGGACACGATCTTCATGGCGATCCCGGAAGAGAACCTCGCGCTGATGCCGCTAAGCCAACAGGTCCTGAACGACCCTTCATTTTACGCGGACGCCATGCATAGCGCCGCCGCGATCAGCGAGGATGAGCTCTTCATGGCGTTGTCCTCATCGCTGAACGATATGACGGTCCAAGACGCTCGGGCGTTTGTCTCGAAGCTGTGGCACAGCACGATCGATGACAATGCCCGCAAATACGCCGAAGCCCTGAAGCGCCCCGAGCGTGAAATCATGCCGCTGCGGCCTGGGAACACTGTGTAAGATCGAAGCGATTCTCCTGGCTTGAGCCGTACCGAGGTTGGCCGCCTCAAACCCCCTTTCTCGGAAGGGGCACCCTGTGCAGCGCGCGAAAGCTGTTGAAGGCGCTGTGGGGACGTCTACTGTCGCGAACATGATGAAACGGGATCACATGCGCGCTTTCTTGCGGCGCGCCGCAACGCTTGCCGCTTTTGTCGCGCTGCTCTGGGCGGTTCAGGTCGTCAATTGGATCACCGGCTACGGTTTGAACCCGGCCTTCGGCCTGATCCCCAGGCAGCTCGATGGTTTGGATGGCGTTGTCGCCATGCCGCTGATGCACGGAAGCTTCGCGCATCTGATGGCCAATACGCCGCCTCTCCTGGTGATGGGTGGGCTGCTGGTTGCCACGACCACGCGAGCCTTGCTGCCGGTGAACGCAGTGGTGATCGGCCTCGGCGGCGGACTCGTCTGGCTGTTCGGAAGCTCCGCCATCCATATCGGTGCGTCAGGGTTGGTCTTCGGCTGGTTTGGCTTCCTCGTCGCGCGCGGCTTCGTGGATCGCTCCCCGATCACGCTGGGCGCGGCACTACTGGTCGGTGTCCTCTATAGCTCCATTCTCTGGGGCGTTCTTCCGGGCCAACCCGGCGTCTCGTGGGAGGCGCATCTCTTCGGCGCCATCGCGGGCGCTGTCGCTGCATCCCTTGTCCGGACGCATGTCCATGTGCCGCGCCTCGGCGGTGTCGATTTGGACTGAAGCAGTACACCCTACGTTGTCGGCCCATAGCTGCCGCTCGGCGAGCTGTCCGGCGCTGGAGCGCAGCTGCACTAGAACGGTCATTTGCATAGGCGGCAGAATTTTCAATGGGTAAGCATCAGCAGACTGGGATAAAATGCCATTTCGCTGCGGTTAATCGACCGACTTGGCTTTACTCTCAACTCAAATAGCAAAGTGCCCGATGGGTTGCACCGGGCACTTCTTTGTTAACGCAGCTCGAGATTACTTGGCAGCAAGGATGTCGAAATTGCGGACGTTTGCCACCACACCATCGTCCCATCCGCCCGAGACCAATTCCGAAGCCCTTTCATTCAGTAGCCCGGCGACCTGTCCGGCAAAATGCGCTTCGCGGCCAGCATCGTCGGCAAAGATGTCGAAGATGGCAAAGTTGTTCTCGTCAATTTGCAGCGCCGCCCAGAACAATGTCATGGGTTCGGTATCTGCGACGATGGGGCCGGCGGCGGTCAGCAAGGCTGCCAATTCGCGGCCTTTCCCCGGCGCAGCTTCAAGCTTGATGTAAGTTGCGGTCGTTGCCGTGGTGAGATCAACCGGCGCCTTGACCGACAGGACATCGGAGTTGTTGATATTCGCGACAACACCTTCGTCCCATCCTCCGTCGACCAGTGTGTCGGCGTTTTGGTTCAAAGCCGCAGCAACCGCTCCTGAGAAGTGAGCGTTCCGTGCCTCTTCATCTGCAAAGATGTCAAAGATTGCGAGCGTATCGTTGGCTTGCAGAGCAAACCAAAGGACGGTGCCCGGCTCTGTGTCCCGCACGATAGGTGCGGCACCCGCCAGAAACTCCGCGAAAGCTTCGGACTGGCCTTCGGCGGCGGGCATGGCGATGTAGCTGGCGGTATGATTTTCCATTGGATTGTCCTGTGCAGTTGCAGAAGTTGCGATCAGAGCCAGTGCGGCGAGTGTCTGAAGAATTTGCGATTTCATGGTCGGCCCCTGCTTTGAAGTGCATCGTGTTTGGTTTCGATGCACTCTTGTCCCATGCCGGATGCGGTGGACTCCAATTCCGAAATGCTATTCTTTGATAGACATGGACTATCGAACTTGTTTTGATGGCGCGGCCGGAGATGTGACGGAGAATGCGGCGATGGAAATGAACCAGATCAGATACTTTCTCGCTGTCTGCGAGCACCGAAACTTCACCCACGCGGCCAGTGCCTCCAATGTCTCCCAACCTTCCTTGACGACTGCGGTCAAGAAACTTGAAGACGAACTTGGAGGTGACCTGTTTGTCAGAGACCGTGCAGGCTGCAGGCTGACCGCGCTGGGAAAACTCGTGCAGCCAAGATTGCAGAGAATATACGACGAGACGCGACAGGCGAAGGCCGAGGCAGTCCGTCATATGCGGTTGGAGCGAGTTCCTATCACTGTCGGTGTCGGCGAAACGATTGGCCACAGCAGAATTTCGGCAGCTATGGAGCGTATGCGCAAGCGCGTGCCGCAAGCCGAAATCGAATTGATCGTTGCGTCATCCCACGAGCTTCTTTCCGGGTTGCGAGATGGTGACTTTGACGTTGTCGTCACCGCGGACAAGGTCAGTGAAGACCTCTATCGTATAGACATTCTCTATGAAGAGGACTACAAGGTCGTGGTGTCAAAGTCGCATCCATTGTCTGAACTAAATACAATTTCTCTTTCGACGCTTGCTCAAACTGACATGCTTGACAGACTGAATTGCGAAATGCGGGATACTTTACATGGAACCTGCGCAGATCAAGGTTACGACCTCTACGCGGCCTATCGGTCAAATCGCGTGGATTGGTTAATCGAACTTGCCCGGCAGGGTTCGGGTGCGGTGATCCTACCAGCCACCGCTATTCCATCAGACATGGGCCTGGTGTCGAAACCCATCGATGGCCTTGAAATAACACGAACTGTTTTGGCCGTTCGATATCGGCACCAAACGACGAGATCAGAAACAAATGATCTGATCCGTGAGATTATGCGCACGCCAGCATAACGACGCCGGTTATCGACCCGGGCGCATCGTGTATCATTCTGCAATTAGGGCTCAAACGATGCTTTCGTGCCATCAGGCTCGACTTACGAGTGGTTCTGAAAATGGGGGCAGGTCAAACTGGCGCTGACGCTGAGACAATAATTGTCGCAATCATGTCTCAGACAGTATGCTTTCGCACTCGCAGTGAATGTCCGCTTTCCGCCGATTCTGTGGAAAAACAACGTGTTGCAACTGCAGAAAGAAGCGTACTGAACAGGGCGCGAGCGCCTTTCTGGTCAGGCTTTGCGCGTTTGCTGCGGTGCAGGAAAGATCTTGGCTAGTTTGCGGAGATTTTGGGCGGT
>JAVJUV010000083.1:0-88654 GCA_040220415.1 Silicimonas sp.
GGCATCTCTACCCGGCACGGCACGCACCAGGACGCCCAGACGTTCACGATAGACACCTGCCCTTTGAGGTCGGCGGTCGACAGACCGTCGGTTCGTCCCTCTATCGGCGGCAAGTCGAACTCAGGCACCGCCTTGCCAACAAGTGGGGAAGGAAGAGTGTCGTTGCCATTGAACAGGCCCCAATAAAAACCTGCGCCGATGAGGGCGAAGATCGCAACTGGCAGTACGGTGACAAGCCGACCCTTACGGCGATTGGCCTCGACCGCGCTCATAAATCACCCTTGTCGTTGACAGAGACTTCCGCCTGGAATTCGCGCTGTCGATCCGGCCAGGTGCTTTTGATGTAAGAGAGAACATCGGCAATCTCGTCGTCGGTCAGGATGCCTTCAAACGCCGGCATGTCGCTTTCGTAACCGGGGACCACGGCGCTGACGCCTCCTCTGGTGATTATGAACAGATGCCGGTCCGAGTGGTGCCAGGTATGCCCAGACTCGTCATGCGGCGGTGCCGGCATGCGCCCGGTGTCCAGACGCCGCTGCCAGTCCGGCTGGCCTTCGAGGTTTGCACCATGGCAGGACGTGCAATTCTCCGCATAGAGCTCTTTGCCCGCTGCGATGTCGGCGGCGGTCACGGGTTCCCCTAGGAAGGTCAGCCCGTCCGCCGACCCGTCGTCGGCTTCCGACTGCGCATAGACGGCAAACCCGGCCGCGGATAGTGCGACGATGGCGGCACCGACTATTGTAGTCCGTCTCATGTTGCACTCCTGAGGTACTTCAAGAGTGCAACAAGGCTGAGCAGCAGAACCGCGACGACGAGCAGGAGCAAAAGCCCGCCGCCGAGCATCATCGTGCCCATCATCGGGCCGTTCATCATGTCCATGCTTTCACTCATCGGAGTAGACGGTGATCCCGCCCTCACCGAACGCATAGGTCTTGAGAGTACCGGTCTTTACCCGTGCCATGCCTGGCGCGTTCGCAGGCATGCCCGGCAAAGTAATGCCGGTGATGTCGGGCTTCTCCGTGACCAGCCTTTCCAGGATCTCCGAGGGCACCAGTCCACTGACATAATAGCCTTCGATCTCGGCCAGATGACAGCCGAGCCCCTGCTCGGGAACGCCGACTTCGATCGAGCGCTTGTCGAATTCCCGATCGTCGATGCGTGTTACCGTATAACCGTACTCTTCCAGGTAATCAGCGTAAGTGTCGCAGCAACCGCAGCCCGGATCGCGCCAGATCGTGATCTGCTTCGTTCCGTCTGACACGTCGGTATTTGCGGGACCGGTCGCGTCTTCGGTGCTTTGTGCTGAAGTCAGCGTCGTGAAAGTGAAGGTTCCGCTGACGCCAAGTGCAGCAAGCGAAGCGAGGAAAATTCTTCTGTTCATGGGGTTCTCCATCATGCGACCGTGATCGCGGTCCAGGTTGCGCCGGCGTCGCGGCTAAGTTTCAGAGTGCCGTCTAGGAGGGCGGACACGTGATTTTCGTCCTGAGGGTGGACCGCAACGGCCCTCCCCTGCCCTTCTGCTTTGTGCGTCCAGACCACGCCGCCGTCCTGCGACGCCCACACCCCCGAAGGCAACGCCGCATAAAGTGTCGAAGGTGCCGTCGGGGCGCTGGCCAGCGACAGGACTGGCTCGCCTGCTGGCAGTGGATTCTCGGCAAGCGGTGCATCGCCCGCCACCAGAGCGTCCATCGCATTGCCGGGCTGAACATCCTGCCAGCGGCAGAAACAGTCCGGAACGCGGGTCAGGCCTTTCTCGGTTCCGGCATAAATCCAGATGCCGCCCATCCCGGTTTCGAGATCGACCGACGCCAGCGTCAGCGGGTCACGCTCGGCCTCGTCAAGCCAGGGCCGGTCCATCATGAAAGACCAGTTTTCCCCCGCATCCTCGCTGCGCCATAACCCGTCTTCGGCGATTGCGGCATAGACCGTGTCCGGTGCGCCGGCAGCAATAGCGACCGCTGTGACCTGAGTCTGCGGCAGGCCTCCCGATGCCGTGCGCCATGTACGGCCGCCATCGTCGGACCGGTCGAGACCGCCGTCCTGCAACGCCGCGAAAAGCCGCCCCGGACGGTCTGGGTGACAGGCCAAGGCCCGGATCGGGGTGCGCGGAGCAGGCAGGGGCACGGCGCCGCCTGACAGGTCGTGCCGCCACACCTGCGCGCCAGCAGCGACGAGCACATCACCGTCGAAGGCCAGCGCTGAGGCCGCCGCACCCTCGGCCCGCGCCCGCCGCGCTGACAACAATGCGGCGGCGGCCACACCGCCAAGCAAGGCAAGCACGTTGCGGCGGCCAAGCAGATTTGTGGTTGGATTGTTCATGTTCGTCATCGCCTGCTCCTCATGCCACATGGAACACCCCCATCATTCCTGCGGCCTGATGCTCGAGGATGTGGCAGTGGAACATCCAGTCGCCGGGATTGTCGGCGACAAAGGCGATCTCGACGCGTTCGCGGGGCGCAATCAGCACGGTGTCTTGCCACTCGCGATGCGGCGTGGGCGCACCGTTGCGGCTGAGCACGCGGAAGGAATGGCCGTGCAGGTGGATCGGGTGATGGAAAGCGGTGGCGTTGGTCATGGCGATGACGTGAGAGGCATCGCGCTCCAGCGTCAGCATCGGGTCGAGGATATGCCCTTCGGCCGCGACGCCGTTGATAAACCAGATGCCGCCGTCGTGCATCCGGCCCATCATGCCGCCGCCCATCATGCCGCCCATGCCGCTTCCGCCGGAAAGGCCCATCTGGCGTTCGACCATCCCGCCCATCATGCCGCCGGTGAAGGTCACATCGTGGCGGCGCGCGCGGGCGATGTCAGGATCGGGCAGCGGGTTCGGGGCCAGCACCATGTCCCAGTCGGGCGTCGCGTCGCGCAGCGGTATCTCCGCCACCGCCAGATCGACGAGCACATAGGCGTCTTGCGTGAAGAAGCGATCGATGACCTGGACCTTTGCGCCAGGCGCGGCGGTTACATCGAGCATCAGGTCGGCGCGCATGGCCGGACCGAGCACCACACGCCCAGCCGGCGCCACATGCGACGTGACAGGCTGGCCGTCGAGCGCTATCACCTGCGGGGCAAGATCGCCGAAATCGAGCGCGAAGATGCGGGCATTGGCGGCGTTGATCAGGCGCAGCCGAACCCGTTCGCCCGCCCGCACCGGAATGTCGCCCGGCACGCGACCGTTGATCGTCACAGTGTTGCCGAGCCGTCCGGCATGGCTCATGTCGTGGAACCCGCCGAAATCCTCGGCGATCCCGGCATCTTGGGTCAGACGCCAGTCGTCCAGCACCCAGACCATCTCGCGGTCCACGCGCGGCGGACTATCTTCTTCGATGATCAGCGCACCGTAGAGGCCGCGCCCGACTTGCTCGAAGCTGCGCTGATGCGGGTGATACCAGAACGTCCCGGCGTCGATCGCGTCGAACTCGTAGGTGAATGTCTCACCCGGTGCGATCGGGGCCTGCGTCAGATGCGGCACACCGTCCATGGCGTTGGGCACCCGCAGCCCGTGCCAGTGCACGGTGGTTTCCTCGTCCAGTGCGTTCTCGACCGCGATGCGCAGCCCGTCGCCTTGCCGCACCCGGATATCGGGGCCGGGCACAGTGCCGCCATAGCACCAAACGTCAGTCCTGCTCCATGGCTCTGGGACCAACTGCGCCCGCCCCGCTGCGGCGCGCAGGGAGAAGGTATCAGGCGTGCCCGCCCATGCGGGATGCATGGATATTGTAGCACCTGCCGCTGCACTTCCGGCCACAAAGCTGCGGCGCGACAGCGCCGGTGTGAATGTCGATTTCATGTGTCTTTCTCATCTGATCTCTGCCATCGGGGGTCGCGCAGAGTTCGCGCGATCGAGTGCGTCCCGAAACCGTTCAGGTTCCAGAAGACGCGGTCCGACGGTCACGGGAACGCTGTGGTCAGCGCCCGAGGCGTCGGATCAGATGAGGGTTCGGGGTGGGAACGGATCCGGCGGAGCCCGCAGACCATTCGGCACAGTCACGCTTTGGGGGCGGTCCTGACGAAGGAGCGGCATCAAAAACTCAAGGGACGCGGAAGCCGACAGAGTCACCACACCAGGGGCAGTGCAATCGACTTGGCACAATGTCGAGCCCGCGGCGCCTTCGCCATCTTTCGGACAGCCTTGACAGTCCTCCATGGCCATTGCGCTGCCATCCATTACGGCCATTTCCAGCGCCATATTATTCGCACTTACCGCATGCGCGATATTTCCGACGGCGAACACCGCAAGAAAGGCCAAAAGCAATATGGAGGAAGATTGACGCATGAATGAACAGTAGATTGGGCGTGGGCGCGTGTCCAGCCACGACCCCGTGACCCGACGCGCCGCGGCGATCTGTCCTTTGGGGCACATGACGTGCATCAGCCTGGCTCTTTCTGAGAACCACAGCCAGAGCCTCGAGGGTCGGACAATCTGGCCGATGGTCACCTGCGCATCGTTGATCCCGTGGCCAACGAAGGCCACACGCGCGCCGCCCTCGCGCAGCTAGTAGGGCGCCGCGACCTTGCCGTCCGGCAAAAAGCCCGCGATGACAGTGACAAGCAGCAATATGCTACCCCCTCCAACAGTCTGGCTTTTGCTGGGTATAGCATCGACGCACTGATTTACTGACGCGAAATAAATGCCTGCGCACTACGCCCGCGCCTTGCTAGAGAAACCTCCTCACTTGAGCCGCATAGTCTTCAAACTCAGAACCGTACTGTGCCTTCAGCCACGGCTCCTCTGCGAAGGGTGCGACTATCAGAACAAGGATTGCTGCTAATCCTACAATGAGCGCCGAAGGTGCAGATGTAAGGATCATCCAACCACCGACAATTGCGATATCGGCCATGTATTGAGGGTTGCGTGAGTAGCGATACATGCCAGAGGTCTTCAACGTGCCTTTCGCGCCACCGGTTTGTGGCACCCCGAAATGGGCAACTTCGGACCAGACGACAACATTGCCGATCACGATGAGGGGCATCCCAATTCCGAAACGCAGCCATCCTGGAACTGCCAGATCGCCCCACCCCCAGACGCCAAGCAAAATGAGGATGCCGAATAAGGAGAAGGTCGGCATCCAGACCAGAATGGGCGTGACCGCTGTGTAGTGCTGGGGCGGCCAGATACGACGCTCTGGGAACGCGATTGACCAAAGGATCGAAGCCAGTGTCGCTGCTGCAAGCCCCAGACCGAGAAAGAGAAGCGTAGATTCCATCATGGTCCGGCCTCTTCATGCCCATAGAGTCGCGCGCCATTGTGCGCATTCTTAAGGTCTTCCAATTCAAGCGTGGAATGCCGGATGCCGAACTCCTCGGCTAGGCGCGCCTTTACGGCAGCTTTGATCCCTTCACCGGATGCGCCATCAGCGGTCACGACATGGCAATCCAGCGCCGCTTCATTCTCCTGCATCTGCCAAAGATGAACGTGGTGAACGTCATGGACTCCGTCGACGTCCCTGATTGCAGCGACAACCGCGTCATTGTCGACGTCGGGCGGGCTACCGAGCATCAGGATTCGGATCGGACGGCCGATTTCAGTCAGAGCGAGATAGAGGATGTAAAGCGCGATGCCGATCGTGATCGCAGGATCGACCCACCACACCTCATAGAGCAGGATAAGCGAGCCGCCGATGATCACAGCTACGGAGGCCAAGGCGTCCGACAGGTTGTGCAGGAAAAGTGCCCGAATGTTTACGCTGCCCTTTTGCATCGAATAGGTTAGCACGGCGGTCAATGTGTCGACGACCAGCGCCACTGAGCCCAGGATCACCACAGTCCAACCGGCCACCTCGGTCGGTTCGATGAGCCGCATCCCGCCTTCGTAGATCAGATAGACGCCGACGAGGATGAGGGTCGTGTAGTTGATCAATGCAGCGACGACTTCGATCCGGCCATAGCCGAAGGTCATGCGTTCGTCGGCGGGGCGTCTGGCGATCTTTCGCGCGGCAAACGCGATCACCAAGGATGCCATGTCCGAGAAATTGTGCAGCGCATCCGCAATGAGAGCGAGGCTGCCGGACAAGATGCCTCCGACGATCTGCGCAACGGTCAGAAGTGCGTTGGCCCAGATCGCGATAGAGACCCGGCGATCCCCGGACGCCGGGTCAATATGCGCGTGATCATGAGGCATGACGCGATTCCTCATGTTGATGATTGGGCAGTGCCGTGCCGGGAATGCGCGGAAGGCGTCCTGTCCTAATGCGGCGCACACGGGCATTCATCCAATGGCGGATGACATGGCGATACAGCAAGCCCTTTACCAAACTGAACGACTGCCGATGGATGACGTAAAATTCGTCGGGCGCGTTGAAGGTACCGAAGTCCTGAACGATGCCTGTTTCCTGGATATAGGTGTCGCCACCTGTCCACTCCACTGGCGGGGCCTGCAGGGAATCGGTCCCTGCCCCGTATCCGCAAAGACTGGGTGTCCCGGAAAATGTGGATTGGAGAGATGACAGGAACGCAGCGTCGAGAATAAATCCCTCGAGGTTTACCCAACCTGTCTCGGTCTCCACCTCGACCCAGGAATGAATGATCTCTTCCGGTGCGAGGGGATAAACCGGTTCCGGAACGACACCGCGTTGCAGCGCCCTGTGAATAGTGAAGCCGTGAAGACGGCAGCGTATGCCGACCGCGCGCAACAACGCCATGAGAAGCGTGCCCTTGGTGTTGCATTGACCAAAGCCATCAGCGAGCACCTCGGCGGCTGAGATATCGTCCGCGCGGTTGTACCCGAAGAAGATATCGTTGCGCACGAAGTCGTACGTCGCCCCGATCCGGTCATGGGTCGGAAGGGAGCGCCATCCCCTATCTTCGACCAGTCGCCTGATCGACGGATGGTCGAAGTTCAGGATTGGTGTGGCTGCAATAAGTGGGTCACTGGCGGTCAATTCTCATCTCCTCGAATCGTCTCAGAGAAGATGTAATTGCTACAGCGACTGTAGGTTCAAGACCTTTCTTTAGACGTTGCGTGGACCCAAGAGAATTATAGCGGCACCAAAGAGGCAGACAGCAGTGCCTAAGGTATCCCATCTGTCAGGCCGCTGGCCTTCAACCAACCACATCCACACAACTGATGCCGCGATATAAACCCCGCCGTATGCTGCAAATGCGCGGCCCGCGACGGTAGTATCGACCTGCGCCAGCAACCAACCAAACGCCAACAAGGCGCATGCTCCTGGGAGGATCCAAAGAGGGGTTGCCCCGAGACGCCACCACGCCCAGATCGCGAAGCACCCGGCGATTTCGGCCAGGGCTGCGAGTGGATATGCGAAGAATGCCGGCATTGTTAAGCGCCAATCTCATCGTGGTCGGTCAGGCACTCCGAATGATCGCGCAAAACCTCGAGAACCTTACAGTCGGCCGTATTGCCCCCGCTGCATTCGTGGATCATCCGCTTCAATTCAGTGCGCAGCGCCTTCAAGCGGTCCATCCGCAACTCGACCTGCTTGAGTTGCCGACGCGCGATGGAGTCCGCCTCATGACATGAGCGATCCGGATTGTCGCTGAGATCGAGAAGCTCGCGGATTGCTTCCAGTGGAAATCCCAGCTGACGTGCGTGCCGGATAAAGGACAAGCGGTCGACTTCAGCATCGTCGTAGCGCCGCTGCCCCCCTTCTGTACGACCCGGCTCGGGCATCAGCCCGATCTGTTCGTAGTACCGGATGGTCTGGACCTTCGTTCCGGTCTTCTTTCCCAAGCTTCCGATTGTCAGCATGCAACCTCCATATCTATAGTGTTGGTAGCTATAGCTATTTAGATACGCAAGCTGTCAGCCCGTTTACGGGTCCGTGACACATCGTTCTCACGCAAAGAATTGGCTTGAATCTATAGCAGTGCCTGTGGGTACTGCCTTGCATGGATGGAGCACCTTGAAAGGAAAGGCTTTGCCCCCACCGGTGTGCGGCCCACGATGTGTTTATCATCAACAACGACGGATCTACGGAAGTTTTCTCCAGTTATCGTGGTGACTAACGGGCGGGAATATCTAGGCTTACTTCAACGCAACAGCGATCAATCCGACGCTTTAATATGTTTCTCGAATGCGGCGAGCGTTTCGTTGCTGACATGGTGTTCGATGCCTTCGGCATCACGCTCGGCCGTTGCCTCGTCAATCCCGAGGCTTTGCAGAAACGCGACAACGATCCTGTGGCGCCTGCGGCAGGCCTCAGCGAGGGCTTGGCCTCTGTCGGTCAGGAAAATCGAGCGATACTTTTCTCGACGCACCAACCCCGCCACTTTCAAGCGCGAGATATTCTTGGTCACCGTCGGGGCTTTGACCCCCAGCCGTTCCGCGATGTCGACCGGTCGCGCCTCTCCATGGGCTTCGATCAATTCCGCGATTAGTTCCACATAATCTTCCGCCATCTCGCTTTCATGGGCATTGCGCACGTTGGCGAACCCGTCGGCCTGGGCTTCGGGATCGCGGGAATCAGGCGTAAAATCTTCACGCGTCTGTGATGCGCCGGACGACATATGACGACTTTGCCCGATGGTTGATGGATTGACAACAAGTTGGCTTTGGGTAGATAAGTTAGACATGTCTAACTTTTTGAGTGGATTCATCTGTGATCCAGCACGTCCTGCGCGTGATCCTGTCCGTGATTGTCACCTCTTTGGCAATGACGGGTCCGTCCTTGGCGACACCTGCCAAGGAAGCCCCCTGGTTGCCCGAAGCGGCTGCCTACCGGTTGACGCTGTTTCTGGGCAATCTCGCGCCGGTCCCGTGGGACAAAGTGGAACAAGCCTGGACCGAGCCCTATCGCGGATCGGAGTATCGCCTCGGAGCCCTTGACTGGCTGGACCGAGAAAGCGCCATTGATGTCGGTGATCTGTCCGACGCGATTGGCAGGCAGGATCGGCATGGCGTTCATGTAACGGCCACCCGCCTGATCGCGCTGAGAATCGAAGAAGAGCTGGATGCAGCCATTGCTGCCGATAACCCGGCGGTATCGAAACAGGCAGTGGCCACTGCCAAGGAGCTTTACCGCGCGTTTGCCGACCATATCAAAGCCGCAGACCCTAATGCGGCCCGGACACTGGGTCGGGCGTGGTTGGAACTCAACAATGCCACGGGATCAGCAGGTGTGCTCGGCGCCGGAGCCAAGGATAGGAATGTTGAGGAAATGACTGCCGCGCGCGCGGAAATTTCAGCCTATCTGGCCGAAAATTACCTCGCCGCGGATCCTGCCCCGCGCCAGACGCTGAATGCCGTGCCCGAGACGATTGCCCGAACCGGACAGCCGGTTGAATTGCCCGCCGCTCTGCCCCCCGGCTCAGACATCTTCGATCAGGACCCCTTGCCACTTCTCGTTCTCAATTTCGAAGAACAAGGGATCGACGAAACCGACCTGCCGCTGATCGCTTATGGTGATATGCTGTTCGACAGTGCCGAGATATTCGGTGGCCCGGCCCGCGATCTGGGCATCGCGTGTTCGACCTGTCACAACCGCTCGGACATCAATCAACGCTTTTTCATTCCCGGTGCCAGTCACCAGCCCGGTGCGGTTGACGTGGACGGCGCGTTTTTCAACCCGATGTTCAACGACCGCCGCGATGATCCGATCGATATCCCAAGCCTGCGCGGGCTGCGGTTTACCGGGCCTTACGGTCGCGATGGTCGTTTCGCGTCGCTGCGCGATTTCTCCCGCAACGTGATCGTTAACGAATTTGCCGGCGAAGAACCCACACCCTTCATGCTGGACGCACTCGTGGCCTACATGACCGAGTTCGATTTCCTGCCCAATTCCCTGGTCACCGGCGACGGCCAATTGACGGAGGCCGCGCCGGATGCTGCGCGGCGCGGCGAAGAGGTATTCAACCGCCCCTTTGCAGGGATGGGCAACCAATCCTGTGCCAGCTGCCATACGCCGTCCGGCAACTTTCTTGATCGCAAATCGCACGACATCGGGTCGGTGGCGGCGGCTTACGAAGGGTCACATGCGGGCGCCCTCGACACGCCCACCTTGCTCGGTACGCTCTACACGGCACCGTATTTCCACGACGGCACCCTGCCGACGCTGGCAAGTGTTGTGGATTGGTTCGACGAGACAAAGAACCTTGGCCTGACCGGTGCCGAGCGGTCGGACCTGACCGCCTATCTGGAAACGATCGGTGCAGCCGATGAGCCATACGAGGCTTTCGATGCCGCAAATACGCCCTTCCGTCTGGCCTTCGCCGAGCTCACCACCTTTGCCTCGACGCTCGACACGCTTCTGCCGAAACGCGATGCGCAGCACATCCTGGTCCTGACCGACACGGTTGCGGCCGATCTTGCGGCCGATGCAGGCACGATGGCCAATCTTTCGTCGCGGCCCGAGGTCTACGCACTGGCCGAGCGCTTGGCAGAGGTCGGCGCAGCCGTTCGGGCAGAGGACTGGGCGGCCGCGGAAACGAGTTGGAGTCTGTTCAAAGCTGATGCCGCCGTCATCGAAGAAAGGGCGTTCTGATGATGACGTGTCTGAGCCGCCGTCACCTTCTTGTCTTCGCGGGGGCTGGTCTGGTCGCACAATCGATGCCTGCTCAGGCGCAATCTGAACCGTTGCGCCTGGCTTTCATCCCGCAGGAGAACCCCGACAAGCTGCTAGGCGATATCGAGGCGATCACCGCCTGGCTGTCGTCTGAAATCGGAATGCCGGTCGAGGGGTTCGTGACCATTGATCATGCGGCGGCCGTCGAGGCGTTGCGCAATGGCGATGCCGATATCTCGTTCATGGGTGCCCTGCCCTTCGTTCTGGCCGAAAGGGAAATCGGTGCCATCCCGCTCTTGTCAGAGGTCTACCGTGATGCGCCCAGCTATACGGGCCGTGTCTTTGTGCGCCGTGACAGCGGCTTCAAGACGCTGGCCGATCTGGAAGGTCGCGACATCGCCTTTGCCGACCCGATTTCGGAATCGGGATACATGTACCCCCTGGCCGAGTTTGAGCGCGCGGGTCTGATTTCCAGCCCGGATGCGGCAGAGGATTTCTTTGGCCGCATCTTCTTTGCCGGTGGCTACCAACAGGCGATGCAGGCGATGGCGGAAGGCCTGGTTGATGCGGCTGGGGCAAGCCAATACGCCGACCTTCTTCTCACCCCCGAGCAGCAATCGCAGGTTACGTGGATCGCGGAAAGCGATGCCATTCCAAGCCACGTTGTCATCGCACGTCCCGAACTGGACGCCGAGCTTCGCGAGAACTTCATTGCTGCCATGATGAAGCTCAATACGCCCGAGCACCGTGACAAACTCCGCTATCTCTACGGCCCGGATGGCTATGTCGAAGCCGACCCTTCGGTGTTCAACGGTGTGCGGACCATGGCGCAGCGCTTCGGATTGCTATGATGCAAAACGCCATTCACATCGACGATCTCAGCTTTGGCCATCACGGTGCTGAGCAGCGCGCCATCGACCAGGTATCCCTGAACATTGCGGCCGGAGAGTGCGTTGCCCTTCTTGGTCCTTCCGGGGCCGGCAAGACCACACTTTTGACGTTGCTGGACGGACGGCTGCGCGATTGGCAGGGGCGGGTCTCAGTCCTGGGCACGCCATTCGAACCTACCCGCGCCCTGCCCTTGGCAAAGCGCGCTGATACCGGGTTCATCTTTCAGGAGTTTGCGCTTGTCGAACGATCGACAGTGACGCGCAACGTATTGAACGGCAGGCTGGGCCGGATGCCCAGTTGGCGCGCGCTGCTCGGCAACGTGTCGAAGTCTGACATGGACATAGCCCGATCGACACTCTCCGACTGCGGCATCGCGGACCTCGCAGACCGGCGCGTGGACTCGCTCAGCGGCGGCCAGCGGCAGCGGGTGGCAATTGCCCGTTGTCTCGCACAGGAGCCCAAGCTGATCCTCGCGGACGAGCCGGTCAGCAACCTTGATCCGTCCAGAGCAGCGGACATCCTGACGCTTCTCACCAGCGCCGCCCAGGCACGCGGGGCAACGACTGTGTTCTCGTCGCATCAACCGGAACTGGCACGGCGTTTTGCCGACCGTATCATCGGAATGCGCAACGGTCGGATCGTCTTTGATGTCGCGACACGCGATCTGACGGATGACGCGACGGCGGCGCTCTATGATGATACAGACCCGGCATCCGGCGTACGGCTCAAGGTCGTAAGCTGATGCGGTCGCGCGATCTGGGCGGGTTCTGGGCCGGGCTGTTGGTTGCCGCTGTGGTGCTGTGGTCGCTGATCACCACCGATGTCGAACTGTCCCGACTACTGTCTGCAGGCCCTCGCATTGCTGATTTCCTTGGCCGCATGTTCCCGCCGAATCCGACCATTATGGACGAGATCTGGAAGGGGAGCGCCGAGACGCTGCGGATCGCGATCCTCGGCACTCTCGGTGCCGTGATCCTTTCCGTTCCGCTTGGCATTCTCGCCTCAGAGACGATGGTGTCCGCAGCGGTGCACCGACCTGTCCGCACCGTTCTGGCATTTATCCGCGCAATCCCGCTGATCCTGGTGGCGATGTTGATGGTGGGCGCGGTTGGGCTGGGGCCATTGCCCGGCATCATCGCGGTGGCGTTTCACGCGACAGGCATGCTGGCCAAATTCTACGCCGAAGCGATTGATGGTGTATCTCGCGCCCCGATTGCCGCTTTGGAAAGTGCCGGAGCCGGGCCGTTGTTGCGTTTGCGCCATGCGATCTGGCCGCAAATGGCCCCGGTCGTGGCCCGCGACACGATCTTTCGGTTCGAGTTGAACCTGCGCGAGTCGCTGATCCTTGGCATCGTCGGGGCTGGCGGGATCGGGTTCTACATTCAGACCTATGTGCGCTCGTTCCAATACGACAAGGCGGCGAGCGTGACGATTGCAGTGGTCATCATGGTGATCGCCATTGAGGGGATCAATGTTGCGCTTCGCCGCCGATTTGCCTGATCTGGTTGAGCTTTGATGAGTTGCGGGAGCTGCTAGGCAAAAATGCCGATAGGTGTCCCATCGCGCACCATTGCGTAGACCTCTTCGACCTGCCGGTCGGTGACCGAGATACATCCAGCCGTCCAGTCCTGCTTGTCCATCGGATCGATACCCTTTCGGGGGCCTCCATGGATGAAGATATCACCGCCGGGCGACTTGCCCTGCGCCGCAGCAAAGGCGATGTCCACCTCGTTCGGATATGAGATTCCGACAGACAGATGAAACAGACTGTCCGGATTGCGGCGGTCGATGGTGTACTCACCTTCAGGCGTGCGTCCATCGCCCTCGAATTGCTTGTGTCCTTCCGGCGCGAATCCCAAGCCGACCGGATTGGCGAGCAACACGCCTTCCGCGCCATCGAGCACCAGCAGTCTTTGCGACTTGTAGAGGCGCACGCGCGTCACTTCTGAACCGTTGTACGAGCGAAATTTATTCGCACATCCTGCAAGGAATGCGCCCACGCCGCCCAACAAGAACAGTCTTCTTGGAACTCTCGCTAACATCACTGCTCGATGCCCCTTCGCCGAGGTCTGCTATGGTGACGTGATACAGCGGTCGTCGTCCCCGATCAATGTCCGTGAGCCAGTGCAGCCTTTGCCATTTCTTCGCCAACCTCTTCGCCACCACGCGGTCTGTCGTCGTCGTCGCGCGCCCGCAGCAACCGCAAGGCGTTGGCGACAACGAGAAGGGAAACGCCGACATCGGCCGCGATCGCGCCCCACATCGAGGCCATGCCGTAGGCTGTTGCCACCACGAATGCGGCCTTGGTCGCAAGAGACAGCCCGATGTTCTGCTTGATAATTGCCATGGTCCGGCGCGAATGCGCGATCAGCCATGGCACCTTGCCAACGTCATCTGTCATCAGCGCGATATCGGCTGTTTCAATTGCGGCGTCCGATCCCACGGCTCCCATAGCGATGCCGTAATGCGCGCGCGCCATCGCCGGAGCGTCGTTCACACCGTCCCCGATCATCGCGACAGTGCCAAACTGTGCCACCAGGTCCTCAATTGCCGCGACCTTGTCCTCGGGCAGGAGTTCGGCGCGCACCTCGTCGATCCCGACTTCAACGGCCACCGCCCTTGCCGTGGCCGCGTTGTCGCCGGTCAACATCACGATCTTCTTGACTCCCTGCGCATGCAGACGGGCAACGATCCCCTTGGCATCGGGCCGGATCCGGTCGCGCAGCTCCAGCACACCGCTAACTCCATTGGCATCGCCGATCGCAACCAGTGTGCTCCCCGCCCCTTCGATCCGATCGCGCAGGTCTGTCGGGATGTCCCCGCCAAGGCCCTTTTCCTCGGCGAACCGGTCCGAACCCAACCAGATTAATTGTCCATCAAGCTCGCCCTCAAGACCGCGTCCAGGCACTGTACGGGTATCTTCGGCGGCGATGATTTGCATCCCGTCCCGATCCGCCCGGGCAAGGATGGCGCGCGCAAGCGGGTGCGACGAGCGCGCCTCGAGGGCTACGGCCCGCACCATCAGATCGCGCTCGGTTGTACCGCCAAGCGGGTATATGGCGGCAACCTCAGGTTCTCCCATGGTGATCGTGCCGGTCTTGTCCATGGCCAGTGCCGTCGTGCGACCTGGTGCTTCGACATAGGCCCCGCCCTTGATCAGCACACCATTGCGCGCCGAGGCGGCAAGGGAGGCGACGATAGAGACAGGTGTGGAGATGACCAGTGCGCAGGGGCAGGCGATGACCAGCAAAACCAGCGCATTGTAGAACCAGAAGCCCCAGGCGCCGCCTCCGACAAGCGGGGGGACCAAGGCAATGAGAATGGCGAGCACCATCACGACCGGCGTGTAGATGCGGGCGAACTTGGCCACCCATTGTTCGACCTCGGCACGGCGCGCGTGGGCATCGCCCACCAGACGGATGATCTTGGACAACACCGTGTCTGTGGCAGTCTTGGTAGCCCGCACAGTCAATGTGCCCTCGCCGTTGATCGTGCCGGCGTAGACGTCGTCGCCCGCCTCTTTCGGAACCAGGGCGCTTTCACCCGTAATCGGTGCCTGATCGACGGCCCCTGCGCCGTCGACAACTTCCCCGTCGAGGGGAATACGATCGCCACCTCGCACGATGAACCGCGCACCAACAGCGACAGCTGCCGCGGGAACGTCGGCTTCAGAGCCATCGTCATAGAGCACTCGGGCTGTCGGTGGTGCGAGATCGAGAAGCGCCGACACAGCATTGCGCGCGCGCCCCACGCTCCAGCTTTCAAGATAGAGCGAGAGCGAAAAGAAAAACGCCACCGTTGCGGCCTCGAAAAACTCGGCAAGGCCGATGGCACCAGCCACGGCCACGACCATCAATAGGTTCATATCCGGTGAAAATCGGCGCGCAGATGACCACGCCTTGGGTGCGACAAGCCAGACGCCGAAGAGGATCGCTATCGCAAACAGTCCTGTTTCTGCCATTGGCATCGGTGCCTCACCATGGCCCGAGAACAATCCGATTGCGCCGCCGAGCCCATTCTCGACGACGTGAAACGCGAACCCGGCAGCCCAGAAGCTGCCACTCAACATTGTGAATAGCTTCTGCTTCTTCAGATGCGCCGCCTGATCCGCACTGGCATCTTCGGCGTCCCAGGGCTTGGCAGTCATGCCCGTTGTCGCGACGATATCGATGATTTTGTCGGAACTTGGATTCATTCCGCCCTCCAGAACTGTCATCCGGGCGTTGATGACGTCGAAGGCCAGATATTCCGTACCACCGACCTCGGGGCCCAGGACCCGGTTCAGAATTGAAACCTCTTCGGCGCAATCTAACCCGCTGACATGGAAACTGCGGCCATCGATCGCGTCGGCCTGCGCCAGCTGTGCGGCGTTTCCGCTGCCGCAACTCCCACAGGCATCGTCGTCTGCGGGCGGATGATCGTGAGCGGTTTTAGCGCCGTCATGTGGCATGAAATTTCCTCGGATTCCCCGTGTTGCGAAGGGCATACGCCCTACAGCAACTAGAGGTTCAAGCGAAAAGTTCCGGTCGTGAGGCAGTCGCGCCGTTCATGTTACGATCACAGCCGGCCTGGACTGAAACCATTGAGTCTCGGACACTTTTCTTAGGAAGTACTGCCAACAGTCCTTTGAGCGCATTGCACCACGTGCTGCGGGGTGCGAGAAAGACGCATCAAGGAAATCCAACCAGCAGGTCCTTCAGTCTATGTACACACGAAGCGCACTTCTTCTCACAACCGTTTTGGCGCTCGGGGCGTGCTCGGAGACTTTCTCGAATTCACAAGGCGCGTCGTCACGCCCGCCCTTGCCGGAAAATATCTTAGAATTGGCGGCCCCAAACCAGGACCTCGCGACCGCCTATCTGCGGCCGGAGGACAACTGCTACTGGTACATGCATGCGGGTCCGGTTGAAACAACACCTTTGCCGCTCAGGACGACTGGCGGCAATCCAATCTGCGTCAAGCCGGCAACCTAGCTGCGGGCGGTGACACTATCTTCGGCGGAATACAGATACGCAGTCGAACTGATCGCGACCCTGGGATAAAGCTCGTTAATGTGCGCCATTACCATTCGAACACATCCCGAACTAGCCCGCCCGCCAATTGACCTCGACTGTGGCGATCCATGGATTCGCAGATACGTGTCGCGCTGTCCGACAAATAGATACAGTGCACGCGACCCGAGGGGGTTCGTTGGTCCCGGCTCCTGACCGTCTTCGAACTCAGCGTACTCCGGATTGCGTTCGATCATGGACTTGGTTGGCGTCCAATGCGGCCACTCGACCTTCCGACGGATCGTATAGGTCCCCGGCTCGTAAAGATTGCCGCGGGCAATCGCCACGCCGTAGCGCATCGCGGTGCCGCCCTCTTCAATATGATAGAGATACCGGGCCACCGCATCGACATGGATGTCCCCGGGCGTCAAACCAGCCCGCGCTTCAACCCGCTGCGGCAAAAAGCGCGGTTGCAGACCCCAGGGGTTCGAGGTCTCAAGATCAAAATTCGCAGGCGTCACCTGCGCATCCCAGGCCGCCTCTTGCGACGCTGTCGGCCAAGTGCTCGCGAGCACGGGAGGTGCGATCGGCGTCGAAAACAGCGCCGTGCCGGTCGCGATGAAATGTCGTCTGGTAAGCATTTGGTTCAATTCCGGTTCTCTTCGTCAGTTGGCGAGCCCCCGGCGCGCTTCGTTCAGCCGATGGTACATTCTACATGTACTGGTAATTCAAGAAGAAAGTCTGTTTCACACGCGCTTGTGTAACGTCGGCAGCATCTCGAAGCGCGCCATGCAGACATTTCCGGTGGATCGGACGAACCATGCCGGTCACGTGTGATTACTGTAACTTCTCAAAGCCAGATGCATGCAAGTCGACTTGCTGTGATCGCTATGTCAGCCTAGCCACATGGAACGATACTTCTCCACGGATATGCCAGGTGCTCATTTCGTGAGAAACGTCCTGTTGTTCAGCCTCGCAGCACTGATTCCGGTTCTCTTTCTCTTTGTTTTCCGCGCCCCGGGCTTTGGTTCGGCATTGTTCGGAGGGGGCCCCGCGCTTGGACGGTTTCTCAGACAGGTTGCAACCAACGGTCTACCGGTCGTCTTTGTCATTAACTATGTGAGCTTCTTCCTATTTGCCGTTGCGCAACAGCGAACGGGACGTCACCGCGATCCAAGTATGTTTGTATTGGTGGATATAGGCGTTCGGATATTCCTGTTTCTCGCACTGCACGCCCTAATTTACACTTTTTCGGCGGATTGGTTCGGGTCGTTCGGTGGCAGTCGCAAAACGGCCTTGAGCGTGGTCGCGCCGACACTTGCGCGCTCTGCGTATTTCGAGAATATCTCAGGTGTCTATTTGTATGCCACAATGGTCAGCGCGCTGCCGCTCTACGTCACAACAATCAAACAGTCTCAGGCCCTACGACCATACATCAGACTTGGTCCGAGGAATGCCGCCGTGACCATTCTCGCACTGCTGAGCTTTGCGTTTTCGGTAGTGTTACTGACGGTCGTCGCCGAAGCCATCGCCTACTGGCAAGGCTAGGCGGCCGAATACGAGCTCTGAGCCTGTCGACTGTGTCGCTCACGAGCGAATGCATCGAGCCACAGCCCGACGAGAGCAGCACTCCACAAAGCGTTCCAACTGGCCTTAGACAGCGTGAGAAATTCCCATGCGACCTCTTCACACATCACAAGAGTTGATGGACCTGAAGGTGCTGACGGAAATGGGCCCGCATACTTCTTCTTCCAGTTGAAGTAGGTCACCTGGCTGATCCCCGCCTTGCGACAGATCTCAGCAGCCGGCGTGCCCACTTCGCCCCGTTTGATGATGATCGCCTGTCTCGCGCGTCCGAAAACCGCGATGCCTTCATGTGATTCTGCTCCTCTTCCAGCCGGGGAATCGTAGCGGAAAACTCGAGCGTCAAACGGTCCAGGTTCCGGGGATCAGATCACTTCTCCTTCAGACAGTCTCTCCTCTTCCTTCAGTGTTCATGAGCCGCCATCGGGGCCAGCCACCGTGAAAGGTAGAGACGCTCAAAAACAAATATGATCAGAATGCCGGAAACCGCGTAGAGCACAATGATAGGGTCGCTCCTGAGCTTCATGGCTGTAAAGGCCACCAGCACCACTGCGTCGAGGGTCAGCGCTGTCAGTAGAACGAGACCGGACGCTCCGATCTCCTTGCGCCGGAAGCGGAAGACACCCCAGTGCACCGCCATATCCATGACAAGATAGAAGAAGGCGCCGAGCGAAGCGATCCGGCCCAGGTCGAAGAACACCGCAAGCGCCGAAGCGATCACAACGGTATAGACCAGAGTATGCCGCTGGATCGGGCCGGACATTCCGAAATGGCTGTGCGGGATCATCTTCATGTTGGTCAGCATCGCCAGCATCCGCGACACCGCGAACACGCTGGCCAGCACCCCGGACGCGGTGGCGACCGCTGCAAGAATGACGGTCAGAAGGAAGCCTGTCTGACCCAGTGCGGGCTCTGCCGCCTCGGCCAGCGAATAGTCACGCGCCGCGACGATCTCGTCGATCGTGAGACTCGATCCGACGCCGAAGGCCACCAATAGGTACACAGCCACGCAGATTGCGATGGACAGCATGATCGCCCGGCCCACGTTGCGGTTCGGCTCAGTAATCTCGGATCCGCTATTGGTTATGGTGGTGAACCCTTTAAAGGCCAGGATCGCGAAGGCCATCGAGGCGATGAACCCGGTCACGCCATAGGCTTGCGCCGGGTCGGACGCGGCCGCGGCCGCGAACCGAAAGCCGCTGGACCAAATCGCGGCAATGCCGAACAGCCCGATGCCGCCGATCTTGATCGCCGCCATGACCAGCGAAAACAGCCCGACCGACCGATTGCCCGCGATGTTCACGACATAGGCGAAGACGATGACACCGACGGCGAGGATTGGCACCAGTGGGCCACCATCGATATCGAAGGGTCGCAAGACGTAAGTCGCGAAAGTCCGAGCGACGAGACTCTCAGCGATGACCATGCTGAGTGCCATCAACAGGGCAGCCCCGGCTGCGACTGCACCGCGTCCATAGCATTTCTGCAAGATCATCGCGATTCCACCGGAGGACGGCCACTTGTTGGACATCCGAATGTAGCTGTAGGCGCTGAAACCGGTGACGATTGCGCCCGCGATGAAGGCAAGTGGAAATAGTGGTCCGGCCAGCTGTGCGATCTGCCCGGTCAGCGCGAATATGCCTGCCCCGATCATCACGCCGGTTCCCATTGCGACAGCCCCACCCAGGGTAATCGAGCCTTCGCGGTAGGTGTCGCTTCTATTTTCGTTCTGCATTCCGTCCTGCCTTGGTTGTTTTCGCACCGTCCAGAACGGGTCCAGATTGCCAGCGAAAGTCACAATGATCATGGCGGCCGGCAATGGTCTTGGGCCGTACGAGCCTTCGGCCCCACTTCTCGGCTACCGGGAAATCGAGAGCGCACCACGTGGCGGTGCAAAGTTCCGCGTCGTCGTGATGAGCGAAGAATGCGGCCACGGGGCACTTCGTGCAGTCGAACGCGACGACATCCTCACCCGCTTCGACATCGCGCCAGCCATAACCTGGTGGCCCGAATGGAAAGCGGCGGAACATGTCGGTTGCGATCCGCAGCCGTTTTGCCGGATCTGCGGTGATCGTGCGAGCCAGTTCCCAGGGGGGATCGGCCATTCGGCGGTAGATATCCCAGCCGATCGCATGGATTAGCGCGTGGCTTTGCGCGGGCGACCGACCGTGCGAGACAAGGGTCCGGTGCAGCGCCAGGGTCAGCGCCGCAAGATGCGTGGTCAGGATCGCGCCGGTGTTCGGCTGAAGCGGAAGATCCGCCTCCAGAACATCGTATGTCGCCCAGGTCTCTGCAAGCACTCGCTCCGTCTCCCGCCCCAGGTGGCGCTGCGCGAAATGGTGAAACAGCGCCATAAGCCCGGCCCTTCCAAGGCCCCTGTCCGCCGGCCCGAAGGCGCCCATCACGCTTTCCCACATGCCGCGGATCGCTGAGCGGTCCCAGCTCTCGTCAATCGCTTCGGCGGGCGGCATGGCGCCGGTCAGCAGAAGTTCGGGAAGAACCTGGGAGATGCGCCCTAGCGGATGGCTTGTTGCAAGCCTTGCGGCCACCTCCCGCGCAATGAAGGGCCGCGAAATTCCGTCGAAGCGGGCTTCGGGTGCCAGTTCGAACAGAAGCGCCTCGGCCGTCGTGAGCGCCTTGGCGTGAAGCATGAGCGAGGCGGGAAAGACGAACCCGGCGCGGTAACCCGCGCGCATCATCGCGAGGTATGTCCGTGCAAGGCTGGCCTCGCGCGAGGGCACCGCATAGAACCGGGCGGCAAGGTCGTCGAAGCTCTGCCGGAAAAGCGCGTGATCCGCGTCTGGCAACGGCTTGGTCTGCTGGCTGAAATGATGGTAGGCGCGCCGGGTCTGTCGCTGCGCCACGGCCATCCAATAGAGCACGAAGCGGTCGCGTTCGGCCGCGTTCAGTTCGCCATACATGCCGAAGTCGAGCAACGTAAAACTGCCATCTGGGTGAAAGACGATGTTGCCGGGATGGAGGTCGGCGTGGAACAGGCCGTCCGAAATGAACATCCTGAGCAGCATGGACATCAGCCTGTCGACCAGCGCGGATTTGGTCTTCTTGGAGAGGGTGGCCGCCGCCTCGGACAGGCGCATGCCCTCGACCCAGTCCATCGTCAGCACGCGGGCTGACGTGTGGTCGGGAAAGGTCTCTGGGATACGCACGCCATCCTGTCCGGCGAGGTTTTTCCGGAACCGATCCATGACGCGGGCTTCGGCCTGGAAATCCAGTTCCCCCATCGAATAGCGCCGGAATTCTGAGAGAAACGCCGGCAGGTTTGTACGGCGAAGCCGTCGCGGCGCCAGCACACGCAGGAGCCGAAGCCCGAACTCCAGTGCATCGAGGTCGCGGCGGAACAGCGCCTCCAGTCCCGGGCGCTGCACTTTGACCGCGACTGTCGTGCCATCCGCCAGCGTTGCCTTGTGCACCTGGGCGAGCGACGCGGCCGCGACCGGCCTCGGCTCGAAGCTGTCAAAGGCCGTTTCGAGTGGCGTGCCCAGCTCTTCCTCGACAACCCGCCGGATCGTCGCGAAATCCATCTCGGGCGCGCGCTCCTGCAACTCGGACAGCCGCAAGACGTAGCTTTCGGGCAGGATGTCGGGACGGGTGCTGAGAATCTGCCCGAGCTTCACGAAGACCGGGCCGAGACCGATCAGGTTTTGTGCAAACCGATCTGGTGCGCGCGTGTCGCCGCCGGTCGGGTCGTACCGGCGGAGCGCCCGAATATCCGTCGAGAGGCTGGCTAGGATCCGCGCAAGCCGTAGGAAGTTGCGGGCGCGTCTCATACGCTTTCCCCGTCGGTCCCGGTGAACCACGTCTCGATCGGCATGTCGGGAAGCAATCCGTGCAAAGCGTCGAGTGCCCCGGAGAGGGTCAGGTGGTCGACGATGGTCGTTGCGCCGCTCAGAGGTGCCTCCTCTGAATGGATCGCGCGGATTGTCGCCAGGATCATGGCTGCCGTGACCTCGGCCTGATCGCCGGCCGTGTGATGCCGGGAGGCCAGAACGCCGCCGTCCGGCCCCTGCGCCTCGACCGCGATCCGGGTCCCTGTGCGCCCGAGGGGCGGCAGCCGCAGCAGGATCCGGGTCAGCCCGCGCTTGTGCCGCGCCAGGACGGGTCCGAGGCCAAGGCGCAGGAGTAGCCAGACCAGGCACGTCACATGGGGTGGATCGAACGCCAGAAATGTGCGTGCCCGGACAGTCGAGCTGGTACCGGAACGCCCCACGATGCCCTGCTGCGGGAAGCCGATGCCGAGCGCAGGCCGCTCCCGCCCCGTCCGCTGGAAGGCAAATGAACGACGCATGTCTCCGGGTCGCACCATCGTACTTGTGACACCGGAAAGCCGATAAACGGTGCCGAGGGCACCGATCGACCATTCCGTCGCTGCCGCGCCATAGTGCCGACCCATGCCGAGTTCCAACCCGATATCGACGGTCGCACATCCTTCGATATGCGCGAGATCGGCGGCCATCAGTGTGCTAAGGCCCGGCACGGTTCCGACGCAGACGACAGCCGCGCCCGGGCCGCCGGTTGCCGCCGCCTCCCGAGTGATCGCCTGCACGTAGTCGGGCGAGGCCGAGGTTTCGAGGAACCTTCCATCCGTGCGAACGATATGGGCCGCGATGGATGGTGGCGTGGCTTCGGTCAGGTTCACCACGGTCGCGCCAGGCGGAAGCGCGGCTGCGGCTCTTGCGTCTGCGATATCGAGCCGCAGCGTCTTTACCCGATCGTCGGGCGCGCTGCCGCTGCGCGAGACCACCAGAACGCTGTCGGCATCGCGATCCGGCAACAGAGATACCAATCGGCGGCCCACGTCGCCGGTGCCGCCGATCAGCACGATCATCCGCGAGGCAGAGGGGGTTGGCTCTGCGCGCTGCGCCATCACTCGATTCCGTTGGCTCGCTGCAATTCGCGGATGTAGGTGACGATCAATGCGACGGTTTCATCCGTTGTCCCCTCGACGGGCGGCATGTCACCGAAATTCCAATGGTGCGACCTCACACCGGTCGAGGCCGCCCGCAGGAAGGCCGCGTCGGGGTGGTGCCCCGGCTCGTAGATCGGATGGATCAGCGGCGGAGCCTTGCCGGTTCCGCCAGCGGCGTTCTTGCCGTGGCACGATGCGCAGGCGCGATCGAACCCGATCTGGCCGAAATAGGCCGGCGCGCTGAAGGTCTCGGGTACGCGGATTGTCTCGGGGTCGGGTACCGGCGCTCCGGCGGCTGCGCCGTGCATCTGGGTGTTGACCCTTGGCCGGTCCGGCACACCGTCGGACTGCGCGGCAAGACTTGTCGCGACACCGCCGGCAAGAACCGCCGCGATGGTGAACTTCTTCATTGTCATTCCATGGACTCTTTCTGATCCCTGATAGTTCGTCTCCGGGCCCGCCGTCAAAACCCAACCGGGCGACCGGCTGCTTCAACCCGGTCGATTCCGGGCAGAACTTTTTTTCAACGGCGGCAGGCAGTTGACACGATGGTCGGCTTTTGGCCTAATCGTGGCCTCCCTCTTCCTCCATATGCTCCATCATCTCCTTGAGCTCGTCCGGGATGTCCGCCTCGGAGAACTTTGCCTGTTCGTCAGGGTCATGGACAAAGGCAATGATCGCGGCGAGATCCTCGCCAGTGAACTCGATCTGATATCCCAGTTCGTCCTCCTGCGCTTCGATCATCGCAGGGGCGCCGCGCCACATGCGGGCCGCGAACTCGAAAGGGTTCATCGGCATGTCCATGAACTCTGCATCGAGCATCATCGCATCCTCTCCGCCAACGCCGTTGATCGAGTGGCAGACGACGCAGCCCTTGGATGCAAAAAGCTTTCGGCCCTCGGACGAATTCATGGACGGCATCATCAGTCCGCTGCTCATCATGTCACCCTGCATGCCGTGAGAGTCAGCGAATGCCGACTGGGTTGTTAACAACACAAGAGTTGCGGCAAATGCCATATATGGCGTTCTCATAACTTACTCCTTTGTTGATTTCATTTCACGTGCGAGTCGTTTTTCCCGAGTCGCAGGTGAAACTTCGGGAAAAAACGCGGGTACCGCCGTGACATAACTCATATAGGCCTCCCCGAATGTAGCGAGATTGTCTGCCTCTTCGTTTCTGGCCAGTCGGGCGTACATCCAGACGAGCACCGGAAACATCGCGAGCGTTAGAATAGTCGGCCACTGCACCAGAAAGCCCAGCATGACGAGAACGAATCCGACGTATTGGGGATGGCGAATGCGGGCATAGGGGCCGGTCGTTGCCAACTGCCCTTGCCTTTGCGCCGACCAGAGATGGTGCCAGGCTACGGATATCAGCCAGAAGCCGACTCCGATCAGGGCGAAGCTCAGGATATGGAATGGGCCGAAATGCGGGTTTGACTGCCAGCCGAGCATCATTTCGGGCAGATGTCCGCTATCGTGGGCAAGCCAGTCGATATCCGGCCAGGTCGATTGCAGCCAACCGGACAGGACGAAGATCGTCAACGGGAACCCGTACATCTCGGTGAACAGCGCCACGATGAAGGCGCTGAACGCCCCAAAACTCCGCCAGTCGCGCGAATTCTGCGGCTTGAAAAAGCTGAAGGCGAAGATGATGAAGACCGCGGAGTTGATGAAAACAAGCAACCAGAGGCCATATGCCGTATCGGGTTCGGTCATGTCTTGTCGCCTCCGGGACCATGTCCGCCGTGACCCCCATGCATGAAGAAGTGCATCCCGACGCAAAGCAGCAATGGCAGCCAGATCAGTAATCCGCTGCCCAGGATGTGCACCCGGTGCTCGAACCCCAGAAGAAGGCCACCTACCGCCAGGGCAACGATCAGATAGATGCCGGCGCGTGATCGCCAGAACGAGTGGGGCGGCGTCGACACGACGTTTCGGTCCGATATGTCCGGTTCGTCCGGGTCCTTGGGGGCAACGTCAGAAACGAGGCTTGGTCTTTCCTTCATCGAGTATCCTCCTGCCAGTTGGTGCCGCTTTCGGTCTCCGCGAGGGAAGCCTCGAGCGCCGCTCGTGGCGCGACCCCGTCGAGCGGACGCACCGCGATATCCAGCCGCCGGGCCGCGTTGTAGCCAAGCGCCGCGGCCTCGGTGGGGGCGACGCCGTAGGCGCTGCGGTATCGCGCGGCAAAGCTGCTGGCGTCATTGTCGGCGGCCCAGCCGTCGGGAAGCGCGCCGGGACGCAACACGACGCCGGCGAAAGCAAGCGATGCGGCGGCGGCAGATGCGTCCGGCTCCGGTCCGATCACGACCAGGACGTCGGGCGGCGTCCGAGGCGTCCCGACCAACCCGGCGACCTGGCCTGCCGCTTCGGCAGGCAACGGCAGGAGCTGCACGTCTACGCCGCCGAGATGGCCGTCTGATGTTTCGTCCGCATGCCCGTCCCGCTCATCCGCCGCCAACAGAAATCCGTTGACCGCCTCGGCGAGACGCGCCTCACGTTCCTCACCCGCGACCAGAAGCCCGGCGGTAAATTCGTGCGCCGTCGCCATGTTCGCCGTGACAGTGAGCGCAAGAGCGGCCAGCGCGCCGTGAACGATGTCCAATCTCATATTCTTGCACCTCTCAGCCGCAGCGAATTGAGCACCACAGAGATCGATGAGGCGCTCATGGCGAAGGCGGCAAACATCGGACTGATGAGGATGCCGAAGAAGGGAAACAGGACACCCGCTGCGACGGGCACGCCGGAAGCGTTGTAGATCAACGCGAAGAACAGGTTCTGGCGGATGTTGCGCATTGTGGCCCGGGCAAGCCGCCGCGCGCGCACGATCCCGTCGAGGTTGCCCTTGACCAAAGTGATGCCCGCGCTTTCGATAGCCACATCGGCGCCGGTGCCCATGGCGATGCCGACATCGGCCTGTGCCAGCGCCGGTGCATCGTTGACACCATCCCCGGCCATCGCGACCCTGCGGCCCTCTTTCTGCAACTCCTTGATGATCCGCGCCTTGTCTTCGGGCAGCACATCGGCCCGGATCTCGTCGATGCCGAGACGCGCGCCGATGGCTTTGGCCGTGCGTTCGTTGTCGCCAGTCGCCATGATGACGCGGAATCCCAATTCATGCAGATCCTTGATGGCGGCGGGTGTGGTTTCCTTCACCGGGTCGGCGACGGCGACAAGACCGGCAATCGCGCCATCCAGCACCACGAACATCACCGTCTCGCCTTCGTCGCGGCGGGCATTTGCCTTGGCGGTCAGATCGCCGGCCTCGAGCCCCAGCTCGCGGATCATCGCCAGATTGCCAAGCGCAACGGCCTGACCGTCCACCACGCCTTTGACGCCCTTGCCCGTGACGGCTTCGAAATCGTCGGCCCTGGCCATCTTCACATTTCGCTCCTCCGCGCCGCGCACAATGGCTTCGGCGAGAGGGTGTTCGGATCCGCGTTCCAGCGATGCGGCGAGACGCAGGACCTCGGCCTCGTCGTGACCGTGCTCGGGCAGGACGGCGACAAGCCGCGGCTTGCCTTTGGTCAGCGTGCCGGTCTTGTCGACGATCAGGGTATCGACCTTCTCGAACCGCTCCAGCGCTTCGGCGTTCTTGATCAGCACCCCGGCCTGGGCCCCCCGCCCCGTGGCCGTCATGATAGACATCGGTGTCGCAAGGCCAAGTGCACAAGGACAGGCGATGATCAGGACCGCGACGGCCGCGATCAACGCATAGGACAGCGCCGGCGTCGGCCCCCAAGCCGCCCAGGCGATGAAGGAAAGGACCGCGATCCCGATCACGGCCGGAACGAAATAGCCTGACACCTTGTCGGCATATTTCTGGATCGGTGCGCGCGACCGTTGCGCGTTCGACACCATCTCGACGATCTGCGCCAGCATCGTGTCGGACCCGACCCGCGTCGCCTCCATCACCAGGCTGCCGGTGCCGTTGATCGTGGCACCGGTCAGCGGGTCGCCCTCGGTCTTCTCGACCGGCACTGGTTCACCGGAGATCATGCTTTCGTCGACCGAGGACCGGCCGTCCAGAACCACGCCATCGACCGGCACCTTGTCGCCAGGCCGCACGCGCAGCCGGTCGCCGACCTGAACGTCCTCGAGCGGAATCTCCTCCTCGGACCCGTCGTCCCGGATGACCCGCGCGGTCTTGGCCGCCATGTCGAGCAGCGCGCGGATCGCCTTGCCGGTGCCTTCACGTGCGCGCAATTCCATCACCTGGCCGAGCAGCACCAGCGTGACGATCACCGCTGCCGCTTCGAAATAGACGCCGACATGCCCTTCGGCGTCTCGAAATCCGTCGGGGAATATCCCTGGTGCCAGAACGGCAACGACGCTGAAGAGCCAGGCCGCCATCACGCCCATGCCGATCAGGGAGAACATGTTGAGGTTCATTGTCCGGAACGAATTCCAGCCCCGAACCAGAAACGGCCAGCCGCACCAAAGGACCACCGGGGTTCCGAGAACCAGCTCGATCCAGAGGGTTGCTCGCTCGCCGAAGATCTCGCGCACTCCCTGAAAGCCGAGATAGGGACCCATGGTGAGGATCAGAAGCGGAATGGTCAGGACCGTGCCGACCCAGAAACGTCGGGTAAAGTCGACAAGCTCCGGATTTGGACCGTCCGCCGCGATAGCAGCCGATTCAAGCTCCAGCCCCATGCCGCAGATCGGGCAGGATCCCGGCTCGGTCTGGCGCACGGTCGGGTGCATCGGACAGGTGTAGACCGCCCCATCATAGCCGTCGGGGATGGTATCGTATCTGCCGTCCGCCGGGGCAGTGCTTGCGTGGTGGTCGTGGGCATCGTGATCATGCCCGGTATGGGCGGCAACCTCCTCTTCGGGCACGAGATGCATACCGCATTTCGGGCAATCGCCCGGACCGTTCTGCCGCACCTCTGGATGCATCGGGCAGACGTACACGACGGTTTCGGTGTCGGATGTCGCACGGCTTGCTTGGTTGTTCATTCGGGTGTCCTCTCGGCGGGATTCGGATCCAACCTAACTGTTCCAGCAACTGGAAGGTCCAGGCCTGTCGCGACTGACCGGAGCGCTTCGGCCAGTACACTGGAAATTCCAATCGCATTCGATGGATGGGGTATGGTGTCGGTGGTAATAACCCTTGCCGCACCGGCTGACAGGATGGCGTCATGGGCACCATCCGCAAAGACCGCGTGGATGGCCAGGCAGACAGGCGCATCGGTTCCGGAGGCAAGCAATCGCTCGACAGCCCGCGCCATCGTGTTCCCGGAGGACGCGATGTCGTCGAGGATCACCGGTTTTCCCTCCCGCAGAGCTACGCTTTCAGGCACGCTGACATCGACGCTGCGGTCGCCGGACCTCACCTTGCGCAAGACCTCATAGGGTCGTCCGGCCAGCCGGGCCACCTCGGCCACCCATTGCTGGCTTTCGCTGTCGGGACCCAGAAGAACGGCGTCTGGCAGGTTCGTCTCGATCCAGCTTGCCAACAGCGGGGCGGAGACGGCGCGTATCGCCGGCATCGGGAAGACATCCTCCAGTCGGCGGATGCGGTGCAGATGCGGATCGACGGTCACCAGCCAGTCGAAACTTTCCCCCAGGAATTGCGCGAACAGCGGCGCGCTGACCGCCTGCCCGGCTTCGAAACGGCGGTCCTGCCGCATGTAGCCGAGATAGGGGGCGATCAATCCGACGCGGCGTGCGCCCATCTCGCGGGCCGTCGCCGCGGCGAAGCGCAAAGGCAGGGCAAGGCGGTCGGGATCGCGCAATGTCGCCAGCAGCGCCACGTCGGCCCCGTCCAGATCGCCGGGCAGCGAGATCAGGCTTTCGCCATCGGGGAAACGGTGCCAGTCGAGCTCGCGCAGTTCCGCCCCGATCGCGGGGGCCAGATCTTCGGCCAGCGGTCTCATCTCGGGAAACGGAACAAGGATCATGACATCTCCCCGGACAGCGTGAGCACGCCCGATTGGGACTCGGCATAGGCGAGGGCATAGGCCAGTTCGCCCGGTGTCTCGGCATGGAGTTCATAGAGCGGCTGGCCGCTGTCCACCCGGTCCCCAATCCGCACCAGCAACCGAATGCCAGCGCTCTTCTGACGCGGGGCACCGGCCAGCTTGGCGATGCGCGCGATGCGTCGGTTGTCGATGGCGGTCAGCTGGCCCGCATGAGGGGCGCGTATGTCGATGCGCTGTTCCGCGCTTCCGGGTTCGCGGAAACCGCCCTGTGCCGCGCAGATTGCCATGAACTTTGCCTCCGCCGCGCCACTGTCGAGAAGCGCCTGCGCGCGGTCCCGTCCCTGCCCCGCCACGGCGCCCGGTGCGAGGTCCAGAAGATGCCCGGCCAGATCCAGCGCCCGCGCACCGAGGTCGCCGGGCGCTTCCGGCGTGCGCCGCAGAACCGCCAGCACGTCCATGGCTTCCAGCGCGGGACCGATGCCGCGTCCCACGGGGGCCGCGCCGTCGCTGATGTGCAGCGCCAGGTTCAGACCCAACGCCTCGCTCACCGATGACAGCCGGGCACCGAGGGCTCGCGCAGCCCCGGCAGACCGCACCTTGGCCGTGGGTCCGACCGGCATGTCGATCAAGACATGCGTGGCACCGGCCGCGCTCTTTTTCGACAGCACACTCGCCACGAGCTGACCGGTGGAGTCGAAATCGAGCGGGCGTTCGACACGGATGAAATGATCATCGGCGGGGCTGAGCGCGAGCCCGCCACCCCAAACGACGCAGCCGCCTTCTGCTTCGACCACCCGGCGCAGCGCGGCGGCGTCCAAGGCGACTGGCGCCATGACCTCCATCGTGTCGGCCGTCCCCGCCGGCGAGGTGATCGCACGGCTCGACGTCTTGGGGATCAGATACCCCGCTGCTGCGACGATGGCGACGACGATCGGCGTCGTCCGGTTGCCCGGCAATCCGCCGACGCAATGCTTGTCGAGTACGGCCCGGTCCCCCCAGTCGAGCGTCTGGCCGGCATCCCTCATGGCACGGGTCAGGGCCACGGTCTCGGCCTCGTCCAGCCGGTCGCCCGCGCAGGCGGTGACGAATGCGGCAAGGTCGAGATCCGAAAGCCGGCTGTTGAGCGTGTCGCTGACGATGCCCGCGAAACCCGCCTGATCCAGCCGCTCGCCATAGGCCTTCGCCCGGATCATCGACGCCGAGGCGGGCGGTTCTGGATGCGAAAACGTCGCGCGGTCCCCTGCCCGCGCGCCAAGCGCCGCCCAGGCGGAAGCAGATAACGCCGCCTGGTCCACGGCAAGCCATGCCCCACGACCGACCACATTCAAGGTGGCAATGATCCACCGGTCCTTAAGGTCGATCCGTATTCGAGTCTGGGCGGCAAACCCCTCGGAGCGGCAGACATGGCAGTCTTCATGCATGTAGACGACCGGTTGCCGGTAGGTGTCGATGCCGGAGGGGAAAAGGGTGAGGGTTTCGGTCATCGCGGACGGTCCAGATAGACGGACTCGAGGTGCTCGGGGACGCGCGCGGGTCGCCCAAGCTCATGCTCGACGCGAAATCGCAGGCTGTCCGCGGCGGCAGGCTCTCCATGGGTCAGATAGGTCATCGCCGGGGCAGGACCGGCGGACATCCAGCGCATGATCTCACCGGCATCGGCGTGCCCGGAAAAGGACTGGAGCTGAACCACCTCGGCCTCGATCGGGAACTCACGACCGAACATGCGCAAACTCCGCGTCCCCCCGGCCAGCGCCGCGCCACGCGTTCCGCCGGCCTGAAAGCCCGACAGCAGGATCGTGTTGCGCCGATCCCCGCCGAAGCTGGCCAGATGGTGCAGGATGCGCCCGCCGGTCAACATTCCGCTGGCGGAGACGATGATCATCGGACCCTGGCGGGTGTTCAGATCCTTCGATTGCTCGACCGTGTTCACGCGCTTGGCGATCTCGAACATCGCCACGCAGTCTTCGCGGCTGACGTGATGTTCGTCGTGGTGGCGGTGATAGATCTCGGTTGCGTCCACCGCCATCGGGCTGTTGAGGAATACTGGCACGTAGGGGATGTCACCCCGCCCCATCAATCGCGCGATGTGCAACATGAGGCCCTGCGCCCGTCCGACGGCGAAAGACGGGATCAGCACCGTGCCGCCACGGGCAAAGGTGCGTTTGAGGACCGGGGCCAGCTCGGCCTCGGGGTCCGTATCGGGATGGGACCGGTTGCCATAGGTGGATTCGCAGACCAGCACATCGGCCCCGCCGAACGGTCTTGGCGGTCGCATCAGCGGATCGGTCTCGTGGCCCAGATCGCCGCTGAAATGAATAACCCTGCCGCCGACCTCAAGCCGGATCTGGGCCGCCCCAAGAAGATGCCCGGCCGGAATGAAGCTGGCCGCGATGCCGTCGCCCAGTTCGATCCTCTGATCGAAAGGGTGCGGATCAAGGCGATCCAGCGCGGCCTTTGCATCCTTGAGCGTGTAAAGAGGCTTTGGGTTCTTGTGTTTGGAATACCCCTTTCTGGCGGCATAGCGCGCCTCTTCTTGCTGGATATGCCCGCTGTCGGGCAGAATGAGTCCGCACAGTTCCGCCGTTGCCTCGGTGCAAAGAACCCGCCCGCGAAACCCCGCCCGGATCAGCGCGGGCAGATATCCTGAATGGTCCAGATGGGCATGGGTGAGCAGCACGGTGTCGATGGTGTTGACGCGCACAGGGAACGGTTTGCGATTGCGCGCACGCAGCTGCTTGAACCCCTGGAACAGGCCGCAATCGACCAGGATGCGCCGTCCCATGGCCTCGATCAGGTAGCGCGATCCTGTCACCGTTCCGGCGGCACCGAGAAAGCGCAGTTTCGGACGTGCGGTCGGGATCATGCCCCTGCTCCCCTGCCCGCGATGGCGTTGTAGAGCCCGCCAAAGATCAGCGCGGCGTACCATCCGTAAAGAAAGCTCTCGATCAGGCCGATGGCGAAGCCCAATGGCGTCAGCCAGACGAAACCGGGCAGCAGACCGGACCAGACCTCGTACATCGCGTAGCCGGGAAAGATCAGATCGAAGGCGATACACACAAGGTAGGTCAGAGCCAGAAACAGGCTCAGCGCCCAGCCCAGCGGTACGATGGGAAGAAACGTGCGCCCTGTCCCGTCATTCGCGCCCATGACGCAGGCCCCGCACGTCATGCGCAGGGCCAGGAAAAGGATCGCCGCGACGGCGGTGAAATAGAGGATGGGCATCATGGCGTGTTCCTTTCTTGTCGATGATCAAACTGGATCGCGAACGCCGTTGCCGGTCGGCACCTTGCAAGGATGGGTGCGCAACCGGCGCAAAACGCCCATCCTGCGAGGCATAGTCAGTTCTGACCGCAGCAGCAGCCGGATTTGACCGGTTTTGCCTTTGCGGGTTCCGCGACCTGCGGTTCGACATTTGCTTTCGGCTGCGCATCGGTCTTGCCACCGCAACATCCGCCCTGCTTCTGCTTGGCCGCGTCTTGTGTCTGCGAAGTTGAACGGTCGTCCATCTGGACCTCCTTTTGTTTGGCTTCGTTCTAAAGACGCGGCCCGACGAAAAACATTACAAGGATTGGCAACCTGTCGGGCTTCGTTGGCAAAGGAAAATCTGTATCGGTCGACCGTAGGAAGGCGTCGATATTGCCGACGGAGCCACCGCAACCAGGCAGGCTGTCGGCTGACCGGTGCTGCCGGCTACAGCAGCCGTCGCGCGGCCCATCCGATCAACTCGAAACCACGCGCGCGCCAGCCGCGGGAAAGCCAGGTCCGAAGAGTGACTTCGCGGGCATCCAAAATATCTTGCAGATACTGCGCCTGTAACTGCCCTGCCAGGACGCGGTTACGCGCGAACAGGACCAACTCCTGATTGATGAACAGGCTTCGGTAGTCGAGGTTTGCTGACCCGACGATCGACCAGCCGGCATCGACGACCGAAGTCTTGGCATGCAGTTGACGGGGTAGATACTCGTAGACCCTCACGCCCGCCGAGAGAAGCTGCGCATATGCCGCCCGCGTCGCCCAGCCAGCGACCAAGGGATCGCTCCTGCGAGGCACCAGCAGACGGACGTCCACGCCGCGACGCGCGGCGTCCTGAAGCGCCCGGTCGACCACGGTGCCCGGGCTGAAATAGGGCGACGTCAGATAGACGCAGGTCTGTGCCATCCCGATCAGTCCCGCGTGCAGACAGGCAAGCCTCTTCTGACACTTGCGCGAATAGCTCGGCACCAGGAGCCCTTCGATCCCGCCGGCCTCTTCGGGAATGGCGTTTGCCGGAAGCGGGCGGGCGTCCCGCCAGAGCCGGTCGAAGTGACTTGCGGCAAGCGTCGCCAACGGCCCCTGGACGCGCGCATGGGTATCGCGCTGGCGGCTTGCACCGTGAAGCCGACGCGAGTTCAACCGGCGGATATTGAAACCGCCCAGGAACGCTTCCCGGCCATCCACGACGAGAAGCTTGCGGTGGTTGCGCTGGAAATATCGCAGAGGGTGTCGGAGATCAATGGGACGAAACCAGCGAAACCGCACGCCGCTTCGTTCCAGTTCCCGCCGAAACTTGTCGAAATTCCGCTGGCCGGCACCGAAGGCGTCGAGGTGCAACCGAACATCAAGCCCGGTTCGCGCCTTGTCTGCGAGCGCGGCGACAAAACGCGCCCCAATTTCGTCTGCCGCAAAGATGTAGGATTCCATCCAGATCGCTTCGGTCGCGCCCTCGATCGCCGCGATCATCGCATCGAAGAGAGCATCTCCCTCGACAAACAGCTGGAAAGCGCCCGACCCTTCGCCCAGATTTGGCACACAGATCGCTGCCCGCGCCTGCGGCAACGTCAGGGAGTTTTCACGAGGTACGCGCGGGTTGCTCATAATCGCGACTTACCGCCCCACCGGTTCGGTCGCAACATCGGTGTCACGACGTCGGCGCCATGCCTGCAACGCGAATTCGCAAGGACGCACATCCTTCAAGTGTTCGCTACTTCATGGGCGCCGTGCTGGCACCAGACACAATCGCAGTTGTTGTGGCTGCAACTGCGGTCCTGCAAAGGGTTGCGATAGTGAAAACGGGCGAGCGGCAGCAGCAGTCGCTTGGGCAATGAAAGCCGATATGCCTCGCCCAAGGCAATGCCAATGTCGGTCGTTTCCAGCTTACCGATCAGGTAGTCGATCCCGCGGGGGCCCGTCCGGTTGAACAGGTACCGATTGACGACACCACCGCGCAGGCCAGGTTGCAACGCCTCTCGCCAGGCTTTGGTGTAGTCGGCGCCACTGATCAGGCTCTGGGCCGCCAGCCGCCCGGATCGCATCGCATAGCGCAGCCCAAATCCTGCCAACGCGTCCTGAAAACCCGCATGCTCGCCGATCACCGGGTTTCCGCCCTGCATCGCCGTGCGCGGCAACCGGACATTCCCGAACCCGCCGAAACCTCTGGGCTTTTTCATTTCCAGGCCTGCGTGACGCTTGAAGTATTCCACGGTTGCCGCGAGATATTTCGCCTGATCGCGAAAGCCCGAAAACATGCAACTGGCGACCGTGCCACGCCCCTGGTGCACGAGCAGGTAGACATAGCCTTTCGGGGCAAGCTCTGTCCCGAACGCCAGCCACGCGCCATCGGCCATGGTCGTGTCAAAGACGTATCCCACGGCGATGATATCGGCCCGCCTTGGTCCGCCCGCCAGGATCATGCTGCTCGTGGTCCTTTTCACGCGATCGTTGAACCGCACCTCGGCCCCGGCCGTGCGGGCCTGATCCAGCAAGGCCCGGTCAAGCGTTCCCGGCGCGGTGCCTCGGCGCAAAAGATAGAACAGGGGCTTCGATCCATGCACCCGGTGGGCCTTGGCATGGCTGTCGAAGACGATGCCTTCGGTTACACCGCGATGATCGAAATCGGCGGCAACACCGGCATCGGCCAGTTCGTCCAGAACGTTCTGCGCGGCGCTCCAGTTTTCCAGACCCTGAAAGTCGTCGTGGAACCGATGGCCAACATCTTGGTGCCATTCTCGCACTACGACACGACGATTGGCCTTTGCCAAGACGATTGCACAGACCAGCCCCGCCGGGCCGGCGCCGACGATTTCAATCGCTTTTTCTTTAGGGTCGGCGGAACCTGGTGCTAGCACCATCATACCAACCTTGTTCGGTGCGATCGACGCCCTGAAAGGCAAGATTTACGTCCGCACTGTGAGTCAGATCCCGTAGGCCCAGGCCGGCAGTCGGCCCATGTTGACATCCACCATCCCGACACCGGGCACGTTTTCGACGGCGACGCGAATTGCATTCTCCTCGAAATCGCTGTCGGCGACACCCCAGACGGCGACATTCCCGTTTTCCACCGTGTAGTTGATCAGGTTGACCGCTGCACCGGGCACTTCTTTCAGAGCCTCGTCAATCTTCGCACGCAGCACGCGGTCGTCGTCCGACGGCCCAGGCAGCGCCTTGTCCTGAAGCGCCGACAGCGCATGAAGCAGGTTCGCCCGGCTGACAATGCCGACCACTTTATCGGATCGCACCACCGGGACTCGCTTGATCCGGTGCTTTTCCAGAAGACGCGCGATCGCGGCGACATTGGTATCTTCTTCGACCGAAACGATATCGCGGGTCATCACGTCCTCGACACGATGGCTTTTGAGCTTGATGAAATCCTGGGCGGATCTGCTTGCCCCGTCCAGCAGCTCAAGCCACCACGATCGGCGCGGGCCGTCGGACTCGCGGACACGCCGCATGAGATCGCCTTCGCTGACCAGACCCTTGAGGTTGCCGTCCGCGTCAACGACGGGCAGAGCGCTTACGTGGTGGTCGAGCATCAGGCGCACTGCGTCGTCGATTTTTCCGTCCAGCGGGACCGAGATCACGGATGTCGTCATGATATCCTTGGCTTGCATGTCGTAGTCTCCTTCTTGAACTATGGCGCGATCCGCTGATCAGGTGCCTATGACGAGTTGCATGTCGTTGCCAAAAACGTAGGGCGGTATGTCGAGGTTGCGAGGCGCCGGCCCCTTCCGGATCCGCCCCGAAGTGTCGTAATGCGATCCGTGGCACGGGCAGAACCAGCCGCCGAACTCGCCCACCGCCGAACCATCCTGACCCAAGGGAATGCAGCCGAGATGGGTGCAGACACCGATGACGATCAGCCATTCACCAGCCGCATCCGCCGTGCGGTTTTCGTCGCGTGCGGGCATTTCGCCGGTCTGGTTCGGATTCTCGCGCGAAGTGTCGACAGGATCGACAAGGTCGTCGAGTTCGACAGCGCGGGCAGCCTCGATTGCTGCCGGAGACCGGCGCCAGACAAAGACCGGGCGGCCCCGCCACTTCACCGTAATGCGTTGGCCCGGTTCGAGGCCGGAAAGATCGACCCTGACAGTACCGGAAGCGGTCACGTCGGCTGAGGGATTCATCGAGTCGATCAGCGGCCATACCGCGGCACCGACGGCAACGGCGCCGGTCGAGGCTGTTGCATAGTACAGGAAGTCACGCCGCTCTGATGCGGGCGGCAGATCCGGCTTGTCACTGGGCTGGCTCATCATCAATCCTCCGATCTGGTGTTCATCTCGGCTGCAAAGACCGGGCTTTCGATATGAACACCCGCATCGACATGCAGCACCTCTCCCGTGATGCCGCTGGTATAGTCGCTGGCGAAAAGCAAAGCGGCTCGACCCACCTCGTCAGCCTCGATATTGCGCCGCAGGGGTGCGGCACGCGCGGTCGCATCCAGAAGCCCGGCAAAGCCGGTCAATCCCGACGCCGCGCGGGTCAGCACCGGCCCCGCCGAAATTGCGTTGACGCGGATGTTGGTTGGCCCGAGTTCATGCGCCAGATAGCGCACCGTGGCTTCGAGCGCGGCCTTGACCGGCCCCATTACGTTGTAACTCTCCACGACGCGTTCCCCGCCGAGATAACTCAGCGTGATCAGGCTGCCTCCACCGCTCATCAGTGGTTCGGCCAGATGCGCCATCCGAATAAGAGAATGGACCGACACGTCCATCGCTTGGGCGAACCCTTCGGCCGAGCAATCGGTCAGCCGACCACGAAGATCGCCGGGCGGCACACTGCCCACGGCATGAAGGATGAAGTCCAGCTTTCCCCAGCGATCCGCAATGGCGTCGAAGACAGCGTCAAGTTCGTGCGGGACATTCACATTGCAAGGCAGAATAATCGGCGCTTCCAGCCGTGCGGCCAATGGTGCCACATGTGGTTTGGTTCGCTCATTGACATATGTGATGGCCAACTCCGCACCCGCTTGGCGAAAATGCAGGGCGGCGGGCCAGGCAAGGCTGCGATCGTTCGCGATGCCGACGACCAGACCCTTTCGGCCGGACAGATCAAGCAGTTCCGCAGGATCGCAGCATTCGTCGAAGTCAGGCATCTTCGGATGCTGCCTTGGTATCGGAGGACGCGGCCTTTTTCTTCTCATGCACACTATGACTCTTGCTTGTCTTGCCATGTTTGTGTCCGCCATGACCGTGCCCGAAAAGGTGCATCGCGGCCATTCCACCGAAGAGGAGAACCAAAACCCAGTTCTGAGAAAGCCATTCCATATTCGGTCACTCCTTGTGTGATACGGCGTCCGGATGGTTCGCCCGTGCAGGTGAGGTGGTGATGGGTAAAGTGCCGAACATCGCGCCGAAGACATGGGTGATCCACGCATCGCGCCCCTTGCGCCATGCGCCCAGAACCTCGCCGGTGCGCGCCGACAGCGCGCGTTCGGTGACAATCGCGGGGTGGCTTTCCGGCAAAGGATCGCGCGTCTCGCGCAGTGTGTCGGCAGCGAATTTGACCAAAGACATCCACGGGTTCACCCGTTCGGAAAACATCGTCCTGGTCCAGCGCATGGGATGCAGGGCGCGCAGGGCCTCGGCGCTGGCCGGGCTGGTCGCGACCCGCAGCCACGGGCTCACGAAAGTCGAATAGGCCGCCTCGTTGATCCGCGATATCTGCGCCACCTGTTCCAAGGCCGCATCGTCCGACGCAATGGCCAGATCGTCGACCTCGCGCGGCTCGAACCGCACCGCGAAATCGCCGCTCTCGCAGTCCGGGTCGCCCGACGGATTGTCGATCACCATCTCGTATAGCCCCGGTGCCAGCGCGTCGACCTCGTCCAGGCTTTCCAGGATCGCCCGATGCTGAATCCGAGCGACGGACCCCGAGACAAAGATGCCAAGGTGGCCGACATGGCCGTGCGTCATGTAGACGATGCGCTGCCCGGCTGCCTTGAGCGCATCGGTGTCGGGATAGAGCTTGGCGATCCACCCCATTGCCTGTTCGGGCGGGGTGATGTTGTCGCCCTCCGAGGCAAAGATGATGAGCGGATTGCTGATCCGCTTGAGGTCAACGGTGCAATGCGCGTCCAGTTGCATCTCGCCCTGCTCCAGCCGGTTGCCGATGAACAGGTTCTGCGTGATGCCGAGGATTTCCTCGCGGCTGAGCGTAAAGTAGCCATTCCACCAGCGTTCGAATTCCAAGAACCGTTCGCGTTCGGTGTCGGCACGGGCAAAGAGGGTCGCGTATTTGTCCCAGATGGCTTTCTCGGGTTGCAGGTTCTCGAAGTTTTGCGCCAGCCATGCCCCGTCGAAACGACCGTCGCCCAGATCGGAGATCATATGCGCGGCCCATGCCCCGCCCGATAGCGCTCCCATCATCCGCATCGGGCTGCTTGCCGCCTCGCCCGACCAATAGCTGAGCGGCGAGCCATTCAGCACCACGGGCCCGGTCAGACCCTCGCAATCCGCCGCCAGCAGCGTGGCCGCCCAACCGGCCTGACAATTGCCGTAAAGCACGGGCGCTTTATCCGGGTGACGGCGCGCGACCTCTGAGACGAAATCGCGCAGTGCATAGTGAACGTCGGCCAGCGTTTGACCCGGCATGGGCTCTGGAAAGAAGATCACGAAATAGACCGGATGGCCCTCGTGCATCGCCATCCCGACCTCGCTGTCGCGCTTGAACCCGCCGATGCCCGGCCCGTGCCCGGCGCGCGGATCAATGATGATCACCGGCGGCTTCGCCGCGTCAACGCAATCGTCCCAGCAATCGTCTCCGACCCGCGTGATCCTGAGCAGAGCGTAGTTGGCCGGTCGTTCGAAATTGCGCGCGTCGCGCAGAAGCTCGTAGTCGAAATCCAGCAGCGGCGGCATGCCCTGCCGCTCATGCGCGATCATGTTATCGGCGCGTTCGCGCAGCGTATCGAGGAACAGCACCCAGCGTTCGAAGGCGTCTTGAGCATAGGGAACGTGAACGCCTGTCCTCGCGTCATCGGAGGCAGCTGTAGGGGGTTGCTCCCGCGCCATGGTCGCAAGCCGCAAGCTCTTATTCATCATCGGGTTCCTTCTGATTGGTAGTCTCAATGGAGGATCGTCCAGCGAGCATCACGTGCACGAGATCCTGCGCCAGATCCTTGCGCAGGCCAGCAAGAAGATAGGCGGCATCACCAAACCCGATGCTCAACGCCCGCGCTGCAAGTTCAGGAGGTTGTTTCATCCCTTCGACACGCTGGAACAACGCCCGCGCCATCGGGGCATCTGCGTACGCGGAGGTCTCAGCATATGCGCAGGTCATCCGCGTAAAAAAGACGCGAAGATCGTCATCGGATGATGGCTGACGGGGGACCCCTGAGTTCCAATCCAACGTAGTCCGCGGCATGGTTTATCATCTCCTGTGGTTGTGCCTTCAGGTACGCTCACAGAAAAAGACGCTGGGTGGTGGAAATCGTTACAGATCCGACTTCGCTGCGATCAGGATACTTGCCCCTCTTCCTCGCAGTCGGTCTCGTGCTCGCCGTTCTCGCAGCCTTCAGGCGGACAATAACAATCGTCGCGGTCCTCTCGGCAGCATGCGCCGCAATGCTTCGTCAGCGCCTCTCGCAAGGCGGTGCGTGCCCTGTGGAGCCGGACACCAAGTGCGTTGCGGTTAAGTCCCAGATCGGCTGCCACGCTTTCGCGACCCTCTTCGCCGAAATCGATGCGTCGGATCAATTCCGCATCCGCCGGGCGCAACTCGGAAATCAGCCCGCCATGGCAGGTGCACAGCCGCGCCATCTGCGTGGGCGCATCGACAATCCATTCCTCTGGTTCGCGCGCCGCCGCTGTGGCCAGTCGGCTACGCCGGGTCCCTTTGCGATAGTGATCGTTCAAAGTGGCCCGCAGGATTGTGTAGAGCCACGCATCCATTCGTTCCACGTCTCGGAGCTGATCCTTGCGTGCCAGCACACGGATGCAGAAGTCTTGCAGGACATCCTCTGCATCTGCGCGGTTGCCAAGCCGTTTGACCAGAAATCCCATAAACGCTCCGCGCCCGTCCAACAGGGCGCGTTCCGGCGAAGCGTCCCGCACCTCCTGCTTGCCACTGTCTTGCGATGCCAAGAAGTCCCTGCCCTTTCCAAGAATTTTGCGAATGTTGCGATCAGCGCCCACTCAGAATAGACCTGATCATTGCCTCTTGAATGTTCAATGCCCAGTCGTTCAAAAGAAAAATCTTCGTCTTCGCGCGTCGCGCCGAAAGAGCAACAGACACGAGTATTGAAGTGAACAGGCTTTCGACGAAGACAATAGCAAAAACCACCATTAGAAAACAGGCTAACAGGTTGTCCCGTATTATCAACCTTGATGCCGCCGTGCTCCCTTAAGATTGACGAACACGATCCCCAAAACAACCAGCGCAATACCGGAAAATTGAACTACGGACAGAAGTTCCCCAAAAAACAAGGCGCCAATTGAAAGACCGAAGATCGGCACAAGAAAGCTGAACACAATCGCCCGGTTCAGTTCAACGTCCTCCAGCACGGAAAACCAGAGCCAGTACACCAGCGCTGAGCCGAACAGTGCCAGCCCCAAAAGCGATGACGTGAAGACCGCGTTCCATTGAATGGCGTTTTGATCTTCCAGCGCGAGGGCTGCCAACCCAATTGGCACGCTGCCGATGAGCAACTGTAACCCCATTGCGAAAAGCCCATCCACTTTGCCTGCGATGGACTTGATCGCTACGTTGCTGATGGTCACCCCAACCGCGGCCAATACGATATAGGCGAAGCCGATGGCCGACCCCTCTTGCCCTCCATCAAGCAATTGCGGCAGCGCGATCACGAGGATTCCCATGAATCCAATCAGTAGACCGACCCAACCGACCTTCGGCAGCCTTTCGCCAAGCCATGCAACACCCAGTATCGCGGCCAGCAGCGGCTGCGCGTTTGCGATGACCGTGGCGAGGCCCGGAGACACGAATTCTGCTGCATGAAACATGCCCAGAAATCCCAAACTTGTCGCACCAATCCCGACGATCCCCAAGGTCAACCACGTGCGCCAACCGCGCGGGAATGGTCTGCGCAAAATCATGGCCAGACCCACCAAAGTTGCTCCGGCCAGAACTGCGCGCATTGTCGCAAAAGTCAGATGCGGCGAGTATTGCAGCCCTGCCGTGATCAAAGGAAAGCACGCCGCCCACAGGAACATGGCCAAAACAATTTTGGTTATGACAGTCGGCGACATCGAGATTTCCTTTCCAAGTCAGAAGTGGCAGGAATTGCAGAAGTCTTCCGATGTGCCAACTCAGGGAGGAAGTAAGAAGACGCTGCGGCAACCGGAACCTTACGCATTCTGGCCCTGGTTCCAAAAGACCGTGCCCCCTGCATCCCCAACAGAAGTCCCACAAACAATCAGGTCAACCCAAGTACCCTGAAAGTGTAACGTTTCCGATGTTTCGGCGTCTTGCTCTTCAGAGGTGTATCATGAATCACGACCCGAAAGATCGGTTGTCCATAGCAGATCAGCGCGACACAGCCGCCAAGGATGCCGACATCGCTGTCCGTCGCTCGCTGGTGGAGGGTCGTCAGCATATCCTGAATTTCCTGCGTCGGCGGCTGGGTGATGCGGAAGCCGCCGAGGATGTCCTGCAAACGTTCATGCTGCGGGCCATCGACCGCTCCGAGCAGCTTCGCGATGTGCGCGCCGTGCGTGGCTGGCTCGGCCAGCTCCTGGCGTCGTCAATCGCGGACTACGGTCGTAAGCTTGCCCGGCATCGTCAGAGGGAGGTGGTGATGGCCCCAACCGACCTGGACAGCGTCCAAGACGGGTTCGACGAAGAACTCGACGAGGCGATATGCAATTGTCTTTACAAGCTGTTGCCGACCATCAAGCCGGAATATGCCGACGTAATCTGGCGCGTCGATCTTCAGGAGCAGCCGCGCGAGGCTGTCGCCAAAGACCTCGGCATCACCTTGAACAACCTCACGGTCCGTCTTCACCGGGGTCGGCAGGCGTTGAAGACAAGGTTGGAAGAGATGTGCCTGACCTGCCCGGTTCATGGCTTTCTAGATTGCGATTGCGACGCAGCAGAAAAGGCCCGCGCGCGTTTTCAGGCGCTGATGGACGACGCCGGAGCTAGAACGACGGGCTGAGCCCCGATGCGTTGGCCTTCTCTCACCTGCGTGTCCGCAATTCACGGACCGCGGTCCGCCAGCGAGGACACGCCGATCAGTCTTACAAGGGGTTTGCCAGCACACGCCCGTCCGCCGCGATCCGCCGGGTCGGCAGGCCGTCGCTCTGTAATGAACCTTGTCGTCTTTCGTCTGTTTTACCAGAAAGCGGCGGTTGACGCCGCCTGACGACGAAAAACAAGACGGAGCAAGCGACCATGTCCAATAGCGAAGCCTCTCCCGACGAACGCTTTGAACAAGAAGGTAGCCGGATTGAAACCGGACGTCTCGCACCGGGACGGGCGGCCATGTGGTTGCTCGCGAAATTGCTGCGACGCCTCGTTCGGAACGGACGCCTCACCATTTACGATCCACTCGGCGAAGCTTGGCGTTTCGGTCCCGGTGGCGACCCCTCGGTTGCCGTCCGTTTGATCGACAAAGGACTGCCTGCGCAACTGCTTGCGAACCCCAGCCTCACGCTCGGCGAGGCTTATATGGACGGAACGCTGCGCATCGAGGCGGGTTGCCTACGCGACCTTCTCTCGATCTGCACGACCGACATAGATACTATCGACGCATTGCCTGGCAGACGGTTGAGCCGCTGGCTGGACGCATTCCTGAGCCGCAGGCTGCATCACAATCCAATCAGCCGGTCCCACACGAACGTGGCGCATCACTACGACATCTCGACCGAACTCTATGACCTCTTTCTCGATGCGGACCGGCAATACTCCTGCGCCTACTTCGCGACTGGCGACGAAACCCTCGACGAGGCCCAAGCCCTCAAGAAAAGGCATATCGCGGCAAAGCTGCTGCTGCGGCCCGGGCTGGAGGTTCTCGATATCGGCTCGGGCTGGGGCGGGCTGGCGATGGAGCTTGCCCAGCAACACGAGGCGCGCGTGACCGGGCTCAGCCTCTCGGCCGAGCAGATCGCCGCTGCCCGCGACCGTGCCCAGCAAACCGGCCTGTTTGATCGGGTGGCCTTTGAACGGCGCGATTACCGCGAAGAGCATGGACTATACGACCGCGTCGTGTCCGTAGGTATGTTCGAGCATGTTGGCCGCACCGGCTTTGATGCCTTTTTCGGCACTCTGCAGCGCGTTCTCAGGCCCGATGGGGTCGCTCTTGTGCATGCGATCGGCAGGATGGCACCCAAAGGCGGGAGCGATCCGTGGATCCGCAAATATGTCTTCCCCGGGGGCTATCTGCCCACGCTGTCCGAAACCATCGCGGCAGCAGAGCGTGCGGGGATGTGGGTCACGGATGTCGAGGTCCTGCGGTTGCATTACGCCGAGACTCTGCGCCACTGGTCCGAACGCTTCGCCGCCGAGCGCGAGACTGCGCGCATGCTTTACGACGAGCGGTTCTGCCGTATGTGGGAATTCTATTTGGCTATCTGCGAAATGGCGTTCCGGAATGGGCGGTTGATGGTCTTCCAGATCCAGCTTGCCAAGCGCCGTGATGCGGTTCCGCTGACCCGTGACTATATCGCCAAGGTCGAGGCAGGCAAATCCGCCTGGGATATTTCGACCGGCACAGAATTCACGAGAGCGGGATGACTGACATGAAACCTATCAGAGTTGCCGTAAACGGATACGGCGTGATCGGCAAACGTGTGGCAGACGCAGTGGTCGCACAAGAGGACATGGACCTCGCTGGCGTGGCGGATGTCACCTCCGACTGGCGCGCCCGCATGGCGCGCGCAAAGGGTTTCGCGCTTTATGCCGCGGACCCGGATCGCGCCCCGGCCATGCGAGAGGCCGGCCTTGACGTGTCCGGAGGGCTCGACGACCTGCTTGCTACCGCCGACATCGTGGTGGACTGCACGCCCAAGAAAGTGGCCGTGCGCAATGTGGGAACCTATCGCGAAAGAGGCATCCGGTTCATCGTTCATGGCGGCGAAAAACACGAGGTGACCGGCCATTCCTTTGTTGCCGAAGCGAACTATGCAAGCGCGATTGGCCGCGACAGCACCCGCGTGGTGTCCTGCAACACGACGTCGATCGTCCGCACCCTCACAGCGCTGAAAGCTGCAGGGCTTCTTGGATCAGCGCGCGGAACGCTCCTGCGGCGCGCCACCGACCCGTGGGAAAGCCATCTGGGTGGAATCATGAACACGCTTGTCCCCGAACCCGAGATTCCCAGCCATCAGGGCCCGGATGCACAAAGCGTCGACCCCGATCTCGATGTGATCACGATGGCCGTGAAGGTGCCGCAGACCCTTGCCCATCTGCACTACTGGTCGGTCAGGATGCCGCGCAAGGCCTCCAAGGACGAGGTGCTGGAAGCGTTCCGCGCCTCCTCCCGCATCGCGTTGATCCGGATGGCGGACGGGCTGGGCGCCCTTAACGCGGTCAAGGAGATGATGGCCGATTTCGGGCGGCCCAACGACAGCCTCTACGAGGTGGCCCTGTGGGAGGACATGCTCAAGGTCGAGGGCGACGAATTGTTCTATGCCTACATGGTCGACAACCAGGCCATCGTGATCCCCGAGACCATCGACGCGATCCGCGCCCTGACCGAAGCCGAGCGCGACGGATCGGCGTCGATTGCGCGCACGAACGCGGCGCTTGGGGTCGGTTCTTTCGGAGAGGCGCTTTGCAAGTAATGACCCGTCGGCTGTTTTGGTTGTCTGTCTCTGACGGCCTGCACTTCGCTCGGAGGACCGTCGGCGGTCACAGCTTCACACGAGAATGTGGCGCCGAGGCGATGCCAAAAAGCTAGAAAATGGAACCCATCGTCGTCCGGCATCTCGAAGCGATGAAACGCGACCTTCAGGACGTGTTCAGTTAAACATGGATGGCCGCTCTCTCTGACGCATATCGGGCCATGTCCTCTTTCATGTCTTATTGATGCTTTGGCTGCATAAATTATTGACACCATTCCATTTTCGCCAAAAGGAACTGCTCTCTGTAAGGCGCAGACACACTCAGAGCTTTTTCCTGTTGGCCGGATTGCATTTGCAACCTGACAAACCATGCTTTGGACAGATCCGGTTCATCTCTGCGAACCGCTCTTTTAGGGTTTGGCGTCCACGTTCAAGTCGATTGGCTACAGCGCTCTCGCCGAGCCCCAAGCTATGTGCAACGTCTTCAGGCCGCTCTCCGTCGACATCGACGCGCTGAACAATGTTGCCTTGTTCAGGCGGAAGCGTGGACAGAAGCAAGTCGAGACAGTCGCATATCAATTCATCAAGCTCAGGATCGTATCTGGAATCTGGACAATTCGGAGGTTTCACAAATTCATTCCTTGGTGGGCAATTGAATGCATGTCTGCATTGGATTGTTGCGCGCAGCGACAGCTGCAATCAGCTTCAGCCGATTACTCGACCGTGTGCCCAGAGATCTGTGACCTGAACTTGTCATTGGCGCCTCCCATTCTTTTTTGCATCTCTTGGTTAGAAGAAGACGCGCCACATACCTGGCCATTACATACCGGTTGCCGTTTCTGACTGACGTGCGGTCGCCAAAGGCTCTATGTCGCGAGAATGGGTACAGTCACACTGCAAAAAGCCGCCCTCACCGCAGACCGGACAGATTTCTGCAATTCTTGTCTTCAATGCGGCTCTGGAGCGATGAACCCGAACTCCCAAGGCGTTCAAGGTCAACCCGAGGTCAGCTGCGACCACCTTGCGCGGCTCGTCCTGCAGATCGATCCGTGCCAGCAACTCGGCCTGCGAGGGCTCAAGCATCTTCATCGCTGCAGCGATGCATCTACACGCGGGCTCTTCATCATCTACAACCTCTTGCCGGGTTACTTTGGCTTCTATTGCGTAGGCCTCTGCGTTGCTATTTCGCGTTGCTCGTCGGCGGTAGTGATCTGTCAAAGTGTGTCTCAGCGTGATGCCGAGCCAGGCATCCAGCCGCTCTGGGCTCCTGATCTGTGCATGGTGGCGCAGCACCTTGACACAAAAGTCTTGAAAGACGTCCTCGGCGTCCTGCGGACTGCTTAATCGTCGACGAAGAAAGCCAAGAAACCGATTGCGGCATGCGATGAGTTTTGCCTCTGCATCATGACGCGAGACCTCAATAGCGTAGTGATTTTGTTCATTAAACATTTTTCGCTCCTTTCACATGGTTTGTGCAGCACCGAAAATCGGTGCTGGCCGTCAGACCTGCGAAAGGATGCGCGGCGGATGGAAGAGCAGATATAGCACCCGAAATGGCTTGAAGTGTGGCTCGATCGGACGTTCCTGTGCGTCGATCAAGCCCGTCATCGCCATGCCGTTGCTCGGAATAATTACAAGCTGGTAGCAATGCCCAACGTGGCACTTTTCGTCCGACGCGGGGTGCGTCGCCGCGTCGCCGATTGCATCCCGGACGCCAGCTAATGCGGCAGTGGATTGCAAGGAGATAGTACGATGGTCAACTTCAGGGGAGATCAGCGAAACAGAGAGAACAAGCGCAAGAATTGCGGCAGCGACCGTCATCACGCGCAACCACAGGCTCCATATGTTCTGCATCGGCCTGATCATGCGCCCATTTCTTTCAAACTGACTATTCCAAGATTAGCCTTCTAGGCCGGTTGTCCACATTGACCTGGATCAATCGAAACGGCCTCCGAAACCCATGTACTACCCATTGGTATCAAAGGTTTTGTATGTATTTTCAGTTCGAGGATTGCGGGTCAGGCCATCAAGCCACAATACCATACTCACAATCGTAACTCACAATCGTATCCGTTGCAAATACCCGCCGCCGACACCCATTCCCGAAGTCCTGACCCTGGGCATCCTGAAATCCTGCAATACATCCTTCAGCAAATGCGCGGCAACGGATCGTCCTCCAACTCGTCAAGCAGCCGGTGGCCGCCAATCGCGGTTTTCAGGGTGACGTGGCCAAGTCCTTCAAGCACGGTGCCCACTGCACACGCTTCGGATCCACCCGGAAGCGCACGCCAAGCGGCCAGTATGTCCTCAGCCGCACCCGGCGCAACCACTGCCACGACGCGGCCTTCGCATGCCAGATAATAGGGATCGTAGCCCAGGATTTCGCAGACCGACCGCACGCTGTCACGCACCGGAATCTGCTGCTCTGACAGATGGACGTCCATCAAGGTCGCCCGTGCAATGTCATGGGCAACCGTGGCAAGCCCGCCGCGCGTCGGGTCGCGCATGAAACGCACCGCCGGGTCGGAAGCCATCGGCAGGGTGAACGGGGTCACGGCCGCGCAATCGGACGACACGGCTCCGGTAAGCTCGAATTCACCGCGCGCCAGCATCACGGCGATGCCGTGATCGCCGACCGGGCCGCTGACCAGGATCGTGTCGCCTTCGTGGATGCCTGCCATGCCCAGGCGGCATTCCGGCGCACGCTGTCCGATGCCGGTTGTGGTCAGGTAAAGCCCGCCGCCCTCGCCGCGCGGCACCACCTTGGTATCGCCCGCTACCACCCGGACCCCGGCATTGCGCGCCGCCGCCGAGAGGCTTGCCGCGATCCGGTCGAGTGTCGCGATCTCCAGCCCTTCCTCAATGATCGCGCCAAGCGTCAGATACAGCGGCGCCGCACCGCTGACGGCAAGATCGTTCACGGTGCCGTTCACGGCAAGCGCGCCGATATCGCCGCCCGGAAACTCCAGCGGTTTCACGGTAAAGCCGTCAGTGGTGATCACTGCATCCATCCCCGAAGCAATGCCGATCGGTGCCGCGTCCAGCGTCACGTCCAGCGACGGATTGGCAAGATGGCGGGCAAAGATGTCGTCGATCAGTTCTCGCATAAACCGCCCGCCATTGCCGTGCGCCAGCGTTATGTAGCGATCCTGCATCATGCGATCTGCGCCCCCGAACGCCCCCCCGAACGCCCCGGTGCCGTGCGATTGGCATGGGCGTATTCCACGAGCTGACCGAATGCCAGGCCGCCATCGTTCGCCGGGACGGTTCGGTGAACCAGCACCGGAATGCCCTTCGCGGTCAGAAGTGCCGCGATCCGCTCGCTGAGAAACCTGTTCTGGAAGACGCCGCCGGTCAGACCCACCGCGTCGAACGCCGCCGACCGTCGCAGGGCGGCAACTTGTGCTGCGGCCATCTGCGCCAGACTTTCGTGGAAAATCCCCGATCTGGCCGCGCGCGACAGGCTTTCGTCGGCAAGCACGGGAAGCAGCGGCGCCCAGTCGGCGCGCAGAACGCCACTTGCGTCCCTGGCAATCGGCAGTTCGACCGCGTGGCACCCCGACATTGCCACACTTTCGAGCATCATTGGCCCCTGGCCCTCGAAGCTGACCGTCTGCAGCCCGAGGATCAGCGCGGCGGCGGCATCGAACAGCCGGCCCGCCGATGACGTGGCAAGGGTGCCCACACGCTTGCCCCAGGCCTGCGCGGCAAAGGCTGCTTCGGGGATGGGCGGTTCCCAGGGCCGCCCGGCTTCCCACATCAGCGCCGCCGCCGACCGCCAGGGTTCGCGCGCCGCGCGGTCTCCGCCAAGCAGGTGAAACGGTCGCAGGCTCGCGACGCGCCGCCATGATCCGGGCCGGCCCTCAAACACTTCGCCGCCCCAAAGGCAGCCGTCTCCGCCCAGGCCCACCCCGTCCCATGCGAAGGTCAGCCAGCGGGCCATCTCCGGATGCTCGCCCGCCAGGGCCGAGGCATGCGCGACATGGTGCGGTATCACCGTCACCGTCAGGCCCGACGAATAGGCCCAGCGGCTGCTCGCATAACCCGGGTGAAGGTCGCACAGGATCCGGCGCGCCCTGACGCGGTGGATCGCCTGGAGATCGCCTATCATCTGAGAAAAAGCCGCGCGGCTGCGCGGGCTGTCCAGATCGCCGATATGAGGCGACAGGACGGCGCGGCGGTCCCAGGCCAGAGCCACCGCGCCTTTCATGTGGCCGCCGACGGCAAGCACCGGCTCGGCAAGTTCGACCGGCAGCGCGATTTCCGACGGCGCCAACCCCCTGCCCGACCGGATCACCTGCGGCGCTCCGCAGACGATCCGCAGGACGGAATCGTCGGCGGCCCGCACGATCGGCCTGTCATGGTGCAGGAAGGCGTCGGCAATGCCGGCAAGCTGCCGCTCGGCCGCCTCGTTGCCGGTGAGGACCGGCTCGCCGCTGATATTGCCCGAAGTCGCGACCAGCGGCCCGCCGAAATCCGCCAACAGAAGATGATGCAGCGGGCTGTAGGGCAGGAAAACGCCAAGCTCCGACAGGCCCGGCGCCAAGGCCGGGCCAAGGCGCGACCCTGCCCGGCGCCTTGCCAGAACGATCGGCCGGGCGGCATTAAGGCAGGCCGCGGCTTCGGCGGCACCGAGGACGGCATCTTGCCGGACCGCATCCAGCCCGTCATGACCCTGTTGCGGGAACATTACCGCGAGCGGCTTGTGCGGGCGGTTCTTGCGCCGACGCAACCGCTGCACCGCTGCGTCGCTCGCCGGATCGCAGATCAGGTGATAGCCGCCGATGCCCTTGACCGCCAGGATCTCGCCGTTGCGCAAGCATTCGACGACCGCCCGCAGCGCCGGTTCGCCGCGACATATCTCGTGGCTGTCGCGGCTGAAGACCACCGTCGGCCCGCAATCCGGGCAAGCCAGGGGCTGCGCATGGAAGCGTCGGTCTCGCGGATCGTCGTATTCCGCGCGGCACCGCGGGCACATGGCAAATCCGGCCATCGAAGTGTCGGGGCGGTCATAGGGCAGCGCGCTGATGATCGTATAGCGCGGCCCGCATTGCGTGCAGTTGATGAAAGGATACCGGTAGCGCCTTTGCGACGGTGTCCGCATTTCCGCAAGGCAGTCGGCACAGCAGAACAGATCTGGCGGAAGATGAACGTCGGCGACATCAGATGCGACGCTGGCCAGAATCGTGAAATCACGCGCGCCCTGCGATGTGGCCGCACGCGACGACGCCAGTTCGGGGCGCGCCAGCGCCGGGGCCTCCGCCAGCAGCGCGGTTTCGAAATCCTCGATAGCCCTGGCACCGCCTTCGACATGGATCAGCACCTGGCCGGAGCGGTTGGTCACGCTGCCGGCAAGCGCCAAACGCCGCGCGATGCGGTAGACGAAGGGGCGGAACCCGACACCCTGCACCCGCCCCGCCACGACGATATCGCGGGCGGCGGCAGTCGGCGATATCGCCGGCTCAGGCGGATTCGCGCGCATCTGACCTGGCTTGCCGGATGCCTGTCGACCACCAGATCCGGCAGGCGCCTTCGTCGGAAACCATGCAGGGGCCGATCGGGTTGCGCGGGGTGCAGGCCTTGCCATAGAGCGCGCATTGGTCGGGATAGACCTTGCCGAGCACCACCCGGGCGCAATCGCAGCCCGGCGGCATTTCGCCCGCACGTTTGCGCGCGACGTCCATGTCGATGCCGAACCGCCTGATCGCGTCGTGGTCTGCAAGATGCGCTTTCAACGCATAGCCCGAGGCCTGGATCGCGCCGATGCCCCGCCAGTTGGCATCGGCCACGTCGAACACCTCGCCAAGAAGTTTTTGCGCGGTCGGATTGCCGCCCGGCCGGACGACGCCGGAATAGCAGCTGTCCAGAAAGACCCGCCCCTCCAGCCGCTGCCGCAGCACCGAATGCAGTGCCGCCAGGATGCTGTCCGCCTCGAACCCGGCGACGGCGGCGGGGATGCCGTGGGTCGTGGCGACGAACTCCCACTCCTCGGGGCCCATCACGGTGGCGACGTGACCGGGCGCGATCAGCGCGTCAAAACCGGCCTCTTCGCTGTTCAGCAGCATCGCGACCGCGGGCCAGGTCAGACGGCCCGCAAGCAGGATCGAAAGGTTGGCCGGCAAGCCTTCGGCGATCATGCCCGCAATCGGCGCCATCGTCGTCTCGAACCCTGCCGCGAAAAACACCACCTCGCGGGCGGGATTGTCTTTCGCGATCCGCACCGCTTCGGCGGGCGAGGCGATCGGGCGGACATCGCCGCCCGCGGCGCGCGCCTGTTCCAGCGTGCGTGGTTGGCTCTTCGGCGCATTGGCGGGCACCCGCAGCATGTCGCCGAAGGACACCAAAGTGATCCCGGGGCGCAGCGCCAACTGGATCGCCGCATGCACGTCTTCCTCGGGACAGACGCAGACCGGGCAACCGGGGCCGGGAACGAGTTCGATCTCGGTCGGCAGCAAGCTGCGCAGCCCCGCCATCGAAATCGAACGCTCGTGCCCGCCGCAGACATTCATGACCCGTATGCGATCCGGCAACGACAGCGCGTGGATACGATCAAGCCAGTCGCGGGCACGCGCCGTGGCGGTCATGGCGCGACATGCCCATGCGGCGCGTGGCTTCGGGCCATGCGCGGACGCAGGACGGCCCCTGAATGCAGCGACCGAAGCCTGTCGTCCAGCCAGTCGAGCCACGGCGCCAGCAAATCCGAGCGTCGCGCCGAAACCGGAAATACCTCCGCGTCATTGGCCAGCGCGCGGACATGACCCGTTGCCCGCTCGGGCGCGAAATCATCGAACACCGGCAACAGATCGGCCTTGCTCAGAAGCACAAGATCGGACGCCCGGAACATGACCGGGTATTTCGCCGGTTTGTCGTCGCCCTCGGCCACCGACAGAAGCGTCACGTTCGCATGCTGCCCAAGATCGAAGCCCGCCGGACAGACCAGATTGCCAACATTTTCGATGAACAGCAGATCGACCTGCGCCAGAGCGAGCAGATGCAGGGCATCATGGACCATGTGCGCGTCCAGATGACAGGTCTGGCCGGTGGTGATCTGCACGGCGGGCACGCCCTTGGCCCGGATGCGAAGGGCGTCGTTCTCGGTTTCAAGGTCGCCCTCGATCACCGCGATGCGCACCCGGTCGCCAATCGCGCCTATGGTCGCCTCCAGCAGCCGCGTCTTGCCCGACCCCGGCGCCGACATCAGGTTGATCGCAAGCACCCCGTGAGCGTCGAAATGCGCCCGGTTGTGGGCGGCCTCGTGATCGTTCTGCCGCAAGATGGCGGTCAGAACCTCGACCGAGCCATCAGCGGCGCGGCTTGTGGTGACATGGCCAAGCGCATCGCGCACCTCGACCTTGCCGGTGCCGACGGCACAACCACAATCATTGCACATGACATCCTCCCCTGACCTGTCGCGCGTCGATCGGCGCCGGGTCTGAAGCCTCGGCCAGTTCAACGCGTTTCAGCAAAAGCTCGTCACCGGATTTCAATGCGATCTTCCAGGTTCCGCACATGCCGCACAACAGCGCGTTTGCGGCAACCGCGCTTTCGCGCTCGCAGTTGTCGCACCAGACCGCGACCGGCGGCGTTTCCACCACGAGCACGGCGGTTGCCGCCACGGTCCCCGTGCGAGCCACCCCGAACGCGCGGACCAGTTGTGGCGCCTCGACGCCCGACAGCGGGCCGATGGCAACGAAAACCCGGGTGACAACCGCCGCCCGGTGCGCGGCGGCAACCTTGGCGACCTCGGCCAGCAGGTTTTGGCAGATCGCCAGTTCATGCATCCCCGCCCGCCCCTGCTTCGGCCGCGTACATCTCGTCGTAGATATCCCAGGCGCTCTGCGCGTCCGCCGGGGTGATCTTCTGGATGGCATAACCGACATGCACCATCACATGGTCGCCGGGCGCGATATCCTCGTGCTGCAACAGGAACAGGCTGACCGACCGGCCGATCCCTTTCGCTTCGCACTGGGCGATGAAACCGTCGCGCGAAACGACCGTCATGGGAACCGCAAGGCACATCGCATCGCTCCTTGTTCCTGGTCCCGACCGGGGGACCATCCTTCGCCTGGCCGTCGCCATCATCATACACCATCGCGCAAACCGCGCATACACCATCCCGCAATCTCAGTCGCCGCCCGACAGGTCCGCGCCCAGGTCGGCCACCAGCGCAATGGCGGAGCGTTCGACACATTCTGACAGTCCGATGCCCGCGCCAAAGTCTTTGCCTTCGATGCCGTAGACCCACAGCCTTTGCGGCAGGCGCCCAAGCGCGCGCGCGGTTTCCACCGCCTCGGCCAGGCCGAACCGGTGCGTCGAATAGTGAAACATATCGGCACGCAGCGGTGCAAGACACGCGTCAATCGCGACCATACTGCCCGCCGCCGCGCCGCTTCTTGTGGAATCGACAAGGATGACATCGTCATGCGCTTCGAACAGATCGAGCAGGCCGGTCCCGTCGCCGGCATGAACGCGCGTCTCCAACCCGGCCCTTTGCAATCCTTTGGCCACCCAGGGGCCGACGCCGTCGTCCATCCGGAACCGGTTGCCGATGCCGACGATCAGCGGCGATATCTTGCCCCGCTCAGACACGATCCACCGTCAGCTTCAGAAAATGTGTCGAGCACGAGATGCAGGGATCGTAATTACGGATCGTCTGTTCACAGCGCCATTTCAGATCCTTGTCCGACAGGTCGAGGTCGGCTGCCACGACTCGCGCCAGATCGGCCTCGATCTGCGGCTGATTCTGCGAGGTCGGCGGCACGATCCGGGCGTGTTCGATGCGCCCTTCGCCGTCCAGCCGGTAATGGTGATGGCAGATGCCGCGCGGCGCTTCGGTGCAGCCCTGCCCCTCGCCCTCGTGGGCCGGCGCCTCGACAAAGGCCGGGTCGGGCGGTTCGTAGGCTCGGGCCAGCCGGGCGGCTTCCTCGCAGGCGTACTGGACCTCGATCAGCCGCACTAGAATCGACTTGAACGGATTGCGCACCACCGGCCCCAGCCCGGCGTCGCGCGCCGTCGCCTGACAGTCGGGCGACAGGCGGTCAAAGTTGTTGGCATAGCGCGCCAGCGGCCCGACAAGATAGGCCGAGCCGTCGCGCATCCGGCCATGCAGCGCGGTCGAACGCGCGACATGCTCTTCGACAAAATGCCGCTCGAAATCCTCGACCGCGATGTTCAGCCCCCGGTTGGAGCCGATCCGGCCTCCGAGGATCGGATAGGTTTCCGGGTCGGTCAGCGAAACGAAGGTATAGTCGAATTCGTCGTCGGGAAAATCGAACCGGGCGAAGGCCAGCGCCAGGTCGCGGGCCGCCTGCGCGCCCCATTCCAGCTCGGGCACGAGCGCGCGAATCGCGGCACGATCCGGGGCGCGGTAGAACCCGCCGACGCGGGTGTTGACCGGATGCACCGCGCGCCCGCCGATACATTCCAAGACCGAATTGCCGATCTTCTTGAGCCTGAGCCCGGTTCGCACAAGATCGGGGTGCGACTGGGCGATCTGGATCGCGTCATCGAGGCCAAGGAAATCGGGCGCATGCAGCAAGACGGCATGCAGGGTGTGGCTTTGAATCCACTCGCCGCAATAGATCAGCCGCCGCAGGGCGTCGATTTCGGGCGACACGGCGATGCCAAGGGCTGACTCGATGCCATGACAGGCGCTCATGATATAGGCGATCGGGCAGATGCCGCAGATCCGCGAGGTGATATCGGGTGTCTCATGCGCGTCGCGGCCGCGCAGGAACGCCTCGAAGAACCGTGGTGGCTCGAAGATGCGGAACTCGACCTTTTCGACCTCGCGGCCGCGCAGCCGTACATAAAGCGCGCCTTCGCCTTCGACACGCGCCAGGGCATCGACCTGGATGATGCGCTCAGTCATGCGACAGGCTCTCCTTGCAGAACTCCGGCGCCGCGGCGTTGAAGCTGCGATAGACATCCCGCAACTGTGCGGGCTGCATGCCCAGTGTCGCCAGTTGCGCCGAAAGCGCCGGTGCATTGGTGCTTTCCATCGGGCCGAAGCAGCCATAGCAGCCGCGCCCGACCGCGGGGCACAGGTTTCCGCACCCTGCCTGCGTCACCGGCCCCAGGCAGGGTGTGCCCTTGGCCACCATGACGCAGACGGTGCCGTTGCGCTTGCATTCCATGCATTGCGAGGCGCGCGGTATATGCGGTTTGCGCCCGGCAAGCGTGGCCGCGATCAGCTCCAGCAGCTGATGCCTGGACACCGGGCAGCCGCGCAGTTCGAAATCGACGGTCACATGATCGGCGATCGCCGTCGATGTGGCCAGCGTCTCGATGTATTCCGGGTGCGCATAGACTGCCCTTGTAAACCCCTCGACATCGGCGAAATTGCGCAGCGCCTGAATGCCGCCCGCCGTCGCGCAGGCCCCGATTGTGATGAGTTTGCGGGACTGGTCGCGAATCGAGCGTATCCGTTCGGCATCATGCGCGGTGGTGATCGACCCCTCGACCAGCGAGATGTCGTAGGGGCCATCCGTGATCGAACTGGTGGCCTCGAGGAAATGCGCGATGTTCAGCGCCTGGGCGATGGCCAGAAGCTCGTCCTCGCAATCCAGAAGCGTCAGCTGGCAGCCGTCGCAGGAGGCGAATTTCCAGACGGCGAGCTTGGGGCGTGTCATGACTCAGACCTCTTTCGTCGACAGGCGCCGCGCGACGCGGTCGTGGCGAAACACAGGTCCGTCGCGGCAGACGAAATCCGGGCCGAACTGGCAGTGCCCGCAAAACCCGATGGCGCATTTCATGTTGCGCTCCATTGAAACCCACACCCGGTCGGGCGCGACGCCGGCGGCGGCCAGGCTCATCACCGAAAACCGCATCATGATCTCCGGTCCGCACAAAAAGGCCGAAACCTCTGTCGTATTGATCCCGGCAAGCGCGCGGTCGAGGCTGGTGGTGACGACGCCTACCCGCCCTGTCCATGACGGTTCGGCATGATCGACTGTTACATCGATTTCGGTGTCGAACCGCGACTTCCACGTTTTAATCTCTTCGGCATAGAGCAGCTCGTCCGGCGATCTTGCGCCATAGACCAGCGTCACACCCGCATAGCGCGCGCGGTGTTCAAGAACGTGGTGTATTGCGGGGCGCAGCGGGGCGAGCCCCAGCCCACCGGCAACAAAAACGATGTGCTGCCCGGTCTCTGCGGCAACGGGCCAGGCCGAACCGAAGGGCCCGCGAACCCCGAGCATGTCGCCCTCGCGCAGGCCCGTCAGCGCCGCCGAGACCGCGCCCACCGACCGGGTGGTGTGGATCAGCCGGCCCGGTTCAGCCGGGTTGCCGGAAATCGAGATAGCGATCTCTCCGACCCCAAAAACATAGAGCATGTTGAACTGGCCGGGCTGGAACGCGACCGCCGCACCATCAACTGGGGTCAGTTCCATCGAGGTCACACCGGCAATCTCAGCCCAGGCGCTGCGAACGCGGTAGCGGCGCGGCAGCATCGGGTCTGGTTCCTGCACTGACGGCACCGCGCTACCCTTTCTTTGTTCCGTACAGATCCAGCAGCTGCAGGCGCAGGGCTCGCACGCGCGCCGCCATATGCGGCAGCAGATGCTGAAACATCCGATACCCCAGAACCGGGTTCTCGTCGCATTTCTGCCGCGTGCAGATCGCGCCGAGACTGATCGCTCTGATCTCGGTCATTGCACGGGCATCAGACATGTGCCGGTAAGGCGGCACCATCCAGGACCAGCCCAGAACATCGCCCGGGTGCAGCGTTTCGACAATAATCGGTGCCCTTTCCGAGGTGGCGATCTCGACAGCGGCATCGCCATGGCGCAGGAGGAAGACCTTGTCGGCAGGATCGCCTTCGGCGAATATCCTGTCGCCAGCACGAAAGTGTTCGTTGCGCGCACATCCCGCAAGAAGTTCCAGCGTCTCTTTGTCGAAAGCCCTGAAGACCGGGTGCTCCGAAAGGATCTCCTCGATACCATGTATGCGCATGCAATCAGTCCCCGCTCTGTTCCGGCTCGGTTGCAAAAGCGGCCGCTTCGGCCGTGATGTCGATGCCGACCGGGCACCAGGCGATGCAGCGTCCGCAGCCGACGCAGCCCGAGGTTCCGAATTGGTCATACCAAGTGGACAGCTTGTGCGTCAGCCATTGCCGGTAGCGTGACTTAGTCGAGCGCCGCACGGAGCCGCCGTGAACATAGCTGAAATCAGCGGTAAAGCAGCTGTCCCAGGTCCGCCAACGCTCGGCATGATCGCCGGTCAGGTCGTTGACGTCCTCGACGTCCGAGCAGAAACAGGTCGGACAGGCAAGCGTGCAGTTCGCGCAGCTAAGACACCTGTCAGCAACCACGTCCCAATGCGGGTGGTCCGGATTTTCACGCAGCAGATCGGGGACGTTGTCGACCATGCGTCGGGTCTGGCTTTCGGCAGCGGCCTTCGTTGCCGCCTCGGCGGCTTGCAAATGGCGTTCCTCCGGCACCCGCGTTTCAAGTCGATCAAGGATCGCGGCGCCTCGCGCGCTGCCGCATTCGACCACAAACGCCGCCTCGTCCGCCAGTTCGGTGAGCGCGATGTCGAAGCCGCTGTCGGCGCGCGGGCCGGTGTTCATCGAGGCGCAGAAACAGGTTGCCGCCGACCGGGCGCATTGCACGGCGACGATCAGCGTCCCGGCGCGCCGCCGGCGATAGCCGGGATAGGCGAATTCGCCGTTGTCGAACACCCGGTCCTGCACCTCCAACGCGGCGATCTCGCAGGCCCGGACACCGAAAAAGGCGGTCTTGGGCCATTCCTCCGCCACTGGTGTGATATCGAACCCGCCGTCGGCCTTTTCGGCAGACCAGAGTTTCTGCCGCGCCGGAAACAGCCATTTCTTCCAGCTTTGCGGGCCGACGACATAGTCGAACCAGCTTCCCTCGCGGTCTCTGCGCAGCCGGTAGTGGCCGCCGTCCTGCTCGTCGATCAATCCCCTGGGCAGGTCACCGGGACCGGAGATTTCACTATAGACAATCGCGTGGTCGCCAAGGCGTGGCCCGACAACCCGCCAGCCATCGTCGAGTAGCGCCGTGACCAGAGCGCCGGGATCCTCAATGACCAGACGCGACCCGACTTCTGCGATATGCGGCCGCGATGCCATCTAAGCGATTTCCGGAATCATCTTGATCGCCCCGCAGGGGCATTCGGTGGCGCAGATGCCGCAGCCCTTGCAGTATTCCAGGTCGATGCTGAAGCGGTTCCCCCGTCCCAGCTTGATCACGGCGTTGTCGGGACAGATGCCATAGCAGTTGTCGCATTCGAAACAGTTGCCGCAAGACAGGCAGCGGCGTGCCTCGAACAGTGCGTTGTCCTCGGTCAGACCCTGGCCGACCTCCTCGAAACCCGACTGTCGCCGTACCAACGATAGCTGGTCCTGCACCCGCTTCGGCGCATCGTCGTAATACCAGGTGTTGAGCAGATCGAAGCCGGCAAGTTCGGCCTTCGGCGCTTTCTCGTAGCGGCCGCCGCGCAGCCAGGCGTCGATATTGCGCGCCGCCTTCTTGCCATGGCCGATGGCGACCGTCACCGTGCGCTCGGACGGCACCATATCACCACCCGCGAACAGCCCGGCGCGGCCGGTCATCATCTGAGGGTCAACTTCGACGACGCCATCGCGGGCGAGCTTTACACCGGACACCGTTTCCAGGAATGCCGTGTCCACATCCTGCCCCAGCGCCAGCACCAGGGTATCGGCCTCCAGCGTTTCGAACTCGCCCGTCGGCTGCGGGCGCCCGTCGGCGTCGATGCTCATCTTCTCCACCGTGATGGTGCTCTCGTCGATCTGCTTGATGGTGCGCAGCCAGTTGATCAGCACACCTTCCTCCTCGGCCTCGCGGGCCTCGAAATCATGCGCCGGCATTTCCTTGCGCGACCGGCGGTAGACGATCATCGCCTCGTCCACGCCCAGCCTCTTGGCGGTGCGGGCAACATCCATCGCGGTGTTGCCGCCGCCATAGACGATCACCCGCCGGCCCAGTTGCGGCGGCTCTGCGCCGGTTTCCATCTCGCGCAGCAGGCTCACCGCATCAAGGATGCGGCCCGCCGCGTGGGCCGGAATCTCGGTCCGCTTGGCCAGATGGGCGCCGACCGCGACGAAGACCGCGTCAAAGCCATCGGTATCGAAGGCCGCGTCGATGTCCTTGACCTTGGTGTTCAGCTCCAGCGTGACGCCCATGCTGATGATCCGGTCAATCTCGGCATCGAGCACGTCGCGCGGCAGGCGGTATCTCGGAATGCCGAAGCGCATCATGCCGCCGGCCATCGGACCGGCCTCGCGGATCGTCACCGCATGGCCGAGGCGCGTCAGATGATAGGCGGCTGACAGCCCGCTGGGTCCGGCCCCGATCACCAGAACCCGCCTGCCACTTGGCGCAGCGTCCACCTCCGGGGTCAGCCCCTCCCTGATCGCGTAATCTCCTAGAAACCGCTCCACCGCGTGGATGCTGACGGCCTCGTCCAGCTGCGCCCGGTTGCAGGCGGTTTCGCAGGTATGATAGCAAACCCGTCCCAATACCGCCGGCATCGGATTGTCGCGCATCAGGCTTTGCCATGCGGCGGCATAGTCGCCGCCCTCGGCATGATAGAGCCAGTTCTGGATATTTTCGCCCGCCGGGCAAGCGTTGTTGCAGGGCGGCAGACGGTCGACATAGACCGGCCGCGACGAGCGCCACGATCCGGTGTGGTTTTGCAGGCTCGATCCGGGGTCGAGCGAGATCGCATAGGGGCGCGACTTGTCGGTCACTGTTTGTCCTCCGCATCGACCAGCCCGTATCTGGCGATGTTGTCATCCGCCATGCGCTGGATCGCCTCGATCCGCGGGCGATCCGCGGCGCCATTCCTGAACAGATGTGCAAAGCGCCGTTGCAGACGCAGATAGTCGTCGACCGGCACGCGGCGGCGGATCTTACCGACCGAAACGACCTCGCCGTGCTCGGCCTCGAACAACGGAAACAGGCCGCATTCGACCGCAAGCCGGGCGATCTTGATGGTGTTTTCCGAGGCCGATCCCCAGCCCAGCGGACATGGCACGAAGATGTGGATATAGCGCGCGCCGCTGATCCCCATGGCACGCGTCACCTTGGCCTCGAGATCGTGCAGATCCGAAACGCTGGCGGTGGCGACATAGGGGATATTGTGGGCCATCGCGATGCGCGGCAGGTTCTTGCCGGTGCCGAACACATTCCCCGGCGCTTCACCCAGTGCCGGTGTCGTGGCGGTGTGCGCGGCGGGCGGCGTGGCCGAGGACCGCTGTACCCCGGTGTTCATGTAGGCCTCGTTGTCGTAGCAGACATAAAGCACGTCGTCATTGCGCTCGAACATGCCGGAAAGGCAGCCGAAGCCGATATCGGTGGTGCCGCCGTCGCCGCCCTGGGCCACCACGCGCACGTCCGTCCTGCCACGCATCCTCAGCCCCGCGGCCACCCCGGTCGCCACGGCGGGGGCGTTGCCGAACACGGAATGCAGCCAGGGGATCTGCCAGGAGGTTTCCGGATACGGCGTGGTGAAGACTTCAAGGCAGCCGGTCGCGTTGACCGCCACCAGTTTGCCGTCCGCCGCCCGCATCGCCGCGTCCAGCGCATAGCGCGCGCCCAGGGCTTCGCCGCAGCCCTGACAGGCGCGGTGCCCCGAGGTGATGGCGTTCGAGCGGTCCATCGAGGCCTGAACCGTCCGCTCGTCCTCGCCCATCAGCCGGTTGCCGACGGTATGGGTGCCGGTCTGATAGAACTTGACCCGCTGAAGCGCGGTTTCCTCGGTCATGGTCCTGTTCCTTCGTCCTGAGGCCCGGAGCGCGACAGGCCGGGGTTTAGCGCCTTGAGCAGGTTCTCCGCGATCGGACCCGAGTGCCTTTCGCGTTCAGCAATCGCCATCTGCTGCGCGATTACCTCGTGGTTGAGATCGAGGAACGTGACATCTTCCAGCGCGTCGGCCGCCGCCAGATGGAATACATCGGCCAGCGACGCCCGGGTGATGGGCCGCCCGCCAAGACCGGCGATAACCGTGTAGACCGGTTTCGCGATGCCGCGCAGCGCCATCCGCACGTTCGAGGCAAGAGTCCCGCCGAGCCCCGGCGCCAGGCTTTTCTCGACGCAGACGACGCGCGTCGCGCCGGCCAGAAAATCGTGCAGTTCCGCCAGCGGGAACGGCCGGAACGAGGTGATGGCGATGCTGCCGATGCGGACCCCGGCGTCGCGTTCGGCATCGACGACATCCTTGATGGTGCCGTTGACCGAGCCCAGCGCCACCACCACCGTTTCCGCGTCTTCGATGCGATAGGGGCGCACCAGCCCGCCCGAGGCGCGGCCGAAGGCGGCCTCGAATTCGGCGGCGATGCGCGGGATGACCTCCAGCGCCTCGATCTGTTTCTGATGGCCGAGATAGCGCACTTCGGTAAAGGCCTCGGGGCCGACCATCGCGCCGATGGAATAGGGATTGTCGGCGTCGAGCTGCTGGACAGGCTCGAACGGCGGCAGAAAGGCATCGACCTGCGCTTGCGTCGGAATCTCCAGCCGCTCGAAGGCATGGGTCAGGATGAAACCGTCGACGCAGACCATGACCGGGCAGGATAGATCCTCGGCCAGACGAAACGCCTGGATGTGCAGGTCCAGCGCCTCCTGGTTGGTTTCGGCGTAAAGCTGGATCCAGCCCGCATCCTTCAGCGCCATGCTGTCGGAATGGTCGTTCCAGATGTTGATCGGCGCGCCGATCGCGCGGTTGCCCACCGTCATCACGATCGGCAATCCCAGGCCGGCGGCGTTATAGACCGCCTCGGCCATGAACAGCAGCCCCTGGCTGGCGGTGGCCGTATAAGCGCGCGCGCCCACCGCCGAGGCGCCGATGGCGACCGACAACGCGGCGAATTCCGATTCCACGTTGATGAACTCGCAATTCTGCAACGCGCCGGTCTTCACCATCGCGCTGACGCCCTCGACGATGTGGGTCTGCGGGGTGATCGGATAGGCGCAGACCACTTGCGGCCGGCACAGCGCCACCGCTTCGGCGATGCCTTGTGAGCCCTCTATTTGCTTCATCATGATAAGCACCCTTCCGCGCGCAGAACGGTATCGTGGGCTTCCTGTGCCGCGGCCGCATTGGCCGCGCCGACCGGGCCCGCAAATCGTTCGCGGATCGCCGCCAGCACGGATCCAATTTCCAGCCTCCGGGTCAGGGCGGCAAAGCCGCCGAGCAATGCCGCGTTCGGCACCGGGCGTCCGATATGGCGCCGCGCGATGTCGGTCGCATCAATGCTGCGCGCGTGGCCCGGCGGAAACCGATCGGTGAATTCGGCGACCCCGAGTTCGGTGAAGCTGCGGGTCGAATTGATCAGCAGGAAGCCATCGGGTCCAAGACCGGCAAAAACGTCGACTGAATGCAGCAGTGTAGAGTCCTGAATAATCAGGGCATCGGGCTCTACAATCGGTTCGCGAAGCCTGATTTCGGCGTCGGCAATTCGGCAGTAGGACGCAACCGGCGCCCCCATCCGTTCCGAGCCGAAACTTGGAAACGCCTGCGCGTGTCGGCCCTCATGAAAGGCAGCAACCGACAGCAATTCCGCCGCAGTCACGACACCCTGCCCTCCGCGTCCGTGCAAACGAATCTCGAACACCGGCTGCCCTCCTTTCTGCAAATCACCTTTAAAAATTTCTCCGCAGTTTTCATTGATGTGCATCAAGTCGCGCCGCGGTACTCGAGACCTGTTTCGGCATAGACTCGCCGCGATAGTTGCGGGCAGAGCATGACCCCGCGTTTACGATCCGCCGGACTGCCCCGCAGCGGTGATCCGGGCACACATACCGAGCCGCGGCTATTCGCCCAGGTCCACCACGACCTGCAACGTCTTACCGGCACCCGGGAACCGAACCGTTCCATCCGCGGATTTCTCCCCATTGACAGTGATCGAAACCGCGCCGCTGCCGAGATGTCCGGGATCGCGGATCGTGATCGAGAGCGCACCGTGCGGGCTTTCCAGATGGACCTCGGCGCCACCCCATGCCTTCGGGAGGCAGGGGTTCAGCCCTACGGTCGCGCCTCGCAGATCGACGCCCAGGATGCCCGTGACCGCAAGCTGCCAGGTCCAGCCCGCAGCGCCTGTGTACCACGACCAGCCGCCCTGACGGTGATGCAGGCCCGTGGCCGAGACGTCTCCGGCCAGGACATAGGGCTCGCGTTTGTAGAGGTCGGCTTCCTCTGCGGTGGTGCCGCGCCGGATCGGGTTGATGATATCAAACACCTCCCAGGCCCGGTCGCCGTCGCCGACCGCCGCGAAGGCGTGGCCCAGCCAGGCGGCGGCATGGGTATACTGGCCGCCGTTCTCGCGGATGCCCGGCGGATAGGCGCGTATGTAGCCCGGGTCGCGCTCGGTCTCATGAAACGGCGGATCAAGCAGCCGGATCAGCCTGTCGCCGGCATCGAGAAGATGCGTATGGGCGGCCTCCAGAGACTTGGCCGCGCGGTCGCCGGTCGGCGCGCCCGACAGGACGCTCCAGGCCTGGGCGATCAGGTCGATCCGGCATTCATCGTTGGTATGTGATCCCCATGGCAGCCCTGCGTCATCGAATGCGCGGAGATACCACTCGTCGTCCCAGCCATGTTCTTCCACCGCCTCGGCGACCGCCTTGGCATGCGCCTGCCAGCGCTCGGCGCGGTCGGCGAGTTCAGCGCCCGCGACAAGCGGCGCGAACAGCCGCACCGTTGCGATCTGGAACCAGGCGAGCCAGATGCTTTCGCCCTTGCCGGCGGCGCCGACGCGGTCCATGCCGTCGTTCCAGTCGCCGGTGCCGATCAGCGGCAGGCCGTGCGCCCCGGTCGCCATCATCCGGTCCAGCGCCCGCGCGCAATGTTCGATCAGCGGCGCGGTTTCGCCGATATCGTACCGGGCATAGCGGTCGTCTTCGTCGTCGCGCAGATCGGGCGCGACGAGGAACGGGACCTCGTCGGCCAGGATCGTGCGGTCGCCGGTGGCGCGGACGTATCGGGCAGTGACATAAACCAGCCACAAGTAATCGTCCGAGCATCGCGTTTTCACGCCGCGGCCTTCGGGCGGGTGCCACCAATGCAGGACGTCGCCGGCCTCGAACTGGTGGCGGGCGGCGTTAAGAATATGCGCGCGAACCCGCGCCGGATCGCTGTGCAGCAGCGCCAGCATGTCCTGGAGCTGATCGCGGAAACCAAAGGCGCCGCCCGCCTGGTAGAATCCGGCTCGAGCCAGCACCCGGCACGACAGGTTCTGGTAGGGCAGCCAGTGGTTGACCATCAGATCCAGCGCCGGATCGGGTGTGCGGACCCTGACCGCCGCCGACCGCGTCCGCCACGCCGCCTGCACATCGCTGAGTGCGGCGTCGAAGGCCCCGGCCTTCCGCCAGACCCGGATCAGATCGGTGGCGGCTGCCGTATCTTCGGCCTCTCCCAGCACGAAGACGACCTCTGTTGTGCCCTGCGGAGCGATTTCCAGATGGACCTGATAGGCCGCACAGGCGTCGCCTCCGGGCACAAACCGGCCACCCAGGTCCCAGCGTGCCAGCGCGTCGGGCGCGGATAGATCGCCTTCCGGCCCAAGGAAATCCCGACGCAACCCGGTGACGCTGTGCGGCTCCGAAGACGCGGTCAGGAATGCCACCCGTCCGGCGAATTCGGGGTTCCACGGGTTGCGCGCGAGGATCGCCCTGGCTTGCGGATCGTAGCTGCAGACGACATGCGGCTTTGCGACGCTCGCCAACGCACCCAGCAACCATTCGGCATAGTAGGTCGCGGTGATGCGCCGGGCCTGATCCGAGACGTTTCCAAGCCGGATGCGCACCAGCTTCACCGGCGCGTCCGGGGGAACCAGGACAGTGCACTCCTGCCGCAGTTCCTGGCTGTTCCGGGTCCATCGCGTATAGCCGAACCCGTGCCGGACCTGGCAGGTGGTATCGTGGCCCAGGGGCGCGGGCGTCGGAGTCCAGACTTCGGCCGAGGCCTCGTCGCGCAGATAAAGCACCTCGTTCGCTTCATCGGCGACCGGATCGTTGGACCAGGGCGTCAGCCGGTGTTCGCCGCTGTTGACCGCCCAGCTGAAGCCCAGCCCGGCCTCGCTGACGATTGTCCCGAAGCCGTCATTGGCAAGCACATTGCACCAGGGCGCAGGGGTGCGCATACCGGGGGTCAGGTGGATGACATATTCGCCGGTCTCCGCGTCGAACCCGCCATAGCCATTGTCGAAAGCCAGCCCGCCGGGCCGCGGCAGGTCTTGCGCCTGTTCGAAAGTGACGGGGAACGCCGGTTCGAACCGGGGCGGCGGGCGCCTCGTCTCCAGCACGCGGTCCAGCCGCTCGGTCAGCATGAGAGGGTCGTCGGTCAGGACGACTTGGGCCGCCGCCTCCAGCCCGCGGCGGGCGGCAACGCTCATCTGATCCGACGAGAGAAGGTGAATACCGCCATCGCGGCCGAGCAGTCCCTCGGAATGGGTGTCGCGCAGCACCGAAAGAATACGCTCGCGCAGCGGCCCCTCGTAACTGGAAGCCCCTTGGCGCAACACCACAAGGTCCATCGCCAGTCCGCGTCGATGCCACAGGGTCTTGGCCCGGACCAGAACGTCCAGGTTTTCCGGCGGCCGTGCGTCGTCGGTCAGGAACAGCAACAATGGATGATCGCCGGATATCCCGAACCGCCACAGGTCGGGCTGCCCGTTCCAGTCGTTGAGATTGCCTGCACGCTGATGCCGTAGCACCGGATTCGGCTGCAACAGCAGAGACGAGAGTACCTGAAGCGCCGGCAGTTGCCCGAGGTCCACGCCCGCATTCTGCACCTCGCGTGCGGTTTCAAGCGCCGCCTCGCGAAACACCCGGTCAAGCGTCCCCATGGTAAACTGGCTGGCCGTCTCAAGCACTTCACCGCGCGAGGTGCCGGAAATTGTCACAAGCGCGACCTGGACTTTCTGCATCGGCTTCAAGCGCAGCCGGAGTTGCAGCGATGCAATCGGATCCAGCGTCCAGCCTTCGGAGCCGCCGAGACCCCGGCCAAGCGCATCTGGTGACTTCAGATTGCCGTTGCGCCCGATGAACCGACCACGGTCGGTCTCGAAGCCGGAGACATACACGTCTTCTTCGGTGAGGAACTTTTGCAGAAGCACCGGTGCCACGGCTTCTGGCCGTCGCGGGCGCCGCTGAAAGAGCAATGCCTGGTGATCGTTCAGAAAACTGCTGCGGACAAAGAGCTTGCTGAACGCCGGATGTCGTTCGTCGTCGAGCGGCGGCGCCAGCACGATCTCGGCATAGCTTGTCAGTTCGATGTTGCGGGGCTGGTCGCTGTCGTTGATCAGCGTGAAGCGGCGGACCTCGGCATCCGCGAACGGCGCCACCGTCAGTTCCATCCGCGTGGCGATGCCGTGATCGCGCCGGAAGGTTTCGACCATGTGCTGATGAAACAGCGTCCGGGCGTCCTGACCCGGTATTCCGGTCGGGAACCGTCCGGCGGACCACAGCGCGCCGCTGTCCGTATCGCGGAAATACACTGCCGATCCAAAGTCATTCTGCGTCGGGTCGGATCGCCAACGGGTCAGCGCGTTGCCCTGCCATGATAGCCCGCCACCGCCGGAAGCCGAGACCAGGGTAGATAATCGGCCGTTGCCCAGAAGGTGCATCTGCGGCGACGACGCGTCCAGCGAGGGCACCCAGGGCGGCGGAACCGTCGGCGCATGGGTGTCGGCGTGACGCTCCCAGGCCTCGTCGGCGCGTCCAGTGTCGATCGGAACGTCCCAGGGAACCTGCTCGTCTAGCAACAGGTCCATCGCCTTCAGCGACTTCTCGCGGGCGACGCGCCGGACAAGGACATCGCCCGCAAGCGCGTTGATGATGGCGGCAATGGTCATGCCCTGATGGTGCGCCATATGGGTCTGCACCGGAACATGGGCGCGCGCGCGCGAGATGCGCGAGGGGGTGAAATCCAGCGCCTCGATGAAGCCGTAGCAGGTGACCGCACCCAATTGCGCCAGCCGGCGCAGATTTTCCACGGCTGATCCAGGCTGCACGCACAGGGCCAGCGCCGTCGCGTAGGGCGCGACCACCAGATCGCGGGTCAGCCCTCGGCGGATGCCAAGGCCCGGCACGCCGAAGGCGCGGTATTGATAGTTGCCCTCGGAATCTGTCGCGGAGAAGGCCGACTCCGAAATGCCCCAGGGCACGCCCCGCTCGGCCGCATAGCGCTGCTGGTATTGCACTGCCGTCAGTTCGCTCTCGCCCAGCAGGGTATCGCGGCGGCTTGGCAGAAAAATCGGCGGCATCAGGTATTCGAACATCGAGCCGTTCCACGACAGGATCAACGGCTTGCCCTTCAGGCGGGTGATCGGGCGGCTGAAGGAAAACCAATGCTCGACCGGGACATCCTGCTTTGCGATGGCAAAGAAACTGGCCAGACGCGCCTCGGTGGCCAGAAGGTCGTAATGGTTGGCATCCATCTGACCGGCCCCAAGGTTGTAGCCGATCGAAAACAGACGAGCCTCGGGGTTGTAAAGGAAACCGAATTCCATGCCGTAAGCAAAACCGTTGGCGCGTTCGGCCAGTTCGACAAGCTCGTGGTAGAGTGTGTCCTGCTGCTGCGCACCCTCGGCAATAGACCGGCGAAGTTCGGTCAGCCATTCTGCGATTGCTGTATCGTGCGCCTCGCCAGCCAGCCTGCGGTCGATCTCGCCGCCGATCCGCGCGGCGTGTTTCAGGATCGCGGCGGTCTCGGTCTGCGGCGACAGCTGCCTTGCGACATCGCGGACCAGCGCGCCTTCGGCTGCCGGTGCCCGGTCGAGCAACGCCAGCCACGGCAGATAACGGTCGCTGTCCCTAAGCAGCGCGATTAGGTGATGGTGGAACCGGTCCAGCCAAACGTGAATTTCGGTCAGTGTCCCGGGCTGAATGTCGTCAGACTGCGCAATTGCCTGGCCGACGATCCGTTCGAGCTCTGTCCAGTGCCGGCCGGACAATTCGCCAATGGGCCCGCGCCAGGACGCAGGCGAAGTCCGGGCCTGCCGGATGCACTTGCGAATATCGCCTTCAATCCGCGTCAAAGCATCGGCATTCAGCGCCGAAAGGCCGCGGGCCGCATTCATCGACAGGTCGAGCACCACCTCCAGACCGTCCAGGCAGGCGACAGGAACCGCAGGGCTGTTGGCGATTTCCAGGCACCCGTGCTTGAGGGCGATCATCGCGACCGCCAGATTGCCGCTGTCCACCGTCGAGACGTATTGCGGCTCCAGCGGGTCCAGCGAGCGGGTGTCGTACCAGTTCAGGACATGCCCGCGGTAGCGTTTCATCCTGTCCAGAGACGTCACGGTGTTTTGGCATCGGATCAGGAACTCGGAATTTGCAATGAACCCCAGATCCCGCGCCGCCAATGCCGCCGTCAGATACATCCCGACATTCGTCGGCGAGGTCCGGTGCGCGATCTTGTCGGTCGGAAAATCCTGGAAATTGTCCGGCGGCAGCCAGTTGTCGTCCGGCCCCGCGAAGGTCTCGAAGAAATGCCAGGTCCGCCGCGCGATTCCGACAAGGAAATCGCGCTGCGCCTCGTCCAGCGTGTCGCGCCGGAAGCGCCGCCGCCGTGCCGTCCAGATCGCGATCTCCGGCGCCGCCAGCCAAAGCGTCAGAACCGGTGCCGCAGCGAGCAGCGCTGACAGATCAAATATGCCCAGGTGTGTGCCAATAACAAAGGCCATCGCCGAGGAAGGCCACATCAGGCTCCAGGCCGCCGGCCGGATCTTGTTTCGGGGAAGATCGGCCGAGGCATGGGCCGCCGATTTCCATTCCATCAGACCGGATTTCGAAACCATCAGCCGCCATAGCGTCCGGAACACGGCATCCAGGGCGATCAGCGTGTCGCTGACCAGAAAGACGATCGAGAACAGCCAGCGTCCGCCGCTGCTTGAAAACCGGTGCACCGCCTCGGTCAGGCGGCCTCGCCGGATGCCGCCGGTCGCCACATTGACGACCTCTCCGATCAGATAACTGCCGGGCGCCGCCAGCGCCAGAAGCGTCCACAGCGCCGGGCTGCCGGGAAGCACGGTCCAGCCGCCGATCAGGAACAGCAGCAGCGCCGGTGCGATCAGGCTTCGGCGCAGGTTGTCGACGATCTTCCAGCGGTCGAGCGCGCTCAGGGGATTTGGCATCCGCGTCCCGTCCGCCGACGGCACGGTTCTTCCCAGCCAGGGCATCAATTGCCAGTCGCCCCGCTGCCAGCGGTGACTGCGCATCGCGAATTCCAGGTAGGTGCCGGGAAAACCCTCGTACAGAACGATGTTGCTGGCCAGCGCCGCGCGGCTGTGGATGCCTTCGAACAGGTCGTGGCTCAGAATGCTGTTCTCCGGCACCCGTTCCGCCAGACTGCGCTGAACCGAGGCGATGTCATAAATTCCCTTGCCGACGAAAATACCGGTGCCGAACAGATCCTGATAGACGTCTGAAACGGCGCGGGAATAAATGTCGATGGCGGAATCGCCGGCATAGATGTGGGAAAACAGGGTGGCAGAGGCGGGACCGGGCTGCATTTCGATCCTTGGCTGCAGGATCGAATATCCCGCGACCGGCTGTCCGCTTCCGGGGTCGAACCGCGCCCGGCTCAGCGGATGCGCAAGACAGCCGATCAAGCGGGCCGCAGCGCCCGGGGGCAACCCGGTGTCGGCATCCAGCGTAATCGCGAACCGGACCTGGCGCAGCCGTGCGACCGGGCCCTCGGTCAAGGCGAAGTTGCTGGAATCGTCACCCAGCACCAGCCGGTTGAATTCCTCGAGCTTGCCGCGCTTGCGCTCCCACGCCATCCAGCATTTTTCGCACGGGTTATACCTTCGGGTCCGGTGCAGCAGGAAAAACGGTCCGCCATGGGCATCCGGGTACCGGGCATTCAGCCGTCGAATGCCGTCGACCAACTCTGTTTCGACCTGGCGGTCCGAGGGCAGATGTTCGGCCGCCGCGTCGCCCGGATCGGACAGCAGCACGAACCGCAGCGCTGGATCGGGATTCGAAAGCCGCCGCATTTCAAGCTTTTCCAGGATCGGCCGCACTTCTTGCGGCTGTGCGACGATGACGGGAACCACCACCGCCGTGGCAAAATCCTCGGGGATAGAAGTTGCGAAATCCAGTTCCGGCAGGGTCTGCGGCGGAACCACCAGGGTGATCAGCCAGTGCGCCAAAGACACGCTGAGGACCGTCGCCGGCAGCAGTGCCAGCGCCACCCCGACGATCCACTGCGCCAGCATGGCGTCATTGGCGTAAAGATAGATGACCGGCAGCAGGAGCGCCACAACGACGCCCAGCCCAAGGCCGGCCGCATAGAGCGCTCCGGAGCGGCGCGCCAGTTGGCGGCGGATGACCTCGGTGCCCGTTGAGCGATAACCCAGCGAGGCCTCCAGGGCGGCAAGCCCCTTGTCGATCAGCCAGTATCCCACATGATCGCGACAGTCTGTTCCGGCGGCGCCCCGCGCCATATCAAGCGTCGCGCGCGCCACGTCCGGCTCTGACCGGTCGGATCTGAACGCAAGCCTTTCCACTGCTTTTCGGTAACGCTCGCGCGTGTCGAAGGTCATCGTCGCGTAGACTTTGGCGGGATCATGGTTCAGAATGGCGTCAATCGGGCTGGTCCGGTCGACGAGATCGGGCCATTTGATGGCGTGAACAGCGGCCAGATTGCCGATCGCCGAAGCGATGCGAGCCGTCGGATCGCCGGCCTCGGCCGGATTGCCCGCGGCGGAAAACCGGCTGAGATCGAAAGGCGGCGCAAGAGCGTGGTCCAGCTGGGCGAATGCGTGCCCCAGCTTTTCAAGACAGACCAGTCTGAGCATGGATGGAAGGGCCCAAAGCTCGCCGTGGTCCAGGCTGGCGACGGCTTGGTATTCGTTGACGAAATCGACGAGCATGCGGAATGAAATCGCCGGCTGCGTCTCGTCGAGAACTGTCGCCGCCACCGCGAAAGCGCGCGGCACGCGTCCGTCGAATTCGTCGTTCACGGCCCGGAGCCGCATGTAGAACCGGGGTGGCAGATCCTCCTTCAACCGGCGGATGGCGCGTGCAACCTGATAGTCGTTGTCCAGCAGCCAGTCAGCGGCGCGCCTGTGTCCGGGCGCTGGATCGCTGCAGTAGTCAAGGAGCCTTTCCAGCCAATCCGATAATGACGACATAGACCGGAATATCGGCAGCTGGTCCGGTGGATCGCCGGAAATCCGATGCGATGCAGCCGAGCGCCGTGCAGTGATCTTGCTTTCGCTTTCCGGCGCGGTCTCGGATGTGCAAGTCATTTCACCATGTCTGCCGGATGGCGAACGCCCTCGGACCTTGCGTTGCGGAATATGTGGTTGTCCTTGCGCTTGCCAGTCTGGCGCACCATCAGCACCGGAACTGCGGACCTGTCCAGAATGAAACCCGCAACATCTCCGACGGCGACATCGGCGTGCGCACTTTTACCGTGCGACGCCATGACCACGATATCGGCAATCTCCTCGGCGATAGCCTCGACAAGCATCCGTCTGGCGTCGCCACCAGTGACCAGCCGGGCCGATACCGGCACACCGGCATCCTTGAGGCTGTGCTTGGCGCGGTCCAGATAACACTGGCCAACCCGCCGATTGTGCTGCGAAATCCGGTCCTTTAGTGCAACGGTTTCCGAATCAACGGGTCCGATTTCCGTCAGCACCGGTTCCGGGGTCACATGGCACAGCACCAGCTCCGAGCGGTGCGTGCGCGCCAGCCTGATAGCCTTTGGAATCGCGCTTTCAGCCAGCGAAGATCCATCGAGCGGCACGAAGACACGGCTGTATCCCTTGAACGTCTTCGCGGTCGATTCTGCGGGAACCATGAGTACTGCTCCGACACCCGAGGCCATCACCCCACGGGCAACCTTGCTTGTCCGCCAGCGTTCCTCACCTGAACCGCGCGACATCACGAGGATGTCGTGATGCCCCTTCTTGGCGCAGTTGCAGATTTGATCGGCCGGCTGACCCTCCAGAACTAGAACACCGATCTCGCAGTCCTCGGAACTGAATTCCTTGGCCAAGTCGGCCAGATGCGTCGAGACTTCGCGCCGCTGGATTTCCCAGTCGAGCGGATCAATTGCCTTGGCTCCGGTACCGTGTGTCTCGATCACGCTGACAAGAACCACGCCGACTCCGAAGGCCTCTGCGACCGCCTGCGCGTGGCTGATCATGGCACGGGAATCATGCCCGACATCGACGCAGACAATAACACCAGCGGCCTTGGTTCGCCCGGCGTCGTCGGGTCTGGACTTACCAGTATGCGGTGGGAACGCAGTAGCAGATCTTGCAGACATCAGGCCCTCCGATACAATACCTGCACGCTCTGGTAGCGCGCTCGGTTATTAACTTCTGGAGCCCTCGTTTGCCTGTTTCGCGTGAATAGGCAGACTATCATAGAGCCCAGCAAGACAACGGCTATCAGGCCATTGCCGGAGAAATCTGGATTGCTTGATCCGAGACCGAGCAGGATCGCTGTCATTGCCAGGACCACGATCAACACGATCCACAGGCGCGACTTGCGGAATCCGGATGCCGGTGCCGGTGCGCCGTTTGACTGATCGTGGTCCGTCATCGATTATCCTCCCCGGATCGGTTCGTTCAGCAGCGCCCCGGAATTGGTACTGCTTTCTTGTCGGCGAAGCCCGCACCGCATCCACCTGCCGAGCCAAGATCGAAACCTGTCAGACGGGATCGCTGTCATGGGCATTCCCGTCCGTGCGGCGCATCGTGGGGGCGCTGGACCGTTTCCTGCTTAAACAGACGCAGGCCATGGCGCTCCATTACAGGAAAATGTCGCTAGAAGTTCGGCGTTGGTGGAAGGGCGTCCGGTTCCTTCCCCGTTTAGCCGGCCGGCGCTGCACACTGCGCAAAGGGCCAGAGCCCGTGGCGGACAAGCCGCGACAATGACCCGAGGATTGCGGCCCCGCAGCTTGGAACAGATGGCGAGGCCCGGAAAACTTGGCGGTTCGGCAAAGTCCGGGCCACGCGGATGAGCGCCGTGAACATTTCCCCGCGACGGCTGCTGTCAGCGAAATCAGCAGACAGTGATCGGCCCATCATGGCTTGTCGATGACACCGGCCCAATACTGATCGAGGCTGTTACGCCAGTCCTGCCCATAGCTTGCCTCGAAATGCCGCCGCTGCACCTTGGGTGCCGCCGCGAAGGCTTCGGGTGACACGTCAAGCACATAGATCTCATGATCGTTGGTCGCGCGCAGGTCGGTCCAGCGCACCGCGACCAACTCCCTGCCCAGCCCAAGAAAACCCCCACTGGAGACCAGAACATAGGCAACTGACTGCCGTTGTGAATCGAGTACGACATCCTCGATTTCCCCCAGCGAGGCATCATCGGTGGTGCGGAGATCCGCGCCTATGATCACATCCGCACGCATCAGCCGGCCCATCTCTGTCACCGGCTTGGCGTTCGCCAGATGGGCGCGCCGCCAGGCCGTCCGCATCTGCGGGTCGTCGGTTTCGATACCCACCAGGGCGTCATGCTCTTCATATATCTGTCGCATTGAGGAGAGTACGGTCTGACAAGCCTCCTCATTGCCCTGGGAGGCATAAACGTCGGCGGCGTCGCGCAGCGCTTGAAGCTGCTGTCGCGGCGTGACGATCAGGCCATAGCCCGTGCCGTAGGTCGAGTATCCTACGCCGTAGCCGCCACCCGGTGCCAGGATACCAAAGCCGGTCTGCTGCAGTTCGTCGTCAAACGCCCTGAGATCGCTTTGGCATTGCCGGGCCACCTGCCCCTCCGAAGCCGACGCGGCCGGAAGCGATTCCACGTCCGCGGCGCGGACGGCGAATGGCGCGCTCGCCACAAAAACGGTGATCGTCGAGGCGAGTAATCTTGATAGTTGCATGAGAACGTCCTTTCCCTGAACTTGATCCGACCGGTCATCGGTCGATCTCATGTCCCCTGCAGAGATCGGCATACTGGATGCTCCGCAGGATACCTTCACAGACGCGCGCAAAGCCGATCCATTACACCCAGGCGCCATACGAGGGACTACCGGCGGCGCAACAGGCCGGGTGTTCCGTGCGGAGCCCCATGCCCCGGCCATTGCACCAACCTGCCGGGTCCGTTTCACAAATCGCAATTGCCGGCTCACATGCGGTTTCATCGAGCGGTCGATGAGCCGACCGGAAGATGAGCATCCGATTTTCTGCCAGAGCAAGCGCCAGGGGTTCGTGATTCCGAAGACCATCACCGCGATCCGGTTTCCGGGGCGATCCTTGTCCGGCATCCCGCAGTGATGGATCGCGGTATTCTGGATGTATTCGGGCTGGCGCGGTCTGGCTGCCCTTGTCAGCTATCGGGATCCGTCCTCTTTCGTGACTTGCCGGCGTAGCGGTCCCTGGCAGCCTCGAACCCGATGATGACATCCAGAAGCTCGGTCGTGATCTCGTCCTGACGCACGGCGCGGGATTCTGCGGTCAGGTTCTCCAGCCGTTCGTCTACCGATTGTTCCGCCTGCTGCATTCTGGCCAGCCGCGCGGCATTTTCCGTCACCAGGGCTTCGGCGGCGGCGCGGAACATGCTGGCGAACAGATAGCTGCGGATCAGCGCCGCTAGCATTCGGTCGGCGGGCAGCCGGAATTGCGGCAGGCTGCGCGACTCCCACGGTCGGCTTGCCAGCTCCGAGATTAGACCGGGGTCGAGCGGAAGCAGGCATTGCGCGACGGGGCTCTGCTGGCCGCCCCCCGCGCGCTGCATGAAAACCAGCGTCACCGCGGTCGTGCCCGAGCGCGCTGCGCGCCGTACGTCGTCGAGCCGCGCGATCAGACTGCCGGCAAGGCGCCCCAGCCCATCGGTCGTCACGGGCGGGAACAAGGCCGCCTCCGACGGGATACCGAGGTCGTGCAGTGCCCTCTCCATCCTTGCGCCGACGCAGATCACCCGCGCGGCCCGGTCCCCGGCGGTCTGCCGCGCGACTTCGGCGGCGACAAGCTCGTTGTAGTTGCCGCACAGCCCGTGGTCGGAACCGAAGGCGATGACGACGGACACCGCGCCATCGGCATCCACCGCGGGCAACGCGCCGTGGCGGTGAAGAAATGCCTGAAATCCGGCAAGCACCGTGTCGCGATAGGCTTCGATCGACCGCGCCGCGCGGTCATAGGGCAGCGCGTTGATCGCCGAGATCGTCTTCATCGTGCGCACGATGCTGCGAATGCTGCGCAGCGTCCCCGTGCGGTGCGACAGAAGCTCAAGCGTTTGCGCCATCGTCCCCGCCCTTCTGGCCGCCCGTCGCCGGTCCGCCGGGACCGGCCGCGCGCCGCGCCGTCTCCACGATCCGCGCACGGTCCTCGTCCGACAGCGGCTCGTTTCCGGCGATCCGGGCCGCCAGCCCTTGATCGTCCGATCGCATCGCGCTGCGGATGGCGGCGCCGGCCGCAGCAACGGCGGACGCGTCCATACCGTCTAGCACGCCCTCCATCGCGGCGATCAGAACCGCAAGCTGGGCCAACGCCGGCATCGGATCACGCTCCGGCTGGCGCAGGGCGGCGCGGACCGCCGCGCCCCGCGTCAGGCGCGCCCGTGTCGCCTGGTCGAGCCGCGTGCCGAAACGGGCGAATTCCTCCAACTCCTCGAACTGCGACAACGTCACCCGCAGATTGCCGGCAACCTCACGGAACGCGCGGCTTTGCGCCTTACCGCCGACCCGCGACACCGACACACCCAGGTCGACTGCCGGAAACTGGTTCTTGCGCACCAGACGCGGCGACAGGTAGATTTGTCCGTCGGTAATCGAAATCAGGTTCGTCGGGATATAGGCCGACAGGTTCTCGGCCTGGGTCTCGACGATGGGCAATGCGGTGATCGACCCACCACCGGCGGAGTGCGCGAACTGGCCGGCGCGCTCCAGCAGACGGGCGTGCACGTAGAATATGTCGCCCGGAAACGCCTCGCGTCCCGGGGGTCGGCGCAGAAGCAGCGAAAGTTCGCGATAGGAATGCGCATGGTGGGTCAGATCGTCCATCACCACCAGCACGTCCCTGCCCCTCGCGGCGAACGCCTCGGCGACGGTCATGGCGGCATAGGGCGCGATATAGGACAGTCCCGGCGCATCCTCGTCGCCCGCCACGAGCACGACGGTCTGCTCGATCATGCCGTCCGCGCCGAGTGCGCCGATCACCTTGGCAACCGCATCGCCGCGCTGGCCGATGGCGCAATAGACGCAAATCACGCCGGTGTCCTTCTGGTTCAGGATGGTGTCCACGGCGATCGAGGTCTTGCCGGTCTGGCGGTCGCCGACGATCAATTCGCGCTGACCCAATCCCACCGGCACGGCGGCGTCGATCACTTTCAGCCCCGAGGCGAGCGGACGCTCTACGGCGCTCCGGCTCAGGATGCCGGGTGCCTCCGCCTCGACCGGCCGAAGGATGACCGATTCAACCGGCCCCTTGCCGTCGAGAGGCCGCCCGAGAGCATCGACCACGCGTCCCAGCAGGGCCGGCCCGACTGGGACGCTGACAACCCGGCCCGTGCGCGACACCTCCTCGCCGGGAATCACGACTTCGGACGGGCCGAGCAGGACAACGCCGAGCCTGCCGGGTTCCACGTCGAACACGATGCCGCGGATGCCCGAAGCGAATTCGAGAAGCTCGTCGGCGAGCGCGTGGGCCAGCCCGGTGACGATGGCGACGCCGGCGCCGACCTCGGCCACCCGGCCGATCTCGCTGACCTTCGGGGCTGGTGGCGGGCTGTCCAGCAGCGCCTGCACCAGGTCAAGTGGCCCGGCGTCGCGGCGGCCATCAGGCTGCATCGGTCAATCCTCTCGTGACGGTTCGTCCGGCATGATGCTCCAGCAGGCTTTCCAGACCGTCGAGATAGCTTTCCACCGTCCAAGCGACCTGCGCGCCCCCCATCCGCAGGGTGAGGCCCGGCGCCAGCGAAGGGTCGGTGACGAATCGCACCGTTACCCCGGGGTCGATATCCGCAAGCGCCGCACCGAGGCAGGCGCGGACATCGTCCGGCAGCGGATCGCGGCTGAGCGCGACGGCTTGGCGGCTGTCACCGGCGGCGCTGTGCAGGTCCTTGGCCACGGTCCCGAACTGCGTGACGGCATGGGCGGCGATCCTCTGTTCGAGCGTCTCGTCCGCCAGATCCGACAGCGCCTTGCGGGTCAGCGACAACAGCGCCTTCGCACCGGCGAGGCGCAACTCGGCGGTGTAGGCAAGCGCCTCATCGGCGCGGCGGGCCTCGCGCTCCGCCTCTTCCTTCGACAGCCGGTCACGCGCTTCGGCCAGCAGCGCGTCGCGTTCGGCCTCCGCGCTGCGCCGCGCCTCCTCCAGCATCTCGGCCCTGTCGGCCCGCAACGCCGCGATCTCGGCCAAGTAGTCTGCCTCGGCGGACTTTGCCGCGGTCTCGATCCTGGATGCCTTGGCCATGCGGTCGGCGATCTCCTTTTCGCGGGCGTCGATCCCGTCGAGGATCGGACGATAGAGAAAACGCCTCAGCAGCCAGACGAGGGCAAGAAAGTTGACGATCTGCGCCGCGACCGTGATCCAGTCTATCGACATGGTCTAGCCGCCCGCGCCCTGCGCGGCAGCGTCGAGGGCCGCGGTCCAGAACGGATTGGCGAAGATCAGGATCATGGCGACGACGAAACAGTAGATCGCGGTCGACTCGATCATCGCGAGGCTTACGAAAAGTGTCCGAGACAGCGTGGAAGCGGCGTCCGGCTGTTGCGCGATAGCGTTGAGCGCGGTCGCCGCCGCGCGACCCTCGCCGAGGGCGGGCCCGATTGCTCCGAACGCGACAGTCAGTCCCGCTGTAAAGATGGAGACCGCGGCGATTATGGCAAGATCGGTCATGTCTGGTCCTTTTCTGTTGCTTCGGTTCGGTCGGGCGGGGTCGCAGTGGCGCTCGAAATATAGACCGTGGCCAGGATGGCGAAGATGTAGGCCTGTATAACGCCGGTCAGCAGGCCGAGCATATCCATCACGACGGGAAAGAAGAATGGCGCAACGCTCAGAAGGATTGCCGCGATGACCGCCCCGCTCATGATGTTCCCGTATAGCCGGATGGCCAGGGAAATGCCGCGGGACGCCTCGCTGACGATGTTGAACGGCAGCATGATCGCCGAAGGTTCCAGATAGGTGTGCAGATATCCGCCCAATCCCCGGCTCGCGATGCCGAACAGCGGGACCGCCACAAGCACCGACAGCGCCAACGCCGCGGTTGTCGACAGCGATGCCGTCGGTGGATCGAAACCTGGCACCACCATCAGGAGGTTTGAGGTGACGATAAACAGGAACAATGTGCCCGAGAAATAGAGCAGTCGCTTGTCGGGGCGCCGAGTGATCTCGGCGATCTGGCCTTCGATGCCCTTGACGATGACTTCCAGGGTGGTGCGCCAGCGGTTCGGCGGTACGTCGGGGCGCAGGTTGCGGGTGACAAGGATCGAAGTAACGGTCAGCAGCGCCATGATCAGCCAGGTGTTGAAGACGGTCTTGTTGATCCCGAAACCGCCGATCGTGAAGACGATGCTGCTGTCGGGGGTCAGTTCCATCCGCGCGGCTCCGGTCCCGCCGCAGGGCGGACAAGCGACACCGCCGCGATTCGCAGCGCAACGAAGGCCAGTGCGAAACCGACAAGCATCGCAAGGCCGCTCTGCGCAATCAGCCAGACCGCGCCAAGAAGCGCCGCGATGCGCAGTGCACTGCTGAGCACAAGTACCGGCATCGGGCGACTCGACCGCAGGGCCAGGCGCATCCCTATGGCCAGACCGCCAAGGAACAGCACACCCGCCACTAGGCCGGCTGCCGCCCCGACGCCAAGTCCGCCCCAGTCGAAACCGCTCATTCTCCGCCTCCTTCCTTGCGTATCCAGATCCACGAGATCAGCGCCCCCAAAACGACACCGCCCAGAATCAGCGCTATCGTCCAAGAAAACTCTTGCGGCACGACCCGGTCCAGCCACAGACCCAGAAATGCGCCGCCGACCGTTGGCACGGCGATCGACCAGCCGATCATGCCGAAGGTGCCGACGCCGCGCAACGGGCTGGGCCCCGGATCGTCCCGCGCCGCCTTGAGCCGGCGTGCCCGCCCGCCGATCTCGCGTGCTGATTTGTCCGGTCCTTCGGTCATGGGCGGGCCTTTCGCAGGTTCGTGAAGCGGCGCACCATGTCGGCTTCGAGCCGCGACAGCGCCGCGCGGGCTGCGCGCTCTTCGTCCTCCATTTCGGCGAACGCCTTTCCGACATTCTTTTGCAGGGAAGCAAGGCTGTCAGCCTCGACCCCGCGGCGCACGGCGATATCGACGTCGTGCCCCTTCTTGACCAGCAGCCCCTCGTCGATGCCGAATACCCGCTCCGCCCCGCCCGGTTGCGTCACCAGTAGAACCGAAGGCACCAGGGCGGTCACGAAATCGACGTGATTGGGAAGGATGCCGAAACTGCCATCGGCTGCGGTTCCCGACAATCGCGCAGCGGGCCCCTGGAACAGGATGCGGGCGGGAAGGCGCAGGCTGACCCGCATTTCGTCCGACAGGCTCATGGCGCCTCCGGCAGGTCGGAGAGCGGGCCGATCATGTAGTAGGCGCTCTCGGGCAAATCGAACGCGGTCAGATTCAGGATCGCTTCGCAGCCGTCCAGCGTGTCGGCAACGGGGACCAGCCTGCCCTTGGTCGCCGCTGCGCCGGCGACGGTGAAGAACGGCTGCGTCAGGAACCGCTCCAGGCGGCGGGCGCGGGCCACCACGGCGCGGTCATGGGCCGAGAGTTCCTCGATCCCGAGCATGGCGATGATGTCGCGCAGATCCTCGTATTCGGCCAGGGTCCGGCGCACGGCGCGGGCGATGTCGTAGTGCCGCTGGCCAACCACCGCCGGCGTCAGCATGACCGAGGCCGAGGCCAGCGGGTCGACCGCGGGATACAGCCCTTCGCTGGCCCGTTTGCGCGACAGCACGACCGAGGCCGAAAGATGCGAAAATATCTGCGCCGCCGCCGGGTCGGTAAAATCGTCCGCCGGAACATAGACCGCCTGGATCGAGGTAATCGACCCTCTCGAGGTCGACGAGATCCGCTCTTGCAGGCTGGCAAGCTCGGTCGCCAGCGTCGGCTGGTAGCCCACCCGCGACGGCATCCTTCCCAGCAGGCCCGAAACCTCCGAGCCGGCCTGGACGAAACGGAAGATGTTGTCGATCAGCAGCAGCACGTCCTGCCCCCGATCGTCGCGGAAGAACTCGGCCATCGTCAACGCCGCTTTGCCGATCAGGAACCGCACGCCGGGGGCCTCGTTCATCTGGCCGAACAGCATCACCATCCTGTCGCGCACGCCGGCCTCGCCCATGTCGCGCCATAGCTCTTCGGCCTCGCGCGAGCGTTCGCCGATGCCACAGAACAGGCTCACGCCGTGGTGATTCTCGACCGTGTTGTGGATCAGCTCGCTCAGCAGCACGGTCTTGCCGACCCCGGCGCCGCCGAACAGCCCGGTCTTGCCGCCGCGCTCGATCGGCGACAGCAGGTCGAGCGCCTTGATCCCGGTCTCCAGCACCTCGGCGTGCAGCACCCGATCCTGCAGGGCGGGCGGCGGGTGGTGGATCGACCGGCGTCCGATCCCGTCGGGGGCTGGCCGGCCGTCCAGCGGCGCGCCGAAGAGGTCGAGCATCCGGCCCAGCACCGCCTCGCCCACCGGCACGTCGATCCCGTCACCCCTGACCGACACGGCCTGGCCCAGCCCAAAGCCCCGGACCGGGCCAAGTGCGATGCAGCGCACGACGCCGTTCCCGACAATCGCGGCGACCTCCATGGCAAGCTCTCCGGCCTGCAACAGCGCGTTGATCCGCGGACTGCGTCCGTCGAACGCGACATCCACCACGCCGCCGCGAATCGCGACAATGCGGCCCGCCGCATCGTCGGTATCGGTCGCCCCGGCTTGGGAGGTCTGTGCCATGGCCTTCCGTTCCCTGACGCTCAGCTCGCCGCCATGCCCCCGTCGACGGGATATTGCGCTCCGGTGATGAATGCGGAATCGTCGGAGGCGAGGAACAGGACCAGATTGGCGATATCGAGGCTTTCGCCGTATCGACCCAGCGGGATCGTTTCGGCAAGCTGTTGCTTCACCTCGTCGCCACGGCCGGGATTGAACCCTTCCTCCAGCGACCGCATCATCCGCGTGTTGACCGGCGAGGGATGCACGGAGTTGACGCGCACGTTGTGCCTTGCGACCTCTATCGCGGCGGCGCGCGTCAAACCGACGACGGCATGTTTCGACGTGATGTAAGGTGCGACGTTCGGGCTGCCCTTGAGGCCCGCAATCGACGACATGTTGATCACGCTGCCGCATTTCTGCCCAGTCATCACCGGCAGGACATGCTGCAATCCAAGAAACGCGCCGCGCACATTGACCGCCAATACCCGGTCGAAATCCTCGATCTTCTGATCGACCAGCGGCGCGACCCTGCCTTCGATTCCGGCGTTGTTGAAGAACACGTCGATGCGCCCGAATGTCTCGACGGTCTGCTCGACGTATCTTCTGCTGTCTTCGACCGAGGAGACATCGGCTGCGATGGTCAGCAGGTCCTCCGGATTGCCCAGATCCCGCGCAGCATCCGACAGGTCGTCTTCGTGGAGGTCCACAAGCGCGACATTGGCACCCTCACTCAAGAAGAGACGCGCGGTTTCCAGTCCGATACCCGCCGCGCCCCCGGTGATCAGGGTGACCTTATCTTTCAGACGTTTCATGGTTGGTCCTCCTTGGTTTCAGGTGTTTGCGATCATCGTCCCTGCGCGGCCCTCCAGCATGGCAAGAGCGTCTTCCAGGCGGCCCACGGAGGCAAGACGCGCCCGATCGGATACGAAAGTCGCGGCGGCGGCCACCTTCGGCGCCATCGACCCGTCGGGCAGGTCAAGGCGCACCGCGTCCTCAGGCGACACCCGCCTTATCGCGGACTGCGCGTCGGTGCCGAAGTCGCGGAACACGGCCTCGACATCCGTCAGCAACAGCAAGGCATCGGCCTCCAACTTGTGGGCCACAAGGGCTGTCGCGTGATCCTTGTCGATCACCGCCTCGATCCCGATCAACGATCCGTCCGGCCGCCGGACGACCGGAATGCCGCCGCCGCCTGCGCAGATCAGCGTCACGTCCTGCTCGAGCAGGAGCTGAAGCACCCGCAAATCCGGAATGTCCATCGGCATTGGTGAGGGGACGACGCGCCGCCAATGTTGGCCATCGGCCGCAATGCTCCATCCCCGCGCCTCGGCCAGCCGTTCGGCTTCCCCCTTGTCATAGACCGGGCCGATGAACTTTGTCGGTTTGGCGAAGGCAGGGTCCTTGGGGTCGACCTCGACCTGGGTCAGCAGTGTCGCGACCGGGCGGTCATGGCCCAGCGCGTTCTCGAGCTCCTGTTCTATGAGATAACCGATCATGCCGTCGGTTTCCGCGCCAAGCACATCCAGCGGGAATACCTCGTCGGGTTTGTAGGCGGCACCCTGCAAGGCGAGCAGGCCGATTTGTGGCCCATTGCCGTGAGTGACGACCAGCCGGTGGCCGGCCTCGATGATCTGCACCAGCGCGGCGGCCGCGGTGGCGACGTTCGCGCGCTGGTTCTCTGCCGTCAAAGGCTCGCCGCGCTGCAACAGCGCATTACCCCCAAGGGCTGCAACGACCAGCATCGGACTAGTTGCCGAGCGTGGCGACGAGCACCGCCTTGATGGTGTGCAGTCGGTTCTCGGCCTGATCGAAGACAATGGAGGCCGGGCCTTCGAACACCTCTTCGGTGACCTCCATCGCGGTGATGTCGAATGCCTCTTCGATGTCGGCGCCGACTTCAGTCTCGGCATTGTGGAAGGCGGGTAGACAATGCATGAACTTCACCCTCGGGTTTCCGGTCTTGGCCATCACTTCGGCATTCACCTGATAGGGCAGAAGCTGGCGGATGCGCTTCTCCCACTTGTCCTTGGATTCGCCCATCGACAGCCAAACATCGGTGTAGATGAAATCGACATCCTTCACCGCCTCGTCCACGTCCTCGATGATGGAAATGCGCGCGCCGGTTTCGGCGGCGATGGCATCGGCTTCGTCGCGGATCGCTTGCTCGGGCCAAAGGCTTTCAGGCGCACACAAGCGCACATCCATGCCCATCTTGGCCCCGCCGATCAGCAGGCTGTCACCCATGTTGTTGCCCGCATCACCGATGAAGCAATAGGCGATCTCGCGCAGCGGCTTGTCGGAATGTTCCTGCATGGTCAGAAAGTCGGCAAGGATCTGCGTCGGGTGGAATTCGTCCGTCAGCCCGTTATAGACCGGCACGCCCGCGTATTGCGCCAGCGTTTCGACTATGGGGTGACCAAATCCGCGATATTCGATCGCGTCATAGACCCGGCCCAGCACGCGCGCGGTGTCCTTGACGGTTTCCTTCTTGCCCATGTGCGAACCCGAAGGGCCGAGGTAGGTGACATGCGCGCCCTGATCGTGGGCGGCCACCTCGAAACCGACGCGGGTCCGGGTGCTGTCCTTCTCGAAGATCAGCGCGATCTCCTTGCCGGTCAGGCGCGGCACCTCGGTGCCTGCGTATTTCGCGGCCTTCAGGTCGGCGGAGAGTTTCAGCAGGAAGCCGATTTCCTGCGGGGTGAAGTCGCGCAGGGTCAGGAAATGGCGGTTTCTCAGGTTGTAGGACATGGGGTTTCCTTGTCGTCGAAGGGTTCAAATGGCGTCGCGGATCGTCGGGCAGCTCATGCAATGGCTGCCGCCCCTGCCGCGACCCAGTTCTGCGCCGGGGATGGCCAGCACCTCGATCCCGGCCTCCTTGAGGGCGGCGTTGGTATCGTCGTTGCGGTCGTAGCCGATGACGACGCCGGGGCGCAGCGCCAGCACGTTGTTGCCGTCATTCCACTGTTCGCGCGACTGCTCGGCGGCATCGGAACCGCCGGTAGGCACCAGGTGCAGTTTCTTATGGCCGAGGATCTCGGCGGTGATCTCGAACAGGTGCCGGGCGTCGCGACGGATATCGAGCGCCGCCTTGCCCGCGCCCGGGCGCAGGTCATAGCAGGTGATCGCATCCGCCACTTCCTTGAACGTGGTCACCACATCGCCCCCGCAATGGGTGAAAACGGTGTCCAGATGCATTGCCGCACGGGAACTGGGCATCTGGCAGGCGATCACCCGCGTCACGTCGCCACCCTCGAACAACGCCTCGGCCAGTTGGCCCACCGCCTGTGGCGTCGATCGTTCGCCCATGCCGACCATGACGACACCGTGGCCGATGGGCATGATGTCACCGCCTTCCAGCGTGGCGGTGCCGAACTCGCGCGTCGGATCGCCGAACAGGACCCTTACCCGACCCGCGAATGTCGGATGGAACCGGTAGACTGCCGCCATCAGCAGCGTTTCGGGCCGCCGCGCGGCGAAATGCATCGGGTTCAGGCTGACCCCGCCATAGACCCACGCGGAATTGTCACGGGTAAAGATGAAATTCGGTAGCGGCGGCAGCACGAAACCATGCGGGCCAAGATAGCCGCCGAACATGCCGGAAGGTGTGAAAGGCAAGTCGTCCACCCTGATGCCGCCCACAAGAAATCTCGCGAGATCGGCGCCGGAGAGGGACTCCATCCAAGCGCGCAGCTCGTCCCGCATCCCAACGCCGACGTCATTGCGGGTGACGCGGTGGTCGAGAACCCAGGCGCGTGCATCCGACAGGTCGAGCGTTTCGCCCAGCAGCGCCATGGCGTCCAGCACCTCGATCCCCTCACCGCGCATCAGGTCGGCAAACACCGCGTGGTCTTTGATCGCCTGTTTGACCCAGAAAACATCGTCGAACAGCAGGTCTTCGCGGTTGTCAGGGGTCAGGCGGCGATGCGCAAGGCCGGGCGGCGATACGATTACCTGACGCAACGTGCCGGCTTCGGAATGTACGCCCAATTTCAGTTCAGACATCTGGGATGCCTCCTTTATTCAATCAGAGAATGGCGGCCAGGCTGATCCCGGCCGAGATGAAGACGACGAGGATCAGCAGCAGGGGCCAGATGAAGACGAGCCAGCGGTCGAACGACACGCGCCCGATGGCCAGACCGCCGATCACAACCGCAGAGGTGGGCGTGATCAGATTCACGAGCCCGCTCGCCGATTGATAGGCCGTCACCACGAGATCACGGCCAACCCCCGCGAAATCCCCCAACGGGGCAAGGATCGGCATCGACAGGACGGCGAGGCCGGACGACGAGGGCACCAGGAAGCTCATCCCGATCTCGATCCAGAGCATCAGGTTGATGAACGCGATCTGAGGCAGGCCACCAAGCGCGTCGGCGGCACTGTTCAGGATCGTGTCGGCAATCAGGCCCTGCTCCATGATCACCACGATGCCGCGCGCCAGACCGATCACCAGCGCCACCCCCAGGAGATCCTTGGCACCTTCCACAAAGGACGCGGTCAGCGCCTTTTCCCCCATCCGCGCCACCAGCCCGACCACGATGGCCATGCCGAAGAACAGCGCGCCCATCCGGGCCATCCACCATCCCTGGCTGGAGACCCCCCAGATCATCACGGCAAAGGTCGCGAAAAACAGGATCAGAACCAGTTTCTGGGTGCCGCTCAGCTTTGGCTCCTCGAATTCTGCATCCGTCTCGTTCAGAAAAAACTGCCGGTCGCTGTCGCGTTGCGTGGCAACGACGGACCGGGCCGGGTCGGCTTTGACCTTTGATGCGTAGCGCATCACGTAGGCGACACAGATTGCGAGGCCGCCCAACAGAATAACCAGCCGCAAAGCCATGCCTTCGGTGAACGGGATGCCCGCCGCGTTCGAGGCAATCACCGTGGCGAAGGGGTTGATCGTCGATCCCAGCGTGCCGATCCCGGCGCCGATCAGGATGATTGCCACGCCGGTCACCGAATCGTAGCCGGCCGCGATCACCACCGGGATCAGCAGCGCATAGAAGGCCAGCGTTTCCTCGGCCATGCCATAGGTCGTCCCCCCCAGGGCAAAGAGCGACATCAAGATCGGAATCATCCATATCTCTCGCCCCTTAAGGCGCACCATCGCGGTCTGGATGCCGGTGTCGATGGCCTTGGTGGCGTTGACCACACCCAGAAAACCACCCAGAAGCAGCACGAACAGCGCCACGTCGATGGCATTGGCCGCATAGCTGTCGGGATCGTAGAACCCGGCGACCGGTGCCAGCATCACATCGACGAAGCCCTGCGGGTTGGGATCGACCTCCTGGTAGGTGCCGGGCACGGCGATCTCGCGGCCCACCTCCTCGTTCATGGCGCGGTCATACTGGCCCGCCGGGATGATCCAGGTCAGCGCCGCGACGACGATGATCAGACCGAACAGGATCGTGTAGGCGGTCGGAAACCGCGCCGCCATGCCCTGCCCGTCCGGTGTTTTGGTCGATGTATCAGACATATCGAGTTCCCCTCTTTCAATGTGATTTCTGCGGATGCGATGCGTGCTGCGGGCCTTGGCCCGTCTGCGCGGCACTGGCGGCGGCCTTGCCCGCGCCAATACCTTCCAACCGGGTGCGTTTCAGCAGCAGCGCGTTGACGGCGACCAGGGCCGAGCTGCCCGACATCGCAATCGCCGCGACGGCGGGGCTGATGATCAGCGGATAGAACACGCCTGCTGCCATCGGGAAGGCGATCACGTTGTAGGCCACCGCCCAGAACAGGTTCTGGTGCATCTTGCGCAAGGTGGCGCGCGACAGCTCGATGGCCCCCACGACATCGTAGGGGTCGCTCTTCATCAACACGACATCGGCGCTTTCCATCGCCACGTCTGTGCCCGCGCCGATGGCAAAGCCGACGTCGGCCTGGGTCAAGGCGGGTGCGTCGTTGACACCGTCGCCGACCATGCCGACGCGTCTGCCCTGGGCCTGAAGCTCTTTGACCTTCTCGGCCTTCTGGCCCGGAAGAACATCTGCCAGCACAATGTCGATGCCCAACTCGCCCGCGATCCGCCGTGCAGTACCTTCGTTGTCGCCGGTCAGCATCGCCACCTCGACCCCGCGTTCGCGCAGCTTGGCTACGGCGGCCATCGCACTGGGACGCGGCGCATCGGCAATCGCGATCAGGCCCAGCATCCGGCCCGCCCGGGCGACATGGACGACCGTTCGGCCCTCGCCCTTCAGGCGTTCGGCCTCGGCGGTCAGGGTGCCGACGTCGATGCCCTCCTCGTCCATCAGTCGCCGGTTGCCGACCAGCACGGTTTCACCTGCGACCTCGGCGCGTGCGCCGCGACCTTCGAGATTGAGAAACCCGGCCATCTGCGGCACGTCGAGATCCGCGGCGCGTTCGACGATGGCCAGGGCCAGCGGGTGATCGGAACCGCGATCTACGGCAGCGGCAGCCCGAAGCGGGTCATCTTCCACGCTGCCCTCGGCGGCAACGACCTCGACGACGCGAGGCTGACCCATCGTCAGCGTGCCGGTCTTGTCGAACACGATCACGTCAAGCTTGGTCGCGTCTTCCAGCGCACCGGCGTTCTTGAACAGGATGCCGTGCTGCGCCCCCAGCCCAGTGCCGACCATCACCGCCATCGGCGTGGCAAGACCCAGCGCATCGGGACAGGCGATGACGAAAACGGTGATCGTCAGTGTCAGCGCGAAGAGAAGCGGCGAGCCGATCCACCAGAACCACACCGCGAAGGTCGCAAGCCCGATCACGATGGCGATCAGCACCAGCCATTGCGAGGCGCGGTCGGCCAGAAGCTGCGCGGGCGCCTTGGAGTTCTGCGCCTCCTGAACCAGCTTGACGATCTGCGCCAGCGCGGTATCGGCACCGACCTTGGTGGCGCGGTAGCGGAAGCTGCCGCTCTTGTTGATCGTGGCGCCGATCACGCTGTCGCCCACGGCCTTGTTCACCGGCATGGACTCGCCTGTCAGCATGGATTCGTCGACCAGCGACGTGCCTTCGACGACCTCGCCGTCCACGGGGATCTTGTTTCCGGGCCGGATCAGCACAATCTCGCCCTGCAGCACCTCGGAGGTGGGCACCTCGACCTCCTGCCCGTCGCGGATGACGGTCGCCATCGGCGGCGCAAGATCGAGAAGCGCCCGGATCGCGGCCGAGGCCCCGGCCCGCGCACGCATCTCAAGCCAGTGCCCCAGCAGGATGAAGACCAGCAGCACCGCCACGGCTTCGTAGAACTGCACGCCGGGAAAGAAGAAGGTCGAGCCGACGCTGAACACATAGCCGGTGCCGACCGACAGCACGACCAGCACAGCCATGTTCAGGATACCGTTGCGCAGCGCTCGCCAGGCGGCGACGAAGAACGGCCAGCTTGGCCAGATGATCGCGGCACTGCCGAGGAAGAACAGCCACAGGTCCAGCCTCAGCCCGAAAGGCGGCGCGGGCGGCGTGAACATGCCCCCCATCGGCGAATAGGTGAAGATCGGGATGGTGAAGAGAAGCGCCACCCAGAACCGGTTGCGCATGTCGCGGACCATGTCGGCCATGTCCATGCCGCCGCCGTGGCCCATCTCGTGCGCCATCGCGTCATGGTTGGCCGGCGCATCCGCATCGGACATCTGGTGGTCCGCATGGCAGACGTGGTTCGGAACCCGCTCGCCTGAGCAGTGGAATCCACAGGACTCAACCGATTTGCGAAGAGCGTCTTCACCCACTGCCGTCTCGTCGTATTGGACCGTCACGCTTGCCGATGCCGGGTTCGCTTCGGCTCGGTGCACTCCGTCGAGGGCTGATAAATGGCGTTCGACCGCGAGATGATCGAGTTCCTCGAACAGCCCACGGACTTCAAGGGTCAGTGTTCTCAATTTTGGCTCCTGTCGATTTTTCCTTGCGATCGGAAACGACCGTCTGGTGGATAGACGTTGCAAGCGGGCGATCGTTACAGTGGCGACTGAAATCATGCGGCCAAGACGGGCGGTGCATTCAACAGCCTCCGTCGGGGCAACGAGGTGTGCCAAAACCCACCGAGCCGTAATGATCACAGTCGTGTAGCGTCGAAG
>JAVJUV010000084.1:0-7678 GCA_040220415.1 Silicimonas sp.
GACAGCGCCCAGGGGCTTGGCGCCCGCTTCAAGGGGCGATGCGCCGGCACGTTCGGCCGGTTCGGCACGCTCAGCTTCTACCCGGCCAAGCTGCTTGGCTGTTTCGGCGATGGCGGCGCGGTGATGACCAACGATGACGCGGTGGCCGAAAACCTCAAACTCTGGCGCGATCATGGCCGCAACGACGATGGCGAGGTGGTGGCCTGGGGCACCAATTCGCGTCTCGACAATCTGCAGGCTGCGTTTCTCAAGTTCCGTCTGGGCAACTATGAGAAAGACATGGCGCGCCGGCGCCAGATTGCCGGCATGTACGAAGCCGCGTTCCGCGGGCATGACAAGCTCCATCCGCCGCAGGGGCCGTCCGACGGCGATCATTACGACGTCTATCAGAACTATGAGATGGCCGCCGAGGATCGCGACGGTCTGCGGGCGGCGCTTTCCGACAAGGGCATCCGGACCATCATCCAGTGGGCCGGCACGCCGGTGCACTGGTTCGACAATCTTGGCTACGGGCGCGACAAGGTCACTGATCTTCCCAAGACCGACTGGTTCTTTGACCGCTGCCTGATGCTGCCGATGCACATGGCCCTGACCGATGATGACGTGAACGCCGTCATCGACGCCGTGCTCGGGTACTACAAGTGATGAACGGGTCGCTGACGCATCTGGGCGCCCTTGCCGACCCCGGCGCCTTCACCGGTCCGGTGGACCTGCAGAACACGCCCGACGAGACGGCGCTGGCCATGCTCGAACGCATGGCGCTCATCCGCCGCACCGAAGAGCAGATCGCCGAGATGGACCAGGCGGGCGAGGTGAACTGCCCTTGCCATTACGCCATCGGCCAGGAGGCGACCGCCGTGGGCGTGGCACAACATCTGCGCCCCACCGATCGTGGGTTCGGTGCCCATCGCAGCCACTCCCATTATCTCGCTTCGGGCGGTTCGGTCGACAAGCTGATGGCCGAGGTGCTGGGCCGCGACACCGGTGCGTCGCGCGGCATGGGCGGCTCGATGCATCTTTATGGCGCCGACATCGGCTTTGCCGGCTCAGTGCCGATTGTCGCCGGCACGGTGCCGCTTGCGGTCGGCGCTGGCCTTGCCGCCAAGCTCGATGGCTCCGGCGATGTCGGCGTTGCCTATTTCGGCGATGGCGCATGCGAGGAAGGCGTGGTCCACGAGTCGCTCAACCTTGCGGCCGTCATGCGGTTGCCGGTTCTGTTCGTGGTCGAAAACAACCTCTATTCCAGCCATCTCGACATACATTTGCGGCAGCCGAGCGACCGGGTGGCGCGGTTCGCCGAATCCCACGGCATCGCCACCCATGTGGTCGACGGCAACGATGTGGTCGAGGTCGCGCGCGTCGCCGGTGAGTTGATCGGGCGCGCCCGAGCGGGCGAGGGACCGGGCTTCATCGAAGCGGTGACATATCGCTGGCGCGGCCATGTAGGACCCGACGAAAACATCGATGTCGGCCTTCGCCGGTCGGCCGAAGAAGTGGCGGCCTGGAAGAAACGCGACCCCATCGCACGGCTCAGGGCGGCGCTTGAGACGCGCGGCCTCGCCGCCGCCGATATCGACGGCCGGCTCGATGCTGCCGAGACGGCCGCGAAGGCGGCCCGCGAAAAGGCCTATGATGCGCCCTGGCCGCCGCAATCGGCGCTCCTGGACCATGTTTATGCCGGTCAGGGAGATCGTTCATGAGTGCGACGAACTACGGAAAGGCCATCCGGGAAGGTTTTGCGCATCTGCTCGCCAATCATCCGGACGTCTTTGTCATGGGGCAGGGGCTTTGGAGCCCTTGGTATGTCGGCTCATCGATGACCGAACTCGAAAAGGAGTTCGGCAAGGAACGGGTGATCGACACGCCGGTGTCCGAGTGGGCCTGCACCTCCGCCGCGGTCGGTGCCTCGCTCTACGGCAAACGCCCCATCGTCGTGCATCCGCGCATGGATTTCATGATCTTCGCCACCGACAGCCTGGTCAACCAGGCGGCGAAATGGTCGCACATGCTGGGCGGTCAGGCCAATCCCGGCCTGACCGTGCGCGGCATCATCAATCGCGGCGGCGAGCAGGGCGCGCAGCATTCGCAGTCATTGCAGTCCTGGTATGCCCATGTGCCGGGGCTCCGCGTGGTCATGCCCTACACGGTGGCCGATGCGCGCGATCTGCTGATCGCGGCGACGCTGTCGCCCGATCCCGTTCTCTATATCGACGATCGCTGGCTCTATGGCCAGGAGGCGGAACTGCCGGCCGCCGTCGATGTCGATCTTGCCGCGCTCGGCAATCAGGTGCTGCGCGAGGGTAGCGACGTCACGCTCGCCGGCTGCTCTTGGGGCACGGAACTGGCGATAGGCGCCGCCGATGCGTTGGCCGGGCAGGGCGTTTCCGCCGAGGTGGTCGACCTGCGCATCCTCAACCCGCTCGATGCCGAACCGCTGATCCTCTCGGTCGAAAAGACCGGCCGGCTGGTGGCGGTCGACGCATCATGGCGGACCTGCGGCGTGGCGGGCGAGGCAGTGGCGCGTGTGTCCGAAGCGCTGGAGCCTTCCGCCTGGAAGGCGCGGCCACGGCGCATCACGCTGCCCGATGCGCCTGCTCCGTCGTCCAAAGTGCTGGAGGACATCTACTATCCTTCCGTGGAAGACGTCGTCGACGCGGCACGGTCCACCCTGTCCTGATGCGGGAGCGACGCAACCGCCGATGAACATGTGGATCATCTGCACCGGCGAGCCCGTGCCGTTCCTGCCCGATGAAGCCGACAATCGCTTCTTGCGTGCCGGACGGCTGGCGAAGTTCCTTGCCCAGGCAGGACATCGCGTGACTTGGTGGACGGCAGGTTTTGACCACTACGGAAAGCGTCAGCGTCCGGTGCCGGCCTGCGCGCCAGTGGATTCGGGCACTTCTGGGCTCGATCTGATCTTTCTGCCCTCGCGCGGCTACACACGGCACATGTCGGTGCAACGCTTCCTGGATCATCGCGATGTCGGCACTGCCTTCCGCCGACACGCGCCTTCCGCTGATGTTCCGGACGTCATCTTGTGTTCCTACCCGCTGATCGAACTGGCCGATGCGGCGGTGGCCTACGGCCGTTTGCATGGCGTGCCGGTCGTTCTGGATGTGCGGGACTTGTGGCCCGATATCCACTATGAGCGGATCAGCGCGCGCACCGGCTTGCCGGTCAAGGGCCTGTTCCTGCCGTACGAATTGCAAGCGCGCAGGGCATTCTGCAGGGCCGACGCGGTTGTCGCCATCACATCGGGAATGCTCGATTGGGTCCACCGGCGGTTCGGCCGGACCCCCGACCTCCCGCAGGACCGCGTGTTCAGGCAGGTCAAGGACCGGCCGGAAACGTCGGCGGACAGCGCGCCGGCGCTCGACGCCTACTGGGCCGGAAAGGGCGTGGATCTGGCCGATGGCAAGCTGCGTTTCGTGTGGTCAGGCAGCATCGTTCCCGACACCGACGGTCCTACGCTGCTGCAAGCAATTGGAATGCTCAAGCCCGATACCGCCGCCCGAATCGAGATCGTCATCTGCGGGGTTGGCGCGCTTGTCCCTGCAGTAGAAGCCGTGGCCGCGCGTCACCCGTGCCTGAAATATGCGGGCTGGGTGTCCGAGCGTGAGCTCAACCATCTGCTGGCGCATTCCCATGTCGGTCTGTTGTGCTATCTAGACCGCCCCGATTTCCAGATGTCGACGCCCAACAAGGTGATTGACTATTGTGCTGCCGGGCTGCGCATCCTGACCAATCTCACCGGCGAAGTCGCCAGACTGTCAAATGACCCCGACTTTTTGATCAATTATCCGACTGGAAATGCAGCGGCATTAGCGGAACAGATTGCCGCTTTGGCCGCAGACCGTGATCGCTTTTCCGAAGCGTCGGCCGCCGCGCGCGCAGTCTTTGACGCGGAATTCGATGCGGCAAAGGTTCAACCGAGATTTGCGGCATACCTTGAAGCAATTGGCCGGCAATGACAGCGAAGACCATTCTGTTGTGAACCTGTCACGGACTGATGCCGCTCCGGTTGGGTTAGTGTCCGCGATCGTGGTGTAATTTCGTCGGCGTTGCCGGTGTAATCGGGGTGGCCATCGAGGTGTATGGTCGAGGTGGAGTTAGCAGCTTCAACCCGAACCACACGGAGAGCCCGATGACCAAGACGAACATGGACCTTTCCGAGCTTCTGGCAAAGCACGATCAAGGCGACTTTCTGCGTGCTGTTGCTGAAGCCGTCCTGCAGCTTCTCATGGAAGCCGATGTCGAGGGCCTGATCGGCGCCGGTCCTCATGAGCGCGCCGATAATCGCACAACCTGGCGCAATGGCTATCGCGAGCGATCTCTCGACACCCGGCTCGGAACGCTGAACCTGAAAGTGCCCGAGCAGCGCCAGGGCAGCTACTGACCTTCCACGGGATTCTTCCTCCACCGTCGATTAGAGTCCGGCCCAACCTGAGGACGGACAATGAAGCGAACGAGATTCTCGGACGAGCAGATCATCGGCATCCTGGGCGAGCACGAGGCTGGCGCGAAGTGCGCAGACCTGTGCCGCAAGCACGGCATGTCGGAAGGCACCTTCTACAACTGGAAGGCCAAGTTCGGCGGTATGACAGTGTCGGAGGCCAAACGGCTGAAGGCGCTCGAGGATGAGAACGCCAAGCTGAAGAAGCTTCTAGCCGAGCAGATGCTGGATCTGGCTGCGATGAAGGAACTGGTTTCAAAAAAGTGGTGACGCCTGCCGTAAAGCGCGAGGCGGTCGCGCATCTGAGGTCCCTGCGTGGACTCTCGGAACGGCGGGCGTGCCGGATTGCCGGAGCGGATCGCAAGATGGTCCGCTACAAGGCGCAGCGCGCGCCGGACACGGAACTGCGCGAGCGGTTGCGACAACTGGCCAACGAACGTCGACGGTTCGGCTATCGGCGCCTGTTCGTGCTTTTGCGCCGCGAGGGCGAGCCATCCGGCATCAATCGGATCTATCGGCTCTACCGTGAAGAGGGTCTGACGGTGCGCAAGCGAAAGACCCGGCGAAAGGCCGTCGGAACACGGGCGCCAATCTTGGTCGAGGCACTGCCCAATGCGCGCTGGTTGTTGGATTTCGTCCACGACCAGTTTGCCAACGGGCAGCGTTTCCGAGTGCTCAACGTGGTCGACGACGTTACGCGTGAATGCCTCGATGCGATCCCTGACACCTCGATATCAGGGCGCCGTGTCGCGCGTGAACTGACGGCCCTGATCGAGCGCCGGGGGAAGCCCGGCACGATTGTCAGCGACAACGGCACGGAACTGACCAGTAACGCGATCCTGCGGTGGTGTTCCGAGCATCTGGTCGAGTGGCACTATATCGCGCCGGGCAAGCCAATGCAGAATGGTTTCGTAGAAAGCTTCAACGGCCGGATGCGGGACGAACTGCTCAACGAGGCCATGTTCCGCAACCTGGCCCATGCGCGGATCGTAATCTCCGCTTGGACGACAGACTACAACACCGAGCGCCCACATTCAGCCTTGGATTACCAGACCCCGGCTGACTACGCACGGACCCTGACCACCGCAATCGCCCGCCCCGCTGCGCGAAATAAAAGCTCCGCGCGTCGGACGATTGCTCAACCTGCGCCCATCGGCGTAAACACCACCCGGACTCCGGTCGCGGCTGGATGAACGTTCAGTGGCAGGTCAGCCGATCCCAAGATCAGCCGCCACCTGCTTACGCAGCAAGCCGGTCGTCAACGCTATGCGTGCTGCTTCTGCGCGGAACTCCGCGGTTGGTCGTGATGCCATCTGTGCTCTCTTTTGCAACACGATACGTGCTCAAAGGAGCGGCACAATCCCGTGACAGGTCCACTTCAGTTTCTCCCGAGCAGGCAATCAAGAACGATCACTCAACTGGGCCGATCACTTACTGCGGGAACGGACAGATCGAATCACTTGGTAAGGCAGAAGATCGAGTGAAAAATGATCGCCAACATGATCACCCGGATTTCTGTTTCATCAGTTCGAAAGTGAAGATCCACGCCATCAGTTGTACGCCGGGGACCCGAACGAGGACTTTGTCCAACTGGTGTAATAGCGGTGCAACCGGGCCGGCCTTCGCGGCGGCAATCGCCAATATGTGCCAGTAGCGGACTTCGCCCACATCGAAGAAGCGTTTCGCAAAACGTAGGTCTGCGAGCGACAATATGTGTGCTTTCTCCCATTCTGTCCGCATGTCCGGGGTCATCATCCGATACAGCTTGATCGCCGGATTGTAGTCAAGCGCTTCTACAGCTAAAAGCCGGCCACCCGGCTTCAATATACGTCTCAGCTCAGGAAATGCGTAGGACAGATCAAGGTGATGGAGCATGCCCGAGCAGATTATGGTATCAACGCTGTTGGTTGGAAGCTTGGTATTCTCGCAATCGGCTTGGAAAAACTCAGTTCTTTCGCGAACGCCAGCCTTGGCTGCATCATCAGTTGCGTTAGACACTGACACGGGGCTAATATCTAGACCTAGCGCTATTTTGGCACCGGCTCTTGCTGCAGCGATCGCATTGGCTCCGTTGCCACAAGCATAGTCAAGAAAGACTTTGTCTCTTGCATGTTTGGAAATCCAATCCTCTGTATACTGTCGCGATGAAGCTGTCGCTACATAGTATTTTCTGTTGCCATAGAACTTTTCGTACGTATCGCTGCCCTCTTTAGCCTCAGTTTTACGATCGCGGTCACGATCGTGAAACTCCAACTCCTTCAGCTTGCGATCCTCTAAAGATTCAATCCACTCCGTGTTCGTGATCGCGCGGATTTCGTCGATCTGGGAACGCAGAGCAGCTACAGTCTCGTCTAAGGTTGCAGACATTGAAAACTCGAGTTTGGGTTTGCTGAGCGCTGGACGGAAAACCGGCCCGATTAGCGGGTTGTTATCGCCGATTTTGGTTTGTGTCAAAAGCCGTCAAGCTCGCCTCAAGAACACAAACTGACATTGTGTAGGGCGGGTTTGCACGCTGCTGGGTGATGCAAACTGGTCTTGCCCGGGGCAATGAATTGCCAGGCGACGCCAACGATACAGGAGATTGGGCGCAACGCCATTGCGGTGCGCGACAACGGAATTGTTCCCTCAACCGTCAACGTCTCCTCGACGATCCGGAGCTTCTTGGCAGGCGACCAGCGGCGTCGCCGGCCACCATCGGTGATGATTTCGATCTCAGACATAAGCACGTGCTCAGGCATAAACCTAAGCCTCCATTTTCATGTCTGACTTTCCGGTCGAAAAGGGGCCAGTTCAAGACCGGCCTTGCGTTACCGGCCGAACGGGCTCCGCCAGAGGCCGATCCCTCAAGTTCGGACCTTGCTGGACCTGACCGTTTGGAGCCTAGGTCATGTTGACAAACTGGATTCCCAAATCAGCTTTGATCTGATTCAAGGTAGCTTTTGCGGAGGCTACCGTGGCGCGATTGCTGATGGAGGACGCCGAGTGGGCGTTCTTCGAACCTTTTCTGATTGCCGTTCGTGGTCGCGGAGGCCGGCCGGCTTCCGATCATCGCCGGGTCTTGGACGCCATCTTCTGGATTGCGAGAACGGGTTCCCCATGGCGTGATTTGCCTGAGGAGTTCGGCAAATGGTCATCGGTTGACCGGCAGTTCTGACGTTGGACGCTGGCGGGTTTGTGGGACCTGGTCCTGGACGCGCTCAATGATAGCGGGGCCAGTCCCGGTCA
>JAVJUV010000085.1:0-5026 GCA_040220415.1 Silicimonas sp.
GTCATCACCGGCATTTGTGATCGGATGCTGGCCCTGAATTATGGTGAAATGATCGCAAGTGGCATCCCCAAGGAGGTTGTGAAGGACCCGCGGGTCATCGAGGCATATATCGGAGGGTCGCATGACTGATTTGACGAAGAACCGGTCTTCAGACGGCGAAACGATTGGTGCACTTCTGGCGAAGAACGCGTCGCTCCACGGAAAGGATATCGCCCGTCGCGAAAAAGAGCGTGGGATTTGGAAAGAAACCACCTGGGCGGAATACGCCCAAGAGGTGGTGGCCTGTGCGGCTGGGCTTGAAAAAATCGGCGTGAAGCCTGGCAAAGCAGTGCTTGTTCTGGGCGATAACCGTGCGCGGCTCTATGGCGGCATGCTGGCTGTTTCGTTGCTTGGTGCCTACGCCATGCCCGCTTATCCGGGCGCAACTCTTGAGGAATTACGGCACTTTCTTGGCGAAGTCGAGATCGTCGCGGCTATTGCGGAAGATCAGGAACAGGTTGACAAGATCCTGGAACTGAAGGACGCGGGCGCCGAGGGCATCGACCACATCATTTATGATGAAGCGCGCGGTCTTGGCTTCTACGAGGCTGAAGGGCTGATGTCCTGGGATCACCTGATCGAAGTTGGTCAGCACGATCTGAACGAAACCCCGGGCCTGCGTGAGGAACTGCTTAGTCGTGCGAAGCCGGAAGATCCGGCCATTTTTCTGCACTCCTCCGGAACGACGGGCGCACCGAAGGGCATCGTACTGAGTCAGAAGAACGTTCTTGCTGCTGCTCGGAATGGACATGCGGCGGGTGCCTTCGACGAAAATGAGGAGATCCTCGCGTACTTGCCGATGGCCTGGGTGGGAGACTACGCCATAACCGTTGCCGCGGCACTCCTCTGGCGTTTCACCGTGAATGTGCCTGAGCGCCAGGAAACGGTCGTGCGCGACATGCGCGAGATCGCTCCGACCTTCTATCTGGCGGCTCCGAGAAGCTGGGACCAAATGCTGACGACAATCCAGGTGGGTATCGAGAATTCGACCCCTTTCAAGAAATGGTTGTACTATTTCTTCATGGATCGGGCCATCGCAGCTGAGACACGCAAGCTGAACGGAAAAAGCGGTGGTATATTGGAGCCTTTGGGCCGACTTTTGGGCGAGGCAATCATTTTCGGTCCGATCAAGGACCAGTTCGGAATGAGCCGACTCAAGAACGCGTTCACCGGCGGTGAAGCAATCGGCGAAGACACCTTTGTGTTCTACCGCGCCCTGGGGATCAAGTTGCGTCAGCTCTACGGCCAGACCGAGAACAGCGCGATCAACGCGATTCAGGCTCCGGGCGAGGTCCGTCTTCATACGGTTGGCAAACCCGCGCCCGGCGTCGAGGTGACCATCGCCGAGGACGGGGAGATCTTGGTACGCTCGGACAGCGTATTCGAAGGGTACTTCAACAAACCCGAAGCGACCGCCGAAGCCCTTGAGGGCGGGTGGCTGCATACAGGTGATGCCGGGTATTTGGAGGAAGATGGACACCTGGTTGTTCTGGGGCGCGTCTCCGAGGTCATGCATACGGCCGGAGGCGAGCGGTTTGTGCCAAACTACATCGAGAACCGGTTGAAATTCAGCCCTTATATTAAGGATGCTGCCGTAATCGGCGCCGGGCTTGACGAATTGACGGCTATGGTCTGCGTGGATTTCGAAGCCGTTGGCCACTGGGCAGAGGTGAACGGCGTGCCCTATGTGTCTTATGCCGATCTTTCTCAGCGTGAAGAGGTCGCGACGTTGCTCCGCGAGGCCTTCCATCGGGTCAACAAGGCCGTCACCGAACCATTGCGCCTGCAACGCTTTGTCAGTCTGCCGAAAGAATTCGACCCGGACGATGGTGAAATCACGCGAACCCGAAAACTACGGCGCAAGGTCGTTCAGGAACGCTATGCTGACGTGATCGCGGCGCTCTACGACGGTTCAAAAGAGGTCCATGTAAGCGCGCAGGTGACTTACGAGACCGGGGAAGTAGGGAAGGTCGAAAGAAGCCTTCCCGTCAGGGAGGTATAAATGGACTGGGTCTTTCTATCAGAGCTTGCGATCAACGGAGCCTTGACGGGTCTGTTGTATTCGCTATTCGCCATCGGCCTTGTGCTGATTTACAAGGCATCTTCGGTGCCCAATCTGGCGCAGGGCGGGTTGACCATGGTAGGGGCCTATGTGGTCCTGGCGCTGGCACGCGACGTGGGTTTACCCTTGTGGCTGGCCATCCCTCTGGCTGCGGTTGTCACGTTCGGCCTTGGGTTCGGCATTGAGCGTGTTGCCCTGCGCCGTCTCGCAGGTCGGCCGGTTGTCATGATCTTGATGCTGACACTCGGCCTCGACATTTTCTTGCGGGGTACAACGCTTGCGATCTGGGGCGGGACGTCGCGTTCGATGGAACTGGGCGTCAGCTATGATCCGCTGTTCCTGGGCGACATCTTCATCAGCCGCATCCATCTGGTTGGTGCCGGTGTTGCGCTCGCCTTCTTTGTCGCCTTCATGCTGTTTTTCCGAACCCGGACCGGGATCAAGTTGCGGGCGATCGCGGATGATTACATGGCTTCGTGGTCGGTCGGCATCTCGGTTGAACGCGGAGTTGGCCTGTCCTGGGCGCTGGCATCTGTTGTTGCTGTCGCCGCGGGCGTTATCTGGGGCGAAATTCAGGGTGTCGATCAGGCGCTGTCGCTGTTGCTGCTCAAGGGTCTGACGGTTGCCGTTCTCGGTGGTCTCGACAGTATCCTTGGCGCCGTGATCGCGGGCATCATCCTGGGCGTCGTCGAAAACGTTGGCGCTGATTTCCTCGATCCGCTTGTCGGAGGCGGAAGCCGTGAGCTTATCGTCGCTGCCGTGCTCATTCTTACGGTCATGATCCGTCCGCACGGGCTATTTGGTCGTCACGACATCGAAAGGGTGTAAGGGATGTTTTACAGACTTTCCGGCGTCCATCACGCCGACTACGTTTCGGACAGCCGCATCTTCAAGGTGCCTGCCGACAGAAATCTGACAGCATTCATCTTTCTGATCGGTCTTGCCGCGCCGTTCATCATTCCGTCGCTTTACCTGAACAGCTACTTGCTTCCCTGGCTGATCTGGACGGCCGCCGTTTTGGGGCTGAACCTGGTGACAGGTTGGGCGGGGCAGCTTCACCTGGGCTATGCCGCGGTCATGGCGGTCGGCGCCTATTCGGCGATCCATGCCGCGCGTTTCGGGGTGCCGTGGGAATTCGCCCTGATCATCGGCGGGTTGACGTCATCCGTGATCGGCAGCCTGTTTGCTTTTGCCGCTTTGCGGGTCAAGGGTCTTTATCTCGCTCTCACTACTCTCGCAATGCAATTCGTGATGGACTGGGTTCTTACCCACTCTCCGACGATTTCAGGGGGCTCACACGCGTCGCTCCAGTCACCGACATTGGCGCTGCTCGGGCAAGAGATTACCACTGATACTGGCTTCTACTATGTCGCCTTCGGCTGGTGTGTATTGGTGACGATCTTCATGCTTAATCTCAAGCGTACTGGACTCGGTCGCGCCTTGGTCGCTGTCCGGGAAAAAGATTTTGCCGCCGCGATCCTGGGTGTGAACAGTTTCTACTACAAAATTCTCGCATTCGCGACTTCGTCGTTCATCGCGGGCGTCAGCGGTGCGTTGCTTGTTGCCACCTTTTTCTTTCTCGCCGCACCCGAGCAATTCTCGGTTGCCGTTTCGATCCAGGTTCTTGCGATGGTGATTGTTGGCGGCCTTGGCAGCATTATCGGATCCTATTTCGGTGTTGCCCTGATCCTTCTTGTTCCGGGTATCGTGAACGGTCTCGTCGTCACGCTGAGTGACGGGCTTGGCATGCAGATCAACGTTGAAACGCTCGCCCACATCCCCAACGCGGTCTATGGCGCGCTGATCGTCATTATCCTTCTGATCGAACCGCTTGGTTTGGGAAAACTCTACGGCAACATCAGAGACTACCTGATGGTCTGGCCCTTCGATCAGTTCAAGAAATAAGGGAAATGCCGATGCAAGAAAAAGTTGAAGCCCAGAACATTCTGTCCATGAACAGTGTCGAGGTGCTGTACGACAATGTAATGCTGGCGATCAAAGGTGTTTCGGTCCAGGTTCCAAAAGGCGAGATGATCGCGCTTTTGGGGTCGAACGGAGCGGGAAAAAGCACCACGTTGAAAGCGATCAGCGGTCTTTTGAAAGCCGAGCGCGGGCGCATCAGCCGAGGTGGTATAACGTTCCAGGGAACGGCGATTACCGAAGCGCTTGCGCAAAAACGTGTCGAGATGGGCATTTGTCATGTCATCGAAGGGCGGCGGGTCTTTGAACATCTGACCCCCGACGAGAACCTGACCGCCGCCGCGCCGCGCGGAATGTCCCGATCGACGCTGAATGCGGAAAAGGGCAAGATCTACGCCTATTTTCCAAGGCTTGCCGAACGCAAAAATTCGCAGGCGGGCTATTTGTCGGGTGGTGAGCAGCAGATGCTTGCCATCGGGCGGGCCCTGGTGACTCAGCCCAAGCTGTTGATGCTTGACGAGCCAAGCCTTGGCCTTGCTCCGTTCCTGGTCGAGGAAATCTTTGGCATCCTGCAAAAGATCAATCGGGAAGAGGGCCTGTCCGTCCTGCTGGTGGAACAGAACGCTCTGGCCGCTCTGGAGATCGTTTCGCAAGGGTATCTGATCGAGAACGGCCGCGTTGTCATGCACGGAACGGCCGAGGCGCTGAAATCCAACTCAGACATTCAGGAGTTCTATCTGGGTGGTGGGGAAGGCACCGATTTCCACAACGTCAAGCACTATAGCCGACGCAAACGTTGGCTGAGTTGAGATACTAATCAGAACTTGTTCAGGGAGGAACAAATGAAGAAACTTACCAAAGCGTTGGCTGTATTTTCAATGGTTGGCGGGGCGCTGTTCGGCACCCAGGCGCTGGCCGAGCCATTCAAGATCGGCATCTGCTACGATCTCAGCAAAGCCTATACCTTTGCCACGCCGCAGGTTTCGCAGGCCGCGATGGACCTTG
>JAVJUV010000086.1:0-152000 GCA_040220415.1 Silicimonas sp.
CATTTTTAGTTAATAAGCGTCACAGTTGATGTTCAACCAGTTCAAGGGTCACCAGTACAATGTTCGCCAAAGTTCTACTTGCATCCAAGACAAACGTCTCGTCCGAGGCGCGCAAAGTCGTGATCAGCCGCACCACCGATATCGGCTTCGATCCCCAGGATTCCCTGAATTCCATTCGTGAATACCGTCTCCGGAAAGTCGCCTCCAAGCGTATTCCCAGCCGCATTTCCTGACCTTCAGCGATTTCCACCTTCCAGTTTTGTTTCCAGTATCGGGGTTCGACACATGTTCGACTATCTCATCGTCACACTGCTTCCGGCCGCGCTCATCCTCACTGCCATCGCACTGATCCGCGTCCGCCGCGCGCGCGCGGAACAAGAGGACGCCATGGCCGTCTTCACCCACGAACCGATTGCACGGCAGAACACCGACGACAACGAGGCCGACAGCCGCGCCTGGCGCCGCAGCTACTTCGGTTGAACCGCTAGCGCGGGCGCGAATACGTCAGCGTCGCCCGCGCCACCAGCGTCTCGCGCGACAGGATGCGCACATCGCCCACCGCCAGTCCGCGGCCCAGCTTCAGCAATTCCACTTCCGCGACCAGCGGCACGCCCGCCTCGGGCTTGCGCATGAAGTCGATCGAGGCATTCGTCGTCACCGCCAGCGCCTCGGGCCCGACATGGGCGATGATCGCAAGGTAGACGGCGCAATCGGCAAGCCCGAACATCGTCGGCCCCGAGATCGTTCCGCCGGGCCGCAGATGACGGTCGCCGGGCGACATCGCCACGCGCGCGGTCATCGGACCCACCGCCTCGACAACGTATTCCCCGTCGACCTGCGGAAACTCCCGCGACAGGAACGCGCCCAGTTCCTCGACGCTCAGTACCGGCTCAGAGGTCATAAAGCGCCCCGAACTTGGCTTCCAGGTAATCCAGCAGCGGTTCTTCGGATGGCGGCTCGCCCGTCGCGCGCGCAATGACGTCCTTCGGTTCGTACAGCCCGCCGTGCCGCTGCACCTTCTCGCGCAGCCATGCCGTGGCGGAAGACGTCTCACCCCGCGCCAACGCCGCGTCAAGATCGGGAATGTCGCGCCGCAGCGCCTTGTACAGGCACCCGGCATAGACGTTGCCCAGCGAATAGGTCGGGAAATACCCGAACAGCGCCTCGGACCAGTGAACGTCCTGAAGAACCCCGTTCGAGGGCCTGTCGACCTTGACCCCGAAATCTCTCTCGAACCGGGCATTCCACGCCTCGGGCAGGTCCGCCACCGACAGCCGTCCGGCGATCAGGTCGCGCTCCAGATCGAAACGCAGGATGATGTGCAGGTTGTAATGCACCTCGTCCGCCTCGGTCCGGATATAGCCCGACTCGACACGGTTGACGACACGGGCGAAATCCTCGCGGCCAACGCCGAAATCTCCGAACACGTCCAGCATCCGGCCATGAAGCCAGCCGGTGAAGGCGGGGCTGCGGCCAAGCTGGTTCTCGTAGATCCGGCTCTGGCTCTCGTGAACGCCCATCGACACGCCCTGCCCCAGCGGCGTCAGCATGTAGGCCGCGTCGATCCCCTGTTCATAGGCGGCATGGCCCACTTCGTGCACCGTCGAATAGAAACAGTCGAACGGCCGCCTCGGATCGGTCCGCGTGGTGATCCGCACGTCCATCCCCGAGCCCGACGAGAACGGATGCACCGCCTTGTCGATGCGCCCCCGCGTCAGGTCATAGCCGAAGGCCAGCGCCAGTTCGGTCGACAGAGCCAGTTGCGCGGCCTCGGGAAAGTCGCGGTCGATCGCGGGCGTGGCGCGCTCGGCCCCCATCACCTTTTCGCGCAGGGCTACCAGTCTTGGCCGCAGCGCGCCGAACATCGCCTCCAGCTCCGCCGCCGTCGCCCCCGGCTCGTAATCGTCCAGCAGCGCGTCATAGGGGTCGCCCCCGTCGGCCAGCGCGTCCGCCTTCTCGCGGCTCAGGCGCAGCACCTCCTCCAGCTTCGGTGCGAACATGGCGAAATCGTCATTCGCCCGCGCCTCGGCCCAGACGCGGTGCGCCAGCGAGGTGGTCCGCGCCAGCGCCGCCGACAGCTTGGCCGGCACCCTCTGCGTCCGCTCAAAGCTTCGCCGGATCAGCGCCAGCTTGCGCGCGCCCGCCGCGTCGTCGGCGGCCGCCGCCGCCAGCCAGTCGCCGATCCGCGGATCGGTCCGCCGCGCGTGTAGAACCCCGTCCAGCGCCGCCATCTCCTCGGCGCGCTGCTCGGCCGCGCCCGCGGGCATGACCGTCTCCTGGTCCCATCCCTGCCGGCCCATCACCTGCCCCAGTGCCTCGGTTTCGCGCTGGAACGCCATCAACTCGTCATATGCGGACATCAGCCCCTCACGGATTGGGATTTGGGATACTGGGCCAGGAACCGGCCCCGCAGGATCAGCGCGAACAGGATCACCGCGCCCAACTGGTGCAGGATCGCCAGCGCCAGGGGCGCGAAATACAGCACCGTGAAGATGCCCAGAACCATCTGCAACAGCATCATCGCCATCACGGCGTTGAAGGCGAAACGCGTCCCGGCATTTGCCGAGCGGCGCGCGCGCAGCCAGACGACGATCCCGAAGACGAACAGCAGATACCCGGCCACCCGGTGCATGAACTGCACAAGCCCCGCGTTCTCGAAGAAATTCCGCCAGAGCGGCACCAGGTCGAAGGAATCCGACGGAAACACCTCGCCCGCCATCAGCGGCCAGTCGTTATGGGTGCGGCCCGCGTCGATCCCCGCCACCAGCGCGCCCAGGAGAATCTGCAGAAACGCGAAATGCATCAGCCCCGTGGACATGCTGAACAGCTTGCCCTCGCGTGCCCGCCGCGCCTGCATCAGATCGGCCTCGCCCCGGCCCAGCAGCAGGATGAACCACGCCAGCACGCCCAGGATCACGAAAGCCAGCCCCAGGTGCAGCGCCAGCCGATAGGACGCCACGTCCAGCATCTCGCCGCCCAGCCCGCTCGACACCATCCACCAGCCGATCGCGCCCTGAAGCCCGCCCAAAGCACCCGGGATCACAAGCCGCCCGGTCCAGCCGGTCGGTATCTTCTTCGCCGCCAGGAAGAACAGGAACCCCGCCGCCCAGACCAGCCCGATGACCCGGCCCAGCTGGCGGTGACCCCATTCCCACCAATAGATGAACTTGAACTCTTCCAGGCTCATCCCCTTGTTCTGCAACTGGTATTCGGGGATCGCGCGGTACTTCTCCAGCTCCGCCTGCCAGGCCTCCTCGCTCATCGGAGGCAGCGCGCCCGTCACCGGCCGCCACTCGGTGATCGACAGCCCCGAATCCGTCAGCCGGGTCAGGCCGCCAACGGCGATCATTACCACGACCAGCGCGAACAGCACCATCAGCCAGCGCCGGATCGCCCCGCGCGCGCCCTTGCGCGCGCCGTCGATGACGCCGCCGGCGGGGCGCTCCTTCGGCTTCGTCTCCGCGCCGACTTCCTCGAAAATGCTGCGTTTCTCAGCCATGTTCCCGTTCCTCGATCCGGGCGGAATGTATGGCCGCCACGGGTGGGCGTCCAGTCACTCGCCCCGCTCCTTCCACCGGACCATCTGACGCAGGATGCCGTGCATGATCTGCACGTCCGCCCGCGTCATCGGCATCCGGCTCCAGAGGTTCCTCAGCGTCCGCTTCATGCCCTCGGCCTTGGTCTCGGGATAGAAGAACCCGGCCGTCTCCAGCCGTTCCTCGTAATGCGCCGCCAGCTTCTCGATCTCCACCTGCGTCGCCGCCTCGGTCCCGGCCATCTCCATCGTGACCGCGTCCGCGTCCTCGGTCGCCCGCCGCCACTCATAGGCGGTCAGAAGCACGCATTGCGCCAGGTTCAGCGACGGAAACTCCGGGTTCACCGGCACGCTGACGATGGCATTGGCCCGCGCGATGTCATCGTTCTCCAGCCCCGCCCGCTCGGGTCCGAACAGCACCGCCACCCGTTCGCCCCGCGCGATCCGCGCCGCCGCGTCCCGCATCGCCGCCTCGGGCGTGAAGACCGGCTTGGTCAGATCCCGGCTCCGCGCCGTGGTGGCATAGACGAAGGCCGCGTCGCCCACCGCCTCGGCCGTCGTCCCGAAAAGCCCCGCCCCGTCCAGAAGACGCCCCGCGCCCGAGGCCATCGCCACGGCCTTCGGGTTCGGCCAGCCATCCCTTGGCGCCACCACCCGCATGCGGTCCAGCCCGAAATTCCACATCGCCCGCGCCGCGCCACCGATGTTCTCCCCCATCTGCGGGCGGACTAGGACAAAGGCTGGCTGGGTCATGCTAGGCTCTCTTCAGGGTGGCCCGCGTCATACGATTCGGGACCGGCAAGCACAAGAGAGACCGGCATGGCCTACGACGAAGGACTGGCTGAACTGCTCCGCACCGACCTGGCGGGATATCCCGATATCGAGGAAAAGCGCATGTTCGGCGGCCTTTGCTTCATGAAGGACGGCCACATGCTCTGCGGCGTCCACAAGGGCGGCGGCATGTTCCGCGTCGGCAAGCCGCGCCACGCGGCGGCACTGGACATCGAAGGCGCCGGCCCGATGCAGTTCACCGGCCGCCCGATGGGCGGACTGGTCGACGTCACCGACGACGCGATGGCCGACGATACACGGCGCGGGCGTCTGATGGCGCTGGCGCTGGAAAACGTCACCGAACTGGGCCCGAAATAACCCCCCGGGGACCGGCTCCGCTCGATCCGGTTTCGCCAGCGCTGACAAGGGCTTCGGGAACGAACCGGCCGCGCCCGCGTTAACTTGCCAGACACTTTCCGGGGCGGACCCTGAAACCCGGCCCCGGGCACGGCATGCTGAAAAGGGGGAATGACCTCATGTCCTACTGGCGGTTCGCAGCGATGATCCTGACTTCGACGCTGGTGATGTTCGCGCTGATGTATCTCAACACCTTCGCGACCGAACACCTCTACTGGTCCGAAACGCGGGTCTACATGGCGTTCCTGATGGGCGCCACGATGGCGGTCGTCATGCTGTCGTTCATGCTGTCGATGTATTCCAGCAAGACGGTGAACGCCGCGATCTTCACCGGCGCGGTGATCGTCTTCGCCGTTTCGCTCTGGCTCGTGCGCAGCCAGCAGACGGTCCAGGACCGCTCCTTCCTCAGCGCCATGATCCCGCATCACTCCATCGCCATCATGACGTCTCAGCGCTCCGAGCTCAGCGATGCCAGGGTCGAAAAACTCGCCCGCGAGATCGTGCTTGCCCAGAACCGCGAGATCTCGGAAATGCGCTACCTCGTCGCCGACATCGCCGCCAACGGCGAGACGTCCGAGGTCTACCGCGATCCGCCCGCAACGCTCGGCAGCCTCGACGAGGCGCTGAACCGCACCCTGATCTCGGCGCTCGACCCCGCGCCGATGACGCCCGAAGACCTGCCGCAGGCCGCCGGAACCGAAGGCCTGGAATGCGGATTCCGCCGCGTCCGCTCGGAGGACCCGATCCTCCGGACCGGCGACGACCGCGCACTGATGAAACTGAACGGCATCATCGTCCCGCTCGAACGGCAAGACGCCGGGGCGGGCCGCGCCTGGGGCGCGCCGGGGGTCACGATGACGGTGCGCAAGGCGGACGACGCCGACTGGCGCGGCGGGGCCGAGTTGATTTTCGCCCTCGAGCAGGGTCTGACGGTCGGATACCGGGGCTTCTACGACTGCGACATCTGATACGCGGGGCGCTGAGCTCCCGGCATTCTTGCGGCGCGCTTCCCATCGCCGCCCCACTTCCCCCCATCGGCTCAACCCGTTATAGCGTTCCGGACCTGACCCCGGATACCCCGATGCCCGACACCGAGCGCCCCCAGATCTATCTCCTGACCCCCCCGGAATTCGAGCTTTCGGCCTTCCCCGCAAGGCTGGACGAAGTGCTCGACGCCCACCCGGCCGCCTGCATCCGCCTGGCGCTGGCGACGAAGGACGAGGACAGGATCGCGCGGGCCGCCGACGCGGTGCGCGAGGTGGCGCACGCCCATGACGTGGCGCTCGTCATCGACACCCACGTAGGTCTCGTCGAACGGCTCGGCCTCGACGGCGTGCACCTGACCGACGGCGCGCGCTCGGTCCGAAAGGTGCGCAAACTTCTTGGCGCGGACGCCATCGTCGGCGCCTTCTGCGGCGCCTCCAGGCACGACGGCATGAACGCAGGCGAAGCCGGCGCCGACTACATCGCCTTCGGCCCCGCGGGCCGGACCGCGCTCGGCGACGGCACGGTCGCGGAATTCGACCTCTTCGAATGGTGGTCGCAGATGATCGAATTGCCGGTCGTCGCCGAAGGCGCGCTCGACGAGGAGACCGTCGCGCGCCTCGCGCCCGTCACCGACTTCTTCGCCATCGGCGAGGAGATCTGGGGCCAGGACGACGCCGTGGCGGCGCTGACCCGCCTCGTCGCGCGCATGGGCTGACCGCACCCGCCGGCATCGCGCTTCTTCTTTTGGGAAATACTCCGGGGAGCGCGAGGGGCAGCGCCCCTCGCCGCCGCGCTCCGACGCGCACGCACCATCACCCCCCGATCGCGCGATGCGCCGCTCTCACCGCCGCTTCCGTCGCCTTCGCCAGCGCCTTGCGGTCCGTGAAATCCGCGACCCGCACCGGATCGTGCCAGAAAACCTCGACCCGTCCCTGCCGCCCCCGCGCCAGGACCGCCAGGATGTGGCTTCCGAAATCCATGTCGCCCCACCATCCGTAAAAACGAGGATCGGCCCCTTCGGGCGCGTGGTAGACCACCGTCACCGGCTGGACCCACATGAAATCGCGCAGCGCCTCCGAGAAGAACGCCGCGAACAGCGTCGGCTTGAACGCCAGCACCCGCCGTCCGTCGGTCGAGGTGCCCTCGGGAAAGAACAACAGTTTGTGCCCCGCTCCAAGCCGTTCCTCGAACGCCGCCTTCTGGGTTGCCGCCTCGCGCCGGTCGCGATTGATGAAGACCGTCCCCGTCGCCTTTGCCAGCCAGCCTATTCCGGGCCAGCCCGCCACCTCCGACTTCGAGACGAAATACACCCGTTCGCCCGCGTTCAGCGCGAAGATGTCCATCCAGGACGAATGGTTGGCCACAACCGCGCCGGGCCTGTTCATCCGGTGGCCATGCGCCACGTAACCGATCCCCATGATCCGGAATGCCGTCCGGCAGACGAAGACGGTGATGTTCGGCGTCCAGGGCCGCGCGACCCCGTAAAGCGGCCGCTCGACCAGCCTGAGCAACACCAGAAGCATCAGCCCGCCAAAGACCACCGCCACCAGCGCCAGACCGCGCCACACCACCCGCAGCCATTCCAGCCCGCGCGGTCGCGGCACCGACGGCGCCTCGCCGGACGTCCATGTCGGATCGGCCATCAGGCCGGGCCCCCCGCGAACCGCGCCCGGTCGCGCCCGGAAAGCCGCGCCGTGTCCAGAACCAGGCAGACATCGGTGGTGTTGAAAACCCGGTCGATGAACGCCCCCTCGCCCACGAAGCCGCCCAGTCTCAGGTAGGACTTGATCAGCGACGGCACCGCGCGTATCGCGGCCGGCCGGTCGATCCGGTCGGCGGGCACAAGGTCCATCGGCTGAAAAACCTCGGGGCGCGCCCGCACCCGCAATTCCGGCGGCGCCAGGTGGTTGTAGTGCAGATGCGACAGCGGCATCGCCAGTTGCCCGATATCCGTGCCGTGAAAACTGGCGACGCCGAACAGGATTTCGGCGCCCGTGCGCATCACATACTCGCCCAGCCCGGTCCACAGCCGCAACAGCGCCACGCCGCCGCGATAGTCCGGATGCACGCAGGACCGCCCCAGCTCCAGCAGCCTGCGGCCCGAATTGAAAAGCACCGACAGGTCGTATTCCTCTTCCGAATAGAACCCGCCGATGGCGCGGGCCCTTTCGTCCGGCATCAGGCGATAGACGCCCACGACGTGATCCAGCGCCTCGGCGTCCCGGCGCGTGTCGATCAGGACAAGGTGATCGTAGTGAGGGTCGAACCGGTCACGCTCGAAACGGCCCTCGTGATCCACCAGCGGCCCGTCGCCACCCAGTTCCTCCACGAAAATCCGGTATCGCAGGCGCTCGGCGGCCCGTCGGTCGCGTTCCGTCTCGGCCAGCCTTATCGTCAGATGATCTTGGTCGATAATCATGCCGGGTCACTGCCTTGGTTTCGCGGTTCTAGTCACCTGTGCCGCGGATGACAACAATGACGACGGCGCGAAGAACACCAATTGAACACATCTTTAAGTTGTGTTATCCGGTTCAGTCAGATGTATAAACGATCAACAGCTCGACCTTCGTGCCGTCGATCACCACCTTGCCGGCGTCGGGGAAATTGACAGTGATGCGCCCGCCGATGTTCGACTGCACCTGTCCGACGCCCCACTCCGGGCATCCCGGGTGCCGCACCAGCATACCCGGCTCGAGAAGCGAGTTCATCTCAGACATCGGCGCCGCCGCGCGAGGGGGAGAAGTATGGCAAACGAAAACCTTCTGAACGATTTGATCGGGTCACGGATCTGCCATGACCTGATAAGCCCGCTGGGCGCCATCGGCAATGGCGTCGAGCTTCTGACCATGTCCGGCGCCGGCGAGGCGCCCGAATTGTCGCTGATCAGCCAATCGGTCGAAAGCGCCAATGCCCGCATCCGCTTCTTCCGCGTCGCGTTTGGCGCCGCCTCCGCCGAGGCACAGGTCGGGAATGCCGAGATCAGGTCGATCCTTCACGATGTCTATCGCCGCAGCCGGATCCGGATCGACTGGCATGTCGACACCGACCTGCCCCGGGCCGAAGTCAAGCTGTGCTGCCTGCTGATCCAGTGCCTTGAAACCGCGCTGCCCTGGGGCGGCACGATCACGGCGACCCGGAACGATGCCGGCCACTGGTCTCTGACCGCGACCGCCGAGCGCCTGAAGATCGACGACGCGCTCTGGGATCTGATCTCCAATCCGAATTCCGAAACGCAGGTGACAGCCTCCGAGGTTCAGTTCGCGCTGGTCCCGGGCCTTGCCGCCCGCCTGCAGCGGACGGTCAGGGCACAGAGCGACACCACCGGCCTCGCGGTCAGCTTCTGACCGTCCCGTCACCGGTTACAAGGTACTTGAAGCTGGTCAGCTGCGCCGCGCCGACGGGACCGCGCGCGTGCATCTTGCCGGTGGCGATCCCGATCTCGGCACCCATGCCGAACTCGCCCCCGTCCGCGAACTGGGTCGAGACGTTCCGCATCAGGATGGCGCTGTCCAGACGGGTGAAGAACCGCGCCGCCTGTTCGTCGTCCTCGGTCACGATGCAGTCGGTATGGTCCGAGCCGTAGCGCCGGATATGCGCGATCGCCGCATCCGTGTCGTCGACGACTTTCGCCGCGATCGTCATGTCCAGATACTCGCGCCCCCAGTCGTCATCGGCCGCCGCCGTGACGCCCTCGATCGCCTGAAGCGCCGCGTCGCCGCGCACCTCGACGCCGGCGTCCAGAAGCGCGCGCACCACGCCCTGTCCCACGGTGTCCAGGCAGTCGCGATGGATCAGCAGGCATTCGGCCGCGCCGCAGATGCCCGTGCGCCGCGTCTTGGCGTTCAGCACCACCTTCAGCGCCTTCTCGGGGTCCGCCGCCGCGTCGAGGTAGATATGCACGATCCCTTCCAGGTGGGCGAAGACCGGCACCCGCGCCTCACGCTGCACCAGCCCGACCAGGCCCTTGCCGCCCCTCGGCACGATCACATCGATCACGCCCGTCATCGCCAGCATCTCGCTCACTGCCGCGCGGTCGCGGCTGGGAACAAGCTGGATCGCATCCTCGGGCAGGCCGGCGGCATTCAGGCCATCGACAAGGCAGGCATGGATCGCGGTAGACGAATGAAAACTCTCCGAACCGCCGCGCAGGATCACCGCGTTCCCGGCTTTCAGGCACAGCGCGCCAGCATCGGCCGTCACGTTGGGCCGGCTTTCGTAAATCACGCCGATAACGCCCAGGGGCGTGCGTACGCGCTGAATGTGCAAACCACTGGGACGATCCCATTCGTCCATGACCTGGCCCACGGGGTCGTCCTGCGCCGCCACGGCGCGCAGACTGTCGACAATGCCCTTGATCCGGGCCTCGTCCAGCATCAGCCGGTCCAGCATCGCGGGCGACAGGTCCTTCTCGCGCCCAAAGTCCATGTCCTTGGCGTTCGCCGCGATAATCTCTGCCCGCCGCGCCCAGACGGCATCGGCGGCAGCGTTCAGGGCCGCAGCCTTCGCCGCCGGATCGGCAAACGCCAGTTCGGCCGCGGCAGATTTAGCCTTCAGACCGATTTCCTTCATGATTTCATGAATATCCGTGGCGTCTTTCATTTATCTCACTCCGCTCCGGCTCGTCTCTCTCATACAGCATGCCGGGCCGCTCCGCCATCCTCGTCGTCGCATCCGCGCAGCGCAAACCTGCACGGCGCGGCCCCGGCGGATGCCTCCTCAGAACGCCATGTCGTCCCGATGGATCAGCGCCGCACGCCCCGGATAGCCCAGGATCGCCTCGATCCGGTCCGACCGCTGCCCCCGGATCTGCGTCGCCTCCTCGGCGGTATAGCGCGTCAGGCCGACCCCGATCCGACCGACCGTCGGCCCGATGATCGTCACCGGATCGCCGCGCCCGAAACGGCCCGTCACCTTGGTGACACCCGCCGGCAGCAGCGACTTGCCCAACCGCAGCGCCGCCGCCGCCCCGTCATCGACGTGAATCTCGCCCTTCGGCTTCATCGCCGCGATCCAGCGCTTGCGCGCAGCCTGCGGATCGGTCTCGGCGGTGAACCATGTGGCGGTCGCCCCATCGCCAAGTCTTTTCAATGGGTTGAGAGGCGATCCCAATGTGATCGCCATGGTCGCGCCGCCACCCGTGGCGGTCTTGGCCGCCATCAGCTTGGTCTTCATGCCGCCCTTCGACAGCCCGGTGCCGGCATCGCCCGCCATCGCCTCGATTTCGGGCGTGATCCGCTCGATCCTGTCGAACCGCCGCGCCAGCGGATCGACGCGCGGATTGCCGGAATAGAACCCGTCCACATCGGACAACAGCACCAGCATGTCCGCGCCGACCGTCACCGCGATCTGCGCCGCCAGCCGGTCGTTGTCGCCGAACCTGATCTCGTCCGTCGCGACCGTGTCGTTCTCGTTCACGATCGGCACCGTTCCCAGCGACAGCAGCGTCTCCAGGGTGGCGCGGCTGTTCAGATACCGCCGCCGGTCCGAACTGTCCTCCAGCGTCACCAGGACCTGCGCCGTGGTGATCCCGTGGGGCTGAAGCGCCTCCTCATAGGCCCGCGCCAGCCGGATCTGCCCCACCGCCGCCGCCGCCTGGCTCTGCTCCAGCGGCAGGGTTCCGGCAGGCAGCCCCAGCACCGCGCGACCCAGCGCGATAGAGCCCGACGAGACAAGGATCATGTCCTGCCCCTTGGCCCGGCAGTCCGCCACGTCGCTGGCCAGCGACGCCAGCCAGTCCGCGCGCAGACGGCCCGCCTCGACCAGCAGCGCCGAGCCGATCTTCACGACAATGCGTTTCGCCTGGTTCAGGGCCGCCACGGTCCGGGTTCCTCCGACTGATCCTTCCGGCGCAGCCGGTTGTCGTCGATCATCCGCCGACAGGCCCGCAGCACATCCGTCACGCCCTCGTGGCTTGCGCCGGACATCAGCATGACCTCGCCCGCCGCTTCTTCCAGCGCGGCCTTCTGCTCGGCGCGCTCTTCCTCGTCCAGCGCGTCGACCTTGTTCAGCACGGTGATCCGGGGCTTTTCCGCCAGCTCTCCGCCATAGGCTTCCAGCTCGTCGATGATCGTCTGCCAGTCGCCGGCCACGTCCTCCGAGGTGCCGTCCACCAGGTGCAGCAACACCGCGCAGCGCTCCACGTGTCCCAGGAACCGGTCGCCCAGACCGCGCCCCTCGTGCGCGCCTTCGATCAGGCCGGGAATATCGGCCACCACGAACTCCACCTCGTCCACACCCACGATACCCAGGTTCGGGTGCAGCGTGGTAAAGGGATAATCCGCGATCTTCGGCCGCGCGTTCGAGGTCGCCGCCAGGAAAGTCGACTTGCCCGCATTCGGCAGGCCCAGAAGGCCCACGTCCGCGATCAGCTTCAGGCGCAGCCAGATCTCGCGCTCGACGCCTTCCTGACCGGGATTCGCGCGCCGTGGCGCCTGGTTGGTCGATGTCTTGAAATGCAGGTTGCCGAACCCGCCGTTGCCGCCCTTGGCCAGCAACACGCGCTCGCCGACCATCGTCAGGTCGGCCAGCACCGTCTCCTCGTCCTCGTCCAGGATCTCGGTGCCGACCGGCACGCGCAGCGTCACGCTGTCGCCGTCCTTGCCGGTGCGCTGGCGCCCCATGCCGTGCTGGCCGTTCTTGGCGAAGAAGTGCTGCTGGTAACGGAAATCGATCAGCGTGTTCAGCCCGTCGACCGCCTCGACCCAGACGTCGCCGCCACGGCCGCCATCGCCGCCGTCGGGTCCGCCGTATTCGATGAATTTCTCGCGCCGGAAGCTGACACAGCCCGCGCCGCCCGATCCGGACCGGATCGTCACCTTGGCTAGGTCCAGGAATTTCATGCAGGCACCCTCAGCGTCTCTCGCGTCACCGCGTATGTTATCACGGGCGCAGGCTCAAGCCTTGCCTTCGAGTACCCCGTCCCGCGCCCGGTTTCGGAAAAGCCGAATTTCTCCATGACGCGGCGCGAGGCCAGGTTGTCCTCGAACACCGTCGCGCAAATGCGCGACATCGAGAACCGCTCGAACAGTTCGGGCAGGAACGCCGCCAGCGCCTCGCTGGCCAGCCCCTGTCCCCACTGCGCGGGATGCAGCATGTACATGACCGAAAGCGGCGTCGCACCGAAACCAAGGGCCCCGATCACGCGCCCTTCGCGCTCGACGGCAAGCTGAAAGCCCGGGCAGCCTCGCCACCGCCGCTCCGCGATCCAGTCCCGCGCCTCGTCAACCGTCCACCCCGCGGCGACCGACCCCGTTTGGCGGGCCAGTTCGGGCATCGCCATGCCGGCCAGCGCCGCCGCATCGCCGACCGCCATCGGCCGGATCGTCAGCCGGGGCGTATAAAGCGCAAACCCCTGCCGCCCCTCCCAACGCGCACGCGTCAGGACGACCTCGGTCGAGGACAGGTCCTGGTTCAGGCTCTTCGAAAACCGCCGGCTTCTGCCCGAGACGACAAACCCGATGGCACGAAGAATCTCGCCCGACCGCGCGTTGTCGTCGAAGAACCCTGATTCCAGAACGCCGTTCGACGGCTCCGAGAACCAATGCTCCACCACCGCCCGCGCCGCCTCGAAACCATAGCCCTTCCGCCACGCAGGACGCGCCAGCCAATAGCCGAAATCTTCCTCGATTCCCACGGCGCCCCGCAGCCCCTCGTGATCGCAGATACCCCAGACCGGCCGGTTCTCGTCGCGAACGCGGTTGATGAACCACTCCGCATCCGATCGCTCATAGGGATAAGGCACCGGCCCCAGCCACCGGCTCACGTCATAATTGCCGACGCCGTCCACGATGGCATCGGCATCCAGGTGCGTCAGGGGCCGCAGCGTCAGTCGCGGCGTCCTGAGAAAGGGAAGCGCCGCGTAAGACATGGGTCTCAGTCGTAGCGCTTCAGGTATGTCCAGGTCGGCACGGTCGCGCCACGGGCCACCGAATAGGCTTCGGCGTCGCCAAGGTACTGGAACCCGGTGTTCGTCAAAACCCGCGCCGAAGCCGGGTTGTCCTGGAAGACGCTCGCGAACATGGTGCGGTTTTCCTGCGGGTTGGCCTCGACCAGGGCGCGCACGGCCTCCGAGGCCAGACCCGTATTCCAGAACGCGGGCGCCACCCAATAGCCGATCTCGGACTGGTCGCGGTCCATCCGCTCCAGGGCGATCAGGCCCAGAAGTTCGCCCAGCCCCTTGCCCGAGCCGTCCATAACCCAGACGTCTTCATCGCGCTCGTCCGAAAGCGACCGGCTGACGAATGACTCGGTCGCGCCGGGCGGCAAGGGATGCGGAATCGTCCGCGTCATGCGCGCCACCCGCTCGTCCGAGCCGTAAAGCTCCAGAAGCCCGGAATCCGAGCGGCGGAGGGGTCTCAATATCAATCTTTCGGTCTCGATGACCGGCTGGTTCACAATGGTATCAAACTTCACGCGTCTCCTCCTTTGCGCGTGCCACCGACTGATCCCCCCTCAGATCGTATCGGCCTTTAAAACATGGGTATGGCGTTCTTGTGACGCAACCCGGGCTTAAAAAAACGAAGGGGCCGGTTTGCGCCGACCCCTTGATTTCTTCAGCCTGTTCAGGATCGGCTTATTCTGCTGCCTGGGCCTCCGGAAGCACCGAAATGAAGGTGCGGCCCTTGAGGCCCTTGTGGAAGGTCACGTTGCCTTCGACAGTTGCGAAGATGGTGTGATCCTTGCCCATGCCGACGCCTTCGCCCGGCCACCACTTGGTGCCGCGCTGACGCGCGATGATGTTGCCCGGGATCACGACCTGACCACCGAATTTCTTGACGCCAAGACGACGACCGGCTGAATCGCGGCCGTTACGGCTGGAACCGCCTGCTTTCTTGTGTGCCATGCTGTGTTACTCCTTCGCGTCTGCGAGTGCCTTGGCCTGCTCGACCCAGCCCTCGCGTTCGATACGGCCTTTGAACGACAGTTTCTCGTCGAACTCGGCAATCTCGGCCTCACCCCACGACGCGATCTGCGCGAAGGTGGTGACACCGGCTTCGTTCAGCTTCTTCTCCAGCGCCGGGCCGACACCCGACAGCTGCTTCAGATCGTCCGATCCGGCAGCGGCCTTGGGCGCGGCCTTCTTGGCTTCGGCCTTAGGGGCCTCTTCGGTCTTCGCGGCGACCTTCTTGGCCGGTTTCGCGGCGGCGACGGCGGCGGTCGAAACCGAGCCGGCGCCGATGGCGGCCTTCACGCCTGACTTGTCGGCGCCTTTTTCAAGGATCTCCGTCACCTTCAGAAGCGTCAGCTGCTGGCGGTGGCCCTTCGTGCGCTTCGAGCCGTGCTTCCGGCGACGCTTCACGAAGTGGATGACCTTGTCGCCCTTGATCTGGTCGATGACCTCGGCCTGAACGGCGGCACCGTCGACCATGGGCGTCCCGATGGTGGCGCCCACCATCAGAATCTCGTTGAACTGGACTTTTTCGCCGGCGTCAGCTGCGAGTTTCTCAACGCGAAGCACATCGCCCGCCTGAACCCGATACTGCTTGCCACCGGTCTTGAGGACCGCAAACATCTGATATTCCTTTCGTATCCCGCGTCCTTCGGCCCCCGTCTCCGGGCGTTTCGGCTTTCGCCACCTCGAACAGCGCGCCCCATTCGGGAGCATCATTCAAACATCAAAGGCGGGCAACGCCCGCCAGAGGCCGCGCTTATCGTCCGAAGAGCCCTGCAAGTCAAGGGGTTTGGACCAGCCCGTTTTCCTCCAGAATCCGGGTCAGCGGCGCAAGCCCCGCCTCGAAACGCCGCCACCGGCCGACGGACGACGCGGTGATCGGTTTGCGCGCCTGCGCGACGCTCATCGTGTTGATCCGGCGCGAAGGCGCGTCCTGCGACAGGCAGGCCGGATCCCACTCCAGCCCCACCGAGGTCACCAGCCGGGGCACCTCGTCATCGGGTGCGCCGACCACATCCTCATAGCTGACCCGGATCAGACGCTCTCCAACCACCTTCGCCCAGTGCTCCATGAGCCGGTCGTAGGCCACCGCATACAGCGCCAGTTCCTCCAGGTCCATCGCGTAGGGATGCGACATGGCTCCAAGATCGGCCTGGAAGATCGACGTGCAGTTATCGCGGTAATCGCGCCGCACCTCGATGAAGCGCGCGCCCGGAAAGGCAGCCGCCAGCACGCCGATGTTCAGGAAATTCGCCAACAGCTTGTCGGTCACGACCCGTTTCGGAGGATTCGGCGTCAGCGACCCGGCAGCGGCCTCGGCCACGCCGGCGACAGCCGCCGGTTCGGCGCTGTATCGGGCCGCGGCGCAGGCATCGAAAACTAGGGGCGTCTCGCCCAGGGCCTCGACGTCGGGGTGGCGCGACAGGATGGTCTCGATCAGCGTCGACCCGCTGCGGGGCAGCCCGACGATGAAGATCGGCTTCGGCGCCTCCAGCCCCGATCCCGCGCGCGCGATCGCATCCTCGGTCCACGTCTCGGCGATCCGCTCCATCGTCTGCACGTCCCGCGCCACGTCGTAGTCGATCATCGAGCGCAGTGTGCGGTTGCCCTCTTCAAGCGCTTTGAAGGCGCGGTCATGGTCCCCCAGATCCATATGGGCCTTGGCCAGCGCCAGCCCGAATTCGCCCCGCTTCGTCGGCGCGACGCGATCCGATCCCGCGCCGTCGCGCATCGCCGCGATCAGCGGATCGTCCGCCTTCCACGTCGCGCACAATCCGTACAGCCGGAACGGTCGGGGATCGGTATGATCCTGCTCGGCCAGCCGTCGCGCGCGCACCGCTGCCCGGTCCAGCTCGCCCCACTCGGCCAGAAGTGCGGCCAGCCGGCTTTCGGTGTCGCGCGGCAGATGCTCAAGCCCGTCCACATAGTCCAGCCCGGCCGCGCGGCCATTGCTCTCGGATATCGCGTCGGCCAGCACGTCGTGCAATCCAAAGCCCGCCTCTTCCGACAGGGCCCCCAGAAAATCCATCGCCTCTGCCGACCTGCCCAGCGCCGTCAACGCCCGCGCCCGCACCCCCAGAAGCTCGGCGTCGGCAGGCGCTTCGCGGACAAGGCGCCCGGTCAGGTCCGCCGCATCCTGCATCCGATCCATGCGGAAATAGGCGCTGGCCAGGTTCACCCGGACATCCAGCGACGCCCCGTCCCGGCCCGCGGCCGGCTCCAGCAGCCCGATCGCCTCCGACGCCCGCCCCTGCCGGACCAGCGCCAGCCCCAGGTTCGAAAGTGCCGCCTCCGAAGACGGGTCTTCGGCCACGGCCCTGCGAAGAACCTCCTCGGCCCTGACGGGATCGTCGTCGGCCAGCGCGGCGGCGCCCAGAAGGTTCAGCAATCGGTCATCGTGGGGAAAGGACTTCAGCCGGTCGGTCCCGACGCGCCAGGCTTCCGCCAGCGCGCCCTGCCGGATCAGGTCGCCGATGTCGTCGACCGGCGCCGACCGGCCTTCGGCGATATCGACCAGACGTTTGCGCAGCGCCACCGGCACCCGCGCCGCCCGCGCGGCCTTGCGCGCCCTCGATTTCTGGCCGGCATCGCGCAGCTCGAACACGAACCGCGACCAGATCGCCGGGTTCGAGGGCGCGGCCTCGGCAGCGCGGCGCAGGGCGGCCAACGCATCGTCCTGCGCGCCCTCTGCCTTCAATATATCCGCCATAGCGATGTTCGCGGCCGCATGCCCCGGAGACACCGCCACGATCTTCCGCAGGCGCGCAACCGCCTCACCTGTTCTGCCTTCCAGCCGGAACCTCATGGCCTCGGACAACAATCTGTCCGGATTGCCGGCCGGCCATCCTTGCCGGACCATAGGCTATCCTCTTCACCAAATCTTCTCGGTTACAATTCTTCACCAACGACAAACCGCGAGGCAGAACGCCCCAGATCATAGGAAATTTCATTGAAAACGGCGTCGAACCCCGCGAACAGGGCCCGGTTCAGTTCCTGGCCGGCCTCGGTGCCGGAAAGCTCGAAATATGTGCGTATATCCTCGGTCGCGAGCGGTTGGTAGGCCATCGCCAGATACGAAAAGACCCAACCGGCCGTGTCGTCCCTGATCTCGGCCTCGCGCGCCCAGACATCGGACAGAATGTCGGCTTCGGACATGTCGAAGGCATCGCTTTCGCCCAGCCCGCGCATGAAGGCCAGGTTCGAATTCATCGCCCCCATCACGTTGTAGTCGATCAGGTCGTTGACCTCGACGAAGTCGCGCAGGGCATCCACCCGCGCGGCGTCCTTTTGATCCAGTTGCCGGAACGCCTGTCTTGCCGCGTCCTCGACGCCGGGCTCCATGAACGCGCGGCGCGCCTCCATTTCCAGCCGCACGATCCGGCGGCCCAGCTCCGACGTGAAGAAATCCACCAGCGGCGCCACATCGGCGTCCGCCAGCGCGGAATCGAACTCGCGCCGAAACACCGACGTCATCTCGGCGACGTCATATATCGCCGACACCGTCCGCGGCCAGCTTGGTCCGCCGCGCCCCGGAAACATGTCGTCGCGCAATTCCTCCGATTGCCGAAGCCCTTCCTCGCGCATGATTTCCAGAAGTTCTCCGGTGCCAAGGGACTCGTGCAGCAGATTCAGCTCCACCGCGCTGGCAGACCAGCCCGGACCGGAATCAAGCGTCAGGATCGCAGTTAGAACGGCTGCGCGGATAACCTGCATGTGTCCCTCCTTGGTATGAAATAGGCACAGCCCGCACAGCTTTGAAGAGAAGCGGCATCAATTTTGCGAAAACAGGTTGCGCGGCACCCGCGCTTCACTTATTCCGCCACTCCAGACCCCCGCGGAGAGGTGCCGGAGTGGTCGAACGGGGCGGTCTCGAAAACCGTTGTGGGCGCAAGTCCACCCAGGGTTCGAATCCCTGTCTCTCCGCCAGACGTCTCTGTAAGCTATTGTTAATCAACAGCTTCACGGAAGACGGCCTGCCCTGTCGGCAAAAGCGAAAATACCGCCACGTCGGCTTGCCCAGATTGCCGCTTGCCGGCTTCGGCGGCGGTCGTTCACAAGCATGTTACCTGGCAGGTTCCGGGCATTCTCCGGCGGAAGGGCGCAGCCTGCGGGCAGGGACAGGAATCTGTCGCGGATCGGTGCGGTCGCATGTCTCCGGTCGGCCTGGGGCATAATCGCCACCGTCGCCTTCCCGCGTCAAGCACAGCGTCTAGGCCTGATTTCACCTGACGGACGAGACGCGGCCAGCGGTCATGCGGAACCCGGCCCGAACCGGAATCGTGACGCGGGGACGCGATGACCAACGCCACCGCGCCCCCACACCGATCCGGAACTGAAATGGTTCAGCTTTCGTATCTCGGCAGCTGCTCCAGTTCGTCTTCGGTCATGTCCACGTGAACACGCACCTCTTCGGTGTCCTCTTCGCGAACCACCTCTATCTGGTCAAGCTCCAGGGCCACCGGCTTCTCGCCTAGACCAAGGAAGCCGCCGACATCGACCACGACCAGCGAGACCATCTCGCCGTCGAGAACCAGTTCGGAAACCTCGCCGATTTGCTCGTTGTTCGGCCCGAAGACCTCGGCGCTGGTCAGGTCGTCGGCGGTCATCTGATCGAGCGATACCCGGACGAACCCCTCGGGTGCATCGGTCCCGGAATCGTCGGACGCCATTTCGTCGGTGGCAGCTTCGGATCCAGCGTCGGACATCTCGGTGCCGGATGCCGTCTCGTCGGTGGCCGCGTCAGATCCAGCGTCGGTCATCTCGGTGCCGGATGCCGTCTCGTCGGTCGCACCTTCGCTCTCAGCCGCCATTTCGGTATCTTCCGCACCCTCGGCTTCGGCCGATGCGCCGGCGCCCGCACTCGGGGTGTCCGCTGCGCTTGCGCTGTCTTCGGTCATGCTGCCGGAACCGGCATCCATGCCATAGGCGGGTGCCTCCTCGAGATTGGCCATCGTTGCGGGAATCACCAGGAAGTAATCCTCACCGTCATCGGTGCTCGCGTCGCTCACGAAGGATATCTGGTCCATATCGATGGCGACCTGACGCTCACCGATACCCAGAAAACCTCCGATGTCGACAAGAACGCCCTCGACCGCGCCGTCGCGGCTGACGACCAGGTCATTGATTTCCCCGACGTCCTGCCAGTCGCTCTGCGCGCCCTCGGCGTCGGTCATGCTATGACCTTCCTCGGACGCGTAGACACGCGATCCGATCAGTTCCGATCCGCGCAGTTCGCCTTCGACGGAGTCGGACAGGAAGATTTCGGACGTTTGTGCAAAGGCGACAACGGGGGCCGCCGTCGCCATAAGCACGGCAAGAATGGTCGGCTTGTTCAACAGTTTCATCTCTCTCTCCATTGAGAAGTTGACTTGATAACGTACCAATCGTCGGACACGGATCGGGTTCCAAAGAAATCGCGATGCGGCCGGCAATGAGCGGAAAGCCCTCAGGGACGGGATGGCACCGCAACCATTTCCCGAGCCGTCACCCGGGGTCGCGCGGGTCGATCTCCCGCACCATTTCCAGCAGGGCGGCACGCTGGGCCGTCACCGTTTCCAGAAGTTCCGGCTCGTCGGAAAACGCATCGGCCGCCTCGCCATATGTGGCGATCAGACGCCGCTCTCCCTCGATGATCGTATTCAGGGCCGATGCATCCAGCATGCCGAACCAGCTGCGCGCCGTGGCGACGGCGGCCTGGACCGTGCCCATGATCGACCCCGCGTTTCCGGGCTCGCCCCCGCGCTCGTTCATGAAGGTGTAAAGTTGCGCTGCATGCTCGGAATGCAGTTTGTAAAGACGCTCGACCACGGGTTTCAGATCGTCCTCCGCGCGGTTCAGCATCTCCTCGTAGCCTTGTATGGCATCCGCGACCGCGGTGGTCAGTTCCGACAAGGCGGCCGCAGATTCGTTGGCGATATTCACGGTGTAGGATTTGGCTGGCATGGTGTCCTCCTTTCGCAGGACAACGCCGGACGCCCGCCGGGGTTCCTGAACCACCTCGCCCATGTCCGCGAATGCCGGATGACCCTCCTTCCCTGCAACGAGCAGGTCCGGTGTCTGCGTGGTTCAGGCCGCTTCGTCGCTTTCCAGTTGCCCCCCGGACGTCGGGAAGCGGACGTGCAGCGAGTATCGGCGCTCCTCGTGTTGGGTTACGATGGAGCCACCAAGCTGGGCGACAAAGGCATCGATAAGCCGCGTGCCAAGCCCGGAGTGCGAGCCCTCTTCGGTCTCCCGGCCCGCCGGCGCGCACGAATTCACGATGCCCAATTCCACGATACCCGGTGTGGGTTGCTTCAGGTTCACTTCGATGTAGCGCTCCTGGTCCTTCCCGGTTCCCACGTTCTTGAGCGCGTTGGTCACTGCCTCCGTGACAAGCAGCGACAGCGGGACGGCGCGATCGGGGTCAAGATCGATCGGCTCCAGCGAAATCCGTGTCTCCAGCGCGCTTTCGCGCGCCGAGCCGACGTTGACCGCGCTGTTGATGATCTCGGTCAGCAGGATGTCGGCACGAACGAATTCGACCTGCGTTTCCGCGTAAAGAAGCTTGTGGATCGTCGCCAGGCTCATCACCCTGTCCTGCACGCGCCTCAGCACGTTCTTTGCATCCTCCGACGCGATGGCGCGAAGCTGCATGTTCAGGATCGACGCGATAAGCTGCAGATTGTTCTTCACCCGGTGGTGAACCTCCTTCAGCAGTATCTCCTTTTCCCGAACGCTTTCCGACAGGTCCGCCCTGTCGCGCTTGATCCGGTCCAGCAGTGCGTTGTAGCTGTCCGCGATCTCCCCGATCTCGCTGGGCGCGCCGTCAAGGCGCACGTAACTGTCGGTAAGATCGTTCACCGAAAAGCCCCGCATGTGCCGCCGCAGGTTCTTCAGATGCCGCAGCACCAGGGAATTCAGAGCGAAGAATGCGACGAACAGGCCGGCCGCCCACATGATGACGGGGAAAAGCGGCGTGGCGCTTCCTACAACCGAACCGGATATCGGCCCCGAGGAATCGGCCCACTTTCCGACAACGTATGTCTCGCCGGGCACCAGCGGCACGACCGACACGGTCGCGACGCCGGCCTCTCCGGCCGCGTCGATGGTAAGACCTCTGTTCGGAATGGTCAGGCTGGTCGGAATGATGCGAAGCGCATCGAAGGACGAGGACTGGTCTATACCGGTGCTGGCGGAAAGGATCTGCCCGTCGGCGGCGACGATGGCGACTTCCAGGCCCTCGATGTTGCGGTCGAAAATCAGGTCGGACAGGCTGTGCGGAATCGAGACCGACGCGACCCCGGCCAGTTGACCGTCCGCAGCGAAGACCGGCACACTTGCAATCACCACCGACAGACCCGTCGCCTGGCCCTGCCTGTTGACCGTCACGGTCGGGCTTGGATCGCTCATCACCGATGCCCAGTTGCTGGACCCCGAAAAATCGACGACCTCTCCGTTGCTGGAACAGATCATCTGGCCGTCGGTCCGTATGAATCCGGCGAATACGAAGCGCGGATCGTCCTCTATGAAACGTGCGACAACCGCCTGGCACTCGGGCGATCCCGGCCCCAACTCTATCGCGAGAGCGCCGATCGCATAGGCGGCCCCATGCGCCTGACGGATCAGCCCGATCTGGGCCGAAGCCGCTTCGGACGTGCTGGCCAGAATGTCGCGATGCGCCAGCACCTCGGCTTTTCTGATCACCGACAAGGTCTGGTAGACCGCGACCAGCCCCAGCGGCAGAAGCGCGACCGTCAGCAGGATCAGCAGCCTGACCGCCAGGGACCGCGGCATCAGCCCCTTCATGGGTCAGGCCGCCGATCGTTGGCTTACGACGCTCAGTGAAGTTGCGTCGGTTCCGACGGGCGATTCACCGTCTTCCAGGTTCAGCAGTTCCGCCAGCCGCTTTCGGCCCCGGCTGGCCCGGCTCTTGATGGTCCCGGGCGCACAGCCGCACATTTCGGCGGCCTCCTCGCAGGAAAAGCCGGAAACGCCGACCAGCAGCAACGCCTCGCGTTGCTCGTCGCGCAACTGCGCAAAGGCCTTCTTGAATTCCTCAAGCGCCAGCCGTCCGTCATGCGCCGGCTTTTCCGCCAGGCGCAGCGCCATCTCGCCATCCTCGTCGGCGACCTCGCGCTTCTGCTTGCGCTTGGTGGTGTAGTAGTAATTTCGCAGGATCGTGAACAGCCATGCGCGCATGTTGGTGCCCGGCTCGAAAGAGTCGATTTTCGCCCAGGCGCGCGCAATGGTCTCCTGCACCAGGTCATCCGCCGACGATTTGTCACGCGTCAACGACAACGCGAAAGCGCGAAGCGATGTCAGGTGTTCCAGCATTTCGTCATGCGGATCACTTGTCATTTGATTTCGCTTTCTTTTCCGCCTTCAGCCGTTCGATCATCCTGACGAACTCCTCGGGCAGGTCATCGGCGAGCGCCTCATCGTACACGCGCTGCAAATTCTCTTGAATTTGCTTGCTCACATTGGATTTTCCGGTTTCCGATCCCATGTCTATACTGTTCGCCAGTGTCATCGTCCCGTTGTTCAAACCTACACATAGGGCTTTTGGTTCCAAAGAAAACCAGGGGGAAAACCATGTCATCCGATGAACTCACCAAAGAGCTTGTGCAGCATCTTCCGTATCTGAGGCGGTACGCACGGGCACTCACCGGCGCGCAAGGCACAGGCGACCGGTACGCGCTCGCAACGATGGAGGCCCTCGTCACGGACCCCGACGCCGTTGACTCCAGAACGGCCAAGATCGACCTGTTCCGGGCTTTCCACGCGATCTGGTCTTCGTCGGGAAACCCCGTCGACCAGGGCGAGACGGATGCTCAGGCCAAGGGTCGCCTCGAGCAGCGTGCGCAGGCCCGTCTGGCCGAACTCATGCCGAACACGCGCGAAGCCTTGCTGCTGAACGCGGTCGAGGGCTTCACCACGGACGACATCGCCCGCATCATGGACATCCCCGCGGCCGAGGCCGGCGAACTGGTGTCGCGCGCCTATCAGGACATGGGCGACATGGTGGTCGGCAAGGTTCTGATCATCGAGGACGAAGCCATCATCGCGATGGACCTCGAAGGCATTGTCCGTTCGATGGGCCACAACGTCACCGGGATCGCGCGAACCAGCGACGGCGCAGTCTCACTTGCGTCCAATACCGTTCCCGATCTGATTCTCGCCGACATCCAGCTGGCCGACGGATCGTCCGGTATCGACGCCGTCAACCAGCTCATCGCAGATCATGGCGATCGCCCGGTGATATTCGTCACCGCCTTCCCCGAACGGCTGCTGACCGGCGACCGGCCAGAGCCCGCCTTCCTGATCTCCAAGCCCTACAGCGAGGAACAGGTGCGCGCAGCCGTCAGCCAGGCCATGTTCTTCACCACCACCGAGGGCCTCATTCCGGCGGAATGACCACGCCCCGGCGCTCTCCGGGGCAGGACGCCAAGCCCGCCTGACCACCCCTCCGGCGGCGGGCCCGCCCTGCCAACCAAAGGCATGGTTCACGGCAAGCGGCTGACTGACAGCCAAGGTCATAGGAAAGGGGGCGTCAGATCAGGGGCCTGACCGACCCCGCCTCGCCCTCCAGCATCGCGATCTCCTCGACCTTCGCGCGATCGCGCAAGCGCAAGGTTCCTTCGCGCCACGACAGAACCTGCCGATCTCTCAATTTCTTCAACGTCTTGTTGGTGTGAACGACCGACAGGCCCAGGGCGTCGGCCAGGTCCTGCTGGGTAAACGGAAGCGGGCAGCTATCGCCGTCGGACAAACCCACGGACGAACAGCGCATATGGAACCTCAGCAATCCCCAGCAAATCCGCTGCTCGGCGCTCATCTGACCGACAGAAGCGAGCGCCTCCCCAAGGAAATGCTCCTGGATCGACGCAAGCCAGGTCAGGTCGAAGGCCCGCTCGGGCTGGTTCTTGAAAAGCGTCCACAGGTTCGAGCGATCGAACACGCACAGAACCATGGGTGTCGTCGCCTCGACGGAATGCTTCATCTCGCCCATGACACCCGCCTGCAGGCCGACGAAATCGCCGGGCATGACGAAATTCACCACCTGGCGGCGCCCGTTGGGCAGAAGCTTGTAGCGCAGCCCCATCCCGCTCAGGATCGTGTATAGCTGCGGGCTGTTCGATCCTTCCGTAAGGATCGGCGCGCCGCGCTCCACGGACAACTCGCCGACCTTGAATTTCCGCATGAACGACAATTCGTCATCGCCAAGCTTGTCGAAAACATCCAATCTTCGCAAAGGACAGCGCGCGCAATCTACAACCATGATTCCCTCGTTTTCCTATGTCCTAGTTTAATGCGTAAGGGCGCCTTCGGTTGCATTGTCCCCCCAAACGACATGAAAGGGGCTGTTCATGGACACGCGTGTCAAGAAACGCCGATTCCTTATCGTCACGAAGAACGTGGTGGTTGCCGAAGACCTGAAGGACATTCTCAAAGAGATCCCCGAATGCCGGATCGATACCTGTCTCTCGCTTGGCGACGGCTGGGACGACGACTATGGCCTGGCGTTCTTCGATGTGCCTGTTGAAACGCTCATGAAGGACAGGCGCGTCAGGAAAATGCACCGCTCGGGCGCGAATGTCGTGGTCATGGACGGCGGATTATCCGACAGCAGCGCGGATTGCGGCCGGCTTTCCGTTCTGGCGCAGCCGTTCCGGTCGACCGATGTCGTATCCCTTCTTCACCGGCTGGGTTTCGCAACAGAAAGCCGACCCTGAGAAAATCGGGAACTCATCGCGCATCTTCTTGTTGGTTCCTCACACTGTTAGGGAGAACTGAAATGCTTGGATGGGCACTGACTTTCCTCATAATCGCACTCATCGCCGGAGTTTTCGGCTTCGGCGGCATCGCCAGCGCGTCGGCGGGAATCGCACAGATCCTGTTCTTCGTATTCCTGATCCTTTTCGCGATCGCTCTCATAGCAAGGCTGGTGCGCAGATAGCGAGCCACCGGCCCAGCCGGCCGGTGGCAACCTTGGGTGCGCACTTCCATGCGCGGCAAACGCCAGTTCGTCGAAATCGTCCCGCTGGGCGCCTCAGGCGCTCCTGCGGGCGCGACTGCGCCTGACCGCACGTATGGGCAAACCAATTTGGAAGCCGATGACAACATCGGCAAGCAGATCGATGTCCACGGCTGCAAGCGCTCGAATTCCGCCCTTGGCGGCATACTGCCTGTCGTGATCTATTGGTTGAGAAAAGGACGAAACCCAATCCCGTAAGCACGAGCATCAAGCAGCTCAGGCTGCGCCAGCTATTGTGAAGGGATTGGAGTGCGACTCAAGCGGTTGGGTGCGAGCGGGGCATTGACGAAACCTACGAAACTGAAAGAACTCGAACGCTGGGTAAATGACAAGAAACGGCGCGTGTCGCCGTTCTTCCGGCGATTTCCTCCTAATCTGGAAACTCGGTTCATCGTAAGCAGTATTCGATTGCTGGAGAACCGGCAGGCCGTCTACTTCAGAGTTCCCAAAGCTGCCAATTCAACCGTCATCGCAACCATCATGCGCCATGAAGGCTTCCAGGATCTCAACTTCTCGACAATCGATTCCTTCAAGAAACCCCTGAAGCCTGTCACGAAGTTATCAAGACGTGAGTTGGACGATGTCGTTCAGAATTGGTTTAAGTTCACGGTTGTCCGAAATCCCTACACGCGCATTTTGTCAGCTTGGCAGGACAAACGGGATTTGTTTGCATGGCTCATCCACCGGCGACTTGAGCTGTCCTCTGATGCCGAAATCACCCTTGACCTTTTTCTGGCCTATTTGGAGGCAGGAGGAATAAACGACGATCCGCATTGGGCAAGGCAGACAGACGTCATTTGTGTTCCGATATCCAAACTGGACAAGGTGGCCAAAGTCGAGTCGCTCGATCGAGATCTTTCGCTCGTAATGGAGCGGATCTACGGCGAGTCGCATGCGGTTGAAACCTTCCGCCCGCATGCGACAGGAGCAAGCAGTCTGGTGAAGGATATGCCAAAATCGAAGCTCACACGTATCCACAGACTTTACGAATCCGATTTCGATCACCTTAGTTATCCGTCAGTTTTCCAAGGCTGAGGAAACAGAGGTCGACCAGCGAAAATTTACGCCGGAATGGAACCTCTGGTCGGGTCGCGGGCGCTCTCGCAAAATGTGTGCTCGGTGAAACCCTGTCAGAAGGCGCTTTCGCTTCCCTTAACCACTGAACGAGCTCAAGTGCGTAATAATCGTCGGACCCCCAGAATTATGGATGCACCTCAAGCCTGCCTCCGCCACCGCCTCTCGCATTTGCGCATTGTCAAAGGCGGCTTCCTGTTCTCAGACTACGGCCGGCGCCAGGGAGAACGGAATGCAGCAGACCTCATACCAAGAAAGCGGCGGCATCGACGATGTCGCCGCGACACACCTGGTCACGCGCATCCCGCGCGCGCCGGCCGATGCGACGGTCGACGATGTCCTGAAGCGATTGCGCGGACAGGCCTACGACTGCGCCGACACGGTCTTCGTGGTGGATGCCGAGGAACGCCTCGTCGGTCTCGTCCGCATAAACGACCTGCTCGCACACGGCGACCGCCGCATCGGCGAGATCATGGAGCCCGAGCACGAGGCCGTCGGCCTGCATGACGATCAGGAACAGATCGCGTCCCTGGCAATTCGTCTCAACATGATCGCCGTGCCCGTCGTCGACGGCCAGGAGCGGCTTGTCGGCGCGGTTCCGCCGGAAGCCCTGTTCCGCATCCTCCGAGAGGAACACCTGGAAGACCTGCAAAGGCTCGCGGGTATCACCACCCACGAAGACGGCCCCGACGCGGCGCTGGACGCCCCGCTGTTCAACAGGTTCTCGCGGCGCCTGCCGTGGCTGGTCTTCGGCCTGGTGGCGTCCTCGCTGATCACCGTCGTGATGGTCGGCTTCGAGGCGGCGCTCGCCACGAATGTCTCCGTCGCGTTCTTCGTGCCGGCGCTTGTCTACATCGCGGGCGCGATCGGCACCCAGGCGGTCTCGGTATCGGTCCGGAACCTCTCGGTAGGACATGTCGAGATCGGGAAGCTGCTGCGCGATGAACTGATCATAGGCATATCGATCGGGGCCGCATTGGGCGCACTTGCCGGCCTCGCCGTCGTCGTCTTCTTCGACGACGCGATTCTGGCGCTGGCGCTCGGCCTTGCCGTTCTGACAGGCGGCACCGTCTCGGCCGTCGTCGGGTTCGGGCTTCCCTGGCTGTTTCAGAAGTTCGGATCGGACCCCGCCCTGGGCAGCGGTCCGATCTGCACGATCATCCAGGACGTCACCAGCCTGTTCATCTACTTTGCGCTGGTCAGCCTGCTGGTCATCTGAAGCGGTCCCCGAAGCCCCGGTGACCGCTAGGCGGCCTTCGTCAGCTCCGGATCGGCGCGTTCGGCCAGTTCGGCATGCAAGGCGCGCACCGCCGGGGCCAGCGCCTCGCGATCCATCACGAACTGGACATCCACGTTCCGCGGACCCTGCGTCGCGCCCACGGCGGACAGGCCCGCGGCGGCAAGCGCCTGCAGGCCCCGCGACAGAACCGCCAGCCCGCTCAGGTCGCGCCCGATGACAGACACCAGCGACAGCGTGCGCGTCGTGATCTCCGCGGCAGGAAAGATCCGCGCGATGTCCCTCTCGACCCGGCGCATCGTCTTCAGCGACGTGTCCAGGTAATGCGTGATGGTGTTCGCGTTCGAAACCTTCGAGACGATCCGCACGCCATGCCGCGCCAGCACGTCGAGGATCGCGGCGTCATAGCCTTTCACGCCGACCATGTCCTGCTCGAAGACCTCCAGCGTCACGATATCCAGGCCGGTCACGATCTCGACCCCCGGCGCCTCGGCCGGGCAATCGTCGATCAGCGTGCCAGGATCGCCCGGATCGAAGGCATTCGTCACCCGCAGAGGCACGTCGGCCTGCCGCAGCGTCTTGGCGGCCTTGGGATGGATCGCCTCCATCCCCATGTTCGAAAGCTGGTCGGCCACGTCGTAGTTGGTGCGGCCGATCTTCCGCGCCGCGTCCTCGCCGACCAGCTTGGGATCGCAGGACGACAGGTGGAACTCCTTGTGGATGATCGCCTCGCTGGCCCCGGTCAGGGCCGCAAGCTGCGAGAACGTCACCTCCGAGTACCCGCGGTCGAACTCGCCCATAAGCCCCTCGGCGCATTGGGCATAACCGGTGACGATCGGCAATTCCGTCGCCGTGTCGACGCCCTCCAGGGCCTGTTCGATCCGCTCGTCCAGCGCCAGGCCACCTTCGTCTCGCCACCCGGACAGGTCGACGAAACGGGCGTCCACCCCGCTTCGCTGCAACATCAGCGCCGTGACGAAGGCGGAATGCGCCTCGCCCAGCCCCGACAGCAACTCGCGCGTCTGTCCCATGTGTTCGACCAGCCGGAAATGCCCGTACGAGCACAGGCGCTGAAGATCGATAAGGCAACTGCGCGCGCCGTGCATCCGTTCGTCGACGAAACTGTCGGCCTGCTGGATGTCCGCGGGATGCTCCAGTATCTCGCCATGCGCGGCCTTCATCGCCTCGCCGACCTCGTCCAGCTTGTCGTGCCAGCCGTGATTGGTGTCGTCGTTGGCGAACAGGGCATAGACGCCCGGCTCGCCCGATTTCTTGTGCTCCAGCAGCAGGTCGGTGATGCCGCCAAAGGCCGACACCACGAAGATGCGACCGTAGAGGTCGGCATCCTTGCGCTGACCGACGAACAGCGTGTCACGCAATTCCCGCAGGCGGGACATCGAGGTTCCGCCGATCTTTTCCACGGTATGGGACATCTCAGGCCTCTTCGGGAACGGCGTACGAGCCGTCTTCGCGGTGAACCTCGTTGCCGGTCACGGGCGGGTTGAACACGCAGGCCATGACCAGTTCCTCGTCGGCCGTCAGCGTATGGCGGTCGTGCTCGTTCAGCGCATACATCACGCCCGGCACGATCTCGTGGGTCTCGCCCGTGGCCAGGTCCTTGATCCGCCCCCTGCCCTTCATGCAATAGACGCTCTCGAAGTGGTTCTTGTACTCGAACGTGTGAACCGAGCCCTCTTCCAGAAACGTGATATGGAACGAAAATCCCATCCCGTCCTCGGCCAGAAGCATCCGGACCGATGTCCACTGCGCGTCCGAGACGACGCGGTCGCGTTCCCCGTCAACGATCTTGTTGAAGTCGCGTACGATCATCAGTGCCTCTCCGCTTCGGTCTTCTCCGCCGCCTTCATCGCGTCGCGCGCGGCATCCAGCAGGATTTCGAACCCCTTGTGCAGGGTCTCGGGCGGGGTCGTCAGCGGTGCCAGCACCTTGACCACCTGGTCCTCGTTGCCCGAGGTCTCGATCACCAGACCTTTCTCGTAGGCGCGCGCGCAGATGTCGGATGCCAGCTCGCCCGAGCCGACATCGACGCCCTGCATCAGGCCGCGCCCCTTGATCCTGCCATCCGGCACGATGGCCGCAAGTTCGGCCAGTTCATCGTGGATCAGGCCGGACTTCTCGGCCAGTTTCTTCTGAAACGACCCGTCGGCCCAGAATTTCTCGATCGCGACGCGGGCGGTGACGAAAGCATGGGTGTTGCCCCGGAACGTCCCGTTGTGCTCGGCCGGGCCGAAGACATCGTGCTCGGGCCGAACCAGCAGCATCGCCATCGGCAGGCCGAAGCCCGACAGCGACTTGGCCAGCGTGACGATATCCGGTGTCACGCCCATGTTCTCGAAGGAAAAGAACGTCCCCGTCCGGCCGCAACCGGCCTGGATATCGTCGATGATCAGAAGCGCGCCATGCGCCTTCGCTAGCGCCGCGATCCGCTTGATCCAGTCCTCGCTGGCGGCGTTCAGACCGCCCTCGCCCTGGACCGTCTCCAGGATGACGGCGGCCGGCGCGTCGATGCCGCCCGACTTGTCCTCCAGCATCGCTTCCAGGAACTCGGCGGTATCGGTAGAGCCGGCGAAATACCCGTCGTAGGGCATCCGCGTCACGCCGTTCAGCGTCATTCCGGCAGCCCCCCGGTGATAGCTGTTGCCGGTGGCGGCCAGCGCGCCCGAGGTCACGCCGTGAAAGCCGTTGGTGAACGCGATGATGTTGGTCCGGCCCGTCACCTTGCGGGCGATCTTCATCGCCGCCTCGACGGCGTTGGCGCCGGTCGGTCCGGTGAACATCACCCGGTGATCCATCCCGCGCGGCACAAGTATGTGGCGCTCGAAGGCTTGAAGAAACGCGCCCTTGGCGTCCGTATGCAGATCCAGCCCGTGCGCGATCCCGTCGCCCGCGATATGCTCGATCAGCGCCGCCTTCATGTCGGGATCGTTGTGGCCGTAGTTCAGCGAGGAACAGCCGGCCAGGAAATCGATCCAGCGCCGCCCGTCCTCGTCGATCAGCTCCGATCCCTGGGCCGTCGAGAACGTCGCGGGCATCCCGCGGCAATAGGAACGCGCCTCGCTTTCGCGGCGCTCGTAGATGTCAGGTGTGTCGGTCATGTCCTTGGCCATGAAACGTCCTTTCGAAAAACGAATGTCGGTGGAATGAGGTTCAGGCCGCGCGCGCCAGCGCATCGGGCTCGGGCAACGAGATCGTCACCATGTGTTCCGTCGCGTGGCGCCCTTCGAAGTGCGTGTCCTCTTCGAAATGCGGCTCGTCCGCCAGCTCGCCGCCGATGGCGCAGGCAAAACTGCGGAACAGCGCCCACGATGCGTCGTTGTCTTCGGTGATGGTGGTCTTCAGATGCGTCGCGCCGTCACAGGCGTCGCGCTCGATCAGCTCCAGCAGCATCTTCTTGCCCAGGCCCATCCCGCGCGCCTTCGGACCGACGGCCACCTGCCAGACGAACAGCTCTTCGCTGTCCGGAATCATATAGCCCGAAATCCAGCCCACGATCTCGCCGTCCATCTCGGCCACGACGCACCAGTCGCGGAAATGGTCGGCCTGGACCAGGTTGCAGTACATCGAATTTTCGTCGAGCGGCTTGCAGGTTTTCACCAGCTCCCAGATTGCGGCCCCGTCCGTCGCGTCAGGTTTGCGCAGGCGGGGCGTCCGGGTTCGGGGGATATCACTGTCTTTCGGCATCGGCTTGAACCTCGATTTTTTGTTAGAAAAGCTAAATAGTAGACTCGGACAACAACTTCAACATCCAAAGCGAATTCTTCTAAATATTGAGACAATGTGCCCGGAACCACACGATCAGCCTCAAAATATTGATTAGCCTTTCAAACCATCAAATCCAGAAAGCTTCGTACGCCTAAGCACTTACCCGATGATTTCCCGGATTGCGGGTTTTCCGTGCTTCGTGCCATGCTGATCGCCATGACGCAGGGTGCCCACGACAGAACCGACGAAAGCCTGATCGCGCTGCGCAGAATCCTGCGCGCGACCGAGCTTTATGCCCGCGACCTCGCCCATGCCGCGGGGCTGACGCCAGCCCAGTTGCGCGTTCTTCAGATCGTCGCCGAACGCGGTGGCGCCACGTCCAAGGCGCTTGCGACGCAAATGGGCGTCAGCCAGGCGACCGTCACCGCGCTCATCGACAAGCTGGTCGCCCAGGGGCTGGTCGAACGCATCCCGTCCGAACTGGACCGCCGCCAGGTCGACATCGCGGTGACCGCCGAAGGCCACAAGCGACTGCAAGTCGCCCCCGACGCGCTTCAGCAACGCTACGTCCGCGCCTTCGGCAAACTGGCACCCTGGGAACAGGCCCAGCTACTCTCCTCGCTGGAACGGGTCGCCGACATGCTCGACGCGCGCGGCATCGACGCCTCGCCCGTGCTGACAACCGGCGATATCCGGTCCGGCAAGCGGAAATGATCCTGCGCCGGTCGCTCCGGCGCCCTGTCACATCCCGACCTCCCTGGCGGAAAACGCGCGCATCCGGCACAGCCGCCGGTTGCCCATTGCCCGCGAAATCGACAAGGTGATCATGACCGTTTCGTCCGTTTAAGAGGAAATCGAAAGAATGAAGCCCCGCAGCCTGCTCCTTTTGCCCGCCGCCCTGATCCTTGGTGCATGCGCCGCCGTCGGCGGACCCGATGGATTGTCGGATGATCCGGACGCAACGCTGCCCGAAGCCGTCCGGTCGATCGCGGCACCTTACCAGAACCTCGATACGGCGCGCCTGCGCGAAGAGGACGGCTGCTACTGGTATCTGCACACCGGCCCGGTCGAGTCCACTCTTCTCCCCCTGCGCACCGTCGAAGGGCGCCCGATCTGCACCCGCCCGCAGTCGACCCCCGCAACGGCGGCGGCCGAAACCTGACAGCCGCGAACCGGCCTCAGCTTCTGGCGGTCACATATTCTTCGGGTGGGTACAGGATCGCCGCCGACCCGGTCGCGACGTCCTCGTACAGCAGGTTGATATGCGCCATGACCATCCGCACGCAGCCTGAACTGGCGCGCGTTCCGATCGAGCGCGGATAAGGCGTGCCGTGGATTCGCAGATAGGTGTCGCGATCGCCCACGTAGAGATAGAACGCCCGCGACCCCAGTGCGTTATCGGGTCCGGGTTCCATCCCTTCCTCGTACTGCGCATAGATCTCGGGCTCGCGGCGGATCATGTCCGCGGTCGGGGTCCAGCTTGGCCACTTGGCCTTGCGCCGGATGATGTAGGCACCGGGCTCGTACAACCCGTCCCGGCCGATCGCCACGCCGTACCGCATCGCGGTTCCGTCGCCCCGGATATGATAGAGATACCGCGCGACGGCATCCACATGGATGTCTCCCGGTGTCAGGCTGGCGTTCGCCTCGACACGGACCGGCAGGAACCGGGGATGCAGTCCCCACGGATTGGACGTGGCCGGATCGAAGTTCGGCGGCGTCACCTGCGCGTCCCAGGCCGCCCACTTTTCCTGCGACGACTGCGCCAGCGCCCCACCGGGAAGCGCGGGCGAGAACAGCGCTGCCGCCGTGATGATGAAATGGCGTCTGGTCAGCATTCCGGGGGTACTCCTGTCACCGTGCATGGGTAAGTCCGCTCAGCCGGATCTCGACTGAAGCTGCCTTCTGCCTTCTTCAATGCACAATCGGAAGAAAAGTTCCTTACAACTTCACGTTACCAGCGCATAGATGAACCGGGCCGCGACCAGCGTCAGGAACGTCCCGAAGGCGATCTCCAGCGCCCGGCGCGTCAGCCGGTGCGCCAGTGCCACCCCGAATCGCGTCGTCAGCAGCGACGTCGGTATCGTCAGCGCGAACGCGGCCAGCGACACGAAGCCCAGCGAGGCGGGCGGCAGCCCGTCCTTCCCCAGGCCCGCCAGGACATAGCCGACCGTTCCCGGTATCGCGATCAGCACGCCGACACCGGCAGACGTGGACACGGCCCGGTGGATCGGCACGCCGTGCAACGTCAGAAACAGGTTCGACACGGCACCCCCGCCGATCCCCATGATCGCCGACACCAGGCCAATTCCCGCCCCACCAATCCGCATGGCCCACTGCCCCGGCAGCGTGTCGCGCAACTGCCAGCCCCTTCCGCCGCTCAGAAGCTTCACCGCGTTGATGGCGGCGACCGCGACGAAAACCGCCTGGAAAACCTCGGGCGAGGCAAAGCGCGCGATGACCGACCCAAGGGCGACGCCCAGCAGGATCGGAACCGCCCAGACCTTCAGGATATTCAGGTCCAGCGTTCCCTTCGCGTTGTGCCCCCGCGCCGACAGAACCGACGTCGGCACGATCACGGCAAGCGACGTCCCGACAGCGGTCGGCATCGCGATCTCGGGCGGATAGCCCAGAATGACGAAGATCTCGAAGAACACGGGTACGGAGATCGCCCCGCCACCGACGCCGAACAGCCCCGCGAGAAACCCGATCGCGGCGCCTGCAAGGACAAGCGCCCCGGCAAGACCTAGAAGCGTCGAAGGGTCTGCAAGCAGGTCCAAATCATCTGTCCAGAAGGAATCGCGTCAGACTTGCACCATCGAATCCGCCAAGACCTTCCGCAAGGGCCTGCCGGTAACTTTCGCGCACCGCCTCGGACACCGGCATCGGCGCGCCCTTCAGCGCGGCCTGCTCCAGCGCAAGGCCAAGGTCCTTCATCAGCCCGGCAAGATCGAACGTGCCCGGCTGATCCGTTCCGTTCAGCGTGTCGATGACGACCTGGGCCCGGTTCTTCAGGACGGCGGGACCGGCCGAGCTGTCCGCGATCACCGAAATCGCCTGCTCTGCCGGAATGCCGCTGCCATCCAGCATCGCCAACGCCTCGCCAAGCGTCTGCCAGTAGATCGCAAGCGGCAGGTTTACCGCCAGCTTCATGTGCGACCCCGACCCGGCGGGACCAAGATGTTCCACCCGCTTGCAAAGCTGCTCCATGACCGGCTTGGCCCGCGCGAATGCCGCCTCGGTGCCGCCGGCCATGCCAAGCAACTGCCCTTTCAGCGCCGGGCCCACCGTGCCGCCCACCGGGCAATCGACGAAATCCGCCCCGGCCCCGGTGAACCTCTCCGCAATCCGGCGCGTGTCGCCCGGCAGCAGGGTCGAGGTATCCACAACCAGCCGTCCCGCCACGCCCGCGCCGATCAGGTCGGCGGCGACCGCCTCTACCGCATCGGCGTCCTTCAGCGACAGAAGGATGGCGTCGCAGTCTCCCAGGTCGGCCAGCGACGGCACCACCTCGGCACCGGCCTCGGCCGCGGCCTTGGTGTGGTCCCGCGTCCTGTTCCAGACCGCGACTTGGTTCCCGGTCTCGATCAGCCGCTTCGCGAAGGCGGTTCCCATCCGTCCGGTTCCGATGATCGCGATACGTGGCATTGCGTCTCCTCCCTGTTTTTCGGTCACGTCACGCGGCAGGACCGCCGATCGTTACCTGCATCGGCGCCAGGCCGTCGACCGAACACTCCAGAACATCGCCGGAAACGACGGCTCCGACGCCGGCGGGCGTGCCCGTCATGATGATGTCGCCGGCCATCAGCTCGTGCTGCTCCGACAGCTTGGCGATGATCTCGTCGATCTTCCAGATCAGCAGCGAGATGTCCGCGTCCTGACGCGTCTCGCCGTTGACCTTCAGCCGTACGTGTCCCGACGCCATGACGCCGGTCTCCTCGACGCGCGTCATCGGTCCCACGGGGGCGGACTTGTCGAACGCCTTGGTCACTTCCCAGGGCAGCCCCTTCGCCAGCGCCTCGGCCTGGTGGTCCCGCCGCGTCATGTCCAGACCGACGGCATAGCCGAAGATATGGCCCGATGCGTCGGCCTCGGCGATGTTGTAACCGCCCGACTTCAGCCCGACGACCAGCTCGCATTCGTAGTGCAGGTTGTTGGTGAACACCGGGTAAGGGATCTCGCCGCCATTGCGGACCAGCGCATCTCTCGGCTTCATGAAAATCACCGGGGGATCGCGCTCGTCGGCATTCATCTCGATGATATGGGCGACGTAGTTCTTTCCGATGCAATAGATGCGGCGGACCGGAAACTTCTCGTCCGAACCGACGATGTCGAGATAAGCCACCTCGGGCGGCGAAACGGCGTAGGCGGTCATGGGCGTCCTTCCTTGAGCAGATCGAAACCGGCAGCGCAGATGGCGCAAGCCGACTCGCGATTTCGTCAGGATTTCGTGGATCAGGCCTCAAATCAAGATATGAAACAGCGTGAACGGCACTTTTTTATATTATTTTGTCAGAATCGTAAATTCGTATATCCTGAACCTCGGGCGACCCGGGCGAATCTGTCGAACCGGGCGACCGTTCAACGCTAGGGAGGAAAATCAGATGACGACACGACGCCAAATGACCCGTCGCAGCTTCGGGCAACTCGCGCTTGGCAGCGCAACGATTGCCGCGATAGGCGCGCCCTCGATTGTGCGCGCGCAAACCGCGATCACCTTCGCAGTTCCGAACCCCTCGGCCCTGACATGGCTGCCCTACTGGGTCGCCGTCGGTGAAGGCTATTTCGGCGAAGAAGGCTACACGCCGACGCTCGAGGCGATCGACGGCTCGTCCGCCGTGCTTCAGGCCATGACCGCCGGCCAGGCCCACATCGGCGCCCCCGGACCCGGCCCCACGCTCGGCGCCCGCGCCCGCGGCGTCGACGTGAAGTTCCTCTACAACCTCTACCCCAAGTCGGTCTTCGGCCTTCTGGTCAAGGAAGAGAGCTCCTTCATGACCCCCGCCGATCTCAAGGGATCGGTCATCGGCGTCGGCACGGCCGATGGCGCGGAAGTCTCCTTCACCAGCGCCATCATGGCCGATATCGGCATGACCGCCGGCGAAGACTTCACCTACCTGCCGGTCGGTGACGGCGGAACCGCGGCGGTCGCGTTCCTGCGCGACGAGGTGAGTTCCTACGCGGGTGCTGTCTCGGACGCCGCCATCCTCGCCGCGCGCGGGCTGAACCTTCGCGAGATCACGCCGGAAGAGTATCTGGGCTTCTTCGGCAACGGCATCGCGATGCTGGAAAGCCAGATGGCTGCCATGCCGGAACTTGCGCCCGCTTTCGGACGTGCGCTGGTTCGGGCCACCCGCTTCGCATCCGACCCGGCGAACAAGGAGGTCTGTCTGGCACATTGCGCCGCCGGCAACCCGCAGGAAGGCGAGCAGGATTATGCCGCGTCGCTTTTCGACGGTGTCGTCGACCGCATGACCCCGACGGACGCTTACATGGGTCAGGGGTACGGCTACCAGCCGCCCGAGCACTGGCAGGCGATCCACGATTCAGCCGTCGCATCCGGCGCGCTGTCCGAGGCGTTGCCTGATCTTTCGGCCGCGTATACCAACGAGTTCGTCGCCGGCTGGAACGCTTGATACCAATGGCAGAGCCTCGCCCAATTCGATCGGAACCGGCTGTTCATCACGGACAGCCGGTCTACCAGATAGAGCGTTTGTCGAAGACCTACGCCAGCAACAACGTCACCGCGCTTTCCGAAGTGTTCCTGACGATTCACAAAGGCGAGTTCGTGTCCGTCATCGGCTCGTCGGGTTGCGGAAAATCGACACTCCTCAAGATCATGGCGGGGCTCATGCCGCCTACCACGGGCCGGGTCGTCCTCGACGGCCGGCCCGTCCTCGGCCCAAGGCCGGATATCGGGATGATGTTCCAGCAGGCAACGCTTCTGCCGTGGAAGACCACGATCGAGAATATCGTCCTGCCGATCCAGATCCGCGAAGGCCGCGCCGCCGCGAAAGCCGCGCACGGCCGCGCGATGGAACTCCTGGAACTCGTAGGCCTCGGCGACTTCGCCAACGTCTACCCCGGCGAATTGTCGGGCGGCATGGCGCAGCGCGCGTCGATCTGCCGGATGCTCGTTGCCGACCCGGCCATGCTGCTGCTGGACGAGCCGTTCTCGGCGCTCGACGAGTTGACCCGCGATTTCATGAACATGGAATTGCAACGCATCTGCATGGAGCGCGGCGCGACCGCGTTCCTCGTTACCCACTCGCTCGACGAGGCCGTGATCCTGTCCGACCGCATCCTGGTGATGCAGGCACGACCGGGTCGCGTCGTCGAGAATTTCCGGGTAGACCTGCCAAGACCACGCACGCTCGAGATGATCAACACGCCGGAATTCGGCCAGATCGTCGCGCATATCCGCGAACTCCTCGGCAAGGAGGCACATGAATGACCGACACGCACCAGTCCTTCGACGCGGAAGACACCGTATGGGTCGAACGCGAAGCCTTCATCGACCGCATCCCGCGCTGGGTCGCGATGACGTTCCTTTTCGTGGCCGTCGTCGCGATATGGGATCTCGTCACCAGGCTGGGATGGGTCTCGGCCATCATCCTGCCGACCCCGGCGGAAACGCTCAGCGACCTGATATTCGTCGGCAACAACCTGATCTCCGGCGAATACATGCTGGACGCGCTCTGGACGACGACGCGCACCGTTTTCTACGGCTTCCTGATCGCGATCTGCATCGGCTTTTCGCTGGGCGTTCTCGTCGGCGAGACCAAGTTCGGAGAACGGGCCGTGATGCCCTATCTCGTGGCGATCGACACGATGCCCAAGGTCGCCTTCGCGCCGCTCTTCATCGCCTGGCTGGGCTTCGACATCGCGTCCAAGGTGGCGCTTGCGGCCTTCATCGCGACCTTTCCCATCGTCGTCGCCACCGCCGCCGGCCTCTACGCGGCCACCGAGAACGAACGGATGCTCTTCAAGTCGATGGGCGCAGGCCGGGTGCAGACGCTTCTCCGGCTCAAGCTGCCGACCGGGCTTCCCTATATCTTCACCGGCCTCAAGATCGCCGCCGTCGGCGTCATGGCGGGTGCGATCACCGGCGAATTCCTGGGCGGCGGCAAGGGCTTCGGCGCCCTGATCCGTCAGTCCGCCAGCCAGTTGGACACCCCAAGGGTTTTCGCGCTGATCCTCTACCTCAGCCTTCTCGGCCTGGCGCTCTACTTCACCGTCGTCTGGATGCAGCGGTACTTCGTCTTCTGGAACAAGTCCGACAAACCCGGAGGCGTCGCCTGAATGACCGCAGTCGAGGGAAAGCCGCAGGACGTCAGGAACCTGTCCGAACAGGCCTACGATCTCATCCGCAAGGACATCCTGAACGGCGAACTCTTTCCCAGGGACAAGCTTCAGGTCGATGTTCTTTCCGGCCGCTACGGAATAGGCAACGTCCCCCTGCGCGAGGCGCTCAACCGCCTGTCTTCCGAAGGCCTGGTGGAACGAAAGAGCCACCGGGGTTTCTTCGTCGCCTCGATCTCGATGTCGAACCTCGAAGAACTGGTGAAGACGCGGATCTGGCTGGAAACGCTGGCACTCAGGGAATCGATGCGCAACGGCGACGAGGCATGGGAGGACGCGCTGGTCGTCAGCTGCCACCGGCTGGCGCGCACGCACCGCCGGCTGCCCGAAGAGGCCGGGCGCGAGATCTCCGAGGAATGGGAAGAGCGCCACAAGGAGTTTCACATGCTCCTGCTCGACTGCTGCGAGTCGTCCTGGCTTCTCGGTTTCTGCTCGACGCTCATGGATCAGGCCGTGCGCTACCGGAACCTGTCGATGAACTCGAACCCCAGCAAACTGCGCCGCGAAGGCGCCGCCGCCGAGCATCAGGCGATCCTGGACGCGGTTCTCGAACACGACGCCGACCGCGCCTGCACGCTCCTCAGCGAGCACTACCGCCGGACGCTGATCGGCCTTCGCCACGTCATCCCGGACGAGACCGTCGAAAAGCTGGACACCGAGGCAGGCTAGATGCCGACCCTCGCCAAGGCACGCATCAGATACATTCCCCGCCGTCTATGACCAGCGCATGCCCCGTCATGAACGACGACCGCTCGGACGCCAGGAACAATATGCTTTCCGCAATCTCCTCGACGGTCCCGAACCGCCCCATCGGAATGGCCGAGGCCACGTAATCCTCCAGCTTCCCGCGCCCGCCCATCTGAACCTCGAACCCCCGGTTGAACGGCGTGTCGATGAAACCGGGGCAAAGCGCGTTGAACCGGATGTTCTCCTTCGCATAATCCGCCGCCATCTGCCGCGTCATCGCCAGAACCGCGTGCTTCGTCGTGCAATAGGCGATCATCTCGCGATCATGCTGAAGGCCCGAGTTCGACGAGGTGATGATCACGCTGCCGCGCCCCTGCCGCCGCATCGGACCCACCGCCGCCTGCGCCGCGACGAAATGCGAACGCACGTTCATCGCCCAGGACGCGTCCATGTTCTCGACGCTCACATCCTCCAGCCGTCCCTCGATCTGGATGCCCGCGTGGGAATGCAGGATATCCAGCCGCCCCAGGCGGGCGGCCGCATCCGCGATGGCCTCGCGCAACCGGACATCATCCGTGACATCCACCTCCAGCGCCTCGGCGCTGTGCCCCGTCGCGCGGATGTCCCCGGCAACGGCCTCGGCCCCCGCGCCGTCGCGGTCGGTCACGACCACATGCGCGCCCGCGCGCGCCAGCGCCTTCGCCCCGGCGGCGCCTATTCCCGATGCGGCGCCCGTCACGAAGGCGACCTGGTCACGAAGCAACATGATACCTCCCCCGTAGGACCGTTCTTTCAGCGCTTCTGACCGCGCCGCAGGATAAGTTGCGCGATGATCAGCAGAACCAGCGAGGCGACCATGACCATTGTGCCGATCGCGTTGATCTCGGGCGTGACACCCCGCCGGATCGACGAGAAGACGTAGATCGGCAGCGTCGTCTCCGAACCGGCGACGAAGAAGGCGATGATGAAATCGTCGAAACTGAACGTGAAACTCAACAGGAACCCGGCCAGGATCGCCGGCGCGATCAGGGGCAGCGTCACCTGCCGGAACGTGCCCAGCGGCGTTGCGTAGAGATCCGCCGACGCCTCGGTCAGCGCCTGTTCCAGGCTGCCCAGCCGGGCGCGGACGATGATGATCACCAGCGCCATCGTGAACATCGTATGCGCCGCGATCAGCGACGGAATTCCCATCGACAGCGACGGCGGCTCGGCCCCCTCGGGCCAAAGCGAGGCCAGCCATGGATTGACCGTGTCGAACACCGTGACCAGCGCGATCAGCGTGGCGATCCCGATCACGATGCCGGGGATCATCACGGCGACATAGATCGTCCCGTCGAAGACCGCGCGCGCCGGCCCGCGGATGCCCTGCAACCCGACCGCCGCCAGCGTGCCCAGAACGCTGGCCAGCACCGCCGTGACGAAGGCCACGATCAGGCTGGTCTCCAGCGCGTCCATGACGAACGGGTTCTTCAGCGCCCGGCCGTACCACTGGGTCGAAAACCCCTGCAACTGGCTGGCATGCCGCCCGGCGTTGAAGCTGAACAGCGCGATGATCGCGATCGGCGTGTAGAGAAACAGGTAGACGCAGACGGCATAGAGACGCATCAGGCCGCCCTCACATGATCGAGACGTCTTCGCGCCCGGCATGAAGCCGCGCGATCAGACGCATGTAGACGGTGACGGTCACCAGCATGATGACGATCAGCGTGAAGGCGACGGCCGAGCCAAAGGCCCAGTTCCGCGACTGCAGGAACAGGTCGACCAGCGCATTGCCGACGAAAAAGACCTTCCCGCCGCCCAGAAGCGCCGGGATCAGGAATTCCCCCATCAGCAGGATGAAGACCAGCATGCACCCCGTCGCCACGCCCGGAATCGAAAGCGGAAGCGTCACCTGCCAGAACGTCGCGAAAGGCCGCGCGCCCAGATCGGACGAGGCCTCCAGCAGGCGCTTGTCCAGCCGGTCCAGCGCCACGTAGATCGGAAAGACCATCAGCGGCAGATAGCCATAGACGATGCCCACCGTCACCGCGAAGGGCGTATAGATCAGCCGGACATCCGCGATCCCGATGGCATCCAGCAGCGCCGGGATGCCCTGCCCGCCCAGAATGAATATCCACGCATAGCTGCGGATCAGGATCGACGTCCAGAACGGCACGATGACCAGCACCAGCAGGATCGTCTTCCACTTCGGATCGGTCCGCACCGCCAGCTTGTAGGCCAATGGATAGGCGATGAGAAGCGCCGCCAGCGTGCCCAGCGGCGCAAGGATCATCGTGTTCTTGAACGCCGTCCAGCGCGCGGGAAGGTTGGCGTATTGCTCCAGCGTGAAGGCGGGGACATAGCCGCCGGCCGGCCCCCGCTCTCCGAAGCTGAAGACGAAGACGAAGGACAGGGGCAGGACCAGCATGACCAGAAGCCAGACGCCCGCCGGGGCGACCAGCAGCCAGTTGCGCTCGCGCTGTGTCATCCGGGTCCCGCCCTGCCTTGGATCAGGCCGACTTGAACCGGGCCATCAGCTCGGCCCGGTTCGGATCGGTCAGCGTGACCGCCGCCCCGAATTCCAGCGCATCGAGAAGCTCCTGCGCCGGATAGAGGATCGGATCGTTCAGGATTTCCGCCGGCAGCAGGGCGTTGGTGCGGCTGTCGGCCACCGGATAGCCGTGCGCCAAAACCTCGCGCGCGTTTACCTCGGGGCTGAGCATGTGGTTGATCAGCGCGTAGGCAGCGTCGCGGTGCGGCGCGCCTTTCGGTATGGCGTAATAGTCCGACCACAGCTCGCCGCCCTCGCGGCCCAGCACATAGGCGATCTCGGGTATGTCCGCATTCAGCTGCTTGCCGTCGCCGGTCCAGCAGATCGTCATCCAGGCATCGCCCGACCGCATCGCCGGCTGATAGTCCGACGAGATCGCGAAAAGATGCGGCTTGACGTCGATCAGCAGCTTCTCGGCATCCGCCAGCTCGGCCGGATCGACCGAGTTGAAGGAATAGCCGAAGTATTTCAGTGCGTTGCCGATCGTGGTCAATTGATAGTCATGCACCATCGTGCGGCCCGAGAAGTCGTCCATCGTGCGGTCGAAGAAGTCCTTCCAGGTGGTCAGCGCATTGCCGCCGTCATGGGCGGTGTTCACCGCGAACCCGGTCGTGCCCCAGTTCTTCGGCACCGCGTAAAGCGTGCCGTCGACCGAGCCCGCATCGGAAAAGCGCGGATCGAACGCGCCGGCGTCGTAGTTCGACAGCTTCGAGACGTCCAGCGGCTCGATCAGGTCTTCGCCCACATAGGTCGTGATCGTGTAGTTGGTCGGCACGAACACGTCCCAGCCCGACCCGCCGGCCTGCAGCTTGGCCAGCATTTCCTCGTTCGAACCGAAGACGTTAACCTGCACGGCGGCGCCCGTCGCGTCGGTGAAGGCGTCGAAGTTGGCCTGGTCGTGATAGTTCGGCCAGGTCGCCAGTATCACGCGGTCGCCGATGTCCTGCGCGAAGGCGGGCCTCGGGCGAAGCCCCGGCACCGCCGCGCCCAGAACCGCCGTCGCGGCCCCAAGGCCGGTGACGCGCATGAAGTGCCGGCGCGTCACCGAGCCCTTCTGATAGCGCCGCAGTTCTTCCATGAACTTCTGCTTCGAGATGTAGCCGTTGTCGTTCATTTGCGTTTACTCCCAGTTGAATTGATCAGGTTTCTCAGTCTGCCCGAAGGATAAGGGCTGCCTCGTCGCTCCATTCCACGAAAGCCCGGCTGCCGGCCTCGAAGTCGCGCGCGCCGAATTCGGACCGGCGCGGCGCCAGCACCGTCAGGTTTCCCAACGCGCCGTGCCGCACCAGGTACTCGGTGTGCTCGCCCAGGAAAATCCGGTTCTGCACCGTCACCTCCAAGCGTCCCGCGCCGGGCTCGTCGGTGATGCTTATCTGCTCGGGCCGGATGCTCAGGCAACCGTCCTGCCCGGCGGCGACACCGGGGCTCGCGCGGCCCGAAAAGGTCAGGCCGCTCGCCGTCACCAGCCGCTCCATCGCGCCGTCCCCGCGCTCCACCTTGCCTTCGAAGAAGTTCGAATTCCCCACGAAATCCGCCACATAGCGCGAGTTCGGGCGGTCATACAGTTCCTGCGGACTGCCCACCTGCACGATCCGCCCGTCCCGCATGACGCAGATCCGGTCGCTCAGCGACAGCGCCTCTTCCTGGTCGTGCGTGACAAGAACGAAGGTGATCCCAAGCTGGCGCTGCAGGTCCTGCAACTCGATCTGCATTTCCTTGCGCAGCTTGCGGTCCAACGCCGCCAGCGGTTCGTCCAGCAACAGAAGCTTCGGCTCGTTCACGATGGCCCGCGCCAGCGCCACGCGCTGCTGCTGGCCGCCCGACATTTCCCAGACCCGGCGGTTCTCGTAGCCCGACAGCCGCACCGTTTCCAGCGCCCGTGACACCTTCGCGTCGATCACCTCGCGCGCGATCCTCGGCCGGCGCTGGCGCAGGCCGTAGCCGATGTTCGCGGCCACGGTCAGGTGCGGAAACAGCGCATAGCTCTGGAACACCATGTTCACCGGGCGACGGTATGGCTCCAGGTCGTTGACCCTCTCGCCGTCGATCAGAACCTCGCCGCTGGTCGGCGTCTCGAATCCCGCCAGCATCCGCAGCGCGGTGGTCTTCCCGCAGCCAGACGGGCCCAGGAACGACAGGAATTCTCCCGGTGCGATGCTGAGGTCCAGATCGCTCGCCGCCTGGACCTCGCCAAAGGATTTCGAGACCCCGCGCAACTCGGCGACGGGAACCGCGTCCTGCTGACGGTCTTCGGGAACATACTGCATGTTCGTGGAGTCAGGGGCCATTTTCCCCAATTGGCCTCATATTGCGTGTTCAGGGCAGAATGAAGAGAGAATTGCTTTTCTGTAAATATGCAATTTATTATAGAAGTGTCGCAGGACAGGGGAGGAAACTTGCGGACCGATTGGATGGCGAAGGCCGGCCGGATCGTCGAGACGATCGGCTCACCGGAATTCGGACGCGCCCTCGCCGAGGGCCTGCGCGCCATCGCGCCCTACGATTTCACCGTCATCTTCGGCTATGTCGGCTCGGCCCGGCCGCTTGACCTCTTCGACGACTTTCCCCCCGACCGCCGCCTGCTCCATGTCGAGGAATACCAGGAAGGCCCCTATCTTCTCGACCCGTTCTTCCTGGCCACCGTCGCCCCCGCCGAGCCTGGGCTCTGGCGGCTGCGAGAGATAGCGCCCGACCGCTTCTACCAGGGCGAATACTACCGCAGCTACTACGCCCAGACCGGGCTGGCCGAAGAGATCGGCTACCTGATCCGGGTCAACCGCGACCTGACGCTCGTCGTCTCGCTGATGCGCAAGGAAAAACGGTTCTCCACAGCCGAGGTCCGCGCGCTCAAGAACGTCCGGCCCCTCATCGAGGCCGCCTGCCGGAAGAACTGGCAGAACGCGGTCGCGGCCGGCAGCGGTCGGAACGGCAAGATCGCCGAGCGGATCGAAGACGCGTTCCAGCTTGTCGGCGAAGGCGTGCTCACCCCCCGCGAACGCCAGGTCGTGGAACTCACGCTGCGCGGACACTCCGCCGACGCCACCGGAACCATGCTGGGAATCTCGCCCGGCACGGTCCGGATTCACCGGCGCAACATCTACACAAAGCTCAGGATCAGCTCGCAGGGCGAGCTTTTCTCGGTCTTCATCAACGCCATGCTGGGCGCCGCTCCGGCGGACGCCACGGCGTCGCAAGCCGGTGTCAGGAACCTGGCCGGCTGATCGACCCCCTGCACCGCTCCCGCCACCCGGGACCGGCAAGCATTCGCTGACCGGCGCCCTTTCCGCAACCTGACGTTGGACTCCGCGGTGCAGCGGCGCTAGAAAACTCCCCGGTGGGCAGGAGGTGATTTATCGCCAGGATTGTCGTATTTGCCTTCGACCTGACCGAAGCCGCCCAGATCCGGCGCATTGCCAGCCTCATCCGCCTCGGTCACGACGTAACCTCGATCTCGTTCCGCCGCCGCAACATGAACGCGGGTTTCCGGCCAGACTGGCCGAACCTCGACCTTGGCGAGATGCCGAACCACAAGTTCGGCGCGCGCATCCTCAGGCTGCTCGCGGCGCTGCCCCGCATCCTGCGCCACGGCAGGGCACTCCGCGACGCCGACGTGGTCATCGCGCGGAACTTCGATCTCCTGACGCTGGCCTGGTTGTCCCGGTCGCTCTCTCCCGGATCGTCGGCGCGGCTGGTCTACGAGTGCCTCGATATCCACGGCCTCTTCACCGGCGGCGGCGCCGTCGCCCGCGTCATGCGGTTCCTCGAACGCCGCCTCCTTTCGCGCATCGACCTGCTCTGGACCTCGTCACCCGGCTTCGTGCGCTGCTACTTCCAGGCGGTGCAGGGTTACGACGGCCCCTGCGCGATCCTCGAAAACAAGCTCTGGTTCGACGGCCCGCCCCCCGCGCGCCCGGCCATCAAAGACCGTATCGCGGGCTCGGCGCCGTTCACCCTCGGCTGGGTCGGCTCGATCCGCTGCACCGCCACCCTCGATCTTCTCGCCGAAACCGCCAGGATGCTCGGCCCCCGGATCAGGATCGTCGTGCGTGGCAGTATTCACCGTCACGCGGTGCCGGACTTCGACGACGTGGTCGCCCGACACGACAACATCACCTACGGCGGCGCTTATGAATATCCCCACGGTCTCGCCGAGGTCTATCTGGGCTGCGACGCGGTCTGGGCACAGGATCTCTGGCAGCGCGGCGCGAACTCGGACTGGCTCCTGCCGAACCGCATCTACGAGGCAAGCTGGTTCGGATGCCCCTCGATCGCCGTCGCGGACACCGAGACAGGCAGGCGTGTTGCCTCCGACGACCTCGGTTTCGTGATTGCCGAACCGACGGCAGAGGCACTGGCGCAGCTTCTGGGCGACCATGACCGCGCCGCATTCCGCGCCGTCTCGGAACGCATCCTCGCGATGCCCGACACCGCGTTCCGCCTCGACCCCGCCGACGTCGCGGCGGCGCTCAGACCGGTTCTGGGCGGTCCGGACAGAAGTGACTCGCCCTCCTCATCCAGGGCGCGCGCCTGAGAATCGCCCCGGCCCGCCCCGTCTCTCGTCCTCGGCGCCGTTCGCATCCTGCCTAATCCGGCAGCATCGACGTCCCCGGCGATCTTCGTCCCGCCAGGCCCGATTTGCAGCATTTGTAGTGATCAAAACTTCAATCGCCACAACAAGTTGCGGTTTCCGTCCTCCGGTCGGGAAATCACCGGGCCGGACTTGTGATCGAAGAACGGCAAAAACTCGCTCAAAATGCGGCGGCGCGGCAAATACCTCTGGTTATCCACAGCAGTCTCCGGTGTGTTGCACAACGTGGGGGCTTCCGATGGGGAGCCGTAGACGTGGACGACTCAGGAAACGCGGTACGTCCGGAATTCATTTTCCGTCGAGACGACAAGAACGGAACAGCCCGTTCAGGCGACGACCGCTCGCTTCCGCCTGTGGGCGGGCTGACCAAGCGCCTTCAGGACGCCGCCTTCGCGGTCGTCCTCCTGGTCCTGTTCTCGCCGTTCCTTCTTCTCGTCGCGATCACCGTCAAACTCACCTCGACCGGCCCCGTGCTTTTCGGACACACGCGCATCGGCCACGCCGGCAAGCCGTTCAAATGCTGGAAGTTCAGGACAATGGTCACAGACGGCGACGCCGTGCTCAGGCGCCACCTGGACGCGCATCCCGCGGCGCGGATCGAATGGGAGCGCAACCGCAAACTGCGGAACGACCCCCGCGTGACCCGGTTCGGTCACGTCTTGCGCAAATACTCCGTCGACGAACTGCCGCAGATCATCAACGTCCTCCTCGGAGACATGAGCCTCGTCGGCCCCCGTCCCGTGGCCACGGACGAGCTTGAACGCTACGGCCACGCGGTCGAGGCCTATCTGGCCGCCCGCCCCGGTATCACCGGGCTCTGGCAGACAAGCGGGCGCAGCGACACGACATACGAGCAGCGCGTCGCGCTCGACAGCCGCTACGCCGCCGAATGGACCTTCATGCTCGATTTCCTGATCCTGCTCAGGACGATCCCGGTGGTGCTCGGCGCCCGCGGCTCCTGCTGAGACGCGCACCTTGACCAGCCTCCCGAACACTCCAGCCGCCACCGGGTTCGTCCCGCATCCCTCCTCGGGGCGATCCCGGGCGGCGGTCCTGGGGTCGCTCTGGTCACTCCTGCAAACGCTGATCCCCAGTCTCAGCAGCGCGCTCATCTTCTTCATGGCCGCGGCCTATCTCACGCCGGCCGATTTCGGACACCTCGCCATCGCCACCGGGGTCGTTTCCATCGCGCTCGCCTTCTCGCCGGTCGCCTTCGGCGAGGCGCTGGTCCAGCGCGCCTCGCTCTCGCCCTCGCACGCCGACGCGGTGTTCTGGCTGAACGCGGCCTTCGCCCTGCTCTACTGCGCTCTTCTGATCCTTGCCGCACCCTTCGTCGCCGACTGGTTCGGCGTGCCCGACATCGCGTGGATTCTGCCCCTCCTCTCGCTCAGGGTTCCCTTCGAACTCGTCGCCGCGGTTCCCGTCGCGATGATCACCCGCGCGATGCAGTTCCGCCTTCTGGCGATCCGCACCGCCATCGGTTCGGCCGTGGGAACCGTGGTCTGCCTCGTCCTCCTTCTCGCGGGCCAGGGGCTTCTGGCTCTGGTCGTCAGCCAGGTCGCCGTCAGCGCCACCGTCTGCGCCGTCGCGGTCTGGTCCTGCGGCTGGCGTCCGGGTCTGTCGGCCCGCCTTTCGGATATCCGAGACCTCGCCCGCTACGGCACCTTCGCCGCCGGTCAGCGGATGCTGGGCACGCTCAGGGTCGATCACCTGGTGACCGGCGCGCTTGGCGGCGCGGTTCTTCTCGGCCTTCTGGTCTTCGCCCAGCGCATCTTCCAGCTTCTGGCCAACATCGCCTCCGGCGCGCTCTCTTCGGTCATGCACGTGGTCCTGTCCTCGATGCAGGGCGAGCCCGAGAAGGCGAAGCGCGCCTTCGTTCTCGTCTCCTTCGCGGCGGCGGCCATCGGTTTTCCCGTCTTCGCCGGCGCGGCACTCGTCATCGACGACATCGTGCGCCTGTTCTTCGCCGACAAGTGGTCCGAGGCCGCGGCGGCGGCACAGATATTCTGCGTCGTCGGCTTCATCGCGTCGCTCAGCATCGTGCAAGGGGCCTTGATCCGTAGCCGGGGCAAGCCCGACTGGCTGCTCTGGTATCAACTCGCGCAAGAGGCCACGACCGTCCTCGTCATCGTCCTGGCCTGGCGCCACGGCGTCCAGGTCATGGTCGCGGCGATCGCCGCCAAGACCTTCCTGATCTGGCCGGTCTCGGTCTGGATGACGATTCGCCTTCTGGACTGCTCCCTCTTCACCTACGCCCGCGCCTTCGCCGGCCCGGCACTCGCCACCGCCGTCATGGCCGGCGCGCTGGTCGCGCTGCCCGACGCCCCCGGCCTCGGCAACCTCGCGCTTCAAATCGCCGTCGGCATCGCCGTCTATCCGCCGCTACTGGCCGCCCTCTGTCACGACAGGCTGACCGAGGCGTGGCGCATTCTCCGCCGCAAAGGACCAGCCACCGCATGAAACTGACCTATTTCAAGGGCAATCCGCCGAACTTCGGCGACGAGTTGAACGTCTGGATGTGGCACGGGCTTCTGCCGCCCGGTTTCCTCGACGACGACCCCGACGTCCTCTTCCTCGGCATCGGATCGATCATCCAGGACATCTACCCGCCCAAGGCGCAGAAGATCGTCGTGGGCTCGGGCTTCGCGGGCGCCTACTCGCGCCTGCCGGACGTCCACGATGGCACTTGGGATTTCCGCTTCGTCCGCGGCCCCGAGACCTGCCGCCAGCTCGGCCTCGACCCCGCGCTGGCCATCACCGACGCCGCCGTCCTTCTGCGCGCCCTCGACCTGCCGAAACCGGCGCACGGGATCGGCACCGCCTTCATGCCGCATTACGAAAGCGTCGAACGCGGCAACTGGGCCCGTGTCTGCGAAGCGGCGGGCGTCCACTTCATCGACCCGACGCGACCCTCGCGCGAGGTTCTGGCCGAGGTGCGCGGCGCCCGCATGATCATCACCGAGGCGATGCACGGCGCGATCGTGGCCGACGCGATGCGCACGCCCTGGATCGGCGTTCAGACCATGCATCACGTCCACCGGGGCAAATGGTTCGACTGGGCCGCCTCGCTCGGGATCGACTATCGCCCGGCCCATGTCCGCCCCTCGAACGGACGCGAGTTCTGGGCCTATCACACCGGCCGCTGGGGCTCGGGCCCCCGCGCCCGCGCGGTCTTCGAAAGCACCGCCTTCAGGCCGGTCAACGCCGCGATCATGCACGCCTCTGCCGCCAGCCTCGCACGGCTCGCCAGGACCGAGCCGCAGCTCAGCGACGACAGCGCCATCGAAAGCGCGACCGACAAGGCGCTCGAAGCGCTTAACCGGCTGGTGTCGGACTACGACGCGCGCGCCACCGCGTCGCGGGCATAGGCGAAGGCGGCGAACACCAGGAAGGTGTTCAGGCCGAACTGGAAGAACAGCGGAACCTCGATCAGGCTGCCGAAGACGACCATCAGGGTCTTGCCGAAAAAGATCGCCGGAACGACCCGGCCGGTCAGAAGCGTCCAGCGCAGCGTCAGAAGCCCGGCGCCGAACAGCACCAGCGCCTGCAAGGTCACGCCCAGAAGGCCGATCTCGACCGCGTTCGACAGGTACATGTTGTGAAAGTTGAAGCCGCCCCGGCCCTCGATGCCGAACATGAACCAAAGCGCCTCGGCATCGGCGTTCCCCTGAACCCAGAACGCCTGATAGCCGACGCCCAGGAAAGGCCGGTCGGCGATCAGGTCGCGGGCGACCGCCCAAAGCTCGGTCCGCCCCGTCAGGGTCAGATCCTTGCCGGTCGTCTCAAGCACCGTGTCCGAAATCGCCTGCACATGGGCCGAGGCGAGAAGCGCGACGAAAGCGGCCGCAAGCACGCCCCCGGCAAGCAGCGCGACACGGGCCGCGGGGCCCATCCGGGCGACCCCAAGGACGAAAAGCGTCGCCCCGATCGTCACCGCCAGCAGCACAAGCGCGCCCACCGACTGGGCAAGCACGACCAGCCCGCACCCCACGACGCCCGCGGCCAGCCATCCGGCCCGGAACAGCGCCCGGCCACGGGCCAGCGCCAGCCCGAAAGCGAAGATCGCGAAAGTCGCCGCAGCGCCCGCAAAGGCGTTCTTGCTGCCATAGACCCCGATCCAGGCCGCGGTCTCGCCGCTGGTCCCGCCCCCGAGAATGCTGGCCGCCATGCTGATGCCCAGCAGCGCCGCAAGGCTCAGGCAAAAGGCGCGCGGCGGCAGCCGCTCGCAGATCGCCAGCGCGATCACGGCGGTCGCCGCCAGCTGGACACCGAACCGCAGGCTCAGCGCCGGTTCGCGCGACCAGGTGAAACTCAGGATGCAGAAAACCGCCATCAGCATCGCGGGCCAGTTGCGGACCGCCATCGCGAAGACGCGCCCGGGCCTCAGCAGGACAAGCCCGGCCCCGGCGGCAAGGAACAAGAGCGCCCCCGGCGTGCCAAGCGCGGGATTGAAGACGACACCCGCCAGCGCCAGCACCGCCAGCACCGCACCAAGCTCCAGCTCGACCCGGCCCAGACGGCCCGCCGGAACCGCCAGCGCAAGGCGCGGCAAGGTCTCGCTTCGTGCCGTCATGTCGCCGGTCCGCTCCCGTCTTGTCGTCAGACCCGAACATGCCGCCGGATCGCGACGAAATCATGGCGTGCCAGATACTTGGGCGATTTTCGGCGGATTGACGCCGATCCCGCACCTCCGCCACAGAGAAGGTTTCGCGGTGCTTCCGCTTCGGTCTAGTGTCTGCCGTGGGCAGGGGCGTCAGAACGAACGGAAACCGTTCATGTCAGGCTTGCCTTCCGGGGTCTCCCAACCGCGCGTTTCGGTCGTCATGGCCAACCACAACGGTGCCGCGCATCTGGCCGCGGCGATCCGCTCGGTCCTGACCCAGACCCTCTCCGACCTCGAACTGATCGTCGCCGACGACGCCTCGACCGACGACAGCCTGTCGCTGATCCGCCGGATGGCCGCAGACGATCCCCGCATCGTGCCGCTGGCCTCCGACACCAACGGCGGACCGGGTGCGGCGCGCAACCGCGCGCTGGAACGCGCACAGGGCGACTGGATCGCGGTCATCGATTCAGACGACCTCTTTCATCCCCGCCGCCTGGAACGCCTGATCGCCGTCGCAAAGGAAGGCGGCCACGCGCTGGTCGCCGACGACCTGATCTTCTTCACCACCGAGACCGCGACGCCTCCGCAAAGGCTCTTGCAGCAGGCGCATCTCGACAGCCCGGCGAACGTGTCCCTCGCCGGGCTGCTCGACGATGACTTCGCCGGCGCGCGCAACCATCTCGGCTACGTCAAACCCGTGATCCGGCGGCAGGCGCTCGGCGTTCTGCGCTACCGGACCGATCTGCGCGTGGGCGAGGATTTCGACCTCCTCCTTCGGCTCGCCGCCGCCGGTCAGCCTCTGACCGTCCTGCCCGAGGCCTGGTATCTCTACCGCCGCCACGCAGCCTCGATCTCGCACCGGCTCGGCGCCGAGGATGCCGCCGCGATGCTTCGCGCGATGCAGGACTTCCGCCGGAACGCAGAACCCCTGCCCGCCAAGACAGCCGCCCTCCTCGACCGCCGCATCACCCGCATGACGCACATGGCGCGCGAAGCCGCGGTACTGGACGACATGAAATCCCTGCGCCCGGCAAGGCTGGCGTCCCACCTCGCGCGCCGCCCCGCCGCAACCCTCGGAGCCGCGCGAAAGGCCGCGGCCTCGGTCCCCGGCAAGCTACGCCGCCAAGCCGAGGACACGCCGTCCAACCTGCTGATCCTCGCCCCGGACGCAACGCCCCCCGGCCTGCCCGCCTCGTGGCGCATCCTGCGCCTGCCCTCCGGCGGGGTCCTCTCCTCGGACGCCCGCGCCGAACTGACCGCCGCCACGGCGGACCGCACCGCCACCATCCACAGCTACGGCGACATCGGCCCCGACGCCCTGGGCTTCGTCCCCGAACCTGCGCGCCTCGACCGGTATCCCGCCGCCCCCGCTCCCGGCCCCCTCGTCCACGTGCGCACGACCGCCTACAAGCGCCCGGAAATGCTGCGCCGCGCCCTCACCGGCCTCCAGGCCCAGACGATCGCCGACTGGGTCTGCGACGTCTACGACGACGATCCCGACCGCTCCGGCGAAGCCGTGGTCCGCGAACTCGCCGACCCGCGCATCCGCTACTCGGCCAACGCCCCCCAGCGCCGCGCCTCGCGCAACCTCGACCGCTGCTTCACCCGCTTCAACCCGCACGGGGCCGCGTATTTCTGCGTCGTCGAGGACGACAACCAGCTTCTGCCCGGCTTCATGGAAGAGAACATCCGGCTCTGCGAGGAAAAGGGTGTCCACATCGTCCTGCGCAACCAGTTCATCGAGCATCAGGCCGGCACCGCAGCCTCCCGGCTCAGTGACCACGGCCTGCTGGAAGGGAAACTGCCCCAGGGCATCTGTCCGCCCGAGACCCTGCACCTCTCGGTGATGGCCGACATGGGCGTCTCGAACGGCGGCCTCTTCTGGTCGCGTCACGCCATCAGCGACCTCGAGATCGGCGTCGACTGCAGCGCCACGTTCCAGGAATATTTGCGTACCATCGCGATCGCCGAGCCGGTCTACGTAGCACTCGAACCGCTGGCGGTCTGGGCCGAGAACGGCGACAACACCGTGCGCGACTTCGGCGAGACCGCCGGCTGGCTGCGGCGCGAACTGGAACTCAAGCGCTCGGTCCAGGTTCTGCAAAGGCATATCTGGAAGAACAGCCCGCGCCAGGTGCGCCAGTCCTTCCTGCAGGGCACGTCGCTCCGATACCCGACGGAAAAGCGGGCGACCGGCCTCGTCAAATCCTTCTGCCGGCTTCGCGTCGGGGATGCGCTGCCAACCAGAAGCGTTCTGCGGCTTCTGTTCCGGGGTGCTCTGATACGGCTGGCGGGCCGCCCGATGCGCAACCTCGACCGGTTCCTCGCGGACCGGCGCGTCAGTCGTCGCGGTCGCGTCTTGGAAGCGCTGCCTTGATGGCCAGGAAGACGAAATAGGCGATCTGCAGGCCGACAAGCACCAGGATCGCCGTCAAGAGGGCGCTTCCCGCACTGGCACCACCGATCACCGAAACGATACCAGCTCCGATGGACAGAAGAAGTGCCATCGCGATGAACGTCGCCACCCGCATGTCCGTTATCCCAATTACCACGGGCTCCGAGCCTCACGCCAATTCCCTGCCGCGTCAATGCGGCCGGTTGGAGTTCTACATGGCAAAAGGTGAAAGACTATGGCCCGGAAAAGGTGAATCCGGGCCTATTGGATGGCTACTCGTGGACAGCTTCGGCAGGATGCGGCGTCAGGTCAGGATGGCCCGGCGCCGGTCTCTGACCTTGTCCAGCATGACGCCATAGGCGCCCAGACGCCCCATCTTCGCCCGGTTCAGAACCACGCCGGCGGTCTTTCGCGCCAGGTCCGGATCGTTGGCCATGCATTCCTCCAGCGCGGTTCTGCACGTCCGTCCCCAGTCGGCCACCATGACGACGGCATCCAGCGCACCCAGCACCGCCGTCACGTCCGTCGACGCGCCAAGCGGCTGGGAATCCAGAACCACAAGATCGTAATTCTTCCGCGCCGCCTGAAGATGCGAGGCCAGCTTCATCATGCCCACCTGCCCCGTGGGCGACCTGGGCTTCAGGTACGGCAGAACCTTCAGACCCGTCACCGGCAAGGTCTCGATGCACTCCTCAAGCGCCGCCTTGCCGGCCAGCACCTCGCCCAGCCCCGCCTCGATGTCGAAGCCCAAGGCGTGCGACAGCGCCGGGTTCGGCACGTCGGCGTCTATCAGCAGCGTATTCAGGCCGCTCAGCGCCGCGAACTGCGCAAGGTTCGCGGCCAGCGTCGTCCGGCCTTCGCCGGTGTTCAGGCTGCTGACGGCGGCAACGCAGCCCTGCCCCGGCGCGGACATCCGTTCCAGACGCGCCAGGATGCCCTTCAGGGTGTCGTTGTAGGGCAACTCCGGCGCGACCGACGGCAGATACAGCGCCGGCGAGAAATGCCTGGGCCGCGCGCGCATTGGCGCGGCATCGCCCGCCTCGGCGGACTGCGATCCCCTGCGCGAGAACGAGATCGCCGGCAATCCCTGCCGCACATCCTGCTGGGTGACGATGGGGCGCAGCCGCTGGATGCGCCGCCGGCTGAACCGGGGAAGATAACCAAGGAACGGCAGGCCCGTCAGACGCCGCACGTCCTCGCCGGTCCGCACGCCGTTTTCCCGCATCTCGCGCCAGGCCGCGATCGCCAGCCCCGCCAGAAGCCCCAGCACCAGACCCGCCGAGAGAAGCCGCCAGGCTTTCGGCAGCGCCGGATCGCGGGGCGTCACCGCCTCGCTCAGAAGCCGGCCGTTCGAGATCGGATAGGACCCCTCGATCGTGATCATCTCCAGCCGCTCCAGCAGCGTCGCGTGCAACTCGTTCAGCGTGATGACGCGCTGCTCCAGTTCGCGCAGACCCTGCGGATCCGAGGCGCGGTTCTCGGCCTTGAAGTCCGCGACCCGCTGCGCCGCCTCGTTGGCGCTCTGCCGTACCTCTTCGATGTTTTCCCGCAACCAGGCCGCCCCGTTCTGCGACGCGACACGGCTGGCCGCCTGCCTGTCGGCCAGGTAAAGCGCGGCGTAACTGTTGGCGATCGCCGCCGCCAGGCCCGGATCGTTCAGGATCATGCTGATCTCGATCGAGAAACTGCGCCCGACACGGGTGATCCCGATCTCGCGCTGCAACTTGCCCGCCGTGGCGACGATGCGCGCCTCCTCGTCCGGCGCGGGCCCGGTGGGCGTCTGCGGCGGAACGGGCAGCAATCCCCTGACCTTGCCTGTCATCCCCGTCAGCGCGCTGCGCGCCAGGGACACCGGCTGGTTCAGAAACCCCGTATCCTCGTGCAGCGCCAGATCCCGCGTCACCTGCTTTGCCAGTTCCAGCGAGCCCAGCACCTGCATCTCGTTCAACACGGCCGTCTCGTTGCGCAACAGGGGAAAGTTCGACGCGAATTCCTGGCCCGGATAACTGTCGCGCTCGTCGATCAGAACCACCGAGGCGGCATAATACCGGTCCGGGCTGGTCACATGGTGCACCCCGCCCGCCAGAAGCCCCAGCAGTGCTCCAAGGATCAGCGGCCAGCGCTGCCGCTTCAGGATCAGCAGGAAATCCGGCGCCTGCCGGTCCCCCTGCGGTATCCGCGCATCGTCGGCGATCTCGGCGCGGGCGACCCGCGCGATGCCCATCTCGGTCATTGACCTGCTCCGCTTGTGGCCGCGCCGTACAGCGTGATCGGACGGATGCCGATCAGCCCGGTCGCCGTGCCGGCATGAAGACAGCCCCGCAAAAGGGCCGCGTTGCGCCGCGCCGTGTCGGGTGCGGCAAGGATCGCGCCCCCCGCGCAATAGGCCAGCTTCAGGCCCGCAAGGCCCAGCGCCGCGACGCGCGGCAGCCCTGTCGCCGTCTCGGCCAGAAGCCGCCCGTGGGTCTGGCCCGACCGGAACCGCCGCCGCGCCAGCCAGGCGAACCGCGCCCGCTCCGGGCCGACCTTTTCCGTCACGACCGCCTGTTCCGCCGCGACAAAGCGCGCGCCCCGCCGGTAGGCGCGGGTGAAGAAACTGGTGTCCTCGCCGCCCGAACGCCCCAGCGCGGGATCGAACCGCAGCCCCCGGAAGGCGGGGCTCTCCAGGTCCATCAGCACGTTGCAGGAATAGCCCGTGCGGATCGTCCCTTGCACCTCGACCGGCCGGGTCGAATGCATGTCCAGACGCCGCATCCACCCCGGCGCGCCGGGCCCGTAGACCGCGCGCACCGGCCCAAGCACCACGTCCGCGCCGCTCTCCGCCTGCGCTGATGCCAGCGCGGCGATCCAGCCCGGCTCGGCCGTCTCGTCGTCGTCCATGAACGCCAGGAGGGGCGCGCGCGCATGATCCAGCGCCCCGTTCCGCGCGACCGAGATGTTGAATGCCGGGCAATGCACGTACCGCACCGGCACGTCCGAGGTCTCCGCAAACGCCCGCACCGCGCCTTCGGCCGACGGCGTCTCGTCGTTGTCGATCACCAGCACCGACAGCCCCAGCCACGCCGGCACCTCCTGCCGGTCAAGCGAAGCCAGCGCCTCGGACAATGCGCTTCGCCCGCAGGTGCAGACGGCAACCTCGATCCGGACCGGCGCGCCGCTCATGCCGGTCGCGCCAGCGTCGGCACCCGCTGCCCCAGCACCGTGCTCCAGAACCCGACCGACCAGGACAGGTGCATCACCATCGCCATCGGCGCGGCCATCATCAGCGACACGTCCCGGCCCTGAACGGCCAGCACCGCCGCCATCGTGCCGCAATAGGCGATCCAGGCGGCAAGCGGCAGCAGGAACAGCCACGAAAAGCCCGCAAGCGTCGATACAGCCACCAACGGGAGGATCGCGATGACCTTGGCCTGACGCAGCTTCGGCAAGGTGCGATGCTTCATGAAGTTGCAGGCCCGGCCCGAGCCATGCCGGAAATACTGCCGCGCAAGCTGGCGATAGCTGCTTCTCGGATAATAGGTCACGCAGGTCCGCCCGGTCAGCCAGATCCGATGCCCCGCCGCGACGAAGCGATGATCGAACTCGGCATCCTCGTTGTTGGTAAAGCCCGGATCGTAGCCGCCGATGTCGCGGAACGCGGACAATTCGAACAGCGCGTGGTGGCCATGATCGACCCATTCGCCCGGCGTCTCCTGCCGGTGCTTCGAGCCGCCGTTGCCCACAGGCGCGTTCTGCGCCGCCGCGGCGACGCGCTGGAACTGGCCGCTTCCCTCGGCGCGCATGCTGACCACGACGCTTGCCGCGCCGGACCGGCGCGCCTCGTCAAGCAGGACGTCGCAGTAATCGTCGGGATAGCCGCAATGCGCGTCGATCCGGATCAGGTGCGTGGCATCGCTCCCGAAACGCTCGACGGCCAGGTTCAGGCCCGCGCTCTGAATGCGTGCATGGTTGTCGACCATATGCAGGCATGGGTGTTTCGCGATCAGGCGCGCCACGATATCGCGCGTCCCGTCCGTGCTGATCCCGTCGGCGATGACGATCTGCCCGCCAAGCCGCGACTGCACGCGCAGAAGATAGTCGATAAGGGATTCGATATGCTCGGCCTCGTTCAGGCAGGGCACGGCGATCAGAGGCACAAGTCCTGAATTGGGTGATGTGGTCAATTGCTCTTCCCGCGTCTGACTCCCGGATCTCTCGCAAGAACCGGAAAGGACGCCCACACCCACGCCCAACTTGTCGAAATATGCCCAACTCGCAAGCGGTTGCGCCCTTTGTGGCGGCGCTTCGGCGGGTTTTCGCCTTTTCTGGGGCGCAGACACGGAAATCTGCTCTTTTCATGGGCGGCCCGTATGTTACCGAAGAAGTCACAGGGCTGGGCGGCCGACACGAATCCAAGGGGAGACGTCCCGATGCGCCGCGCCACGCTGGTGGTCCAGACCTTCAGTCTGTTCTACGTCCGCAACCTCGTATCCCACATCCACGACGCGCTCCGCCGGCACCTCGATCCCGATGCGGCACTGGTGATATGTGACGAGATCGACCAGGCCGCGCATCCCGAAGGCGTGGTCTTCATCATCGGCGAGAAGTTCCGGCCATTCCGTCGCCGGCCCGGTTGCCGTTACGTGCTCCTCAATCTCTCGGTTGTCACCTCGCTGGGCAACCCGTTCGCGGCCAGTATCCGGGGACACAGGCAGGTTCTGAAGAAACGGCAACTTCTCCGGGAGAAACTGCCGCTCGTGGATATGCTGCTCGACTATTACCCGCCCCAGACGCGGGCGCTCCGACGGCGCGTCGGCATTCCCGTGATGGGCTTCGACGCCGCCGTAGCACCCCGCCCGCCGGTTCCGATGCAGGAACGCGCCTACGACGTGTGTTTCGTCGGCGGGATGAACCCCCGCCGCAAGGCGGTGCTGGACCGGATCGAGGCCCGGGGCTTCGTCCTCTCACCGCACGAAGGCGAACCGATCGAGGATATCGCCGCGCGCTCGCGCTGTTGCCTCAACATTCACACCGAACGATCCAACCATCTCGAAGTCCCGCGCCTGGTCGCGGCACTCTCGACCGGCTGCCCGGTCGTGACCGAGACCAGCTTTGGTCTGGCGTCCCTCGGCGCCGGGGAGTTCGTCGACCAGCGCCCTCTGTCCGCCCTCGACGATGGCGTCGCGGCCATGCTGTCGGACCAGGACCGGCTCCGCCGCCTCGGCGAGACATGCGCGGCCTGGTACCGCGAGACCTACCTGCCCCGCGCCGAGGCGCGCTGGAAGGACATCTGCGACACCGTCCGCCAAATGGAAGCGCCCGCGCCGACGCGCGGCCCGTCTCAGCTTGCCCAGCGCAGCACAAGCGGGTCCAGCGGTCTCAGCAGTTCCAGCAGCTGATTGCGCGTCCGGTCCGGCAACGGCGGTATCGGATGGCGGCAGAAATCCGAGCCGATCACGCCGCCCGCCTTCATCGCCGCCTTCGCCGCGCGGAACCCGCATTGCCGGTTCTCGTGGTTGATCGCGGGCAAAACGCGCGCGTACTGCGCCGCCGCCGCCGGCCGGTCGCCTGCTAGATGCGCCTCGACCACGGGCTTTATGACATCGGTGATCATCGCCGAGGTCATCGACCCCGTCGCGCCCGCGTCCAGGTCGGCCAGCAGCGTTATTCCCTCCTCGCCGTCGAACGGCCCCTCGATCGCGTCGCCCCCCGCCTCGATCAGCGCGGCCAGCTTGTTGGCCGCCTGCGGGCATTCGATCTTGAACAGCCGGACCTCCTCGATCTCGCGGGCCATCCGCACCAGAAGCGGCACGGGCAGGTCCACGCCCGACAGCGGCGCATCCTGCACCATGATCGGAAGGCCGACCTCGCCCACCCTGCGGAACTGCTCGAACGTCTGCTCGGCGGTGCCCTTCATCAGCGCCCCGTGATAGGGCGGCATCATCATCACCATCGCCGCGCCAAGCGACCTGGCAAGCCGCGCGCGCTCCACCGCGATCGGCGTGGCGTAATGGCTGATCGTCACGATCACCGGCACCCGTCCGGCCACATGCTCGATGCAGAGCCGCGTCAGATCCTCGCGTTCCGCGTCCGAGATCAGGAACTGCTCCGAGAAATTCGCAAGGATGCAGATCCCGTCCGATCCCTGGTCGATCATCAGGTCCAGAACCCGCTTCATGCCGTCCCGGTCCACCGTGCCGTCGTCGTGAAATGGCGTCGGCGCAACCGGCCAGATACCCGAATACCGTGTCTTCATCTTTCCTCCCTCTCTCCCGCAGGCCCCGAAAGGCACATCAACGGGATTGCCCGTCCCGGCAGGTTCCCCGCCGGTATCCACTCGCCGCCCTTGGTCCGCGCATTGGTCGCGGAATTCAAGCCCCGCCAGCAGAACGCGGCAACAAGACCGGCCCACCGGCGCGCGGCAAATCGCAAGAGCGCGACACCGGCCCAGGACCTCCCCAAGAAGTCGTTGCAATGAAAATTGCAGAACTCGCCGCAAGAAAAAATAATTTGCAGAATGTGCCTTTTGTGAATTGACTGCGACTTGATCGATACGGCAGAGTGTTCTCAAAACGCCTGTAGTCGAAACCGCACAAAGGTCGAAGAACCCGCGGAAAAGGGAGGCCCATGAACAACGTTTTTCGACGTCCGTACGTCGTGCCCAAGGGTACGGCATGAGTCTTCTCGAACTGTCCGGTATCACCAAGAGCTTCGGAGCCATCCACGCTCTTCAGGGTGTCGACCTCAACATCAACCCGGGCGAGGCCGTCGGCCTCATGGGCGACAACGGTGCCGGCAAATCGACGCTGGTCAAGATCATCGCGGGCAATTTCCCCCCCACAGCGGGGCGGATTTCCGTGGAAGGCAACGAGGTGCACTTCACCCGGCCGCTCGATGCCCGCCAGGCCGGGATCGAGATCGTCTACCAGGACCTCGCCCTTGCCGACAACCTGACCGCGGCCGAGAACGTCTTCCTCGGGCGTGAACTGAAAAAGGGCGTCTGGCCTTTCGACACGCTGGACAAGCAGGCGATGATCGACCGCTCGTCCGAGCTCTTCGAAGAACTCAAGTCCGAAACCCGTCCCCGCGATCTCGTCCAGAAGATGTCCGGCGGTCAGCGCCAGGCCGTGGCCATCGCGCGCACGCGCCTGTCGGACCCCAAGCTGGTCGTCATGGACGAGCCGACCGCCGCCATCTCGGTGCGCCAGGTGGCCGAGGTTCTGAACCTGATAAAGCGTTTGAAAGCAACGGGTCACGCGGTGATCCTGATCTCCCACCGTATGCCCGACGTCTTCGAGGTCTGCGACCGCGTCGCCGTTCTCAGACGTGGCACCAAGGTGGCCGACAAGGCTACTGTCACGACATCGCCCGAAGAAATCACCGGACTGATCACAGGAGCGATCGATGCCGCCTGATACCGTCTTGAAGAGTGCCGGCAAGGTAGACATCAGCGACGTCACCGGGATCGAGGAAACCACGATTCTTCAGCGCGTCCTCAGAAGCCAGCCCTTCTGGGTGACGGTTGCACTTATCGCGATCTCGATCACCATCGCGCTCTATCAGCCCAGCTTCATGACCGCCCAGAACATGGCCAACATCACCCGGAACTTCGCGATCTTCGGGATCATGGCGCTGGGAATGACCTGTGTCATCATCACGGCAGGCATCGATCTGTCCGTGGGCTCGATCATGGGGCTCGTGGCCATCGTCGCGGGCATCTATCTGACGGCGGAATACCCCTGGTACTTTGCCTTCTTCATGGGCACGCTCGCGGGCCTGGCCTGCGGCGCGGTAAACGGGTTCTTCATCGCCTATGTCGGCATGTCGCCCTTCGTGGTGACGCTCGGCATGATGTCCATCGCGCGCTCGCTTGCGGTCGTGATCTCCGGCAACCAGATGCTCTACCAGTTCGGCCCCGATGCCCCCATCGTCAAGGCGATCGGCCAGGCCAAGTTCCCGCCCAATGTCGAAGGCGATTTCTGGCCCGACTGGATTCCAGCCTTCTCGTCGCATTTCTGGGTCATGGTGATCATGGCGCTCTGCGTGGGTTATGTCTTCAAGTACCGCGCCTGGGGACGGCACCTGTTTGCCATCGGCGGCAACGAACAGGCCGCGCGCCTGACGGGCGTGAACGTCAAGCTGATCAAGTTCCAAGCCTATGTCTTCTCGGCCTTCACCGCCACGGTCTCGTCGCTCCTGATCCTCGGCTACACCGGTTCGGCGATCAATGCGCTTGGCCAGACCTACGAGTTGCGCGTCATCGCCGCGACCGTGATCGGCGGCGCGAACCTGCTCGGCGGTTACGGCACGGCCTATGGCGCCATCGTCGGCGCCGCACTTCTCGAAGTCATTCGTAACGCGCTCCTGATGGCGGGCATCGACTCGAACTGGCAAGGCGCCTTCGTCGGCATGTTCATCATCCTGGCGGTGTTGATCGGTCTGCGGACCGAAGGCGGCCGCAGCTATCTGGCGCAACTCAGGGATACGCTCCTGCCTCGGCGGGATCGTTAGTATCGCCGCTCCATCTGCGGGGCGGCACAACACAGGGAGGAAAAGCTGTGAAAAAGCTTTTGATTACTTCAGCACTCGCCATTTCGGCGCTTTCGGTCGGTTCGACCGCCTTCGCACAGGACATCTTTGCCCTCGTGCCGAAAAACATGAACAACCCGTTCTTCGACCAGGCTCGCGACGGCTGCAAGAAAGCCGAAGCCGAATCGAACGGCGCCTTCGTCTGCGAATACATCGGACCGGGCGAGCATGGCGGCGGTGACGAGCAGGTCCAGATCGTGATGGACCTGATCGCGCGTGGCAACGTCAAGGGTCTTGGCGTGTCGCCGTCTAACGCGGCGGCAATGGCGGTTGCGGCTCAGGCCGCGAAAGAAGCCGGCATCCCGTTCATCACCTGGGACTCGGATCTTCTCGATCCCGGCCTGCGGACGGCCTACATCGGCACGCACAACTACGAAATCGGCGTGAACCTCGCCAAGCGCGCGATGGAGATCAAGCCCGATGGCGGCACGGTCTGCATCCAGTCGGGCGGCGCCGCGGCTGCCAACCACAACGAGCGTATGCAGGGTATCCGCGACACGCTCGGCGGCATGTCCGGCACCACCTCGCCGGGCGAGCGTCTGACCGGACAGAACGGCTGGACCGAGGCCGACGGCTGCCCGCTCTACACCGACGACGACTTCCCGCGTGCCGTGCAGCAGTTCGAAGACTTCATGGCTGCAAACCCGGACCTCGACGCGTTCCTGCCGACGGGCGGCTTCCCGCAGTTCGTGCCTGACGCGAACCGCGCCGCGGTCGAGCCCTACAAGGACAAGATCGCTTCGGGTGAACTTGCGCTCGTCGTGGCCGACACCCTGCCGGTCCAGATCGACCAGATGCGGGAAGGCTACTCTGCCGGTCAGGTCGGACAGCGTCCGTTCCAGATGGGCTACGAGGTCATGCAGGCCTTCGCTCAGATGGCCGCTGGCGGCGAACCCCCGGCGGACCCGACCTACACGGGCCTCGACGTCTGCACGCCCGAGACGGCCGACACCTGCATCGCCCAGTAAGGCGTTCCTGAAAACAGACGGCGGCGCGGACCCCGCGCCGCCGTTTCCAATTCCGACAAGGACCACCCATGCCCGACTTCGCCACCTACCCAAGCCTCAAGGGCAAGACCGTATTCATGACCGGAGGCGCCTCCGGCATCGGCGCGGAAATCGTCAGGGCCTTCGCCGCGCAAGGCGCGCGGGTCGGTTTCCTCGACCTCGACGCCGACGGCGCCGCCGCGATGCGGGAAACCACCGAAGGCACCGTGGATTACGAGATCTGCGACCTCCGCGACATCGACGCGCTGAAGGCCGGCATCGCCGCACTGAAATCCCGTCTCGGCCCCGCGAACGTTCTGGTCAACAACGCCGCCCGCGACGACCGCCACGACTGGAAAGACGTCACACCCGAGTACTGGGACGAACGCCAGGCAACCAATCTGCGCCACATGTTCTTCGCCATCCAGGCCGTCGCCCCCGACATGATCGCCGCCGGCGGCGGCTCGATCGTCAACATGGGCTCGAACTCCTGGTGGGAAGCCGGCGGCGGCTTCCCCGCCTACGCCACCGCCAAGGCCGCCGTCCACGGCCTCACCCGCACGATGGCCCGCGATCTCGGCCGCAACCGCATCCGCGTCAACACCGTCGTTCCCGGTTGGATCATGACCGAGCGTCAGAAAACGCTCTGGGCCACGCCCGAGGCGCTCGAGGCGCAAAAGCGGAAGCAATGCCTGCCCGACCTGATCGACCCGGTCTACGTCGCCCGCATGGTCGTCTTCCTGGCCTCCGACGACGCCAGGATGTGCACCGCGAACAACTACATGGTCGAAGCAGGTTCGATCTGAGGGAGAAGACAATGGAAAAGCGCAAGATCGGAACCACCGGCGTCGAGGTCACGCCGATCATGTTCGGCACCTCCGGCCTCGGAAACATGCCCGACACCTACGGCTACGAGGTCGACGAGGAACGCGCCTTCGCGACGATCCGCGCGATCTTCGACGGCCCGGTGAACTGCCTCGACACCTCCAACAACTACGGCTTCGGCGAAAGCGAACGCCGCGTCGGCGCCGTGATCCGCGAACGCGGCGGCCTGCCACCCGGCTTCGCCATCTCGACCAAGCTCGACCGCGACATGGCAACCGGCCACTTCACCGCCTCCCGCGCCCGCCGCTCGCTGGAAGAGAGCCTCGAACGCCTCGGCGTCGACCGGGTCCAGATGCTCCACCTCCACGACCCCGAGCATTGCGCCGACGTCACCGAGATCACCGGCAAGGGCGGCGCTCTGGAAGAACTGGTGAAGATGAAGGAAGAGGGCCTGGCCGACGCCATCGGCCTTGCGATGGGCACCACCGACCTGATGCTCGACATCCTGAAGCAGGGCTGGCCCTTCGACACGATCATCAACCACAACCGCTACACGCTTCTGAACCGCAACGCCGACCAGGTCTTCACCTGGGCGCACGAGAACGGCATCGCCGTCTTCAACGCCGCGCCCTACGCGTCGGGCGTGCTGGCCAAGGGCAGCGACCGGATGCCGCTCATCGCCTATGTGCCCGCCAGCGACGAAGACCTGGAACCCGTCCGCGCGATCGAGGCCACCTGCGCCAGTCACGGCATCGCCACCGGCCCCGCCGCGCTGCAGTTCTCGCTCCGCGATCCCCGCATCGCCTCCACCATCGTCGGCGTCACCAAGCCCGAGCGCGTGGCCGAGACGCTGGCCTGGGCCGAGGCCCCGATCTCGGATGCCGCGTGGTCCGACCTGAACGCGCTGCCCTACTCGACCGGCGACGCCGAGGCCAAGCGCGAGTACAAGCCGGGCTAGGCCGCCCCCCCGGCGCCGGCCGGTGGTCAACCACCCGCCGGCGGCAATGCGCGCGCAACCTCCTGGGGCAGCATCCTCAGGATTGCGGCCGCGCCCGCGACGCTCGGATGATCGTCGTCGAAATATAGCGAGGCGTCGCCCAGCATCGCATAGCAGCTCGCGACGTCGCAAAAGACCTCCGCAGGGTCCAGAAGCCGGATATCGGCATCCCCGGCGGCGAACTCCGCCAGTCTCCGCCGCACCTCGCCGCTTCGCGCCTCGTAATAGCCGAGCGGTACCGCCGGCAGGTGAAGCCCGGTCCTTCCGGTCCCGTCTCCCCCGCGGACCCGAGCATCGCGCCGGACAAGGAAACCCACGTCGCGCGCGATCTCGGGCACGGGCTGAAGCAGCACCACCGGGTGCCCCGCGGCCCGCAGGCGCGCCACCATCCGTTCGAAGCCCTGCCAGTAAAGCGCCCGCTTTTCCGCCGCTCCGGTCCCGCTTGCGATCGCCTTCGGGCCATTCGGCAAAGCCGGGTACATGCCCTCGTTGTCGCCATAAAGATAAGCTCCGTGGCGATAGACCACCAGGATCGGCGTGCGCGCGCCGCTCGTCTCCAGCATCGTGACAGCGGCCTCGGTCCAGTCGTTGCACCCCGGCATGTCCGAGACATACCCAAGCGCCGGCGGACAGCCCGATTTCGTCAGGTGCAGAACGCTTTCGTCCAGGGGTTCCATCATCCGCGCCAGCGCATAGGCCAGTTCGACCCCGTGGCTGTCGCCGAAGACCACCCACGAGACGTCGCCGCCCCCGAAATAGGCGCAGGCGACCTCCGGCTGTTTGCTGTGGCAGCGATCCCGCATCGGGCTGGCGCTTGCGCTGTTCAACGCCTCAAGAACCGGCGGATCGAACCGCCACTTGCCTAGCCCCCCGGTCAGATGACCGGCAAGCCCGACCAGCACCATCGCCGCTGTCGCACCGCCCAGCCCCCAGGCGACAGGGCCGAAGGGCACCGCCCGTCCCCGGAATGGCTGCTCCACTAGGCGCCAGCTTGCCCAGGCAAGTCCCAGTACCAGAAAGCAAAGCCCGGCCATCTGCACAGGCGATGGCGGATCGACCTGCGCCAGGCGCGCGAAGGCGAAGACCGGCTGGTGCCAGAGATAGGCGCTGTACGAGACAAGGCCGACGCCGACCAGCACGGGACGGGTAAGACCCCGATGAACCCTGCCTCCGGGCCGCGCGCACAGAAGCAGTATCACCGTCCCCGCGACGGGTGGCACCAACGCCAGCCCGGGAACCGGCAGGCCATGCGGAAAGAAGACCAGCGACACTCCCAGAACGACCAGCCCTCCCCAGGCAAGCGCGTTCCGGTTCCGGCCAAGATACCGCCAGAAGGCGGGTCCGCTTTCCCCGTCCGGCAGACCATGCCGCACGGCAAGGTATCCCGCGATACCGCCGGCCAGCAATTCCCACGCGCGCGCCGGCAGCAGGTAGAAGGCCGCCTTGGGCGCGGATTGCGCCATGATCTCCGCCACGGCCAGCCCGACCAGAAGCGCCGCAACAAGCACAGGCAGGACCAGGCCCCGCCGCCAGAGCAGGACAAAGACCAGAGGAAAGACCAGGTAGAACTGCTCCTCCACCGCCAGCGACCAGGTGTGTATCATCGGCAAGACACCCGAATCCGGCGAGAAATAGTCGGATGTCAGCCAGAAATAGATATTCGACGAGAAAATACCAGTTGCCACAATACTTTGCGAAAAGTCCTTCATCTGCGAAGGCGTCATGAGAATCCACGCAGCGGCAAGCGATGCCAGCGTGACAACGACAAGGGCCGGAAGGATGCGCCGCACCCGGCGCTCGTAAAAGCCCGACAGCGTGAAGCTGCCCGCGATCATGTCGCGGGCCAGAATTCCGGTGATCAGAAATCCCGACAGCACGAAGAACACATCGACGCCCAGAAAGCCGCCACGGACAAGGCGCGAAAAGGGTTCGCCGGCGTGGGAGACGATGACCGAGACAACGGCAATGGCGCGCAGACCGTCTATCTCGGGCCGATAGCCCGGAAGGCCCCGCAGAGAAGACGGGCCGGATCCGCTCAATGACTGTGCATAAGACACAATTTTTCACTTTGCCGCCCGGCGAATACCCCCCGCCCGGGCACGGCTACCCCTTACATACGCCCGTCATCCTACAACACATCGGGAATTTCACATATAGCGGCATCCCGGGTTGCCCGGACGCAACCGGAAACAGACTGTATCCCCGCCACCCGTGTGCCGGACGAAAAATGAACGCGTCTTAACCTTGGTAAACGGTCGCACAAGATGTGGGGCGTTAACGGGTCGCGCGATCTAGAGGCACCGACAGAATACCGACGTGATACCGACGTTATACCGACGTGTGGAATCGCACCGGATCCCCTACAAAATATGGGCGTTAACGATTTTGAGCAGTTGCGCGCAACGCACCGCGTTCGGACGTTGCGTTTACGCCGCGCGAAGCTCGCTGATTTGGTCCAGTGCCGACAGCAGCAGATCGACCCCTGCACCGTCCCGCGTCGCCCCCTCCGACAGCACCCGCCGCCACGCCCTCGCCCCGGGCTTTCCGGCGAAAAGCCCCAGCATATGCCGCGTCACCGAATGCAGCCGCCCGCCCTCGGCCAGATGCGCCTCGATGTGCGGGATCATCGCGTGAACAACGTCGCGCGGATCGTCGAAGGGATCGTCCGCGCCGAATATCCGGCTGTCCGCCCGCCCCAGGATATCCCAGGGCGCGTGATAGGCCGCGCGCCCGATCATCACGCCATCAAGCCCCTCTGACAGGAATTCTTCTGCCTGATCAAGACTTTCCACACCGCCGTTCACGCTGATATGAAGGCCCGGAAATGCCGTTTTCATCTCGCGGACCAGCCCGTAATCCAGCGGCGGAACCTCGCGGTTTTCCTTTGGCGAGAGGCCCTGAAGCCAGGCCTTCCGGGCATGAATGGCCACCCGCCCGACACCCGCCTGCCGGACCTTCTCCAGGAAATCCGGCAGCACCTCGGACGGTATCTGGTCGTCGATCCCGATCCGGCATTTGACCGTCACAGGCACATCCACCGCCGCGATCATCGCCGCGCAGCACTCGGCCACCAGCTCCGGCGTCTTCATCAGAACCGCCCCGAATGTGCCCGACTGCACCCGGTCCGACGGGCAGCCGACGTTAAGGTTTATCTCGTCATACCCCTCTTCGGCCCCCATCCGCGCCGCAGCCGCCACCTCGCCCGGCTCCGATCCCCCCAGTTGAAGGGCAACAGGATGCTCGAAATCATCGAACCGCAACAAATGCTTAGCCCCACCCCGCACCAGCGCCGGAGCCGTCACCATCTCGGTATAGAGAAGCGCCCGCCGGCTGATCAGCCGATGCAGAAAACGGCAGTGCCGGTCCGTCCAATCCATCATAGGCGCAGAAGATAACCGCGCTGCCGCAGTGGCTGCGTTGTTGGGCATTCAGAGTTCTCCTCAGGTGCGCCCACTACCAGAACGGACCCGCTGTGCACACCATACGCACACGGCGCCTGTCCTGCCACCCCACCCCGTACAAAGACAGGAAGACGGCGGCGTTTGGGTTGGGGTGCCTCGAAACAGGGGGCATCGCTGAACCCTTCAGATTCAACAAATGTTGTAATGTGGGAAATGATCGACTATCCTTTTAGAATGCCCAGACTCTCGATCGACATCTCGCCGGAAGACCACCAGAAGCTCAAAGCCATCGCTGCTCTCAAGGGGCAGAGCATCAAGGACTATGTCTTGGGTCGAGCGCTTGGCGACACCCCTGCCCTTGCCGGGATGAGCGAGGACCAGGCTTTCACGGCGCTGGCCAACTTCCTGGAGCCGAGGATCGAGCAGGCGCAGCGCGGCAAACTTTCCGGCAAGTCCCTTGACGAGATCCGGCGCGAAGAACGCAAGCGCGCAGGGGTCTAGCCCAATCCATGCCGAGCTACGACCTTACGCTTGCGGCGGAAGAAGACCTCAGGGGTATCTGGCGGTATTCGTTAGAAACCTGGGGACCCGAACAAGCCGACAAGTACCTTGATCAACTCGGGGACTGCTTCAACGCGATCGGAAGCAGACGAACGCCGCCAAGGTCATTGCCGCAATTGCCGGGCGAAGTCTGCATCCATCGGTGCCAGCGTCACTACATCTTCTGGCTTGCAATCGACCGCCCCATCATCATCGCCGTCCTGCACGAGAAAATGGATGTCGTGCAGAGGCTGGCAGACCGGATCTAATGGCCTGACTGAAAGCTTGCGGTCCAGAGCCCAGTCATCCCTGCCCATACGGAGTCAAGCTGTCAAAGATGACTGATTTGAACTGGCTTCGTTCAGGCCATGAAACAGAATGGTGCGGCCTTACTGGACAAACGAGGGTCATCTAATGGCCAGCCTATCGCTTTTCCGGCATGTCGTAACGCACGCAACGCCACAGTCGCGGATACAGCGATAGGCCTGCGGATTACAGCCGAACGCATGATTAACCGAGGATTAACCGCGATACGTCAGTCTGCCGAGGTTTTGCAATACCGGGCTGGGGATCACGATGTACGAATTTCGCAGCGCAACGCTTCAGGAGGCCGCTCACCAGGCGCTCCGATATCCGGCGTTGTCGACAAAGAAGCTGGCCAAGGTGGCGGCGAAATTCGACTTCACTGCCCGCCTACGGATGGGAAACGTTCTATTCGTCGGTGAGGGCAATCTGAGCTTTGCCCTGACGATGTCGCGCAAGCCGCGCGTTCCAACCTCCTCGATCCTGGCGACAGTGTACGAGGCAGAGGAAGACTTGACGGACACCGCCTACGACAATGCGCGCAAGCTTCTGAAACTCGGATGCAGCGTCAAAACGGGCGTGGATGCGACACGGCTTTATGACACCATAGGGAAACGCCAGTTCCGAACAATCATATTCCAGTTTCCAAACGTTGCCTCCCGTGATCCACGCTACGGACAAAATCCAAATCATGTCCTGGTAGCCCGCTTCCTCAAGAGCGCCCGAAACCACCTGAAACCGGGCGGCCTCGTGATCGTCTCGACCGTGGATAGCCCATTCTATGAGGGTGCGTTCAAAATGGACGATGCGGCACGCAAAGCAGGCTTTGCGGCTCCGGACATCTACACTTTCGACCCCAAAGACTACCCAGGATATTCCCACCAAAACACCGCCAACGAGGAGTCCGCTGCCGATGGCCACACCGCCTTCGCAACTTTCGTTTTTTCCGGATGAGTGGCCGGACGGGCTGACCTATCTGGAAAATTACATCCAGGACGAAGAGGCCGAAAGGCTCGTCCGTAAGATTAACGCAGCCCCCTGGCGCACCGATCTGAAACGGCGGGTGCAGCACTACGGCTATCGTTACGACTACAAAGCGCGGCAGGCCCGGAGGGAAGACTATCTTGGGCCACTACCTGACCTATTTCAGCAACTGGCGGAACGGTTGACTTCTGAAGGCCATTTTCAAGCCGTTCCTGATCAGGTCATCGTCAACGAATATCAGCCCGGACAGGGCATCTCTGCCCATATCGACTGTCTACCCTGCTTTGGGGAGACGATAGCGTCCCTGAGCTTGCTCTCGGCATGTGTGATACGCTTTGCCTCGCAGAAGTCTTCTCGGCACATGGATCTTCTGCTTCAGCCCGACAGCCTTTTGGTTATGGCAGGTGAAGCCCGCCATGAGTGGACCCATGCCATTCCGGCCAGAAAGACGGATCTTGTCGAAGGCCAGAAGTCCCAACGAACGCGACGCATTTCGCTGACATTTCGGCAGGTGAAATTCGAGAACTGAGTTTCGCCGTTTCGAACATGACGAACCGAAGAGAACACGACGCCGCACGACATTGCGCGATCGAAACATGAACATACACTGCACACGCCTCCACTCAACCCTTTGAAATATAGCTTAAATCACCACCATCCATCATGGGCGCAGTAGATAATCTAGCGTTTTGATTTATTTTCATTTCTTGTGTATCTTCAAACTGTTGGCGGCGGATGCTGCTACGCTGGAATACGCCCCAATATCCCCGAATTTGCCCCTCTACGACGACTCATTGCACACACACAGCGCACACGAAAATGGCCTCCATCACCAAGCTCCCCTCCGGTGCATACCGGGTCCAGATCAGACGAAAGGGCCGCTACGCGAGCGAGACGTTCCTCCGCCGCGACGACGCCCATCGTTGGGCCCGCCAGGCGGAGACCCGGGTCGATCAGGGGCTGGCGCCTACAAGCACGTCCGTTTCCCGCCTCCAGACCTTTGGCGGTCTCATCGACCTTCATATAGTCGATATGTGCGAGGTAGGGAAACCGCCGTGTCGCGAGCCAAGGCCGCCACGCTCATGACGCTCAAGCGCGATCTTGGGAAGGAGAAGATCGGGGGGCTGGCGGATGTCGGCTACCTGCTGTTCGTCGACCGGCCGGGCTACGAGAACTTCTTCCCCGGCACGGTGATGTCGCTGACCTCTGCCACGGCCATCGCGCTCAGCTTATGGGTGTGGCTGCCGAACCGCAAAACGGCCGACGTGGCGCAAGCTTCGCCGACGTGCACAATGATAGAGTCAATTCTCGCGCCCGGAACGCAGCGCTTGAGGTGTCATCCCGGTCCATTTCCGGAAGGCACGCTGGAAGGCATTCGGATCGCGATAGCCCACCAGATGCGCGATCTGCTGATTGTTAAGGTTGCTCTTGACCAGATAGCGGATCGCCAGCTCTTTTCGCGTTTCGTCCAGCAGCGACTGGAACGTGACACCCTCGTCGTTCAGACGCCGCAGAAGTGTGCTTCGGCTGAGTTTCAGGCGCCCGCACACATGGGCGATCGTGGGTTCGGTGATCGAGAAAGCCTCCAGCATCGTCGCGCGGACCCGGCACGACAGGGGCAAGCCCTTGGACTGGATCATGGCCTGGCTCTGGAGGTCCGCTTCGGTGGCCTCCCAAAGCTCGGGATTGTCCGAGACGAAGGGCGCGCGCGCATCGGCGCGGGCATAGGTCAGCGTGGCGTCACCATGCTCGGGGACCTGGCCGAAGACGTCGGTCAGACTCTCGCGCTCGTCCTGCGACAGCGGCAGGCACACCCGCATCGGGCGTATCGCATGACGCGCCAAGGCGTTGGCCTGCGCGTGCAGGTAGATGATCTGTGGGCTGCTGAACGATCCGGGCAAAGGCGCGGTGGCCACGTCAGGAGCGACGCGCACGGTGAATTCCGACGGGCTTCGCGATACGATGAATTGCATCGGCCCGAACAGACTCTTGAACTTGGCCATACGACTGATGCCGGTCTCGAAATCCGGGGCCGTCGACAGCGCGAAGAGAACCGGGATCGCCGGACCGCCCGCCATTCGCAATCCGAGAAGCTTGGAGACATCCTGCTGATCCGACAGGTCCATCATCGCGGACCAAAGACGCAAGTATTCGTCAGCAGAGACCAGAAAGGCCCTGTCGTTGCGCTCGGTCGCCACGATGCCCGCACGGGTCAGAACCTCGTCCCAGCCGACACCAAGCATCCCGCAGATCGGACCCGACAGGACCGCGGATGTATAGATCGGGGATCGCTCTTGCGAGTGCATGCCGGCGGCCTTTCGCGCGGGAATACCGCTCATCGCACTAGAACCGCTCGCCCTGTCCCGCGCAACAGCCCTGAGCCGATCTGCAAGGCATTGATACGATCTGCAAGTCACAAGCGGTGGCAAACGACTGTCCTACAAGCCTAGCTTTACGATGACACCATCGCATGGAGAGATCGGCTTGGACCTGAAATCGAAAATCATACTCGTCACCGGCGGCGGTTCGGGCATCGGGCTTGAGCTCACCCGGCAACTTGTGGCGCTTGGCAACACAGCCATCATCTGCGGGCGCGACTTAGGCAGGCTTGCCGAGGCCGCGCGCCTGACCGGGGCGCATGCGATCACGGGGGATGTGACGGTTGCGAAGGATCAGGAGCGGATACTGTCAGACATTCAGGCGCAGCATGGTCGCCTCGATCTACTGATCAACAACGCGGGCATATTCCTCACCTATGATTTCAAGACCGATCCCGACACGCTGCACAGGATCGAGCGCGAGATCGCGATCAACGCGACGGCGCCCCTGACCCTGACGCGGCGCGCCTTGCCGCTGCTGGAGCAAAGCGCGCAGCCCGCCGTGCTGTTCATCGGATCGGGCGTCGCCTTCGTCGCGTCGCCCGGAACGCCGGTCTATTCCGGGACCAAGGCGCTGATCCATCACTGCGCGCAAACCTTGCGCCACCAGTTGAAGCCTCACGGCATCACCGTTTTCGAAGCCCTGCCGCCCGTCGTCGACACCGACATGGCCAAGGCGCTGAAGTCCGACAACTTCAAGAAGATGAAGCCCGCCGACCTGGTGCGCGACATCCTTGAAGGATTGCGCCGAAACCAGACCGAGATGCTGCTGGGACAATCTCGCCAGATCAAATGGATGAGCCGGATCGCGCCGGCCTTCCTGTTCCGTCAGTTCGCAAGGACCGAGTTTCATTGACCCCCAGCGAAAAGGCCACTGTCATGCCGTCCGATACCTACCGTAGCCGCGTCAATGCGCTGGCTGTCATTGCCTCGGCCGCCTTCTTCGGCGCCAATCTCTTCATCGGACTGTCGATGGGGGTTTACTGGCTCAGTCTCCCTCCCGCCGAGTATGTCACGCAGTTCTTTCCCCAGTTCAGCAATTTCCTGTACACGATCATGCCGCTTTTCCTGGCTATGCCGGTCGGCCTGATCCTGTCGGCCCGGCTCGATTGGCAGGTTGCCCCGGCGCGGCGGAACTGGGTGATCGCGCTTTGGCTGTATCTGGCCGTCTCGCTGATCACGACCTTCTACCACATGCCGCTCAACGTGCGACTTGCGACGGCGATCGGGTCGCCCGTGGGGGATGCACTGGATTTCTACAAAGGCATCGCCCTGGTTGGTCCGGTGACGGAGGAGAACTCGACGACGATCCGCACGCTTTGGCTTCTGGGCCATATCCCCCGCGTCCTGATCACCCTTGCCATTCCCGTCTATGTATTGCGCGCAATGGCCGCTCGACAGCAGAGGCAACCATGAAGTCTGAATTCTGCACGATTGAACGTTTTCGGATCGGATAGGGTAGCTGGTGACCGTGCGCCACAATGATCCAACGGCTAGTCAGCCTCTCCGGTTTGTCGCGTCAGCGTCTCGCGAAAGGCGACAGGTGCCTTGCCCGTCCACCGGCGGAAGCTTCTGGAAAAGCTGTTGGCGTCGCGATAGGCGAGGACACTTGCGATCTCATCGGCGCGCAGGGTGGTCTTGGTGAGATACCGGATCGCCATGTCGCGCCGAGTGGCGTCCAGCACCGCCTGATACGACGTCTCCTCTTCGCGCAATCGCCGCTGCAAGGTGCTGCGGCTGATCCCAAGCGCTAGGGCCACATCCTCGGCTCCGGTGCGCCCCGAGGGCATCAGATCAACCAAGGCTCCCCGCACACGCTCGGCGACAGGCCAACGGTCGTTCTGTGCCGCCAGTTGAAGCTTCAGGTCGGCCTCGATATCGGCCCAGAGGGCGGGATTTTCGGAAATGAACCGGCGTCTCGCATCCTCGGGCGAGAAGGCCACGTAGGCGGCGTGCGACCGCTCCGGCATTACGCCGAGATGACCGGCGATCATGTGCCGCTCCTCCTCGGATCCATCAAAGCCCGCTGCAACCGGGCATACCAGATGGGCCGCCGCCCCGCGAATATTCTCGACCGCGACCACAAGTTGAAGGGCGCCAAGACTCGGCGGCATGGGCACGCGGGCATCGACGCTTTCGAATTCCAATCGCAACAGCCCGCCATCCCAGAACACTCGCATGAGCGTCGGGCCGAGCAGCGACTTGAACTGCGCCAGACGCATCAGGCCGGTCTCCATGTCGGGCGCGCAGGACAGCGTGAAAAAGACCGGGATCACCGGCCCGCGGGAGATCGCAACACCGAGGTAGGGCACATAGTCGGGGCGCGGCGACAGCACCTCCATCGTGTTCCAGCAGTCGAAATACTGCTGCGCCGTCACCCGCGCCTCGATCCTGCCGCGCGCAAGCGCGCCAAGGCCTGCCGTCTCCAGCATCACCTGCGGATCGACGCCAAGGATGCGGCACGCCACATCGGTCGCCATGAACAGGGAATAGGTCTGTGAATTATCCATGCGCCCGAGCTCTCAAGTACCTTGCCTCAATGCCACGGGCGGTTGGGCAGGACCAGATCCTGAAGACTGACTGACCCAATCTGCATGCGCCTGACCGCATATGCATATCGCCGCACTGTGCCGTCGGGCCTAATTTAGAGTGATTGATACGCCAAGTCTCGTCCACCAGCCGACTGGAGAAAGCCATGGACCTTACGATAAACGGCACCAGTCACGCGGTTGACCTGCCGGACGACATGCCGCTGCTCTGGGCGCTGCGCGATGGTCTGAATATCACCAGCGTCAAATACGGCTGCGGCATCGCGCAATGTGGCGCTTGCACCGTCCATATCGATGGTGAGCCCGTGCGGTCATGCCAGGTGGCGCTGGCCGATGTGTGGGGCGAGATCACGACGATCGAGGGGCTGGGCACGCCCGACGCGCTGCACGCCATTCAGGCGGCCTGGATCGACCATCAGGTGGCGCAATGCGGCTACTGCCAGTCCGGCCAGATCATGCAGGCCGCCGATCTGCTGGCGCGCAACCCGGAGCCGACCGACGAGGATATCGACGCCGCGATGTCGGGCAACCTGTGCCGCTGCGGGACCTATCCCCGCATCCGCGCCGCTGTCCACAGCGCCGCCACCATGCTGCGGGAGGCTTGAGGGATGGGCCGCGCCAGAACCATCGCCCGCCGCAGCTTCCTGATCGGGTCGGCCGCCATTCTCGGCGGGGTCGCCTTCGGGGCCTGGTTCGTCACCCGACCGACCCCCAACACCCTGCTCGATGGTCTGGGACAGGGCGAGGCCGCGCTTACCCCCTTCGTCAAGATCACGCCGGACGGGATCACCCTGATCGTGCCGCGCGCCGATGTGGGCCAAGGCATCGCGTCGACCCAGGCCATGCTGATCGCCGAGGAGCTTGATATCGACCCAAGCACTGCCACGCTCGACCCCGGCCAGCCGCATCAGGCCTATTTCAACGGCATCATCGCAGCCGAGAGCCTGCCCTTCCCGGCATGGGAGCACGGGGCTGTGGCCAAAACGGTGCGCGACGTGATGAGGAATGTCGCGCGCCTGACCGGCTCGCAGTTTACCGGCGGATCGTCCTCCACCGCAGACCTGCACGAAACCCTGCGCATGGCCGGTGCCACCGCCCGCGAAACTCTTAAGGCCGCGGCTTCGGCACGCACGGGCGTGCCGAGGGCGAACCTGCGGACCGAGGACGGGCATGTCGTTCTGCCCGATGATACGCGCATCGCCTACACCGAGCTTGCCGGCGAGGCGGCGGCCATCGCGCCAGTCACCGACGTGACGCTCCGACCCGCTTCCGACTGGACGCGTCTGGGCAAGCCCTATCAGCGGCTCGACATCGTCGCGAAATCGACCGGAACCCAAGATTACGGGATCGACGTGGTCCTGCCCGGCATGCTCTACGCCACCGTGCGCGCGAACCCGGGCCGTGGGGGTGCGATGGCAAGCTACTCCGCCGATGCCGCGCTAGCGATGCAGGGCGTACGGTCGGTCGTCGAGGTGGACGAGGGGCTGGCGGTCATCGCCGAGAACACCTGGTTCGCGTTTCAGGCGGCGCAGGCGCTGGAGGTCGCGTGGCTGCCCCCCGACTACCCCGCCAGCTCGGCGGAGATGTGGCAGGCGCTGGCGGATGCCCACACGGACGAGTTCCGCAACAGCCGGCTGCGCGACGACGGCGATGTCGAGGCGGCGTTGAACGGCGCGACCGTGATCGAGGCGGAATACCGATCGCCCTTCCTCGCCCATGCAGCGCTCGAGCCGCTCAGCGCCACGGTGCTGGTCGAGGCGGACAGGGTGCAGATCTGGACCGCGACGCAGATCCCCGCCGTGGTGCGCGACGCGGCGGTCGAGATCACGGGCGTCGATCCGTCTCGGGTCACGCTCCATGTCCTGCACGCGGGCGGCAGTTTCGGCCGCAGGCTCGACCACGACTACGTGGTGCAGGCGATCCAGATCGCCGCCACCATGCCCGGCACCCCGATCAAGACCACCTGGAGCCGGGAGGAAGACATGACCCATGACTATCCCCGCCCCCTGCACATGGCCATTGGCCGGGGCGCCGTGGCGGATGGCCGGGTGCTGGCCTATGACCTCGACAGCATCAGCCCCTCGCTCATCTCGTCGTGGTTCGGGCGCATCTTCATCGTGCCGCCGGGGCCGGACACGATGCTGGTCTGGGGCGCCTTCGACCAACCCTATGCCATCCCCAATTACCGCGTGACGGGCTATGCCGCGCCACCGCTGATGCCGGTCGGGTCCTGGCGCTCGCCCGGGGCGTGCTCCAACAGCTTCTTCCACGAAAGTTTCCTGTCCGAATTGATCCATGCCGCCGGCGCCGACCCGCTGCAGGAACGTCTGCGCCTGATCGCAGACGCCGACTCCCGCCGCGTTCTGGAGGCGGTGGGCGAGATGTCGAACTGGGCGGGCGCCAATATCGGGCCGGGGCGCGGACGCGGCATCGCCTTCGCCCACACGCACGGCGTGCCCGTGGCCGAGGTCATCGATGTAACCCTGACCGATCGTGGCATCCGCATCGACGAGGTCTGGATCGCCGCCGATTGCGGCACGGTCTTCGACCCGGTCAACGCCGAGGCGCAACTGACGGGTGCGGCCATCTTCGGCCTCGGTCACGCGATGAATTGCGAACTCACCTACGAGAACCACGCGGTGCAGCAGACCAACTTCCACGCCTTCGAGGGGATGCGACTGCATCAGACGCCGCGGTTCCATACGCAATTGCTTGGCCTCGCCGAGCGGGTGCGCGGATTGGGCGAACCCGCGACGGCACCGGCTGCGCCGGCGCTTGCCGACGCCATCTTTGCCGCGACGGGGCAGCGCTCGCGCGAAATGCCGTTCAGCAAGACGGTGGATTTCGCATGAGGACCGCCATGCGCCTTACCCTAATCGTCGCAGCCGGTCTTGTGCATGGAACCCTTGCGCTGGCCGAGGGCGAGCATGGGCTCGAACTCTCCGCCCTGCCCGAGGTCGGCACGGTGGCGCCCGAGGACGGGCTGTCCGCCTGGGACAATATCCATACGGTCCTGACCCACCCCCGCTGCCTCAATTGCCATGTGGGCGCGGACAATGTCCCGCTCTGGGGCACGTCAGAGGCGCCCGACCGCGTCCACGGCATGGCGGTCAACGCGGGCGAAAGCCGGATCGGAGCGGAAGGCCTATCCTGCAACGCTTGCCACCAGACCTCCACGAGGGGAAACACCGTGCCGCACGCTGCGCCGCATACCGGGATGGACTGGCGGCTTGCCCCGGTCGAATTCCAGTGGACCGACCGCACGAGCGCCGAGATCTGCGCCCAGATGCGCGACCCCGACCGCAACGGCGGCCGCGACGAGGCCGGCCTCATGGAACATATCCTGCACGATGGCGAATTGATCGGCTTCATTACCTGGAGCTTCGCCCCCGGCGCGGGTCGCGAACCCGCCCCCGGGAGCTTGCAAGCGCATCTGGAGGATATGGCGCGCTGGACCGCCGCCGGGATGCCATGCCCGGCAGGGTGAGGCGTCTCTGCACTGCGTCCCGGACCGCTCGAAACAACCTTCCCGCATACGATCAGGCAGAATCATCCTGTCTGAGCCCACCTGAAAGGACCCATCCATGACCGCGACCGCATACCCCCATGGCGCGACGGCGCTTCTCTGCATCGACCCGTACAACGACTTCCTTGCCGAGGGGGGCAAGATGTGGCCAGCCCTAAGCGAGGTTGCCACGTCGGTTGACCTTCATGCCAACTTGTCCAAGGTCCGTTCGACAGCGCGCAAGGCAGGGATGCCGATCTTCATCCTGCCGCATCACCGGCACCACGCCACCGACTTTCAGGGTTGGGCACACCTGACTCCGTCGCAGGCTGCGGCGCACGAATACCAGTTGTTTGCCGAAGGCAGTTGGGGCGGTGAATGGTACGACGGTTTCGGCCCGGAAACCGGCGACATCATCGTCAACGAACATTGGGGGGCGTCCAGCTTCGCCAATACCGACCTTGACGTGCAGCTGCGACAGCACGGGATCACGCACGTCATCTTCGTCGGGCTGATCGCCAATACCTGCATTGAGACGTCAGCGCGCTATGCTGCCGAACTTGGTTATCACGTCACGCTGGTTCGCGATGCGACAGCGGCCATGTCGGTCGAGGCCATGCACGCCGCCCACGAGATCAACGGCCCGACCTTTGCCCACGCCATTCTCAGCACGGCAGAGGTGGTGGAGAAACTGGCCGCGGAGCACGCCGCATGATCCTCGGGCACGCGGCCACGACCCTTGTCGCGAAACGCGCTTCACCGGACATGCCCTGGTGGCTGCTTGTGGTCAGCGCCTTTCTGATCGACATCGCGATGTTCACTTTCGTCGGGCTCGGCATCGAGACAATGGAACCGACGGGCGGGAAACCAAGCCTATCGAATGCAATCGTTGACATGACGTTCAGCCATCATCTCATCCCCCAGATCGGCTGGACATTGCTGGCCGGTGCGATCGCGTTTGCGGTGACGAGGCGGCGCATGTTCGCGCTGATCGTCATGGCATTGTCTCTGGGCCACTGGCTGGGCGACCTGGTTGCGGGCTACGGGCATCATGTGTTCGGGCCGGATAGCCATCCCATCGGCACGGACTGGTATCATCTGAACCTGCCGGCGGCGCTGACATTCGAGGCTGCTCTTGGTGTCCTTTGCGTCCTTGTGTTCACCCGCGGGAGATCACTCACGCCGGGCGCACGGCTGGGTCTTGACGGTCTGTTCGGTGTTTTGCCCTTCGCTTTCCTCGTCATCTGACCTTAACTCCTAAAATGTTCAGCGCATCAACGGCGAACCACCAAAGCGCCGGAACCAGAGTCCGGGCACTTCGTCACGAAGATAGCCGGATCGATCAGAACCCACTCCGGAGGCCATATGGGTGAGTCTCGCGCCGTCTTTCTCGAGGGCAACCTCTTTCGCCATATCACGGTGATGGCGCTTACCTCGTCGGTGGGGTTGATCGCGGTTTTTGCAGTCGACTTCATCGACATGGTCTTCATCGCGATGCTGGGCAATGCGGAACTGGCGGCGGCGGTGGGATACGCGGGCGCGATCCTGTTCTTCACCACCTCCTTCGGCATTGGCATGGCGATTGCGGCGGGCGCGCTGGTGGCCCGCGCCCTAGGACAGGGCGACGCGGATCTGGCCCGCGCGCAGGCCGCAGCGGCGCTTGTCTGGGGTGTGGTTTTTGGCGCGGCTTTCGCGGCGGCGGTCTGGCTGAACCTGAGCCCGCTGGCGGCGCTGATGGGGGCCACGGGCGAGACGCTGGATCTGGCAGTTCACTACCTGCAGATCATCGTGCCCAGCCTGCCGTTCCTGATCGTCGGCATGGTGGGCGGCGCGATCTTGCGCGCGCATGGCGATGCGCGACGCGCGATGATGGCGACGATCTGGGGCGCGCTGGTCAACGCCGCGCTCGACCCGGTGCTGATCTTCGGCCTCGGGCTCGACCTGACGGGGGCGGCGCTGGCCAGCGTCGCGGCGCGGCTGGTGATCGCGGGTACCGCGCTGATCCCGATCTTCCGCCACCACGGCGGGCTGGTGCGGCCCGGCATCCCCGAGATGTCGATCGCCTTCGTGCCCATCGTCACCATCGCCGCCCCTGCGATCCTGACGCAGTTGGCGACGCCCGTGGGACAGGCCGTCGTGACCCGCGCCATGGCCAGCTTCGGCGAGGCGGCGGTAGCGGGCATGGCCATCGTCGGCCGGATGACGCCGGTGGCCTTCGGCGTAATCTTCGCGCTGTCGGGCGCCATCGGGCCGGTGATCGGCCAGAACTTCGGCGCGGGGCGCATGGACCGGGTCCGGCAGGCCTACCGAGACGGGCTGCTATTTTGCGCGATCTTCACCGTGGCAATGACGGCGATCCTGTTCGCCCTGAGGGGCCCGATCATCACGCTTTTCGGGGCCGAGGGGGTGATGCGCGACCTGCTGGTCCTGTTCTGCGGCCCGCTGGCCCTGGCCTTTTTCTTCAACGGAGTGATCTTCGTCTCCAACGCAGCGTTCAACAACATGGGCCATCCGTTCCGGTCCACCTGGATCAACTGGGGGCGGCACACACTTGGAACCGTGCCTTTCGTGCTAGCTGGTGGCGCGCTGTTCGGGGCGGCGGGGGTACTGATCGGGCAAGCGGTGGGCGGCGTGATCTTTGCCGGAGTGGCGGCGCTGATGGTGCGGCGGATGATGGACGGTAAGGCTGAGGCGACCGTGCCGGAAAATCCCTTCGACCGGCAGGCTCGCCTGATGAGCCTGATGCACAGGCGCCGGTGACTGAGCGCAGTGGTCTCTTCAATGGGGTGACCGGATTCGATCATCGGAAAAAGGTACGTCGGCGGAAGAGGCCCAGCAGATGCCGCAATACGTGTCCCAAGACCAATGCCAGTCAGTCGGATCGCGCCCTGCCACCCGACCGATTGCCTGTTGCCAGAAAGTTGCTTTCTGTACGACCCACGTGTGACAGCTCGCCTGCGACCATCAAGTCCATGTTTTCGATAAGCAGGCATGCATTTTAAGTTGGCATCCTCTGCCCGGGAACCGAAATGCCCGCGACGCAGCACGAAGTTACGCGATCGAAACATGAACAAATACTGCACACAGCATCGCCCAGCCTGTTGAAATCACTCCCCAATCTCCACCATCCATCAGAGTCAGGCGAGTTGCGCCTATTGGGTTTGGTGCTGCGGTATACTGTCGGAGGGAATGGGCCTGACGTCGAACCATCTCTGCCTAAAACCCATGAAACCAGGGGGCTTTCCATCAGCAATTTGTGCCTTCGCTGGCAGAACGTCGGGTGCCGGCTCTCCAGCCTCGTATACGTGAACAGCCATAGCAGCCATTCAAAGGGTCCCAGCGCGAAACGGCCCCGCCAGATCTGCAGCACTCCAATCAGACCGGCCGTCACGGCGAGGGCGATGGCAACTTCGGTCAACCGGTCCACCGCGCCCTAAAGCCCCAGCCCCTAGCCCGTAGCCCGCAGCCCGCAGCCCGAGAAGATCGTCGAGAGGAAGATCGACTGGCCCGGATAAATGCGCAGGCTCGATCCACCCGCGGCCAGCGCCCTGGCCATGAGCGGCCCCGGCAGGCCCGAAAATGCTGCGATCAGTCCGAGATACCTACCTGCGCCATATCCAAAGCGGTAACGCGACGATCCTGGGCAGCAGCACCGCATTGACCATCCCGGCACAACCAAGACCGGCAACCGCGATGTTCATCGTTCCGGTCATTTGCCCATCCATCTCACACCTCCTCCGTCTTGGGCCGGGCCACCGTGTGCGGGAATTCGAGCGGGACGCATGATCCCGTGCGCGGCCGGTAGTCTCGGCTTCGGCAGGCAGCGTCAAAAGACAGTCCGCCGAGCACTCCCCAAAGCAAGCGATTAATCCAAAAATGACCCACAATCGCGCCGACCGCCTCGCTACGACCCGTCAGAAGCCGCGCCACTTCCCCTGCCCGATCCCAGACATCGCGCAAGGACTCGCCGCCAGGAACAGGGGTTGCGGCATGGCTTTTGCGCAGGCTCAGCCCAAGGCTGGACTTGTCCCGTCCCTCATAATCACCGAAGTCGATTTCCATCATCGCGGCTGTTTCGAACGGGGTCAGGCAAAGCCGACGCGCCAAAGGTTGGGCTGTCTCGACAGCACGCGAGAGCGGGCTGGTGAGGATGAAAGACACCGGTTCGGATGCCAGCTGGTCGGCGATGTCGCGAGCCTGCCCGCGCCCATGGGCCGTCAAGGGCACGTCGCTTCGGCCTGCATAGGTTCGCCCACTGGTGACGGTTTCGCCATGACGGATCAGGAAGAGCTTCACGCCGTCCTCGCGATCCGTTCGTAGATGGTGCAAACGCGGCTGGCGGTCTTGGTCCAGTCGAACCGGGCCGACTGAATGCGTCCCCGCTGGGCCATGCCTGTCCTACGCTCCGCGTCATCAAGCAAAGATGCCATTGCCTCGGCAAGGGCATCGGGATCGTCGGGCGGAAGCAACAGTCCTGCGCCGCCCAGAACGTCGGGTATGCCGCCGACATTGCTGGCGATGACGGGCACTCCAGCGGCCATGGCTTCGGCAAGCATCAGCCCGAAGCCTTCCCAACGGGACGGTGCGGCCAACAGATCAAGTGCGGCCAGCATGTCGGCCATATCATCTCGGTGGCCCGCAAAGTGGATATGATCGTCAAGGCCTGCCTCGGATATCCGCGTATTCATGCGGGTCAGAAGATCCTTGTCCTCGGCATCTCCGATCACCACGAAACGCGTTCCTGGCAATTCCTTTGCGGTGGCAGCCGCCGCCGCGACAAAGGTATCGATCCCCTTCTGGTGGCAGACCCTACCGACCATACCAATAAGAAGTGCATCAGCCGGTACACCCAATGCGGCGCGACCGGTGGCCCGGTTTCCACCGGTCACGCGCCGCCGGTCGATGCCGTTTTCGGCCAGTTCGCAGACCATACCGACGCAGTCCGCCACATGGCGGGCGACCGCCGAGGACACCGCGATCCCGGCATCTGTCACCGCGGCCAGCTTGCGTTCGACACACAGGGATTCTGCGTCCCACTTGTCGCTGTATTCGTTGTGGTAATGGGCGACGATCTTCAGCTCGAAGGGCCGCAGGACGGCGCCCGCCATGCGGCCATAGAGATTGGGGCGGAACGAGTGGGTGTGCAGGATGTCGATCCTGTGACGATCGAGAAATGCAACCAGTTCCGTCATCGCCGTGGCCTTGCTGGCGCTGGTGGCGGCGCAACGCGGGATGTCCAGATCGGCCAACAGATCGGGGCCTTCGCCCGCTTTCATGTAGAAAACATGTGGCGCGATGCGGCTGCGATCCATATGGCGCACGAGCGCGTCAACCACGCGCGGTACCCCGCCCCGACCCGGGGAGTTCAGGACGTGGGCGACCCGAAGCATCAGCGCAGACGCTCCAGAATGGCCATGACGGACTGCGTCATGCCCGTTGCCGGACGCTGGGCATAGAACTTGGCCAGCCGCACCGCGACGACGCCGAGGCACCAGTCGAAATCCGGCCCAGCATAGGCGCGCACCTTGGCGCTGGCGGCCTCGGCGACTGGACGCGGCAGGCGTCCTTCGATTTCCGCCTGCCAAAGCCTTCCGTGGAGCTGCGCCAGGTCATAGTCGGGCAGTCCCATCGACACACTTTCGGTGTCGATCAGCGTCACGCGGTCCGCATCGAGGAACAGATGTTCAAGCTTCATGTCGCCATGGATCGGAGCTACGGCACTCTCGGGCATTGAGCCTTCAAGCCCCGCGGCGATATCTGCCGCAGCGCCAGCGCAGGCCGGGGCCGTCACGGCGATGAAGTCCGCGCTTTCCCGGGCCCGCAGGAGCAGCTGGTCTGGCCCCATCTGACGCTCGGGCCTGATCGGGGCCTGCCAGAAGGAGCGCAGAGCTGTCATGGCTCGGTCGAGCACAGAAAGGTTCGGGGCCTGCGCCAGAGCCGTGTCCAGTGGGATGCCGGTTGCCGCCTCATAGGCGATGGCGCTGACCTCGTGATCCCAGCCCAGTACCTTGGCGACGGATACATCAGAACGGGCAAGCGCACCTTGCATGGTCCTGTTCGTTGCGCATAACTGAACCGGATCATCGTCATTGATAAGCTTCACGAAAGCAGGCGGATGGCCTTGCAAGGTGCAGCGGAACGTGCAGGACAGGCCCGGGCGATAGCGCAAGAGTTGCGGCTTCCCATGCGCTTTATGCCCCGTGAGCCTTGGGATCACTGCCTCGAAATCATCCAGAAAGTCTCTGATCTGAGGCATCCGATGGTCGTTTGGAAAGGCTTCGAACAGGGCCTGTGCCTTTGGGTCGTACCGCGCGGTCTTCTTGTTGCGCCGGGCAAGTCGCCTGGCTTTGTCGCCCTTGAAGAACCACAAGGTGCCTTCTTTGCGTGCGCCTCCGGACCGGGCCGCGATGTGCAGGATCGCCCGCTTGCCAGCGCGGTAGCGCAGGCGAAGCAGATCGACTTCATCGGCACCGGTGATCGCCCGAAGGCGGTCCTGGGTCAGATCGGCCAAGCCCGGAAGATGGGCATCCTCAATTCCGAGCATCGATACGGGCCTCCTGGATCAGGCGGTCAAGCGTTGGGTCTGGCGTGGACGTGAAGGCATAGATCATTGCAAGGCGCAGAAGTGCCGCACGGCGCCATAGGGCGATACCGGGATCCCGCAGATGCGACCGCAGCGCCGTTTCATCCAGCCCTGCAAGGAACAGGTGTGCCAAGAGGTTGCCTGCGTCCAGCGCGGGGTCCGACAGGCACAGGGTGTCGAAGTCCAACAGCCCGGCGACACCGTCCGAAATCAGGATCTGCTTTTCATGCAAATCCCGGTGGCACGGGCGCAGAGGCGCATCAGTGCGCTGGAGCGCTGCGCAGACCTGCGCCATCGGAGGCGAAACCCGAGTTGCAATATCCGGTCGCCAGCGTTGGCATCTGTCCAGCCAATCCAGCAAGAGCCGTGCTTCATCCGCGCCGGTATGGACGGGCAATCCGGCAGGGTCCAGCGCTTGGAGGGCATTGATTGCCCGCGCCGTGGCGGCGCCGTCGGCGGCTTTGAAATCAGGAGGGGAGCCCGGAAGGACCCCGAAGAAGGACGCGCCGATCTCCGGCATAGCTCCAAGCGGCTCCGGAATGCGCAGGTCGGATTGTCCCTCAAGACTGTTCCAGAGCGTGCAATGCAGAGCCAGACGACCCTGCCCATCGTTGCTCTTGATCGCGCGTAGGCGGGCATAGATCACGCTTTCGAACGACTTCAGCCGCAATACGGCGCGTTTGCCCAATCTGTGCGCTACCAGTTCGACTTCAACGTTCCCCGGTTCCCGACCGCACACGGTTTGAAATCTGTCCCGAGCAAAAGACGGATCATGGAGCAGGCGCAACCCGGGAAGGCGCTCGTCCAGCCCCGGTCGCCGCAGCACCAATCCGGCGCTTTCGACAACGCGTATTGCGGTCTCATCCAAGCCTGTTTTCTGCCCGTTTCGGCTTTTGGCGAGGCTGAACCGAGCCCGACCGGCGTGGCCCTGTGGGTCCTCGGGACAATGCTCGGCGAGAATGGGATACGCGCGACCATCGGGCATCATGGCACGAAGCACCAGTTGCACAGGGCGCTTGCTGGGAAAATGGGTTCGCTCCAGATCGATGCGCCGGGGACGTCGGCCCAGCACGTCGCCGATCGCGTCGCCAACTTGCGGGCTTTGCCAGGCGTCCAGAAAGGACGGCACGGTTTCACATGCGGCGCTCATGCAGACAGGCTCCGACCATCCGGAGGCAGAGCAACCAGCTTTGCATCATCGACCCGAAAGACATGGTCAGCAAGAGACAGCGTCAGATCATCATGGGCGATCAAAAGCGTTGTTCGCCCGGTTGATGCGCGCCGCAGGCTGGCCAGAAGGCTTTTCGCCGTGGCCGGGTCCAGCCCGCTCAGCGGCTCGTCGAGGATCAGAATCGGCGCATCCCGCAGGATGGCGCGGGCAATGGCGATGCGCTGGCGTTGTCCGCCGGACAGGGTTTCGCCGCGTTCCCCAAGGACCGTATCGTATCCGTCGGGCAGCGCACGGATAAAGCTGTCCGCCTCGGCGGCCTTGGCAGCGTCGACGATTTCATCCTCCGTGGCAGCTAGCCGGCCATAGGCGATGTTGTCCCTAACACTCGTTCCGAACAGGATGCTGTCTTGCAGCACCACGGCGATGTTGCCGCGCAAACTGTCGAGGGTAATGTCGCGAATGTCCTGCCCGTCCAGCCGCACCGCGCCGGTGGTCGGGTCGTAAAACCGCATCAAGAGCCGTCCGACCGTCGATTTTCCGGCACCGCTTGGGCCGACAAGCCCGGTCACCTCTCCGGGATGGAGTTGGAGACCTATTTCATCGAGCACTTTGGAGCCATCCACATACGAGAAGCTGACCGCCTCGAACTGCACCCTTCCATGGGGGCGCTCTTTCAGTGTCTTCGCCTCGGGACGTTCCGCCACCTCCGGTTGGAGGTCGAAGATCTCCAACAGGCGTTCGCCACTGGCCGTGGCCTTGGCCACACGGGCCGTCATCGAGGCCATCTTGCGGATCGGCTTGTACAGCGACGACAGGTAGGCCGTGAACACCAGCAGATCGCCCGGGCTGATCGCGCCACCGCGCACCTGCGTGACGCCGAACCAGACCACAAACGCTGTGCCCAGAGCCAGCAGCACCTGCGTGACCCGGTCCATGTTCGCGGCAAGGCGCGTCGTGACGACACCCGCCTCGGCCGAGGAGTTGTTCTGCTTGGCGAAGCGGTCCTCTTCATAGGCCTCTCGGGCGAAGCCCTTGACCACGTTGATCGCAGATATGCCCTCCGTCATGACAATGGCAATCTTGCCTTCCTTGCGCCGTTGCTTGCGCGCGGCCCCCTTGATGCGCTTGCCGAAATAGCGAGTGACCAGCCAAAGGGCGGGCAGGATCGTCAGGGCGACGAGGGTCAGACGCCAATCCATGAAAAGCATGACCCCGATGGTCAGCAGGATCACGAGGATGCGTGCGGCAAAGAAAACCACTGCGTCGATCAGCAGATCGCGCATCATCCGCACATCGCCCGTCAGCCGCGCGATGATATCGCCCGAAGACGCGGTGTCGTGAAATGAATGTGACAAGCGGTGGACGTGGCGATAGAGGTCCAGCCGGATTTGAGCCACGACCTTCTGCCCCACAGCGGCGATCAGGTAGGCCTGTGCAAATCCCATGGCGCCCCCCAGCAAGGCAATGCCGAGAATGGCCGCCGCCATAGCCCCCAGCAGGGCGTCGCCATTGCCGAAGACCGATAACAGCCAGCCGGTCACCGCATCGGGGGTTTCCTGTGGGATTAGAATGCCATCGAAGACGATCTTGATCGGCCACGGGCGCATGATTTCGGCTAGTGCCACGCCGATCATGGCCATAAAGCCCAGGGTTAGTTTCCGGCGATGGGATTTCAGGTGCGGCCCCATGCGGCGAAACATCCGGCGAAGTGCGCCGACCTCGATCTTGCGATCCCGGCTCATGCCACGGCCTTTTCGCGTGTCGCGATCTCGACGACTTGTGCCGCATTGCCCGTCCAATCATGGCGCGCACCTTCCGCTGCCGCCGCAGACGACATATGAGCCCGCCGAACGGGATCGTCGCAGAGTGCCTGTAAGGCCATGGCCAACGCGGTGGCATCACCTGGGGGCAGCAGCACAGCGGCTTCCGATCCGGTCAGAAGCTCCGCTGTCTGGCCAATGTCACTGGCCAGAACCGGACGCCCCATCGCAAGGTATTCATAAAGCTTCAAGGGCGAGAAATAGTGATCGTCCGACGCGGGATAAGGTGCCGTCGCCACGTCCATCCGCGCAATCAGGCCGGGCAAGTCCGTATGATCGACCCAACCCGCCATCGTCACCGAGTCCTCAAGCCCTGCGCCGGCCACGAACCCTTCGATCCAACCGCGTTTCGGACCATCACCGCAGATCAGCAGATGCGCGCGAGACTCATTGGCCTGAAATTCGCGGAAGGCCGTCATCAGCGTATCTACCCCGTGCCACATCTTGAGCGATCCGGTGAAGCCCACGACAAAGGCATCATCCGGAATCGTGGGCACATGCGCTGCGGCGGTCGCGGCCTGGAAATGCGCGGTATCGACGGCGTTGCCGATCGCATGCACCCTGCCCGGATTGGCACCGGCATCCAAGAGATAGGCCGCAATCTGGCGGGACACCGCGGCAAGGGCCGTCGATCCCGCCAGAATCTCGGCCTCGATCGCGCGGGCCTCTTTTTCGCAGACAAGCGACCGGAAGGCCGCCTGTTCCAGCACCAAAGGCGCGTTGACCTCGGTCACCACCGGCACAACCAGTTTGCGCGCGGCCCTGCAACCTGCCGCGGACCAAAGCGAATAGCGTTCATAGATCAGGTCGAACGGCCACTCCCGGTGGAGTGTGCAAAGCCGAGCCTCGATCGCATCGGCCTGCACCATGGCCGCGCGCTCTTTCTCGGCTCGGGTGGTTCCCGCAACCGTGATCTTGACCTCTTCGACGCGAAGGGCGACGTCGGCGGCCTCTCCCCGTTTTGCAGCGATGGTACGGACTTCGTGCCCCAGCTTCGCAAAGGCGCGCATCATCTCCTGGATGTGGATCGAAGCCCCTTTTTCTCCAAAGACCGGGATGCCGCGATCGGCGGTGACATAGGCAATTCGCATCACGCGACCTCCCGCACTGCGCGTGCCGGATCGCACAACAATGCGCGCAACCGTCCTGCGTTGGTCGTCAAGTCGAACAAGTCTTCGGCGCGGCGCCTGCCCGCCTGCCCCATAAGATGCGCGCGCTCGGGCACGGCCAGGACATCCTCTAGCGCGTTGGCCAGCGACCTCGCATCGCCCGGCGCACAAAGACGCCCGGTCAGGCCGTCCCTGACGATCTCCGGCCCGCCCGAAACGGTTGTCGTGACCACCGGCAAGCCCCGGGCCATGGCCTCGAGCAAGACGGTCGGCAGTCCGTCACGATCGCCGCTTTCGGTAACGACGCATGGCAACACCGCTGCGCATGTAGTGCCCATTTTCTCGATCAGCGCCTCTTGAGCGAGCGGACCGTCCATCGAAACGGTATTTTCAAGACCCAAGGCTGCCCTCTGCGCACGCAGCGCCGCTTCAAGCGGGCCGGCGCCGACAAGGGACAGGGAAAAACGGACATTGCGTGCCTTCAGCAGGGCGCAAGCGTCCAGAAGCACGTGAAAGCCTTTCTTGGCCACCATCCGGCCAACTGCGATCAGGTGGCCGGGCTGCTGGTTTGCCCTATCAACCGGCTTGAACGAAGTTAGATCGATCCCGTTGTAGAGCCGGATCACCCGCGCCCCGGAGCACAGATCCGACAGGTGCCGGGCGTTGTAGTCCGACACCGTGGCCACGAAAGCCGCTTCGCGCAGTTTGGCGCGCCGCATCTCGGCATCGGCCTCGGGCGAGACATAGGTGTGGTAGATGTCCTTTGCGTGGGCGGTGAAGGAGTAGGTTCCGCCAATCGCCCGCGCCGCGAGGTAGGCGACCGTCGTGGTGTCCGATCCGAAATGCGCGTGGAAATGGGTTATCCCGCGCGCCCGCGCATCGGCGGCGACGGCGGCGGCCTTACGCAGCAAAGCGCCGATTTCCTGCGGGGTCTTGCCGGAGAAGAGCGCCTCGTCGCCAAACGGCGCGACACCATGAGGCCCTTGGCCATGCGCTTTCAGGATCATCACCTCTGCCGTCAGGTCCGCGAGGCGCGCGTGGCGCGGCTCCTCGGGCGGGGCGAGGAGCGAGTAGATGCAGGTCGTGGCCCCCGCTGCCTCATGGGCCAACAACTCGTTCAGGATGAAGGTTTCACTGAAGCGAGGAAAGCGCTTGAGAATATAGGCAATCGGTGCGTCAGGCATGAGCCCGCTCCTTTTTCGTGTGATTGTCGGTGCCGCACATCGACGCGATAATCCCGGCCGCGTTGCGCACGCCATCGGCGTTCAGCCGTGCCGCGTCGGACGCAACCGGGGCGGTCAGAAGCAGTTTGGCAACGCTTTCCGCGCTCAGGTCTTCGCGGCGCAGGTAGTGGGCCAGCCCTGCTCGTTCGAGCGCTTCGGCCCGCAATCGCTGTTCTGCCGATGGTCCGAGCCGTGGGACCGTCACGATCGGGCATCCGATGGCCAATGCCTCGTTGATGGAATTGTAGCCGGTCATGGTGATCAACAGGTCTGACTGGGCCATAAGGGACGGCAGGTCGGCTACGGCCTTCAGGACGTTGACGCGAAATTTCGCGCCAAACCGCATGGCTTCGGTCTGCAATTCAATGTCCATCAAGGGGCCTGTAATGACTGTCATTTGGGGGCGTTTGCGTTCTGGCAATATGCCCATGGCGGCAATCGCGGCAGAGATCATCGGGAAGGCATCCCGTCCGCCACCGCCGGAGACGAGCACGTGCACCGGCGACCTCGATCTGATCAAGCGGCGGCGCCGTCGGACTGCCGTCACGATACCGCAGGCGCTGACATGTCCCGGTTTCAAAGCAGCAAGGCCATAAGCCTCGATGCTGGGGAAAAAGCCTTCATCACCATAGACCAGAATATGATCGTAGGCCTCTGCGATCAGCCGCCCTGTTCCGTGCTCGGACCACGCTGCTCGGGTACGGTCCGGCTCGTCGAGGATATCGCGCAGTCCCAGCGCGGTCTGTACGTTCGGAAGTGCGCGCAGGGTTTTCAGTACGGGCACCAGTTCGTCCATGGCGCCCGAAGGTTCATGGTCCACGAGGAAGACGTCGGGCTGGATCGAGGTGATTACCCCTTCGATGATCCGCATTCGCATATCGCGTGTTGTCTGGGCATCGATCCGAAGCGATCCGGCCTGATAGGCACCGCGCCCAAGCTTGGACAGCGACGGCAGCTTGACGTAGTCAATACCCGGATGCGGCTCGAACACCATGCCGGCAGGGCAACCGACAAGCATCAGAACGGACATACCCGGCACCCGCGACACCAATTCACGCGCAATGGCCGAATTCCGGCGCATGTGCCCCAAACCGATTGTGTCGTGCGAATACATGACGACGGATGGCCCGCGCCTCTGCGCTTCGCCTGCGGTCTCGGTTCCGGTGCCCATCCGCAGGAGGGCCGAAACAAGCTCGACCAGTCTGGACAGCGCGAAAGGTTTTGAAAGGAAGGCCGCCACGGACAGACCTTCGGCGCGCGCGCGGTTGCGCACGCTGTCCTGCCCGGTCATCACGATGACCGGTGTTTGCAGCAATGTCGGCGCGACTTCACCCAGTAATTCGAGCCCGTCCCCATCGCCCAGCGAGATATCCGCGATCACGAGGTCATAGCTGCCTGCCAAGAGAGCCGATCGCGCATCGCTCGCCGATCCCGCATGCCTGACAACAGCACCCGAGCGCTTCAAGGCTCGGGAGATGTTGCGCGCAAGAAGCGCTTCGTCTTCGATCAGCAGGATATGCATCAGAACGACCTCATTTCGTGTGATCCCTTTATGAATGGAGCCACGCCCGATGCGCAGATCGGCAAAGCGGGGTACTGGGGCAGAAAACGCGGGCAGAACGGGGCAAATCCCCCAAACGCGCTCGTTTGGCAGCGACTTGCGGTCGGGTGGCGCTCGCCAGGCAAGCTTGAAAATCTTCGCGCAGGTCCGGTCGCTCAAGTGCAAAGGCAACCGTCGAACGCAGATACCCGGCTTTGGATCCGCAGCCGCAATTCTGTCCTTCGAAGCGGAATCCATGCACGCCGCTCCGGTCGATTTCGATGGCAATGGCGTCAGAGAGCTGGATCTCCCCGCCCGATCCGGCATTTCCTGCCGACAGATAATTCAGAACGGCGCGGTCCAGAAGGTAACGGCCCACAGCCGCAAGGTTGGTTGGGGCGCTTCCCGGGCCGGGCTTTTCGATCATGCCTTCGACCGCCCTGAGGCGACCTTGCCCCGGCACCGAATCCAGGATGCCGTAGGACCCGACCATTTTAGGGGCCACTTCCATCGCAGCCGCGAGATTGCCGCCGCATTCGGTGTGGGCCTCAACCATCTGTTTGAGGCATGGCGTCCTGCCTGCGATCACATCATCGGGCAAAATCACGGCGAAGGGGCCATCGCCAATCGGGTGTCGGGCGCACCAGACGGCATGACCTAACCCGCGCGGTTCGTCCTGGCGCGCCTAGGCGCCCGACCCCGAGGGCATCCTGATGCGTTCCAACTCGGCCAAAAAGGCTGTTTTGTTTCCATGCTGCAAGGTCGCGCTCAGATGCTGGACATGGCCCAGGTCGTCTTCCAACGCGGACTAGCCGCGCGCGGTGACGAAGATGACCTCTTCAATGCCGGCGGCCCGCGTCTCTTCGATCGCGTATTGGGTCAGGGGACGATCTACCAATGGCAGCAATTCCTTCGGGACCGACTTGGTCACCGGAAGGAATCGCGTGCCCAACTCCAACACGGGGAAGACGGCTGTGGTCAATTTTGCGGGGTCTGGTCATGTCAGCGACCTCGCAAATGAAAATCGGGGCCAGCTTGACACAAGAGTTCAGGCGCAAAGTGGGCCGCGCTCCGGGGTTATGGGGGAAAGGCGCATAAACTTTTGGGGTATATGCCCCAAAATCAGGGTCCTAACCCTCAGTTGATTGTGCAGAATCTGGCTAGGTAGGATCGTGAAACGACGAACAGGTGAACCCATGAGGGCTGGAAACGTGCACACGCTGCTATCACTGCGTGACTCTCCACATTACATGAAGGTGCTTGCCATCTTCGTGGTGACGAGCTTTCTCGCAATCTTCACGACGACCGTCGTTCTCAGCCAGTATCTGGCGAATTATATGACCACGAACATGATGATGCGGGACGCGGTCGTGTCGATGGAGTTTCTTAACTCGATCGTGCGCGTCGAGGAGCAGGACCCCCGGTCCTTTACAATGACACGTGCATCGGGACTGACAGACGACCCCGAGACCGAGGAATTCTTCATCCATGTCTCGCGCCTGCCGGATGTGTTCCGGGCCAACGTCTATGCCGCGAGCGGTGAAATCCTCTGGTCAAGCGATCCGGAACTGATCGGACAGATTTTCGAAGACAATCAAGAGCTGGAAACGGCTTTGAGGGGCGAATTGCACCCGGAAATCGTTGTCGTCGAACGCGGCGAGAAGGAAGAGCATGTGGGCCTGCCGGACAACGTTGAAGAGTTCATCGAATTCTACATTCCGATCTGGGCCGAGTCCGGCGATACGATTATCGGCGCGGTGGAGGTCTATAAGGCCCCTGAAAGCTTGCTGGCCACGATCCACCGTGTCGTAACACTTGCCTGGTTGGGCGCAGTCATCTCTGGTGCTGTTCTGTTCGCCGCGCTTTTGTTCGTCGTCTACTACGCGGCACGCATCCTGAAGCGACAGGAACAACGATTGATCGAGACTGAAAGGCTGGCGGTCGTCGGCGAAATGGCCTCGGCCGTGGCCCATGGGCTGCGCAACCCGCTGGCCGCGATACGCTCCTGCGCCGAGCTAGCAGCCGACGATGACATTCCCACCGAAACGCGTAACACCGTGCTGGAGATCACGGATCAGGTCGATCGGCTGGAGGCCTGGATCCGGTCGTTCCTGACACGCACCAGAAACGAGCCCGAGCTTGCCGCCGATACGGCCCATGTGGACATGATCATTCAGAATTGTATCCGGGGTTTTTCCGCTCAGCTGGCGAAACGCGGCATCCGTGTTGAGGTGCAGCAAAGCTCCGGAAGCCCCGTTGCCGCTGCCGCTTCCTCGGAAGTCGAGCAAGTACTCAACACAATCCTGTCCAACGCGATAGAGGCCATGAAAACCGGCGGTCTTCTTGCAATCAGATGGCATTCTGCCCCCGGCGGGCGTATCGCCATCGAGGTCGAGGATACCGGGCCCGGCTTGTCGCCCGAACAGATGGAGCGGCTTTTCGTGCCATTCCAGACCAGCAAATCGTCGGGTCTGGGTGTCGGTCTCGCGCTCGGGCGCCGCATCGCCGAGCGCCTTGGCGGCACGCTCGACCTCAAGAACCGCCCCGAATGCGGGGTTGCCGTGACACTGACCCTTCCCGCGAAGGCCTGAAGACATGAGCGATATTCTCGTCATCGAAGATGAAGTCGTCCTTGCCCGTTCGATCGTGAGCTTTCTCGAAAGGCGCGGGTTTTCCGCCCGTTTCGCCGTTGATGCGGCGTCAGCCAAGGCACAGTTCCGCGAAGCTGTGCCGCGTTTGGCTATCCTCGACTACAAGCTGAACGAAGATGACGGGATCGACCTGCTGCGCTGGATCGGTCAAAAACATGCTGCAACCCAAGTTGTCATGATGACAGGACACGGAGATGTCGATGTGGCCGTACGCGCCATGAAGGCTGGTGCCCGGGACTTCCTGGTCAAGCCGACACCCATGGCTTCAATCGCCGCCATTGCGAATGAATTGATGTTGGACGAGATGCAGGGCGGGCTCGACCGGACCGGCGTGGACCGGATCATCGGGCGGTCCTCGGCAGCCAACAGCCTGCGCGCCACGATACGGACGCTCGGCAAACCGGCCTCGGTACGTCCCGGAATCCTGATCATGGGACCCGAAGGCAGCGGCAAGTCCCTGACCGCGCTTGCCTTGCATGAGATGGCCGCTTCGGACACGACGCTCAGCACACTCGATTGCACCGTATCCGATGTTGCCGACCTCGAAAGCCATTACGCGGAGGGCAGAGGCGGAACACTGCTCTTGCGGCATGTCTCCGACCTGAGCGATCACGCGCAGGCGCGGTTCCTGCAAATGCTGCAAAAGGATGCGACGCCGCCCGCGCTGATCGCCACCTCCATCAAGCATCTTCTGCCGGGAAACGGCTTCCTGCCCGAACTGCTTTATCGCATTCAGGTCGGCTGGATCGACATGCCCCCATTGTCGGACCGTGCGGCGGATGTTCTTCCCATTGCCGACTACTTCGCCCGTCTGAAGGCCCGCGAAACCGGACAGACCCGTCCGCGTTTCACGGCCGCCGCGCGTGCAAAACTGCTCGAGCACGATTGGCCGGGCAATGTGGCCGAGTTGCGCAACTGCATGGAGCGCGCCATGCTTTTTCAGAAGGAAGGCCGGATCGACGCAGCCGACATCCGCGCCATCACCGCCGCCGAAACCCGCGACATCCCGACGTTGATTGAGTTGGAAAAAGGGGCGATTTCCAAGGCTCTTGCGCGCACGGGCGGGAATGTCTCGCGGTCGGCCGAGCTGCTCGGAATAACGCGGGACACTCTGCGCTACCGGATGGAAAAGCTGGAGCTTTCCCGCAAATAGGCCAGGAGGGTGGACTGGAAATCCGGCCGCCCCGCTTCGCGGAGTTTCAGATGCCTGCGCAGGAGCGCAAGATGCAGGTAGCGCGTGAAAACCTTGCGGTCCGCAGATCGGCCGAGCGCCTCCCATGCAAGGCAGACGCTTTGCGACCATCCCTCAATGCCGGGGCCCGGTTCGGTGGTCGCAAGATGCGCCGCCAAATTGGCAAAGTCTGCCTCAGGAGGACCAATCGCCAGGTCGTCCAGGTCTACCAGCCAGACCGCTCCTTCGGGCGTGATGATGAATTGCCCCACATGTAGATCCCCATGCAGCACCGATTTGCCTTGCGGAACCTGCCCATTCGCGATGTCCCGAAACAAGGGCACATTCGTTAGTGCAAGTCGCGGACGGATACGAAGCAGCGGATCAAAGGGCGAGAGGTTGGGGACGCTGGCCCCATGTAGCTGTGCGACGGATTGCAGGAGCGCGCCCATGTCCTGCCCGATCAGATCTCGCCCGGTGCGCCCCTCGACCCTGTCGAAGGCAAGCTCGCAATGTGTCGGACCCGGCTTGGCCGCTGGTGTTTGCACGGATTGCGCGCGCAGCAATTCGGTCCGACGCAACGCCTCAACCGCTTGGGCGGCATCTGCGTAGCGTTTCAGGAAACCGGGCACATCATATCCAGCAGAATTTCGGCGGCTCGTTCCGCCCCATCGGGCCCGAGATCAACCACAGGACGCCTGCCCGGCCTGTCCACCTGATCTGCCAGCCAGTCCGCCGCCGCTTCGATCCGGTCGGGAAGCAGGCCGAACCCGAGCCGAGGCCCCCAAAGTCGAACACGCGCGGCCTGATCATCAAGGCTGCGCGGGATTGGCACGATCATAGCCGGCGTGTCCGTGCTCGCCAATTCCAGCACCGAGTTATACCCCGCCGTCGAGATCACCAAATCCGCCCGGCGAAACACAGTGTTCAGGTCCGCGCCGGGATCAAAGACGTCGCCAGCGCCCTCAATCGCCTCGCCCCCTGCCCGCGGCCCCAACGCTTGGCGGATGCGAAACCCCTTGCCGCTTCGCGCACTCGCCTTTGACAAAAGCTCGATCAAAAGCGGATAAAGCCCCGCCCTCGTTTCTGCCGTCCCGCCGCCGCCAGTGGCGAGCACGATCCCTGCGCTCTTTTCGCCGTGCCTGCGCGAACCGGCGGGTCGCAGAATCCATCCCACTGCCTCGACCTTGCGGGCAAACCCCGGCGCCAGCGACGGCATCCAATGCTCGGCAGTGTTCGGGACGATCACGCAGTCCCAAGCCCCGCCATCATCGCGACGAAACCGTTCGAGCCGGTCCGGTGGCGTCTCGCGCAGGATCAATACTGATTGCCCGCGATTTGCGCCGATACTAGGCAAGTTCATCGTGTCAGCAACTGCCAAGGTTACCTGCGACTTCGCCAGAACAGCACTCATATCCGGCTTATCGCAAATGATGATCTGGGAGAAGCACGCGACATCTGCATGGCTCAGCGCTGCCGGTTCGCCATTGGTGAGCAGGCTCAGTCTGGCATTCGGGTCGCGCCGAGCCACCTGGCCCGCGATATTGGCAATGCGCCGCAGATGACCCAGACCGGACCTCGACGTTCCTAGAAATGCAATGTGTTTGGTATCTGACACATGAAGCTCCGGATGTTTACCGGCTCACGTCTCCACGCGTCGCCCAAGATCTCAAGTCGTCAGATGCCGCGAAATTGCGCGATTTGGCCCACTGGACCCGGATCAAGCGGATAGCTTGATAAAATTCGAAGCCTTCGCACTCGGAACGTGCCTTGAAACAGCCTGACTTACGAAAAGAAGTTCCGAACAAATACAGGACCCCAATTGCTCGCATAGGCGTTGCACCCGCTGCTATTGCTGTCTTGAATGCGTCGTTCGAAATTTCCTTCGAAGCCCTTCGCGCCCGAGATTGAAATATGAACACGAGCCGCACAAAGAAACTCTTGACCATACCAAGCTGTTTCAAAGTGTTTTTGCTCTATTATCGAGCAGGTTCAATCGGCTTGCCGAAGGGCGCCGTGGATCGACATTCCGATCATCGGTATAGGCCGCGGCATCGTACAGTATAGGCTCAGAGGCCGTATTCGCCGCCAGATATCCGAACGGCAGGTAAGCAGGAATCCATGTGTCTTTTCGACGAAAATTATCCAGAACAAGCGGTGAACAATTCTCGATAGCTACGGCAAGTAGCTGCCAGTCTCGCCGCGGTCAGCGAACGGACGACCAGCCGCCCGGACCTCCATCAAGGTCAAGCGCACGACTTAGCCGAAAGTCGGCCGCGGCTTTCACATCGCTCCGAACGATTTGGAAGCTCAGTATTAGGTTCTGGTCTACGCGGGTGAAAGGGGCGTTCCGGTCGGAGAAAACGCGCGCGAAATGCTTCTCGCGGATGCGCTTGTGCAGTTGCCGTCGGCATAGCCCAGCGGCCCGTTTATTCAGCCGGATGAATCGCGCGGTCCTGTCTTGGAGGCAAGCCGAACTTGCGAGAGTATTCCCGAGAGAACTGGGCCGAGCTTTCGTATCCGACCCCGAACGCGATCTCGGAGACCTTTTCGTTTGTGCCGCGCAACGCTTCGCGGGCATGCAGGAGACGCAGGTCCTTCTGGTATTGCAGCGGCGACGTGCCCGTGACTGCCTTGAACTGCTCGAAAAAGGCCGAGCTGCTCATGCCGGCTCGGTCCGCAAGATGGCCGACCACGAGCGGGCGGGCGAGGTCCGACTGGATCTCGCGCGTGACCTGGAAAATGCGGCTGGCCGTTGTCTCGTGCCAGAGCAGCTTGCGCAACGGCTCGGCATGGAGACCAAGCAGAAGGCGGACATGGATTTCGCGCGCCGTGATCGGAGCCAGCAGGCGTCGCGCCTCTTCGTGATCGCATTGCCTGAGATAGCGCATAAGCGCCCCCTCCATCTCCAGGTCGGTCTGGCAGAGCGAAATCGAGAACGGGTCATGCTGGCCGGCGGCACGGGCGGGCGCTACGTCGACGGCCATCCCGCGCAGGAGGTCGAGGTCGATCGGAAAGACGAGCGCGACGTAAGGACGGTCCGGCGCGGCCTCGATGATGCGCGATACGACTGGCAGGGCATGGCTGACAACGAGCGATTGTCCGTCGGAGACGCGCAGGGTCCTCCTGCTCGTGCCCACTTCTTTGGCGCCTTGCAGAACAAGGCACAGGAGCGGGCGGTAGACGGTCGCGTCCTGCCCGGTCGGTGCCGCGAACCGCAGGAAATGCAGGCCGCTGGGGCCATGCGCGAGCGCGCCTTGCGCGAGTTTTTCCCGGTCGAGCAATGCCGATACGTGATCCAGAAGGGCACCGTGGGTCATACTATTCTCCTTGCGCTCTGTTTAGCACAGGGACCTCGCATTCTTGTACGCAATTCGCTGAATTCGGAGGATCAGGCAAGAAATCGGGTCAATCAGGAAAGAATGGGCGCCTCCACCGTATTAGGGTCGATTTGACGAAGACACGAGGAGGACGATCATGGCGAAGATCTTGATCACCGGTATCGCGGGCGGTTTCGGCAAGCCCACGGCGCTGGCGTTGCTGGAAAAGGGACACTCGGTCGCGGGCAGCGTGCGCAGCCGAGAGGGGCGCAACGCGGCCGCGGTCACTGAGTTGGAAACCGCGGGCGCGCGGCTCGTCGAGATGGACGTGACGGACACGGCCAGCACCGACGCGGGCGTGGCGCAGGGCATCGCGGCGCTGGGTGGATTGGACGTGCTGTTCAACAATGCCGGCATCGGCTCCTACGGCCTTCAGGAACTGATGTCGCCCGGAGACATGACGCGCGTCCTCGACGTGAATGTCACCGGCGTGCAGCGGGTGATGCGCGCCGCGCTGCCCCACATGCGCGCTCAGGGGCGCGGCACGGTCCTTTATACCTCCAGCCTGATCGGCCGGATCGCCACGCCCTTTTATGGCACATATTCCGCCTCGAAATGGGCGCTGGAAGCTATCGTAGAATGCTATCGGACAGAGCTTTCGGGCTTCGGTATCGAATCCTGCATCATCGAGCCCGGCGCGATGCCGACGGCCTTCTTCGACGGGATGGTCGCGCCGGACGATCCTGACCGCGAGGCCGATTACGGTGAGTTCGCGCAGGTGCCCGCGATGTCGGCAAGTGTGTTGGCGCAGATGCTGGACGCAACGCCCGCGCAGCGACCCGAGCGCATCGCCGAGGCGGTGGTGTCCCTGCTGGATTTGCCGTTCGGACAGAAACCCTTCCGCACGGTCGTCGACCACACCGGCGTCGGCCCCGAGATCGAGCGCTACAACGACGTGCTGCACGACGTCACGCGCACGGTCCTGACCAATTTCGGCATCGAGCGGATGCTCGACCTGAACGCCTGAGGAGACATTCATGAGCACTATCCTGATCACGGGCGCGTCCTCCGGCATCGGCAAGGCCACGGCGCTGCGGTTTCAGTCCGAGGGCTGGAACGTCATCGCCACCATGCGGAACCCGTCCGCCGGTGCAGAACTCGGCGCGCTCGACAACGTGCTCCTCACCCAGCTCGACGTGACCGACGCGAGCTCCATTGCAACGGCGGTGGCCGAGGGGCTATCCCGGTTCGGTCGGATCGACGTGGTCCTGAACAACGCCGGTTACGGCGCCTATGGCCCGCTTGAGGCTTTCTCGACCGAGCGCATCCGCCGACAGTTCGACACCAACGTGATCGGCCTTCTGGAAGTAACGAAGGCCGTGCTGCCGCATATGCGCGCGAACCGCTCCGGCACGATCGTCAACATCTCGTCCATCGGCGGGCAGATCACCTTCCCGCTGGGCACACTCTATCACGGGACCAAGTTTGCGGTCGAAGGACTGTCCGAAGCGCTGCACTATGAACTCGAACCGCTCGGCATCAGGGTGCGCATCGTCGAGCCAGGCATGATCAAGACCGATTTCGGCGGCCGGTCCTTCGATTTTGCAATGGACGAAACGCTTTCGGACTATGCCTCCACAGCCGATGCCATGGGGCGTCTCTTCGGCAAACTCGCCTCCGACCCCTCCGCGCCCGAACTCGTCGCCGGGGTCATCTGGGAAGCGGCAAACGACACCAGCGACCGCTTGCGATTCCGCGCCGGCCTGGATGCGCATACCCTGCTCGATGAACGAAAAGCCCAAGACGATGCAACGTTCATAGGCCGCATCAAAGATGTCATGAATGGCTGAAGGTTCTGGTTCAAGCAGCGCTCGATCGGATCCGAAGCATGGGTCGAAACCGCTGCGAAATCGCACGATAGAGGGCGATCAATACAAGAACATGATCTGCACACGACATGCTTCAAGCTACTGAAAAATCGATAAAATTCCCACCATCCATCATCGGCGAGCAAGACAACCGCGCGGACACGGTGGCTGCGCTCAAGGGCATTCAAAAATCTCCTCGGGTGCGCCCTCTGCCGGAACGAGCCCGCTGAGCACACCATGCCCACACGGCGTATGTCCTGCCACGCCACCCCGACAAAGACAGGAAGAGGGCAGCGTTTGGGTAGGTTTTCCTCAAAGTGGATGCATGGCCGAAACCTGCAACTACCACAAATATTGTGATTTGGGGCACGCTCGACTGTCGTTCTGGCATGCCTAAACCTAGTCGAACGCCTACTTTCGCCAAGTCTCCCAAGACTGAACAAGGTCCGTGCAAACGAGCCGGATCCGTACAGCCCAAACGCCAAGACCTTGTTGATACCGGGCAATTTCTCCGATCCTCCATAAATCCCAGACTTGGAGCCTGCGCGCCTGCAAGTTCCCGGGCGGACGGGAGCGCGAGCGCATGTTCTCCGATGCTTCGGTCACTAAAATTGGGGTTGTCCCCAAGGCGTGTTGGTCGGCCATGCGGACGAAGCAGACATTCGCTTTCCAGCTTCGTCGTACTGAATCGCGATCTAGAACGTTCTGAATCATGTCTTCGGGCGAGTGGCTGGGAAAACCGGTGTTGATGAGAGCCATGGTCGCAACTGCGGCCCAAGTGAAACTCATCAAAGGACACGACGATGTCGAACCCATTATCTCTACACCTGCGCTTGGCAGTTGTTCTTGTCGGTGCATTCGCTGCCGGTGCGGCACAGGCCGATGCAACGCGCGATACAGACGCCATCGCCACGCGACCAGCAGTGCCCACCAGCGCCGGGCAGAATATTCCCGCAGGAGCATTCGGATTTCTGTTGATCGAACGGCCCCGCGAAGTAAGCCTTCTCGCTCTGCGCGGCATTGCTGGACACGGGAAAGCAATCCTGCGCACCGATGAACCAGGAATGTGCCTGACCATTCCCATCCGCTTTGTCGCAGGGGATTTCCGCGGCGATACCATAGACGGTCACCTGGCTGATCCGATCCACTTTGTGATCAGAAGCAGGGAGGTCGCAAGATCATTGGCGAAAGGCCGGGATGTTGTCAGCGATATGTACAGCGTTAGCGACCGGATGGATCCGGAGGCGGACATCTTGCTTCAATCCGGAATGGACGAGGATTTTGGCTTTGTCATCAATCCGGGTCGCAACATCCTTGGGGACATCTTTGGTGTAAGGGTAACACCCGTGTCCTGCCAGCATGTCTAGCCGCGAAAACGGGGTGCAGCCGGATATTATCCGCCTGCGCCCCTAGACCGGAATTGCGAGGGCGTCAGCCCTGTCACGCGTCGGAACTCGGTGTTGAAACTGGACTTCGATAAGAAGCCTGCCTCGAACATGACCTCCGTCACCGGCAGAGCCGTCTCCAACAGTGCGCCTTGCGCATAGGCGATACGGTAACCATTGATAAAACGCGAAAAATTCTCTGCAGTGACGCGGTTTATCGCGCCCGACAGATCGCGGGCCGGGACCGAAAGACGCTTCGCAACCCGTGCCAGAGTCAGGTCGCTGTCGCGAAAGAGCTCTTTGTCTTTCATGATCTCATTGAGGGTCTGAATCAATGCGTGGTCCGCGTCAGACGGCGTTGCGCGATCGGAGGCGGCTCTTTGAGACACGTGCAAGATCAGCGGCACGCCTATCAATGCCACAACAAAGACGAATCCCGCGAACAGACCAGAGACACCGGTCAGAAGCGTCACGAGTTGCGGTTTGCTCGCCACAAGACTGATTACAAAGACCAAGCCATCAGCGGCAACCATCAGGCCGATTAACGCAACCGTCGCGTATATTGCTGCGCGCCACAGGCCGGTTGCATGGGGCGCTACGGATACAAAGTCATCAGGGCCATAGCTCAACAGGCTTGTCAGGCGCACGATATAGATACAGTTGATGGCAAGTATGAACACATCTGCAGAAACCTGTACTGGTGCGACCAGCCCGAGCAACGCGACAGCGACAAGCCCGCCATTGCGAAGCAACATTCCGTTCCAGCGCTCGCCGCCGTCCAGTGTCAGGGCAGCAAATCCAAGATAAGCAGAAGGAGCCGACAAAATAGCGGCAAAGGGCTGCACCTGGGCGGGCCAGAGCCAGTCTAAAGAGACCCGCATCCCGAGCAAAACGGAGACAAACACCAGGCAGAGAAGAAATGCACAGAGGAAAAACCGGGAGCGGCCTGGAACGCGCGTGTTCCAGGCTAGCATATAAGCAGCGACGGCCATCAGAACGCTAACCAGCCAGGTTATGGGGAATGAACTCATCGGCTGACACTATTAAAAACCAGTATCTTTTGACCAGACTTTTCGCTGAGAGTTTGGTTTCCCGAGTTGACGGACATCTGCCGCAGAACTGCGATCTCCGAGTTTCGGAGTCTTTCAAAAGAATGGGCTCGGAGCTGACATCGGACCACGTCGACCTCGTACCACGAGGCTCGAAAACATCCGCTGGCAGCACCCCTCCAAGCCGCACCTCCAGCAAGCGAACTTAACCGTTGAGGTTCTTGGTGGCTGGTCCACGGAGGGGCCTGATGCTGCCGGCTCGAGCGGGGTCGGACGCTGGGCTGATCTATGCCGCAAGGACGGCAACGATCTTGAAGTCCGCTCTGGCGACGCCTGCCATACTTGGGTAATCGCCGCTCTGCCATCGGTCCGGTTCAGCGGTATTTTGTGCCCGCGCACAATCGCTGCGGCTCGCTGAGCACATGCCTCCATGCGTACAATCTACACTCGCGCTTGTCATCCAGTGCCACTAAAAATGGCAGAAACGCAGGTCTTTGCCCTAGCGGTCCATATGAGTATTCGCTCAGAGTCAGCGCCCGATGAAATCGGCACGCCGCTCAAGCAGGCTTTCGTAAAGGAAATCGACGAAGAGTCGGACGCGGCGCACCCGGCGCAGATCGCCATGCATCAGCACCCAGGTCGAGCGGCTCTGGTCGAGCGTCGTTCCCGGCATACGCTGCAATTCCGGAAAAACACTCTGCACCCAAGCGCACAGAAAAGTCATGCCCGCCCCGGCGCGGGCGAGTTGCATGTGCATTGCCGGATCCGGGATGGAATGGCGCACCGTGGCACGCGGATACGGCGAGGCGGCGATCATCGCCTGAAGCTCGGGCACCTCGCCATAGCCCAGCCACGTCAGACCCTGGCCGCGCGGACCCGCGTCGTGAAGGTGGCGGTCGATATAGTCGCGCGTGGCGAAGTCCCCGATGGACAGAGGGAACAGCTTGCGGCCCACGGCATCGCTGGTCGGCTCGCGCACATGTCTGATGGAAACATCGGTTTCCAGCTTCTCGATCGAGTCGATCTCGCAGGACAGGTTCATGTCGATGTGGATGCGCGCCTGCAAAATGCGCAAGGAACGGCGCGTCGGCCACCGCGAGAAGGCCGTTCATGCCCATGACGAAGATGATGGGAAGCGCCGTGCGCGCGTAGATCGGACCCAGAGGCCCTGTGAGAAATGAATTGGTCTGGGACGACATGACCCCGTGTTCCTCCTGGCCGAAGTCGCGCAAGGACTGGACGGGGCCCGCATTACCATCCGCGCGACGGGTGCCGAGGATGACGAAGATCGTATCTGTGACAGAACTTCACCGTGACAGAATGTCGGCGGGCGGCAGGCGTCTGTTGCCTGGGGCGCTCGTAGATGGCCCAAGGCCTCGCCCTGTCAGGCGCCTCGGTCTCCACGCGCGACCCGCTCCGCGAGGCCTTGGGCCATTCAGATCAGGCTAACCAGCGATGATCTTTCGCCCGCAGCGGACATCCATACAAACCGACGGCCCGCATCCGAATGTGTTTGGCGCGGGAGGTCATCACCAATCCATGCGGGATCGACGCAAAGAAATGATAAACTCTCAGAGTTCGTCCACCGTACGCGGAAAAATGGACTGGAAACCCTCGGCATAGAGACAATCGCGTCCGCCCGACTGACCTCCGGAATTTCGTTTGAAGTGGTTGGCTCGCTGTTGGGCGACGCGGGTATAATAGTCCCAGAGATGAACCTGGCCGTTCATGCATTCCATTGCGGCCCGTTTTTTCTTCCAAACCGGCGTGATGTCCAGGAACGTGTCCGGCTTCCACCCCATCTGCTCGGTCTGATGCGGCTCAAACAGATAAAGCTGGGGCGCTCCAAGGACCTTTTGCCCCGGGTTGTGCCCCCAAGCCTGTGCAATCATCCGGCATTCCAGAGCGACCTGCGTCGCGTACATATGGTCGGTATTGTAAGGATCGTATTGCGAATGGCTAAGCATGAACGCCGGTTGAACTCGCCGGATTACGTCCACGACATGATCCTTATCCGAACGAACAAGTTCGAGGGGATAGTCTCCCAGATCCATGCAGATCAGGTCATGGACGCCCAGCACCTCGGCGGCGCCTTCCGCCTCTGTCCGCCGGGCCGCCTTTACCTTTTCAAGGGTCATCCCCTCCTCTTTCCAGAGCTTGGCGCTTTCGCCACGCTCACCGAACGAGAGACAGAGAACGGTTACCTGATATCCCTTCGCGGCATGAAGCGCGATCGCGCCACCACAGCGCCAGACGAAGTCGGCGGCGTGGGCACTGATGACAAGAGCAGTCTTGGAATCGGACATGAAGCACCTTGATCCGGATATCACCAGTGATGCCCGCGGAACATCCGCTATCCAATTCAAAAAGTCGCCGTAGTATATAAGGATTGGCTATTGATCACGACCGGGAAGAATGTTCCGGGCACGGATAGCCAAAGCGGGAGAGAGCATGCCGGAACTGGTTCAGTACGGGTTCGGGAAAGCGGGTCGAGCCGTCGCCGCCAAGGCAAATGCCATGACCGAAAACCGGGATACGGCAGGATACGTCGCAAGCAGGCGGAACGAACGCGTCTCGACTATCAGGACGCAGGGTTCCGTCGTCGTCGAGGGGCTGGAAGCCGTCCTGTCCGAAGTCCCCCTCGGTGCAACGCACATGTGTGCCGCGATGGGTGAACGGCAGGCGGAGTTGGCGGTCTTTGACATCGGTCGGGCTTCGAACGGCGTGAAGGAAAGAACAGATGCCAACAAGCCGCGGATGTCATGACGCCAAACCTCCGCCATCTGCGACTTGCTCTGGCCGTGGCAGAGGGTGGCAGTGCTACCTATGCAGCCTCGCTGCTTCACATATCGCAACCAGCGGTGACTCAGGCGCTGGCAGGCCTGGAAAACTCCTTTGGTCAGAAGTTGTTCCTGCGTGAAGCAAAAGGGCTTCGGCCTAACGAGGCAGGACAACGTCTTGTCTTTCGCGTGAAGCGAGCCTTTCAGCAACTCGATCCGGCGCTGGATGCCATTGCTCCGAGGCTAAGATTGACCGCCACGGCGGCACAATTGCGGGCGCTGGCGGCGGTAGCGGAGGCGGGCAACGTGACGTTGGCAGCGCGACACCTTGAACTGGCGCAACCGACAGTGCAGCGGGCAATCGGCCAGATCGAAAGCGAGGCCGGCCGACCGCTGTTCGAACGAACAGCACGAGGTTTGCGCCCAAAACGGTTGGCCCGAGATCTGGCGCGCGCAGCCAGGCTGGCTTTCGCTGAAGTCGACCAGGCGCGCGGCGATCTTTCGGCACTTTCAGGCGGCGAGGGCGACCGAATTGCAGTGGGCGCGATGCCGTTGTCGCGCGCCGCGGTTCTGGGGCCGGCATTGGCCCGGCTTCGGGAAACGATCCCAAGCGTTCCCGTCAAGATACTGGACGGTCCTTACGCCGATTTACTGGCCGCACTTCTGCGAGGTGACGCGCATTTTCTGATTGGTGCCCTACGCATGCCGGCACCGACGGACGAGATCGAACAGACAACGCTATTCATCGACCGGTTGGTGATTGCACACCGCCCGGGACACCCCCTGGCTGGAAAAGCGGTTGAGTTGGGATCCCTTGCCCTTTGCCCTTGGGTGGTAGGGGCGTCAGGCGCACCCGCGCGCGAGCATTTTGATCGCCTGATGGGAAATATCTCTGGCCGTAGCGTAATCGAAACGGGATCGATGATCCTGATGCGTGAAATCCTTCTGGCGTCAGATTCGCTGAGCCTGGTCTCGGAACGACAGATCGCACCTGAACTGGCGCGTGGAACGCTCCAGGTGCTGCCGGTCCGGCCGGAAGGCACCGAGCGTGCCATTGGGCTCACGATGCGGCGCGACTTCCTGCCGACTCCGGCGCAGTCCAGATTGATAGCCATCATCCGTGAGGCGGCTCAGACCGTGTAGTTGAGCCCGAGGCGCCCTCCGTCGACGTAGATCGTCTCGCCGGTGATGTAGCTGGCTTTCTTCGAGACCAGAAAAGCCACGACGTCGCCAATCTCGCGCGCAGATCCGACACGCCCCAGAGGCGTGCGGCTCATCACCCGGGCCATAGCGGTCGGATCGGCGTTCACCCCCGCCATCATGTCGGTGTCGATCGAGCCGGGACCGACCGCATTCACGCGGATGTTGTGCGGCGCAAGCGCGAGCGCCATAGCCTTGGTCAGTTGCATCACGCCGCCCTTCGAGGCGCAGTACGCCGGAATGGCCGGTATCGCGACTTGGGCATTTATGGAGGACATGTTGACCATGGCGCCCTCGATACGCGCGTCCACCATCATCTTCGCTGCCCGTTGGGACGCAATGAATGTGCCGATCAGATTGACGTCGATCACCTTGCGGAAATCGTCGAGCGAGTAGTCGAGGAAACTCCCGGGCATGGCGATACCGGCGTTGTTCACAAGCGCGCAGAGCGGGCCGTGGTCGGCGGCGATGCTGTCGAACATGGTATGGACCTGGGAGGCATCGCTCATGTCGCAGGTCATCGCTACCGCGTCGAGCCCCGCCGCTGCTTCCTGAACCTTGTCGGACTGGATGTCGGCGAGGATGCATCGAAAGCCGTCCTCGGCCAGTGCTTGGGCACATGCATAGCCGATACCTTGCGCGCCACCGGTTACAAGTGCCAGTTTCTCAGCCATAGTCGTCTCCTCTCAATCGTCCATGCCGTAGTCGGACTTAGCCTGTTCCGTAGTGATGTATCCCGCCGCGAGGTCCGAACGGACCTGATCGCGGTCGCGCTTGGTGGGGTCGCCATAACCTCCGCCGCCTGGCAAGTCGAGGACCAGGCGCTGCCCAGCCTCCACCTTCTGGCGGCCCTTCCCACGCAACTTCTTTCCGTCGGACAATGCGACGCCGCCCGGTGCGCCCTGTCTGCCGCCTTCCCGACCGCGGGCCGGGTTATCGATCCGGTCGAACATCGCGTTGAAGAAAAAATCATAGCCCTCCCGCGCCTCGATTTCGATGGTCTGTCCAAGGCCACCGCGCGATGTCCCTGCCCCGCCCGATCCTTCGCGCAACTCTTTTCGCCAGACCACGATTGGTCCCACATTTTCAGTTGCCTCGACGCTCATGGTCGAGACGCCAGACGGGAATGCAGTCGCGGACAAGCCGTCAAGCGCAGGCCGCGCGCCCGTGCCGCCCGAATTGAACATCAGAACTTCGGCGGCGGGCAGATTGCTGGCCGGGTCTGTCGGTCGCGCGCTGATCTGAATGTTCCATAGCGCAGAGGCACCTTCCGCGGGCACGATGCCCGGCAACGCCTTGTGCAGCGCACCGAGAACGACGTCCGGCACCAGATGTCCGATGACGTGGCGAACAGAAACCGGTGCGGGCCGCTTCGCAGCAAGAATAGAACCTTCGGGCGCGGTGACCTTGAAAGGCTCGAGTGAACCGGAATTGTTGGGCACTTCGGGCGCGATAGAGCATTTCAGAGCATAGCAGGCGTAGGCACGCGTATAGACTTCGGGCACATTGACACCCAGTTTGCTCATGCCGCTTGTGCCGTCGAAATCCGCCAATATCTGGTCGCCCAAGACATCAAGCCGCACTCGCATGTCGACCGGCGCGTCATAACCGTCGACTCGCATCTCGTTGTCGTAACTTCCGTCGGTAACCTCGGCGATGGCCTCGTGCGTGGCACGACGGCTGACCTCGATGATGTAGTCCGACAATCTGTCAATATCGTCCAGACCGAACTCGTCCAGCATTGCCTGGAGGCGACGGTTTCCCGCTTCGTTACAGGCGGCAAGCGAGTACATGTCACCCACAGTCTGGTCGGGCGTGCGGACATTCGCGCGCACCATGCGGATCATGAAATCGTTTACAACACCCCGCTCCGCGAATTTCGAAATCGGGATCAGCAGTCCTTCCTCATACACTTCGCCCGCATCCGGGCCAAAACCGCGACCTCCAACATCAACCACATGCGCCGTGCACGCGAAGTACCCTATGTGAACACCCTTGCGAAAAACCGGCGTTACCATCGTGATGTCGTGAAGGTGACCGGTTCCCATCCACGGGTCGTTCGTGATGTAGACATCACCCCCAAAGATATTCTGCGCGCCGATTTCGCGAGCGAAGTGTCCGACACTTTCGGCCATGGCATTCACATGACCAGGCGTCCCTGTCACAGCCTGAGCAATCATCCGCGCCTGCCGGTCGAAGAGTCCTGCCGACAGATCGCCAGCCTCGCGGACCGAAGTGGAGAAAGCGGTGCGGATCAACGTTGTGGCCTGCTCCTCCACCACGGCGACCAGCCGATTCCACATGATTTGATAATCGATACTGGTCGGCGTCATGGCAGCACCTCCTTGCGTTCGATCAGAAGCGCTCCATCGGACTGCGCGACGACGCGGAAGGCCGATGTGATGATGGTCGAGGTCTCTTCCTCGGCAATAATGGCCGGGCCTTCCACGGTAGCGCCTGCAGCGAGATCGACGCGCCGAACCTCGCGCGCGGTCACGTCCCCGCGCAGCGCCGCATCGAAGACAGGACGGGCCCGAACCACGGGCGCGTCGCGCAGATTCGCAGGGGGCTTCACCAAAGCCACGGGCGGCGTCTCGGTGGCTACCGTCAATGCCCAGTTAGTGACTTCGACCGCCAGTCCCTGAATGGAACGGCCAAAAAGCCCGGTGTAGGCGTTCTCGAAAGCGGCCAGAAGCATTTCGGCGTCCTCTGCGGTGAATCGTGTCTTCGGCAGCCTGACAGGAATTTCCCAACCTTGCCCGCAATAGCGCATGAATGCGACAAGCCGCGTTTCCGTGGGAAGACCTCTTGCGCCGGCTTCCACAAACCCTTTCGCCTCGTCCTCCAACTCAGCCATCGTCGCGTTGACCGTTTCCGCATCGAATGCGTCGACACGCTGAAACAGGCCGCGGGTCGCTTCATAACTGAAGGGTGCGCGCAGGAAACCGATAGCAGATCCCACGCCCGCGCCGGGGGGCACGATCAGCCGGTCGATGCCCAGTTTCTCGCAAAGCCTGCTGGCGTGAAGTGGTGCGCCGCCGCCGAATGCGATCATGGTGAAGTGCTCGATGTCGCGACCATGCTCGACGGTGTGAACACGCGCGGCGTTAGCCATGTTTTCGTCCACCATCTCCGTCACGCCGAATGCCGCGTCGGCAACTGAAAGGCCAGCCTGGCCTAGCGCCACCTCAATGGCCTGTTTCGAAAGCCCCGGATCTAGCGGTATGGCGCCGCCCGCGAAATTGTCCGGATCAAGGCGGCCAAGGACAAGGTTGGCGTCGGTCACCGTGGGGTCGCCGCCTCCTCGCCTGTAGCAGGCAGGTCCAGGTTCGGAGCCTGCCGAGTGTGGTCCTACCTGGATGCGGCCCAACCTGTCGATCGAGGCAATTGAGCCGCCTCCGGCGCCGATCTCCACCATCTCGACGACGGGTGTCGAGACGACCATGCCGGACCCCTTCTTGAAGCGGTACGTGCGGGCGATCTCGAAAGTCGACGCGGTCTTGGGCTGGCCGGTCTCGATAAGGCAAATCTTGGCGGTGGTGCCCCCCATGTCGAAGCTGAGCGCCTTGTCGATGCCATGAGCACGCGCATATCCCGCGGCGAAGATCGCACCGCCGGCAGGTCCCGATTCCAGCAGGCGCACGGGCTGCTCCATCGCAGTGTCGACGCTGATGAGGCCGCCGCCGGAATGGAGCATGAAAACCGGCGCACCAATCCCGCTGTCGCGGAGCCGCGCTACAAGGCGGGCAAGGTACTTTGCCATCTGCGGCTGGACGTAGGCGTTGGCGATAACAGTATTGAAGCGCGGCAGCTCCCGCATCTGGGGCGAAACAACCGAAGAAACAGATATCGCGATGTCCGGCAGCGCAGTACGCAACGCGGCGGCCATGCGCTGCTCGTGGGCCGGGTTCGCATAAGAATGCATGAAGCCGATTGCCGCGGCCTCGTAATCTCCTTCGCCCACGATGGCGACCACGCGGTCAATCTCTGCATCCGAAAGCGGTTTCAGCACTGTTCCGTCGGCGGCCACGCGTTCCAAGGCGGTGTGGCGATCCCGTCGTGGCACGAGCGGTTCAGGCAGAACGAGGTTCAGGTCATATTGTTCGAAGCGGTTCTCGGAACGCATCTCGATCACATCGCGAAAACCGTCCGTCGTGATGAAGACGGTTCTGGCACCCCGACGCTGTATCAGCGCGTTGGTCACCAGGGTCGTACCGTGGATTACCTGGCCAATGTCGGAAAGCGCGACACCGGCACGGTCGGCGGCAATGCCGATTCCTTCAAGGATCGCCGCTTCTGGCGCGGTGTAGTCGGTCAGAACCTTGCTGGTGGCAAGGTTGTCACCATGTTCAAGCGCGACATCGGTAAACGTGCCGCCAATGTCCACGCCAACGCGAACGAGAGCCATCAAATACTTCTCCAGAACTGTGTGGCGGCGAAAGCGGCCCGATAGAAGCCGATCTTGAGCGCTCGGTTCGCGACCGGTTTTACGTCGGATACGGGAACCGGCAAGCTCGCCATATCGGCCCCGGTCAGGATATCGACCAGCGCCCGTCCGAACATCGTTCCTGTCGTTATCCCGCGTCCGTTATAGGCGATAGGTGAATAGAGACCCTCGGCCAGCCGATGAATGCGGAAGATATGATCCGGCGTCATCGCAATTTGCCCGTGCCACGCATCCTCGAACTCGACCGGGCCAAGTTCGGGCAAAAGGCGGGCCAGACGTTTAGCTGCCCATCGCTTCGTAAGGCCGCTCTCTCCACCGATGACTGCTCCCATGGAACCTATGATGAGACGATCATTGGCGTCGCGGCGCAGCGACGTCATCACGGGTGCGGTGTCCCAGATGCCCCGGGTCTCTTCCAGGATTCCCTCGATCCTGCCATCGAGCGGTTTGGTCGCAACCTGGAAATACTCAATAGTCGTGAATGTGTCCTTCAGTCCGGGCCAAAGCTCGTCGGTATAGGCGTTCGTTCCAAGAACGACATTCTTGCCAGTGATCTCTCCATTCCCGGTAAAGACATGCCAACGGTCGCCACGGCGTTCCAGGCCAATGACCTTCGTAGCAGTCGAGAGCGTCGCCCCCGCAGCCAACGCCGCACGGGCAAGCCCCCGCACATAGCCCATCGGGTTGATCGTCCCGGCGCGGTTATCCAGCAGACCGCCATGAAATGCCTTGCTTCCAGTGCGTTCGGCGACGTCTCCAGCGCTCAATAGATCAACCGGAGCACCGATCGCCTTCCAGCCTTCGGCCCGGCGACGCAGATTCTCGAAACCTTTTGGGGAATGCGCGACATGGATACTGCCGCTTCTACGGGCTTCACAGCGAATCTGGTGCTTTTCGATCAGATCGAAGACATAGGCGGGCATATCTCCCAGGGTCTTGATGAGCTGCGCCCCTTTTTCAAGACCGACCACACCCGAAACGTCCTGTGGCGGAAGCCAGACACCGGCATTGACCAACCCGACGTTCCGCCCCGATCCGCCGTAACCGACATGGTGCGCTTCCAGCACATGTGCCTTTAGGCCCTTTTCCGCTGCATGAAGCGCCGTGGAAAGTCCGGTAAAGCCACCACCCACTGCAATCACGTCAAAATGAACGCCGTCGGGGAAGTCTCCTTCGAGCGCAGCTTCCTGCGCGGTGCCGTCCCAGAGGGAAATCCGATTGGTTGGCATGAGTGCCCCTGCTATGGTCATTCCGGCGGTCGAGAGCCTGGCATCTGCCAGCCCTTTGGGCACGCCGGAGCACAGAATAGACACTTCAATTTAGGGCACAAGTGATGACCCAGCTAAAAACGACTTCGGCCAAGATGGTCGCCGACGCCCGCGCCCGGATCGAGGAAATCGAAACGCGGGAACTTATCGCGATGCTGGACGATCCTGATGTGGTCGTCGTCGACATCCGGGACGTGCGCGAGCGACAGCGCACGGGATACATCCCCGGCAGCTTTCACGCACCGCGTGGCATGATCGAATTCTGGGTTGATCCAGAAAGCCCCTATTTCAAGGAGATTTTCGGCCAGAAGAAGAAGTTCGTCTTCCACTGCGCCAGTGGTTGGCGGTCGGCGCTGACGGTCGCGATGCTGCAGGACATGGGGTTCGACGCGGCTCACCTTCGCGAAGGTTTCTCTGCCTGGAAGGACCACGGCGGACCGGTCGAGATGCCAGAAGGTGTTAACTGGGATTAGCAGCGCAACCCTGCAGCGTCGAAGAAGTATCGCCGCTCGGGTGGCAGAGCTAGCGAAACGCCGTCCCCGACCTTCACGCCATGCTGGCCAAACAGCCGGACAGTAAGTGCCTGATCGGCGGCTTCCACGATGAGATTTGTGTCCCCGCCAAGGTTTTCCACGTGCGCAACAGCACCGCTGATCTGGCCGTCAGGATCAATGCGGATATCCTCGGGACGAATGCCCAACGTGCGTGAATCTCCATCAATAATCCTGTTGGCCGGCAGGAAGTTCATGGAGGGCGCACCCAGAAACCCGGCAACGAACTGGTTGGCGGGATTGTTGTACAGCTCCATCGGCGAGCCGACCTGTTCGACCTTCCCGTCTTTCAGAACGACAATCTTGTCGGCCAGTGTCATCGCTTCGGTCTGGTCGTGGGTGACGTAGATCATCGTCGCCCTGAGTTGACGATGCAGGTTCGAGATTTCGACTCGCGTATTCATTCGAAGGGCCGCGTCCAGGTTCGAGAGTGGTTCATCGAACAGAAACAACTTCGGTTGCCGGACGATTGCGCGGCCAATGGCCACGCGTTGGCGCTGGCCGCCAGATAGTTCGGAGGGAAACCGATCGAGGTAGGCTTCAAGGTCCAGCATCCGGCTTGCTTCGGCTATCCGACCGTCGATCTCGGTTCGGGACTGGCCTTCCTGCCTGAGCGCGAGTGCCATGTTGCCACGGACGTTGAGGTGGGGGTAAAGCGCGTAGGATTGAAAGACCATCGCGATGCCGCGCTTGGCGGGCGGCGTGTTGCTCACGACTTCGCCGCCGATCCGGACTTCTCCGGTTGACGCATCCTCCAACCCCGCGATTACGCGCAGAAGCGTGGATTTTCCACAGCCGGAGGGACCGACGAAGACAACGAACTCGCCATCCTCGACGTCAAGGTCGATGTCTTTCAGCACGTGAACATTGCCGAAGGACTTGTTCACGTTTCTCAGCGTGAGTGCCGTCATCGGAGCGACTCCTTCAGGTTTGTCGGCTGGCCCGTGGGGATGCTTTCTTCGGCGGCCAGACAGATCGCAAGCGACTGCGCAGCATCGGTGATTTGGCGGGTGAGTTCGACTTTTTTGCCGATGGCGCACAGCAGGTATGCCCGCTCGGCGGCGCAAATTTCGTTGTCGCCAAGTTCGTCGGGCATGTCTGTCAGTTGGTCCCTGCCAGAACGATGGGCCAGGATCGCCCCAACATTGGTATGCCCCTCGATTTCGTCCAATTCGACCGCGCTGCCTTCGGTGATCGGGACTGCGACGTTCGGGCCGACCGCATCTTTCAGGAAGAAGGCGGTCTCGGACATCATTGATCCCCAACCTGCCTCGTATGAGCCGACTGTGCCATCCTCGAAGACGTTTGCGCCCGCCTCTATCGCTGCGTAGGCACAGCCAGAGTGGTTGTCGGAATATGTCGCTATCACGACGCAGTCGGGACCGGTCGCCTTACCTTCCTCAAACGTCTCGAAGAGCGGGTAGCCCCTCAGTTCCTCGGGAACGTCGGGCGGAGAACGGTTCACCAGTCCGGCGATATCCGTATCCGGGTGATAGTGGTCCGCCAGCGCGTGGCCTATTCCCAAGTTTCCTGAACAGGCATTCAGGTCACGAGTCATTTGACCGCCCCCGAGGTAATGCCGCGGATAAGTTGCCGCGAGAAGATGACATAGAGGACAAGTACCGGAAGGATGGCCATCGACAACGCGGAGAGAACCGCGTTCCAGTCGGTAACGAACTGTCCGATGAACACCTGGCTGCCAAGCGTGAGTGTCTTGGTTTCTTCGGATGGCGCAAGGATTAACGGGAACCAGAGATCGTTCCAGATCGGGATCATGTTGAAGACCGCGACCGTCGCCATCGCCGGCCGTACCAGAGGCAGAACCAGGCGGAAGAAAATCGTGTACTCCGACAGACCGTCGACCCGGGCCGCGTTCTTCAGGTCGTCCGAAACCTGACGCATGAACTCCGAAAGGATGAAGACCGCCAGAGGCAGGCCCTGCGCCGTATAGACCAGGATCAGCGCCCAGAGCGTATTGACCAATCCTGTCGCCACCATCAGTTCGAGGATGGCGACAGTACCGATCCGGATCGGGATCATGATGCCGAGGGCAAGGTAGAGGCCCATCCAGAGATTTCCCCTGAAACGGTATTCCGAGAGTGCAAAGGCTGCCATCGCGCCGAAGAGCAGAATGAAAAATAGCGAGGCAACCGTTACGATCAGCGAATTCTGTGCGTAGAGGAAGAAATCACCTTGCTTCATCACAGTTTCATAACCGATCAGGCTGAAGCTTTCGGAATCCGGCAGGGATAGCGGCTCGCGAAAGATCGCCTTCCGGCTCTTGAAGCTGTTGATCAGAATCACGAAAACCGGAAATAGCGCAATCAGCGTGTAAAGGATCAGTGCGCCGTGCATTAGCGCCGTATTGAACGGGTTCGTCCTCGCCTGATTCACAGCTGATACCTCCGCATCCGGGTCTGAATGCCGAAGAGATAGACGCAGACTCCGATCAGGATGATCGCGAACATCGCACTTGCGATAGCCGACCCCATGTGCGGATCGCCGAGCTGCAATTGGAAGCCGAAGAATGTTCGGTACATGAAAGTACCAAGGATGTCGGTCGAGAAATCCGGTCCGGCCAGCGCGCCCTGAGCTGCATATATGAGGTCGAACGCATTGAAATTGCCGACGAACGTAAGGATCGAGATGATCCCGATCGAGGGCAATATCAGAGGCAGCTTAATCTTCCAGAAAGCCGACATGCCGGTGATTCCATCGATCTCGCCCGCCTCAAGTATCTCTTCGGGGATTGAAAGAAGCGCGGCGTAGATCAGCATCATTGGAATCCCGACGAACTGCCAGACCGAGACCAGCGAGAGCGCAGTAAGGGCGTATTCCTCTTTTCCGAGCCAAGGCGCGTAGAGGGACTTGAGACCAACCGCATCCAGCATCGTGGGGGCAATACCCCAGATTGGCGACAGGATGAGTTTCCAAGCGAAACCCACTATAACAAAAGAAAGAATTGTTGGTATGAAGATGGCGGAACGATATAGCGCGGCAAAGCGGAGTCGAGGGTGCGACAGGATCGCCGCCAGCGCGACCCCGATCGGATTTTGCACCAGCATATGAATGACGAAGAACCAGAAGTTGTTGCCCAACGCGTTCCAGAACTGCTCGGACCAGATCGGATCGAGGAACAAGGTCTGGAAATTCTGCAGCCCGACGAACACCCTCTCCTGGTCGATCTTTGAGTAAAGAGCCAGCCTCAAGGTATTGAAAAGAGGTAATATCATGACTGCAGTATAGACCAGAACCGCAGGTGCCAGAAACACAACGATGTGCCAGCGGATGCGTGGACGATGCATGGGAACCTCCGGTTGAAAAGTCCGGGCGGAGTTTCCCGCCCGGACGGTGCAGCGTGCAGGGAGGCTTTACTGCTGCGGCCCGTACCAGGAGGCCAGGCCTTCCTGGAGCTTCGCACCCAGTTCCTCGGGCGTGGAAGTGCCCTTGATCGCAGCCGCAGATGCGCCCCAGGTTTCGTTTTCCAGGTTGGGCGTGCCGCGAGACAGGATCTGGTAAGTCGAGCGGATCGTAGATTCACAATCGCCGCGCCAAGAGGCGAATTCCTTCGCCAGCGGGTCGTCCAGGTCGACCGGAGTTTCCGACAGGGGGAAGAAGCCGGGAAGCGCGTTGCCGAAGATCGAAGCGAACTCAGGGGATGCAACCCAGGCAAGGAAAGTCTTGGCAGCGTCCGGGTTCGCTGTGGCTGCATTCATCCCGATACCGATGTCGGTATGATCCGAGATGTAACAGGTGTCGCCCGCATTCCGAACCGGAGGCTTGAATGCGCCCATCGCGAAATCAGCCTGCGCGTTGAAGCCCGAGATCTCCCATGAACCGGCAGGATAGATCGCGGCGCGCCCAAGCGTGAAAATATTCTGGCTGTCGGGATATGTCTGCGCTTCGAAGCCGTCGCCAAGGTAGCCGGCCCACCTCGCCAACGTCGCATAGGGTGCGACCCACTGCTCGTCGGTAAGCTTCTGCTCGCCCTTGATCAGCGCCTGGCGGCCCTCTTCGCCGTTCCAGTAGTTGGGACCAATGTTGTTGTAGCCCATCGTGGCCGCTTCCCACTGGTCGTTGGTGCCCATCGCCATCGGGATGTAAGTACCATCTTCTTTGATCGCGTCGAGGACCGCAAAGAACTCCTCCTCGGTCGTCGGCACTTCGAGTCCTAGTTCGGCGAATGCGTCGGCATTGTAGATGAAGCCGTGGATCACTGACGCCATCGGGACACAGAACGTGGCCGAGCCGTCGTCCGTCTGCCAGGCCGACTTGGCAACATCCGAGAAGTTGCTCATCGCTTCCATGTCATCAAGATCGGCAAGATGCCCGGCGTCGTACAGCGCCAGTGATGCATCGAATGGACGGCAGGTAATCAGGTCGCCGGCGCTGCCGGCCTCCAGCTTCGAGTTAAGCGCAGCATTGTACTCGGTGGGCGCGGATGGCGAGAACACCACCTTGATGCCCGGGTGTTCGGCCTCGAAGGCAGGAATGATCTTTTCCTGCCAAAGTGCCAGATCATCGTTCCGCCAGCTTTCGATTGTAAGCGTCACGTCTTGCGCCAGTGCCCCGCCGGCCGTCAAGGCGGTGGTGGCAAGAGCGAGTGCGAGAACTTTGCGTTTCATTTAAGTCTCCCTGTTTTGCAAAGATCGATTATTCCAAACCTAGTTCCAAAATCGCCGGCCCCATCAGGCCGTTAACGGCAGCGAGCGCGTCACTCGCGGCCCTGACCGATGGCGCGCCTTTAGCAAGCAGGCAGGCCAGCTTTACATCGGCCCCTGCCAAAGACAGCGCGCGCGCAGCGGATTCGTCGTCAACCCCGGAAATGCGCCGAACGATCGCATGCGCGCGCTCACGAAGCTTGGCATTGTCTGCAACAAGGTTCACCATCATGCCCTGATAGATGTGCCCAAGCTCGACCCCCATCAGCGTTGACAGCGTGTTGAGCGCGATTTTCTGTGCCGTACCCGCGCCCATTCGCGTCGAGCCGGACAGAAGCTCGGGCGGCGTATCGAGGAGAATGGCGTGATCTGAAAGATCGAAGAGCGGTGCATTGCCGTTATTCGCGATACCGACAACAGTCGTCCTGCTTTGCTGTGCGATCCTTGCCGCGGCCAGAGTGAAAGGCGTCGAGCCACTCGCGGTCACGGCGATCATGCAATCGCGCTCCGATATATCGGCAAGGTCGGCCTTCAGCGTATCGCATGCATCCTCGACATCGCCCGGCATGTCAGAAGTCGTCGGCACACCTCCAGCCATGAGGATGCGGACCTGCGCTGGCGAAATGCCGAAGGTGCCCTTCAATTCCATCGCGTCGGCTGCCGCCATCAGCCCGGACGAGCCCGCAGCCACGTATATCAGGCGGCCTCCGCTCCGGATGACCTTCGCCATCGCCTTAGCCGCCTGGGCTAGCTCCGGCGCACAGGCAAAAACCACCTTCGCGGCATCGGCCTGAGCCTCGGCCATCAACTGCGCAGCTTCGCGCAATGACACCTTGTCGACTGGCGTGCCACAGGAAGACAATTGTTCGGTTTTGCGGTTCAGCACACGATTCCCCCGGATCTTGATTTTAGAATACCTTTTTAATACCAAATGTCTACAGAGAACTAGATACTCCTCTAAATTTGCTATTGTATCAGCGAATTTCGGCTCATTGGTATCTTTTCGGTCTTTCTTTTCTTCAGGGGATATTGTAAACGTCCCTTATGAATACAGCGCCAGAGATCCTTGCGGCGGACGGTGGCGGCACGCGGTGCCGTATCGCCTGCGTTATCTCCGGCAAGCGCCACGAGGTGGAGGTCGGAAGCGCCAACGCGTCGACTGACCTTGACGGCGCAATCGTCACAATTTCAGACGGGCTCTCGCGGCTGGCTTCCAAGACGGGAGTGCCCTTGACCGCCTTCGCTGATGTGCCGACTTACCTTGGTCTTGCCGGTGTGGTCGGACCCGATATCGCGCGTGCAATCGCTGATGGACTTCCACTATCCAGCATCAGGGTCGAGGACGACCGACCTGCAGCGGTCCGCGGCGCTCTTGGTCATCATGACGGCGCAACGGTTCATTCCGGTACGGGATCTTTCTTCGCGATTCAGAGGGATGGCGAAATCAAACTGTCGGGTGGGTGGGGACATGTTCTGGGAGATGAGGCATCCGCACACTGGTTGGGGCGGAAACTTCTGATCGCAACGCTGGATGTCACCGACCAGCTGAGGCGGGCAACACCTCTTAGCGATACCGTCCTTGCGCGCTTCGGCTCCAGCGCCGGGATCGTCGCATTTGCGACCGATGCGTCGCCCGCGGAATTCGGATCTTTGGCGCCGCTTGTCACCGAAGCAGCGGCAACAGGCGATTCACTTGCAGAGAACATTCTCCAGCGCGGCGCGGATCATATCTCTCGAACCCTGATCGCTATGGGATGGGGCGAAAAGCTGCCGATTTGCCTGACCGGCGGGGTGGCAGGTTTTTATCGGGATTACTTGCCGCAAGACATGCAGGCATGCTTTTCGCAGCCGCTCGCCTCCCCGATCGATGGCGCTCTATCGCTGGCCGAAGACTTCCGAATGGAGTTGACGCGGTGAGCGTCGCGGGCTTCCTTCATCCCGATGCCTGGCTGGGGCAATCTGCTGGCCCGCGCTATGTCCAGTTGCGACGTCGCCTGGAGGCAGGCATCCGTGAAGGCGTCCTGCCCCCAAACAGCTCGTTGCCGCCCGAACGGGAACTGGCACAATTGACGGATCTGTCCCGCGTCACGGTTCGCAAGGCGATACAGGAACTGGCGGACAAGGGGCTTATCGAACAGCGCCAGGGGTCCGGTTCTTTTGTTCGCGAACCGGCAACTCGGGTGGAGCAGTCACTGTCGCACCTGACGTCTTTTTCGGAAGACATGAAGCGACGCGGGATGGACACGACGTCCACTTGGCTTGAGCGCGGGATATACATGCCGTCCCCGGATGAAATGATCGCGCTTGGCCTGCGCGCTGGAGATTCGGTCGCCAGGATATTCCGCATCAGAGAGACCGGCGGGCGTCCGATGGCCCTCGAACGCGCCTCGCTTCCGCTCGATGTGCTTCCCAATCCGCTGGAGGTCACGACTTCATTGTACGATGTATTGCAGGCTCGCGGCATGCGTCCCGTGCGTGCGGTCCAGAAAATATGTGCGGTAAACCTGTCCGCGCAAGATGCAGCACTGCTGGGCGTCGCCGAAGGTACGGCCGGACTGAGCATCCAGCGATCCTCATACCTGGAAGGCAGTCGAATGATAGAGTTTACAAAATCACTCTATCGTGGCGATGCATACGATTTCGTGGCCGAGCTGCGGCTGTCACGGGCGGAGGGCTGAAAAATGGTAAAAGTACCGACGCGGATGCGACTTGAGATCGAAGAAATCCCCATGGCCGTCGATCGGCTTCTGACCGAAGGGGCTCCCGCGGATCGACAGGCATTGAAGCGCATTCCCTCCGATGTACCGTTCCTTCTGTCGGTTGCTCGCGGATCATCCGATCATGCCTGTACGTTCCTGAAGTACGCCAGCGAACTGATGCTGGGACTGCCGATGGCTTCGGTCGGACCTTCGGTTGCCTCGGTGTATGGTGTGCGCATCAAGGCCAACGGAGCGGTCTGTTTCGCTGTGTCCCAATCCGGCAAAAGCCCCGACATCGTGCGTCTGACCCGTTCGCTGACCGAGAGCGGAGCAATGAGCGTGGCCATCACCAACGATCCCGCGTCGCCTTTGGCTGAGGCATCCAATGTAACGCTTCCGATCTGTGCGGGCCCCGAAAACAGCGTGGCGGCCACAAAGACTTTCGTGACCTCCCTGGTTGCCGGACTTTGGCTGATTGCCGAGATGAAGAATGACACCGACCTGATCCGCGCAATCCGGACGCTGCCCGACCACCTGGAAGCCGCGATCGGTTGCGACTGGAGCGCGGTTGGACATGCAGTCACGGGCAATTCCGCCTATACCTTGGGGCGCGGACCGTCTTGGGCGATTTCCAACGAAGCCGCCCTCAAATTCAAGGAGACTTGCCGGATACATGCCGAGAGCTATTCCTCGGCGGAAGTTCTTCATGGACCGGTTTCGATTGTCGGCCCGGAGTTTCCGGTCATCGCCTTTGCTGCCGCGGACGCCGCAGAGGCTTCCATTGCAGAGGTGGCGGACGCGCTGGCCGACAAGGGCGCGAACGTCTTCGTAACCAGCCCTAAAGTCCGGAAGGCGCTTCCCCTGCCCCACAGACGCACAGGTCATTGGCTGACCGATCCAATTTCCACTATCGTGTCCTTTTACTCGGCGGTCGAAAGTATCGCCCTGTCGCGAGGCATCGATCCCGATACGCCGCGTCACCTGAACAAGGTGACCGAGACAGTATGAACGACGGCGTGAAATATTATCGGGGCGGCGCGATTTTCGATGGAAACGCGTTAAAGACCGATATGGCCGCCGTTGTCGAAAACGGACTTTTGACTGCAATTGGGAACAACCTGCCGGCACCCAAAGGCGCCGATATCGTCGATCTGGACGGGGATATCCTGGCGCCTGGATTTGTCGATCTGCAAGCGAATGGCGGCGACGGGATCATGCTGAACGATGATCCTTCGCTCGCGACACTGAAACGTATGGCCGAAGCGCATCGCCGACTTGGGGCGACGTCGGTCCTGCCTACGCTGATTACTGATACGCCCGAGAGAACACGCGCCGCCATCGAGGCCGCCAAGGCAGCGGTTGCTGCCGGAGTTACAGGTATCGCGGGCCTGCACCTCGAAGGCCCGCACCTGTCGGTCGCCCGCAAGGGGGCCCACGACGCCAAGCTGATCCGCCGTATGACTGCGGAAGATCTGGCAGTGCTTATCGACGCCGCGGGCACTCTGCCCGTCCTGATGGTTACCGTTGCGCCGGAGTCCACGACAACTGATCAGGTCTCGGCTCTGGCAAATGCCGGCGCGATTGTTTCCCTGGGTCATAGCGACGCCGACTTCGACACTTGCGTGGCCTATGCCGAGGCCGGTGCGCGAGTGGTCACGCATTTGTTCAACGCCATGAGTCAGCTTGCAAACCGCGAACCCGGACTTGTAGGTGCCGCGCTGGTCTCGGGCAATCTGTCGGCTGGACTGATCGCCGATGGCATCCATGTTCACCCCGCGGCAATGCGCACAGCCTGGGCTGCCAAGGTTGCGCCCGGCCGTATCTTTCTTGTGAGCGATGCGATGGCGCCAGCGGGAAGCGACCTCTGTGAATTCATGCTAGGCGACCGTATGGTCAGACGCGCAGACGGTCGACTGGTGCTTGAAGACGGCACGCTGGCGGGCGCGGACCTGGAACTTGGCGCCGCGATACGTGTACTTGTCGAGAAAGTCGGCATCCCCCTGGAAGACGCCCTTCGCGCTGCAACTTCCACACCTGCCGAAGTCGCCGGACTGGGCAATGGCATCGGCTTCCTGAGGCCCGGCGTTACAAGAGACATAGTGCGCATCGGCAAGGATTTTCGCGTCACAACGCTCTGAAGGCACTCTCAACTCCCTGTCATCGCTTGTCGGCGCTTGGTCGGGTTCCGGACCTTCGGGTCCCTGTCCGGAACACTACAGCGCGTCCAACTCAAAATTTCCGGTTGAACTCTGTGTTTTATGCCTCTTAAAGTCTTTCTTGGCGAATTTTCCGAAGGGAGCGGAGATTTTGCAGGATTTAGGGGCTTCATTCACACTTGCTCTGACACTTGTATTGTCCGGCGATGCCGATCTGTTCGAAATCGTCGCCTTGTCACTGCGCGTCAGCTTGGCGGCGACCGCCTTTGCATGCCTGATCGGCCTTCCGATCGGAGCATTGGTCGCGGTCAGCCGCTTCAGAGGGCGAAACGCCGTACTGATTGTCATGAACGCCCTTATGGGACTCCCTCCCGTAGTTGTGGGCCTACTTGTCTACATCCATCTGTCACGCGCCGGCCCGCTTGGATTTTTGGGCCTGCTCTACACGCCAACCGCGATGATCATCGCGCAAACGATTTTGATTGCTCCAATCGTCGCTGCGCTGTCGCGGCAGGTGATCGAAGACCTTCATGCCGAGTACCGAGATCAGTTTCGCTCGCTTTGCCTGACGCGCGGACAGACGATCTCGGCACTTCTTTGGGATGCGCGCTTTTCCTTGCTGACCGTGGGACTGGCAGGGTTCGGGCGAGCGGTTGCGGAAGTAGGTGCGGTCATGATTGTCGGCGGCAACATTGATCACCTGACGCGGGTGATGACGACCGCAATCGCGCTTGAAACATCAAAAGGAGATCTGGCGCTTGCCTTGGCGTTGGGGATTATCCTTCTGATCATTGCGCTTGGCGTCAACGCCGCAGTACAGACAGTGCGCATGTCAGCGGCGCGATCAGCCTATGTCTGACGCAGCCCTAATAACGTTTCCGACAAGCGCGAAGATGGTCGACGCGAAGACCATCGTGCCGCTCGAGGTTCGAGATTTGACGCTGGCGTTCGACCGGATAAACGTTATCGACGGGTTAAACCTTGACCTGTCGCAGCACGGCTGCACGGTCATCATGGGCGTAAACGGCGCCGGGAAAAGCCTGTTTCTAAAACTGCTTCACGGTCTGATAGAGCCAACGTCGGGCCGGATCGACTGGAATGGCCACCGCCCCATAGAGGTGACCCGGCGGCAGTCGCTCGTCTTCCAGAAACCCGTACTTCTTCGCCGGTCCGTAGCCGCGAATCTTGATTTCGTCCTTAGATCACGCGGATGCGACCGATCGCGCCAGGATGCCCTTCTTGATTACGTGGGGCTGGCACACAAGGCATCGCAGCCTGCGCGACTTCTGTCGGGCGGTGAAGCGCAACGGCTTGCGCTGGCGCGCGCACTGGCAACCGACCCCGAGGTTCTGCTTCTGGACGAGCCGACCGCAAGTCTGGATCCCGCCTCGGTAATCGCGATCGAAAGGATCGTGTCAGATGCCTGCAGAAACGGCACGCGAGTAATTTTCGTGACCCACGACATCGGCCAAGCCCGACGGATGGCCGACGATGTCGTTTTCCTGAACAAAGGCCGGATAGCCGAGCATTCACCGGCCTCCGATTTCTTCCCTCAGCCGAGGACACAGACGGCAAGGGACTACCTCAACGGAAAAATCGTTGTCTGAGTAACCATCAATAACAGGGAGCTACCATGACCTACAAAACTCGACTTGGCGCGGCCGCGATGGCCATGATCGTCGCAACCGGCGCTTTCGCGCAGGATCAATCGATCATCGTGCAATCCACAACCTCGACCGCGAATTCGGGCCTTTACGACTATCTGCTGCCCGCCTTCCAGGAAGAAACCGGCATTCAGGTAAACGTGGTCGCCGTCGGAACCGGTCAGGCGATCAACAACGCACAGAACTGTGACGGTGATGTCCTGCTGGTGCACGCCAAACCGTCCGAGGAAAAATTCGTCGCAGCGGGCTATGGCACCATGCGGACGGACCTGATGTACAACGACTTTGTCATAGTCGGCCCAAGCGTCGATCCGGCTGGCGTGAGCGGCATGAACGATGTCGAGAGCGCGCTATCCAAGATTGCCGAGGCCGGCGCACTCTTCGCGTCGCGCGGAGACGATTCCGGTACCCACAAAAAGGAGGTGTCGCTCTGGAACAGCGCTGGCATAGATCCAAAAACGGGGTCAGGAAAATGGTACCGCGAAACGGGGTCTGGCATGGGCGCCACCCTGAACGCCGGGATCGGTATGGGCGCATACGTGATGACCGACCGCGCGACATGGATCAGTTTTGCCAACAAGCAGGACTACACAGTCCAGGTCGAAGGCGATGAGGATCTCTTCAATCAATACGGGGTCATTCCTGTCAGTGCTGACAAATGCCCGAGCGTGAACGTGGAAGCCGCGCAGACCTTTACCGATTGGCTTCTTTCCGAGAAAGGCCAAGAGGCTATCGCCAACTACAAAGTCGACGGTCAGCAACTCTTCTTTCCGAACGCACCGGCAAACTGATAGAGTGCCCCAGGCGGCGGGAATGGACCCGCCGCCTTGCAATCGGGCAAAGATGAACGAAGCAGCAACCGAAAAGCACGAATACCTGACGGTCCGAGAGCTTGCCGATCTCCTGCGAATCAAGGAGCGCAAGGTCTACGATCTGGCAGCCAACGGCGAGGTTCCTTGTTCGAGAGCGACGGGAAAGCTGTTGTTTCCGGCCGCCGAGGTGCGGGCCTGGATCGAAAAGGCCAAGTCGGGCGGCGCTGTCGAAGACAGCGAGCGTCCGGCGATCTTCCTGGGAAGCCACGACCCCTTGCTCGATTGGGCGATCCGCCAATCGCGCTGCGGACTGGCTACGTTCTTCGATGGATCGCACGACGGCTTGTCGCGTTTCGCGGCAGACGAAGGCGTCGCAACCGGTCTGCATATCTACGAACCGAAGACATCCGACTGGAATGCCGAAGCAGCAGAAAGCGCGGCCGCTGGCAAAAACGCCGTTCTTCTGACTTTTGCCACGCGGAAACGTGGCATCGTTTTTGGCTCCGGCTTGCCGCATCCCAGCAGCCTGAAGGACCTTGCGGGGCTTCGCGTCGTGCCGCGACAGCCAGAATCGGGGACGGCGAACCTGTTCGAACAGCTTGCCGGCCAGCACGGGCTTGATCTGAAGGACATCACGCTGACAGACGTCGCAAGAACCGAGGACGATGCGGTCCAACTGGTTCGCCAAGGGGAAGCCGAAGCGACCTTTGGCCTTGAATCTGTCGCACTGACATACGGGCTGTCATTCCAGCCAGTCATCGAGGAGCGTTTCGATATCCTGGTCGACCGCAAGGCTTGGTTCGATCCGCCGCTCCAAAAGCTGATCAAGTTCTGCCAGACCGAAGCTTTTCGGCACCGAGCGGAAAGCGCCTTGGGCTACGACGTCAGTGGGTTCGGACAGGTTGTCTGGAACGGCTGAACCTAGTCGACCGGGATCGAATTTCCGCAACCAAGGGTCAAATATTCTCGCGGGTGTAGATATCGAAATTCACAAGTATGCGCTGCCCTGCTTCTTTGCCGCCCGTCAGTTTCAACTGGACCATGCTTTCCAGCGCCTCGGACGCCAGACGCTGAAAGGGGTGAGAGAGAACGACGGACAGGGTTCCGTCAAGCAGGCCGCTGCGAGTTGATTCCATCAGGTCGTAGCCGATCACTTTCAATGAACCGGCGCGACCAGATCCACGCAGCGCCGCAAGCGCCCCGCTGATACCGCCACCACAGACGAACAGCCCGACCATGTCCGAGTGTTCGGTCAGTAGCCGTTCGGTCATTTCCCGTGCGATCGCGGTGGATTCGAAAGTAGGTAACGGCTCAAGCACCGTGAACCCGCCGCCATGCTCGCGCAGATACGATCGAAACCCGCTTTCCTGCATATCCTGGTTGAGGTAGCGGTGGTTGCCCACCAGCACGCCGATCTTGCCGGGATGCTGGCAAATATTCTCGAAGAACCAACCGACGGTGCGCCCGACCTTCCAGCTGTCAAGTCCGACATAGCCAATTCTCGTTTGTGCGGTAAGCGGCGAGACGAGTGGCAACACGGGTGTGCCGGCATCTGCAAGCTGGTCGATCATTGCACTGACGATCGGGTGTTCTGCAGTAGTTACTGCCAGAGCGTCTGCGCTTCGACCCAGAGACAACATCCGCTCGGCGACGTGTTCGGGTGAGAGGTCGTTCATGAATTCAATAACGAGTTCGATATCGCGGTCGGCACGCAACTGCGCCGCGGAACGCAGATGAGCGGCCAGCGTCTCGTAGAATTGACGCCCCTGCTGCTGCAGTAAAACGACGAAGCGGTCGCGCGTCCGTGCAGCCTCGACACGACTGCGGATGGTTCCGACCCCGTAGAACCCGATATCCCCGGCCGCGTCGAGGACGCGCTGCATTGTCGGCTCGCGAACCTTGTCGGATCCAGCGAGCACCCGGTTTACCGTGGAAGTCGAGACACCTGCCGCACGGGCCAGTTCACGGATCGTAGGTCGGGTCATGTTAGCGCTCTCTTTCTTGTATCATTTTATGTCATCCGCGCGGGAAGAATGAAAGATATGATACAAAATGGGGCTGTTCGCTTTTGCGAGATTGAAGATGCTTCGGCTTCTCTGACATTCTCCCATCCGAAAGCCGGCGATGAGTCGCAGAATGCATAAGGGAGGACATCATGGCCGGTCCGGCCAAGGGCAATTTTGCCAAGGGTGCCAGATGTCAGCCCAGTTCTGCCGAAATGGAAGCGTCCTTCCATATGACGTGGTCACCGCCGGGCAATGAACTGCACTTGCACTTGCACCATTTCGATTTCCGAAGGTAATCGCCATGATCCCCTGCTGGAACGGCGGCGAAAGTCGAATGCGGCGTGACGTGTGTCTTGAGCGCTTGAATAGTGGCACCGCGCAAACCGAGATAGCGATGGTAGAAGACATACATGGGATCAACGAGCTCCCCTTCGCGCAAAACTTAGCCAGAGAAGGCACGTCATGACGACAAGATTGGCCATCATCGGAGCCGGTATCATGGGCGCTGACCACGCCCGCATTTTCGCCGAAGAGGTTCCCGGTGCGGTGCTTTCGGTGATCTGTGACGCTTCGGAAGATCGCGCGCGCGACGTGGCCGACCGTACTGGTGCGACGGATATCTCGACCGATCCGACAGGAACAATCGCCCGCAAGGACGTGGACGCCGTGCTGATCGCCAGCCCGGACGATACCCACGCCGACCTGACCCTTGCTGCGATTGCGGCCGGCAAACCGGTGATGTGTGAGAAACCGCTTGCGCCAACGACACAGGATTGCCGACGTATCATCGAAGCGGAAATCGCCGCGGGCCAGCGCTTTGTTCAGGTGGGCTATATGCGCCGTTTTGATCCGGCCTATACGCAGATGAAAGCAGTGCTGGAGAGTGGTGATCTTGGTCGGGCGATCATGATGCACAATTTCCACAGGAATGTTGAGTCTCCGCCCTGGTTTACAGGCGCCATGGCCATCACGAACTCCGCCCCGCACGAATTCGACGCGGTGCGCTTCGTCCTCGACGTCGATATCCGGAGCATATCGGCCTCTCAGCCAAAGCGATCGGACGATCTGGTCGCGCCCGTCGTCATGATTTTGCAGACAACCGGGGATCAACTGGTAACTATCGAGGTCAACAATAACGCCGCCTATGGATACGACGTGCGCGGCGAACTGGTGGGTGAACGCGCGTCGGTCACGCTGGGGACCCCGGTCTGGAGTCGTGGTCACACCGGACTGACCGCAACCGAAACCTATGCGGCGGACTGGCGCCCCCGATTTGCGGAAGCCTACCGACTGCAGAACCGCGCGTTTCTGACCTTCGCCAATACCGGAGTGCCATCGGCGATCGCATCCACAGCATGGGATGGGATGCTGTCGACACTTATTGCGGACAAGGGAGTGGAGGCGCTGGCCTCGGGAAAGACAATAGATATAGAGATACCGAAAATGCCGGATTTCTACCGCAAGAGCAAAGGGGGCTGAATGCTCTGTCGAAGCCGGTATGCATGAAGCTCGAATTCTTGAACGCCCTGCCCCCCGATCGAAGTCACCGGTCAGACCGGCTTGACCCGGCTATTTCGAAAAATGGTGTCGGGTCGATTTGCCAGAACACCAACGCGCGGAACAACGTTCCGAGCACGTATATCACTGCAGCGGTATCGACCACACGAGCCGCCTCAAACACTTGAAAGGAAGCAACATGATGAAAGTCGGACTTCTGGGCGCGGGCCGGATCGGCCAGGTGCACGCCGTGAACATAGCGGGACACGCTGAAACCGAGCTTGCCGCGGTTTCCGACGTCCACGCACCGTCAGCCGAGGCTTTGTCTGCAAAATACGGCTCTTCCGTCCGCAGTTCCGAGGAGATCATCGCAGACGACAGCATAAAGGCAGTGCTGATTGCCACGTCGACCGACACGCATTCCGATCTGATCGAAGCGGCAACCGCAGCGGGCAAGGCGGTTCTTTGCGAGAAACCGGTCGATCTTAGCCTTGAGCGCGCGCAGGCCTGCCTGAAGGCTGCGAACAAGAACGGTCGGCCAGTGATGATCGGCTTCAACCGTCGCTTCGATCCCAGCTTCGCTGCGCTGAAGGCCGCCTTTGATAACGGCGAGATTGGAAAGGGTGAATTACTTGCTGTTACGTCCTTTGATCCCGGCCCACCGCCGCTGGCCTATATCAAGGTTTCCGGCGGCATCTTCCGCGACATGACAATCCACGACTTCGACATCTGCCAGTGGCTTATGGGGGGCCTGCCCAAGACCGTAACCGCAAAGGGCAGTTCCATCGTGGACAGTGAAATAGGCAATGCCGGTGACTTTGATACCGCTGTTGTCACGATGACATATGAGGATGGCCGCATCGCCACAATTCGCAACTCGCGCCGCGCTGCGTTCGGCTATGACCAGCGGATCGAATTCCTTGGCTCGAAAGGCATGCTCGAGGCCAGGAACGTCCTGGAAAACCAGCTTGTCAAATCGACCGCTGCGGGCGTGACTGGCGCCAAACCGATGCACTTCTTCCTCGAGCGATACATGCCTGCATATGCTACGGAATGGGACGCATTCGTTAAGGCGGTGCATGGCGGCAAGCCGATGCCGGTAACGCTGGAAGAAGGTGTGAATGCGCTGTCGGTGGCGGAAGCCGCGACAGAATCGGCGAAATCCGGAAAAACTGTCACACTGTGATTTCCCGAGTTATCAGGGACAAACCGTACGAATGATTGAGCAAAAGACCATGAAAGATCTTGATGTCATCACCGTCGGTCGTTCCAGTGTCGATCTATACGGAACGCAGATCGGCGGCCGACTGGAGGACATGGGTTCCTTCGACAAATACATCGGTGGGAGCCCCACCAACATTGCCTGCGGCACTGCGCGACTGGGGTTGAAGTCAGCCGTCATCACCGGGGTCGGTGACGAGCATATGGGTAGATTTATCGTAGAGCAGCTTCAACGCGAGGGTGTGAACACCGAAGGGGTCAAGGTCGATCCCGAACGGTTGACCGCCCTCGTCCTTTTGGGAATACGCGATCAGGAAAGGTTCCCCCTGATCTTTTTCCGCGAGAACTGCGCAGATATGGGCCTGACCGCGGATGACATCGACCCTGACTTCATCCACCGGGCTCGTGCCGTCGTGGCAACAGGAACGCACCTAAGCCACCCGGAGGTCGAAGCGGCCACGCTCAAGGCGCTTGAAATCGCACGCGCCGCAGGGATGCAAACCGCCCTCGACATCGACTACCGCCCCAATCTCTGGGGTGTCGCGGGCCACGGCGAGGGCGAGAGCCGCTTTGTGGAGAGCAAGCGCGTTACGTCCAAGTTGCAAGCGACGTTGCATCTCTTCGACCTGATCGTGGGAACGGAAGAAGAGTTCCATATCGCCGGCGGCACGACCGACACAATCGCCGCGCTCCGCGCCGTGCGGGCCGTCTCGAAGGCCACGCTTGTCTGCAAGCGCGGTGCCATGGGAGCGGTCGCTTTCACTGGTGACATCGCAGACAACCTTGATGATGGCCAGGCCGGACCGGGTTTCCCGATCGAGATCTTCAACGTCCTCGGCGCGGGCGACGGGTTCATGTCCGGCCTCCTCAAGGGCTGGCTCGACGGCGAAGACTGGCCCACCGCGCTGAAATACGCGAATGCTTGCGGCGCTTTCGCGGTCAGCCGACACGGCTGCACTCCTGCCTACCCTTCGTGGGAAGAACTCCAGTTCTTTTTCAAACGCGGGATCAAACGGCCCGATCTGAGGAACGACACCGAACTGGAACAGGTCCACTGGGCTACGAACCGCACGGGCGACTGGTCCACACTCAGGGTCTTCGCCTTTGACCATAGGTCCCAGTTCGAGGAGATGGAGGGTGCTGCACCCGATAAAATCGGACAATTCAAACAGCTTTGTCTCGACGCCGCCCTGAAGGTGGCTGGCGGTCGGCCCGGCTACGGCATTCTGTGCGACAACCGTCTAGGCAGGGACGCGCTATACCGCGCCGCGGGAACGGGACTTTGGATTGGCCGCCCCGTCGAATGGCCCGGCTCTCGTCCGCTGATGCTTGAGCCCGAGATAGGTCCGGATTTCGGCGGCCTTGTCGAATGGCCGCGCGATCACGTTGTCAAATGTCTCTGTTTTGCACATCCTGACGACGATGCCGAGACCTGGGCAGCCCAGGAAGCCACCGTGCTGAGGCTTTACCATGCGGCGCGTAGGAACTCGCTGGAATTCCTTCTGGAACTGATCCCTTCCAAGGTGGGTGAATCCGACGACTGGACGACCGCAACTGTGATCCAGAGATTCTACGATCTGGATGTCTATCCCGATTGGTGGAAGCTGGAGCCCTTCAGGACAGAGCAGGCATGGGCGAATGCTGTGCACGCCATCAACGGGAACGATTCCCGCACGCGGGGAATTGTTGTGCTGGGTCTCGACGCACCCGAGGAAGAACTGTCGGACGCCTTCGCTCTGGCCGCGCGGCAACCGCTGATCAAGGGTTTTGCAGTTGGCCGAACGATCTTCGGCGCAGCGGCACGCGACTGGATGCTCGGTCGGATCGGCGATGCCGAAGCCGTTGAACGCATGACGGAAAACTACGCACAGCTTTGCCGCATCTGGGATGCATCGCGGGCCGAATAAGGATACGAGGACATGACGAAAACGATCCGCCTGACGGCCGCCCAGGCATTGGTAAGGTGGCTGTCCGTCCAGATGAATGAAGATGGTGAACGCTTCATCGACGGCGTCTGGGCCATCTTCGGGCATGGCAACGTGGCAGGCCTGGGCGAGGCGCTCTATCACGCGCAGGATAGACTTCCCACCTGGCGCGGCCAGAACGAACAGACCATGGCACACGCGGCCATCGCCTTTGCCAAGGCGTCCAAGCGCCGCCGCGCAATGGCGGTGACCTCCTCCATCGGACCGGGTGCGACGAACATGGTGACCGCCGCCGCGCTTGCCCATGTAAACCGCCTGCCTGTCCTCTTCATTCCCGGCGATGTCTTCGCCGATCGCGGCCCCGACCCGGTGCTGCAACAGGTCGAGGATTTCGACGACGGCACGATCAGCGCCAATGATTGTTTCCGCCCCGTCAGCCGCTACTACGACAGGATTTCGCGGCCCGAACACATCCTGACCGCCCTGCCACGCGCGCTTCAGACCATGACCGACCCCGCCAAATGCGGGCCTGTCACGTTGTCCTTCTGCCAGGACACCCAGGCCGAGGCCTTCGACTACCCGGTCAGCTTCTTCGAGCCGAAGACATGGCGCATCCGCCGACCCGAACCCGACGCGGGCGAGCTGGCCGAGGTCGTCGCGGCGTTGAAATCGGCCGAACGTCCTGTGATCGTGGCGGGCGGCGGCGTGATCTACTCGCAGGCAGAAGAAGCACTTCTGACCTTCGCGCGCGCCCACAACATTCCACTGACCGAAACACAGGCCGGCAAAGGCGCGATAGACTGGGAGGAAGACCTGAACCTCGGGCCGCCGGGAGTTACAGGTGGCGATGCCGCAAACAGCGCATTGGCCGAGGCGGATTTGGTCCTCGGTATCGGAACGCGTTTTCAGGACTTCACCACCGGATCATGGAGCGTGTTCAAGAACCCTGCCCGCCGCCTTGTCTCGATCAATGTCACCGGCTACGACGCGGGCAAGCACGGTGCGCTCGGCCTTGTGGCCGATGCTCGCGTAGCGCTGGAAAAGATCGATGCGGCGCTCGGGGAAAATAGCTGGCCCTCCCGCGACGGCGACACGCGCACGTCCTGGTATCAAACGACAGATGCGCTCATGGCCGCACCGAACACGCCCGGCCTGCCTACGGATGCCCAGGTTATTGGCGCAGTCCAGCGTCATGCAACCCCGAAGACCTTGGTAATGTGCGCCGCAGGCACCATGCCCGGCGCGTTGCACACACTTTGGCGCGCCAGCAAAGGCGGGTATCACATGGAATACGGCTTTTCCTGCATGGGCTATGAACTGGCCGGAGCCATGGGCACCAAGCTGGCCTGTCCCGACCGGGATGTGGTCTGCTTCATCGGCGATGGCAGCTACATGATGGCAAACTCGGAACTGGCCACCGCCGTCATGCGACGCGTGCCGTTTACGGTAGTGCTGAGCGACAACCGGGGTTTCGGCTGCATCAACCGTCTTCAAAAGGGTACTGGCGGCGCTGAATTCAACAACCTCTACGCCTCTGCCAACGTCGAAACCCAACCCGACATAGATTTCGTCGCCCACGCCGCTTCGATGGGGGCACATGCGGAAAAGGCTTTTGATATAGCGGATCTGGAAGCAAAACTGAAGGCGGCCAAGGGGCGGGACATACCCTCGGTCATCGTGATAGAGACCGACCCATATCCTGGCACCGGAGCAGGCGGCTCCTGGTGGGAGGTCGCGGTGCCCGAGGTGTCGGAACGCGAGGAAGTCCGCGCAGCCCGTCGAGCCTATGAAGAGAACATGGGCCTGCAACGCGCCGACTGATCCGCCGCCCCGGAAAGGAAGATAGATGACCGATCTGCTACTGAAACCGTTCGGAAACCACGGCAAGGTCCACCACGTCACGCCCGAGACGGCGGGCTGGCGCTATGTTGGCTTCTCGCTCTACCGGCTGCGGGCCGGCGAGACGGCGGCCGAGACGACCGGCGGGTACGAGGTCATCCTCGTCATGGTCGAAGGCAAGGCCGCATTCACCGGCGCGGGCCAGGACTGGGGCATCCTCGGCGACCGCATGAATGTCTTCGAAAAGACCCCTCCCCACTCGCTCTACGTGCCGAATGGCACTGATTGGCGGGCAACCGCCGAAACGGATTGTGTCATCGCCGTCTGCGCGGCCCCCGGCACGGGCGGGCACAGGGCGCGCCACATTGGACCGGAAGGCATTACTCTGACCGAACGCGGCAAGGGCACGAACACGCGACTGATCAACAACATCGCCATGGAGAACGAGGATTTCTGCGACTCGCTGCTGGTGACTGAAGTATTCACTCCCGCGGGTCACTGGTCGTCCTATCCCAGCCACCGGCATGACGAGGATGATTTTCCGCGCATCACATACCTTGAAGAAACCTATTACCACCGTCTGAACCCGGCGTCGGGCTTCGGCATCCAGCGGGTCTATACCGACGACGGGCGATTGGACGAGACGATGGCTGTCTCCGATGGCGATGTCGTGCTGGTCCCCCGCGGGCATCACCCCTGCGGCGCGCCCTACGGTTTCGAAATGTATTACCTCAACGTCATGGCAGGGCCTTTGCGCAAATGGCGCTTCGTTCCAGCGCCAGAGGTCGAATGGATCATGGAGCGCGACTCCTGATGGGCTTCACCCGGAAAAACCGTGACAAGATGGGGGTTTGCGGCGCATATTCGCGCTGAGAACCACAACCTGGATCAGGAATGTCTCCAAAGTACTACGCACCGACCGGCGGCCATCCCGGACAGGACCAGCTTCTGACCGGCCGGTCGGTCTTTACCGAGGCATATGCGGTAATCCCGAAGGACACGATGCGCGACATCGTGACAAGCTACCTGCCCTTCTGGAACCGAACGCGCGCCTGGATACTGGCGCGGCCGCTGAGCGGTTTTGCCGAGACATTCTCGCAGTACATAATGGAAGTCGCTCCTGGCGGCGGCTCCACGCGACCGGAGACCGACGAGGCGGCCGAAGCTGTGTTGTTCGTCGTCGAGGGCGAGGCGACGCTTGGTTTCGACGGCGAGAGACACAATATGGTCGCCGGCGGCTACGTATATCTGCCCGTCGGCATGGAATGGACCCTTTCGAACGATACAGACGCGCCGGTGAGGTTTCACTGGATTCGCAAGGCATACCAGTCGGTCGACGGATTGGAGGCGCCGGACGCTTTTGTCACGAACGAGAGCCTTGTCGCTCCAACGCCCATGCCCGGAACCGATGGCCGATGGGCGACCACACGGTTTGTCGATCCCGAGGATTTGCGTCACGACATGCACGTGAACATTGTCACTTTCCAGCCCGGTGCGGTAATCCCCTTTGCCGAAACCCACGTGATGGAGCATGGCCTCTACGTCCTTCAGGGAAAGGCCGTCTACCGGTTGAACCAGGACTGGGTCGAGGTCGAGGCAGGCGATTTCATGTGGCTTCGGGCTTTCTGCCCCCAAGCCTGTTATGCTGGTGGCCCGGGACCATTCCGCTATCTGCTTTATAAGGACGTCAACCGGCATGTGCCGCTGACGACCGCACCGCATATGCGCTGACGTCTCTGCTTCTGGACACTCTCGTCAAGGGCGCTCACGCCGTACCACCCATGGCGGAGGTCAGCATCCTTGCCGCATCCGCCACGGCGGCGCCGAACGTTTCAGTTCTGTCACCATTCACGCGGCTGGTTGGACCCGAGACGGAAATTCCCGCGATGGCCTCGCCGTTGAAGTCAAGCACCGGTGCAGCGACGCAGCGCATTCCCAATGTCTTTTCTTCGGCATCGATTGAGTATCCGCGCTGTCGGATCGCGGTCAGTTCCAGGCGAAGCTGATCGGCGTCACAGATTGTGTATTCAGTGAATTTCTCCAGAGATCTGCGCTCAAGAAACCGTGTCAGAGAGGTTTCATCCAACTGGGCCAACAGGGCCTTGCCGATGCCCGACGCATGAAGCGGTGAAAGCGTGCCCGGCGGGAAAAAGGCACGGATACTCTCGTGCGTTTCAACCTGGCTGACGAACAGGACCGAGTTTTCACGAGCCACGCCAAGGTTTGCGGTCTCTCCCGTCTGCTCCATTAGGAGGCGTAGAATCGGGCGCGCGCGTTCGACAAGGCTGGTGCGGCGAAGATAGCGGGCGCCGATTACGAAAGCATGAGCACCTATGTGCCAGACCTGCTCGGCGCCATCGAACTGCACAAGCCCGCGACCTTCAAGAGTGACAAGTATCCGATACACCGTTGCAGGCGACTGTCCCGTATCTGCTGAAATTTCCGTCAGCGTCGCGCCCGGCGAGGTCGATAGATGCTCGAACACCTCCATCGCGCGGTCGAGTGATTTGATGGTGTTCTGTTCGGTCTTATCATGCCAGTCACGCGGGCGTCCGCGGCTACGACGCGGAATGGAATCAGTAACATCAGAGCCGTTCATTGCGAGCACCTTCAATTTTCAAAAATGATTTTCACATTATGAAAAATACAAATAACTGACAATAAACAATTTATTTCTCCTGACATCATCTGAAAAATATTTTCAAAAAAATTTCCTTCCTGCGTGAATGTGCTTACGAAACGAGGATCGAAGGCGCAGGAGGACGCTATGAGTATCCAGAATCCGGTTTTCATACCCGGACCCACGAATATCCCCGAGCGGTTGCGCAAGGCCTGCGACATGCCGACAATCGACCATCGCTCGCCGTTGTTCGCCAATATCCTGCACCCGGCCCGCGAGGGTGTGCGGAAGGTTCTGAAATCTTCCGAAGCCGCGGTGTTTATCTTTCCCGCGACAGGCACCGGCGGTTGGGAAACCGCAATTTCGAACACGCTGTCGCCAGGCGACAAGGTGCTGGCCGCGCGGAACGGCATGTTCAGTCACAAGTGGATCGACATGTGCCAGCGCTTCGGATTGAACGTGCAGTATGTCGAAGTTCCCTGGGGCGAAGGAATTCCGGTCGCCCGGTTCGAAGAGATCCTTGCCGCCGACGCGGGCCATGAAATCAAGGCGGTTCTGGCGACCCATAACGAGACGGCAACTGGCGTCAAATCCGACATTGCCGGTGTTCGGGGTGCAATGGACGCCGCAGGTCACCCCGCGATGCTCTTTGTAGATGGCGTCAGCTCGATCGGGTCGATGGACTTTCGTTTTGACGAGTGGGGCGTCGATGTCGCCGTGACCGGATCGCAAAAAGGTTTCATGCTGCCTGCGGGTCTGGCCATCATCGGTATCAGCCCCCGTGCCATATCCGCCTATGACGATGCCCGCCTGCCCCGGGTTTTCTTCGATATTCGCGACATGACGAAGGGCTATGAGGCCAACGCATATCCCTATACCCCTGCCATCGGGCTGATGAATGGACTGAATGAAGCCTGCGGGATGCTTCTGGGAGAAGGACTTGAGAACGTCTTTGCGCGCCATACCCGGATTGCCAGCGGCGTGCGTGCCGCGGTACGCGCCTGGGGAATGGAGCTTTGCGCTGCCTCGCCTGATCTTTATTCCGACACGGTCAGCGCCATCTGCACTCCAGAGGGTTTCAACGCCAGCGACATTGTCGCTCATGCCGCCAGCGCTTATGGAGTCGCCTTCGGCACCGGTCTTGGTGAAGTGGCTGGAAAGGTATTCCGCATTGGCCACCTTGGAAGCCTGACGGACGTCATGGCCCTATCCGGAATTGCGACCGCCGAGATGGTGATGGCCGATCTGGGGCTTGATATCGAGTTGGGCTCGGGCGTTGCAGCGGCTCAGAGCGTCTTTCGCTCCGGGAATGCAATATTCCGGAAGGACGCCGCGTGATGAAGGATACGATAGACATGATCGTCCCGACATTCGAAGACATGCTCGACGCCCACGAGCGTATCGCACCCCATATTCACCGAACACCGGTTCTGACCTCGTCATTCATGAACGAACTGACCGGAGCCGAGCTGTTCTTCAAATGCGAAAACTTCCAGAAGGCGGGCGCCTTCAAGGTTCGCGGCGCCTCAAATGCGGTGTTCGGCCTTTCCGATGAGGACGCAAAGAGCGGCGTCTGCACCCATTCGTCGGGCAACCACGCCTTGTCGCTGTCCTACGCCGCGGGCCGGCGCGGGATTCCCTGCAATGTTGTCATGCCGCGCACCGCGCCGCAGGCAAAGAAGGATGCGGTACGAGGCTATGGTGGGACAATCACGGAATGCGAACCATCGACCTCGTCGAGGGAAGCCGTGTTTGCTGATGTTCAGGCAAAAACAGGGGGAAACTTCGTCCATCCTTACAATGACCCTCGGGTCATCGCTGGTCAGGGCACTTGTTCAAAGGAACTGATCGAGCAAACGGATGGCTTGGACATGGTAATCGCACCTATCGGCGGCGGCGGCATGATCTCGGGCACCTGCCTGACGCTTTCGACGCTGGCGCCCGAAGTCCAGATCATCGCCGCGGAGCCGGAACAGGCCGACGACGCCTATCGCAGTTTCAAGGCCGGCCACATCATCGCCGACGACGCGCCGGAGACCGTCGCCGACGGCCTGAAGGTGCCACTGAAGGAACTGACCTGGCATTTCGTGTCGAACCACGTCACCGATATCCTGACCGCGTCCGAAGACGAGATCATCGCTGCGATGAAGCTGACCTGGAAGCGGATGAAGATCGTAATGGAGGCAAGCTGCGCCGTGCCGCTGGCCACAATCATCAAGAACAAGGACCGGTTCGCGGGCAAGCGCGTCGGCGTCATCATCACCGGCGGCAATGTCGACCTCGACACCCTGCCCTGGATCAAAGGCTGAGGAGAAGCACCATGAAAGACCTGAGCGCTTTCGACGAATATGAAGTTGGCTACGACATTCCCGCCAAGCCGGGCATGGACGAGGCCGACATTCAAACGCCCTGCCTCGTGCTCGACCTCGGCGCGCTTGAGCGCAACATCCGTAAGATGGGCGACTACGCAAAGGCGCACGGGATGCGCCACCGGGTGCACGGCAAGATGCATAAGTCAGTGGACGTGGCTAAACTCCAGGTGGACCTGGGCGGCGCCTGTGGTGTCTGCTGTCAGAAGGTGTCGGAGGCCGAAGTGTTCGCCCGTGGCGGTATCAAGGACGTGCTGGTGTCTAATCAGGTGCGCGACCCAGCCAAGATCGACCGCCTGGCTCGGATGCCGAAACTGGGCTCGCGGACGATCTGCTGCGTTGACGATCTGGCCAACGTGTCCGACCTGTCCGCAGCGGCTCAAAGGCATGGCACCGAGATCGAGTGCCTCGTCGAAATCGACTGCGGCGCGGGCCGCTGCGGCGTGACCACCACGCCGGCAGTCGTTGAAATCGCGAAGTCCATAGACGCCGCTCCGGGTCTCAGGTTCGCCGGCATCCAGGCCTATCAGGGCGCGATGCAGCACCTCGATTCCTACGAGGACCGCAAGGCCAAGATCGCCGTGGCGGTCGCTCAGGTGAAGGAAGCGGTCGATGCGCTGAAGGCCGAAGGATTGGACTGCGATATCGTCGGCGGCGGCGGCACAGGCTCGTACTACTTCGAGTCGACCTCGGGCGTATACAACGAACTTCAGTGCGGTTCTTACGCCTTCATGGATGCCGACTACGGCCGTATCCTCGACGAGAACGGTAACCGGATCGACGAGGGCGAATGGGAGAACGCCCTTTTCATCCTGACCAGCGTGATGAGCCACGCCAAGGGCGACAAGGCCATCGTTGACGCGGGCCTGAAGGCACAGTCGGTGGACTCGGGCCTTCCCGTGATCTTCGGGCGCACTGACGTCAAGTACGTCAAGTGTTCGGACGAGCACGGCGTCGTCATGGACGAAGGTGGGGTACTGAAGGTCAACGACAAACTGAAGTTGGTGCCGGGCCACTGTGACCCAACCTGCAACGTGCATGACTGGTATGTCGGCTTGCGGGACGGAAAGGTGGAATCCGTTTGGCCGGTATCGGCGCGCGGCAAGGCCTATTAAGCGTCGTCGCCTTACAACGACGACCCGTGCGAGGAGGCGCCGCCTCTCGCGCTCCCCGGAGTACTTTCAAAAAGAAGAAGACGCATGTGGATTGTTCCCGAACGTGAGATCGCCAGTCTCATGACACGCGAAGCGGCCTTCGTTGCCGTCGAGAAGGTGTTTGCTGCCATGGCGACCAAGGACGCCTACAATTTCCCCGTCGTGCGCGAAGCAATCGGCCATGTGGATGCGCTTTACGGATTCAAGGGCGGCTTCGACCGGTCCGGCCTCACGCTGGGACTGAAAGCAGGCGGCTACTGGCCCCTCAACTTGCAAACCAAGGGTATCATCAACCATCAGTCCACGGTCTTGCTATTCGATCCCGACACCGGACGCGCCATTGCGCTGGTGGGGGGAAACCTTCTGACCGCTCTCAGAACCGCTGCGGCATCTTCGGTTTCGATCGCGCACCTGGCGCGGAAGGACGCGAAGGTGATGGGTATGATCGGAGCGGGACACCAGGCGGCTTATCAGTTGCGCGCGGCGCTCGAGCACAGAGAGTTCGAGAAGGTGATCGGCTGGAACTACCACCCGGACATGCTGCCTAACATCGAGAAGGTCGCCGACGAAGCGGGCATCCCTTTCGAAGCCGTCGATCTGCCTGGAATGCGCGAAGCAGATGTGATCATCTCGATCACCTCGGCCTTCAACGCCAGCCTGATGGCCGATCACGTCAGTCCGGGAACCCACCTGGCCTGCATGGGCACCGACACCAAAGGCAAGCAGGAGGTTCAGCCCGAACTGCTGGCGAAAGCCACGGTGTTTGCAGACGAAGTCGCACAATCGGTCAGCATAGGCGAGGCGCAGCATGCGGTGGCAGACGGTCTGATTGCCGAAAATAACATCTCCGAGATCGGTTCCGTGATCAATGGCACCCATCCTGGCCGCACATCGGAGAACGAGATTACGCTTTTCGACGGCACCGGTGTCGGACTTCAGGATCTGGCAGTGGCCGCCGCCGTTGTAGATTTGGCAGTCAAGCAGGGTGTCGCCATCGAGGTCGACTTCTGAGAGCGAGAAGCGAACCTCTCCCACCAACTCCCTGACCTGCCTCGCGAGACGGTGTTCCACGAATTGGGGGAGAGATGCCTGAACACCAGGATCGCCCCTAGCAGCATCCGGTCTGAGCAGTGAGGCCCCGAACGCTCGACCGCGGGTTTCCGCCTGTTTTTCGCCGGGAGCGTCTGGAACAACACAAACGCGTCCGATCACTTGTCGGCCTAGATCTCACGTCATGCCAGCTACCCTACTCAGGCCGCACCGGCTTGATCGGCCCTAGTTGATCATCGTGTTCGGCAGGTACAGAGCGATCTGAGGGAAGACGATCAGGATCGCCAGCGTCACGATCATCATGAGCCAGAACGGTATGACGCCGCGAAAGATGTCACCCAAGGGCACTTTGGGCGCGACTGACTTCACAATGAAGACGTTCAGCCCGACCGGTGGCGAGATCAGCCCCATCTCGAGAGCCAGAACGACCAGGACGCCGAACCAGATCGGATCGATCCCAAGATTCAGAATGATCGGAAAGAATATCGGCAGTGTCAGAACCAGCATCGCAAAGCCTTCCAGAAAGCAGCCCAGCACGATGTAGATCGCAAGGATCATGACAAGGACGCCTGTAGGCGACAGGTTCATGGTATTTATGAATTCTCCCACCACGGACGGAATGTGGCTTAGTGCCATGAACGGATTGATCATGTGCGCCGCGATCAGGATAAGCATGACCGTCGCCGTGGTGACCACCGAATCCTTGGCCGAGATCCAGAGCGTCCGCAGAGTCAGAGTGCGCATCGCCGTCCCGATGAGGATAACGGCTCCGGCCCCGACAGCTGAAGCTTCGACCGGCGAGAAAAGGCCACCGTAAATCCCTCCGATCGTCAGCACGATGACGGCCACGATCGGCCCGGCACCGGCAAGCGCTGTCAGTTTCTGAGCAAGCGAAGTCTGAGGGCCTGCGGGTCCATAGTTGGGCCAGACCCAGCACAGCAATGTGACCGCCAGAACGAAGAGAACAAGCAACAGAATGCCAGGAAACACGCCCGCAAGGAACAACCGCCCGATCGATTGCTCGGTCAGGATCGCGTAGATCACGAAGCCCGTCGAAGGCGGGATGAGGATGCCCAAAGTTCCGCCGGCGGCTACGACACCAGTCGACAGCCGCGAATCATAATTGAAACGGTCCATCTGAGCCAATGCCACCTTGCCCATCGTGAGAGCCGAGGCGACCGAGGATCCGGAAAGCGCCGCGAAACCGCCGCAGCCGATGACCGTGGCCGAAGCCAGTCCTCCCTTGAATGATCCGATCACGGCATAGGCCGCGTCATATAGTTGACGGCTCATGCCAGTGGCCGAGGCCACGTTGCCCATGAGGATAAACAGCGGAATCACGACCAATTCCGACGAAGTGGCCAGCGTGAAAGATTCTGACGCCAGAAGGCTCACAGCGGCATTGATACCATTCAGAACCGCGATACCGATGAAACCAACAATGAACATCGCAAACGCTACGGGAATGCGCAGACCAAGCAGGACAAACAGCGCGGCGATGCCGATAAGACCAACTGCTGTTCCGGACATGATCAGGCGGGTTCCTTCCGGACGTCACGTCCCGTGAATGCAAGTTCTAACGCGCGCAGAAACATGCCCAGCGCCGTCATTACCGCAAGAGCCACCAAAGCCCAGCGAAACCAGTCGATCGGAAGTCCCAGCAGATTGGTCTTCGAACTGATCCCGAAGCGCAAATTCAAAAGCGCTACTCCGGCGACCGCCCATGCCAGCCCGGCAAAAATGACGGCACCGGCCAATGCCGAGATAACGTCGATCAGGCGGTTCAGGGTCGCAGGATAGTAGCGCTCGAAGATATCGACCGCGATATGCCCACCATTTCGATCACAAAGCGCCATTGCACCGAAGACCAGGATAACCATGGTCATCATGATCAGATCCTGCGAGCCATAAAGCGGCTTGCCAATCGCGCGGCCGATCACGTCGACCAAAATGATGGCGACCTCGACCAGCAGGCCGAGGGCGCCAATCGTTGCGGACAGGCCGATCAGCCGGTCCGCCCATTTTCTTAATCCTGACAATACCTTACTTCTGCATTGCAGCCAAAGCGGCTTCCCCGCCGACCGCTGCAACATAAGATTCGGTCACCGGCATAACCAGCTCCGCAAAGGCGGCAGCCTCTTCGGGTGTCAGGTCGACGAATGTGTTCTTGGCGTCCTGTCGCGCGCGTGCCACGCCAGCTTCTCCGGTGGCATTCCATGCGGTTTCTGCACTGGTCGAGACTTCGCGACCGATTGCAGCATCGACGGCAGCCTTCGCTTCGTCCGACAGGGCAGCATAGGAACCTTCGCCCATCACCGCGAAGAAAGAGAGCCTGCCAAGCGGCGCGCCAATGGTGAAGCTGTCGGCTACTTCATCGAGTTTGAAGTCGTCGAGCGTCGAAGACCCTGTGAAAACGCCGTCGATTAGACCGGTCTCAAGCGCGTTGTAGACCTGGTTTATGGGCATTTGAACTGGCGTCGCGCCAAGTGCGGTGGCCACCTCGGCAGCCGTCGCACCGGCGACGCGTATTTTCAGGCCCTGAAGGTCGGCCGGCGTACGGATTACCTTGTCGCGCATTATCATGATATTGGGCTCCGAGGTCCAGAGACCGACCGGGATGGTTCCGGGGAACTCGCCGCTTATCTCGTCTATTGCATCCCACAGTGCATCGCAGCCACATTTACCTTCGGGCACCACCCCCGGTAGCTCGACGATCATCGTCTTCTCGAATTGCGACGAGGTATAGCCCGGCAGCCCCCACGTGATATCGGCCACACCCTGCACGGCACGCACGTACTGCTCGACCGGACCTGCGCCCAACTCGCCACCGTGATACCCGCGGACGGTTACTGCTCCACCTGTTTCCTGGGACAGATCGGCGTTCAGCTTCTCGATCACGCTGGCATTCACCGTGTGAAACGGAGGCGTGAAGTTGGCAAACTTCAGTTCCTGTGCGCCCGTGACGGTCGCGGTCACCGCCAGACTTGCCGCGAAAGCAAAAGTTGAAAGTTTCATTATTATTCCTCCCGTGGATTTACCGGCGGTCGCGCGGACCGCCGGAGCATTGGATTCACCTTATGAGGCGAGGATTGCAGTTACCAATTCATTTTCCTCCGCGCCGCCATAAGGTTTGGCTATTGCGTCTACTTCGCTCTCCAGCTTCCCTCCGCATAGCCTTCCCGCACCTCGCGGGAATACGGCGTCGGCGAGACGCGAACCCGGATCTCGGCCTGCTTGTGCTTTTCTGCTGACGTCTTCTCGGTATCGTCGGGCTCACCCCAACGCAGCGTCAGCACGTCGCCCACCTCTACTCCCTGCTCGACGACGCCCAGCGAGAGAAGGCAACGCTCATTATAGCTGTAACCGTTGAACATGCTCATTCCGACCATCTTGTCGCCTTGCATGACCATGTCGGCGGAACTGGATGCGTAGTTCGGCTGCGGGAAGTCGATCCACTTGTATGGGGTGCCATCCTCGAAGGCCGAAGCTACCACTTTAAGGACGTCTTCCTTGTTCCACTCGAAAGTCACCTTTTTCCTGTTCGTCGGATTGTCCTTCATCGCCGACAGTGCCTGCTTGCCGATGAAGTCGTCCTTCTTCCATCCGATATAGAAGCCGTAACCAAGCTCGAACGGGTTTACGTAGTAGTCCTCGATGTCATCCGAAACGAAACTTCCGCCGATCGCGCCTGCGGCCTCGTACATGTCGGCACCAAGCCAGTCCCTGTAATCAGCCAGCATGCCGTCGCCGGTATAGATGCCTGGCAGCGGCGACGGGATCCAACCCGACTCCAAGGTATTGGTCGAATAGGCCCTGCTTCCGCACTGAACCAAGTCGACGCCTGCGTCGCGTGCGGCCTGCAGGATGGTCGAGTGGATGTAGTCCTTGTCTTTGTAGGGCCCCCAGACTTCAAGGCCCGGCGCGCCCGACATGCCATGGCGCAAAGCCTGCACCTTCTTCGAGCCGATATTGATCCAATCCACATGGAAGAAAGGGATGTCCTGGATCGGCCCGCCGTTCATCTTCTCGAAGACTCGGGGGGCGTCAGGCCCCTGAATCTGGTAGCGATAGTGTTCACGCAACACACGCTCACCTTCGGGACGGCTTGGGGACCTGGGATCATGGCGCAGGCGGACGTTCCACTTGCCCCACGCTGCTGCGAACATCAGCCAGTTCGAGGTCGGCGCGCGGCCTACGAGGATGTACTTGTCTTCGCGCTCGCGGAAAATGATGTGATCGCCGATCACGTGGCCGTTCGGCGTGACGGGAACGAAGTGCTTGGCGCGATTCAGATCGAAGTTGGAAAAGCCATTGATCCCGTGGTGGCTCAGGAATTCGGTCGCCTGCGGCCCCTCGACAATAACTTCGTCCATGTGGTGTGACTGGTCGAAAAGAACAGCCGTATTCCGCCATGCTTCCTGCTCGACACGCCAGTTATTGAACTCCGGTGTCACCACCGGATAGACATACATCCCGATTTTGGAGTTCCTCAACATCTCGACCGGGTTCTTGTATTTGGACATGACATTCGTAAGGCTCGGCATTTCCTTTTTCCTTTGTTTTCAGTTGGTTTCCACAAGAGCCAGGCCAGGCAAGCGGCCTTCGAAGCTCGACTTTTTGCTTGCGACATACTCGAGATTCCGGCGCGCCAGTCTCGCGTGCTCGCGCGCAAGACCTTCGGCGCGCGCGCCCTCGCCCCGCGAAATTGCATCCAGAATGGCGCGGTGCTGCGACTGTGCGATAGTCAGCGACGCCTGGAAATCCGGGATCAACTCCTGTTCGTTCAGGAAGGCCGATGGTGACGCCAGCGGCAGACGATTTACACGGGCCACTTCGCGGCAGACGGTCGCGCTGCCGGAGAGCTCGGCCAGTTTCGCGTGAAATCGCGCGTTGAAGGCCACGTAGGAGTCGAAGTCAATCCCCTCCGGCGCCGCCAACGCGCCGTCGATACCATCCAGAAGTTCGGCGGCCTGCCGCAATTTCTCGGGGTTGGCACCGCGTTCGGCGGCCAGGCGAGCAGCGGTGCCTTCGATCACACCGCGAAGTTCGATGGCGTCCTCGATGTCTTCGACCGTGAAGCGCGCGACACGGCAGCCTCCGGTTTCGATACGCTCCAGAAGCCCTTCCCCGACAAGGTGATCCATCGCCTGCCTGAGCGGCGTACGGGAAATACCAAGCCGCCCGGACAGGGCCACTTCGGACAGACGCGCATTCGACGGGTATTCGCCGCTCAGCACGAGCGAACGCAGTCCCATCAACGCCTTGTCGAACTTCGACAAGCTTCCGGATCCGGCCATGTGTCCTCCCAGATCGCGCGACGCCGTTCCCAGCGCGATACACCCGAAGGGTTAGCTTGTATACAATATCAAGTCAAATGGTGAGTTTGCTAACAAAATTTGCCATTCCTGCATACAGAGATGGAAATTTCTCTCCCAAACCCTTGTTGCCCACACCTGCGCAAACGTCCAAAAGAGAACCACCAGAAGCGGGACGAATAATGAACCACACGACTCTTTCAAACATCGACGATCTGATCGAGGTGTTGGTGGCATCTGGGCAGGAACGTCGGTCGATTACGGCGATAGCAGGTGCGCCGGGTTCGGGAAAATCGACGATTGCCGAAACCCTCGCCGAACGCCTTGACGCCATCTCCCCAGGAAGCGCCGCGGTATTTCCAATGGACGGGTATCACTACGACGATGCGGTCTTGAGCGCGCGTGGTCACCGGCATCGCAAGGGTGCGCCATTCACTTTCGATGTCGCCGGATTTGGCCACATGCTGGCACGGCTGCGTGAAAACTCCGAGAACGAAGTCGCAGTGCCGGTCTTCGATCGTTCCTTGGAGATCTCTCGAAACGCCGCCCGCATCATCCCTAAATCCGTCCGCTACCTCATTGTAGAAGGAAATTACTTGCTGCTGAACCAGTCACCTTGGTCAGATCTTCGCGTCCACTATGACACCTCGGTCTTCCTCGAAGTCCCCGAGGACGTGCTGCAAGCCCGCCTGCTGCTGCGCTGGAAAGACCTGAAAGGCGAAGCGCTTCGCGCGAAGATGAACGAAAATGACCTGCCCAACGCGCTTTTGGTCGCGCGCGACAGTGGCGGATGGGATTACGTGCTGAAGAATTGCTGATCTACTCCAAGACCACCGGCTCCTAACCGCGCAACCGGCGTCCTTCCGGATCGAAAACTGGCCGTTCCAGCACGCAAGCACGGTGCGGCCGTCCCACGATCGCCACGTCCACCACATCCCCAGGTCCCGCGATGCCCACTTTCAGGTAAGCGATAGCCAGCGATTTTCCTACGGAATAGCCATACGCACCGGACGAGATCTGGCCTGCCGGTGTGCCGTCAGGAAGGAAGACCGGCTCACCGCCCATCGCATCCGCATCCTTCGTTTCGATTTCCAGGTAGGACATCACCTCACGCGGTGCCTTGTCGCGGATCGCCAACCAGGCCGCCTTGTTAAGAAAATCCTTGTCCTCTTTGATCAGTCCCGCCAGCCCGGATTCATGAGGCCAGTATTCCGGGCTATAGTCCCTACCCCACGAGCCATAGCCCTTCTCAACCCGCAGGCTCATCAGCGCCCGGCTCCCGACAGGCCCGACTCCGATATCCGCCTCGGCGTCGAGCAGCGCCGAGTAGAGCGCCGCCTGGTCCGCTTCGACGCAATGCAGTTCCCAGCCCAGATCACCGGTGAACGACACACGAATTGCGACGCAGTCGATCCCCGCGACCGCGATCTTACGGCTCGCCATGAAAGGGAAGCCTTCGTTCGAGAGTTCCGCATTCGTGAGCCGCGCCAGCAATTCACGCGACTTCGGCCCGGCGATGTTGAATCCGGCAACGGTCTCGGTCAGGCTCTCGAAGGTCGTGCCTTCGGGCAACGGCACGGCACGAAAAAAGCGCTGGTGGAACCTCTCTGCCATCCCCGACCCGACGATCCAGAACTCGCCTTCGGCCAGCCGCGTAACCGTGAAATCACCCGCGATCCCGCCCCGCTTGCCGATCAGCGGCGTCAGGCAGGACCGGCCCACGGTTTTCGGCATCCGGTTGGCAAATATCGCATTTAGCCAAGACTCGGCTCCATTTCCGGCCACGCGGTACTTGGCAAAGTTGGATATGTCTATGACCCCTGCAGCTTCGCGCAACATCTTCGCCTCACGCCCGACGCTTTCCCACCACGGTTGGCGGGTGAAACCAGCGCTGTCGGGCGTGTCCCGGTCGAAATAGAGTGGATGCTCCCAGCCGTAGTTCAGGCCGAATACGGCGCCCATTTCTTTCTGCAGCCCATGCGCCGGCCGCACCCGCACCGGACGCCCCGCCTCGCGCTCCTCACCGGGAAAATGGATTTTGAAGCGATGCGCGTACTGGTCTGCTACCCGCGCCTTGGTGAACGCCTTCCCGGCCCAGCGCCCGAACCGCGCCAAGTCCCAGCCGAAAAGATCCAGCGTCGGCTCCCCTTCGACCATCCACTCGGCGGCCAGCTTGCCCACACCGCCCGACTGGCTGAAGCCTGGGATCATCCCGCAGGCACAGAAATAACCCGTCATCTCGGGCACCGGACCGAACAGCAGTGCCGAGTCCGGCGACCAGATCATAGGGCCATTGATCACCCGCTTTATCCCAGCCTCGCCCACCACCGGCACACGGTCGATTGCGCGCATCATGTTTTCCTCGATCCGCTCCAGGTCGTCGGGGAATAATTCCTGACCGAAGCCCGGCGGCGTGCCGTCCTCGGCCCAGAAGCGCATGTCGCGCTCGTAGGCGCCGACCAGCAGGCCCTTGCCTTCCTGACGCAGATAATACTCTCCGTCCCGGTCCGCGACCGAGGGCAAACGGCGGTTCATCGCGGCGATCTGCGGAATCGTCTCGGTCACGAAATACTGGTGCTCTGTCGGAATGAGCGGCAGTTCCAGCCCCGCCATCGCGCCCACCTCGCGCGCCCAGAGGCCGGCGGCGTTGATCACCCACGGCGTGCGGATGTCGCCTTTCTCGGTCCGCACGATCCAGGTCCCGTCTGCCTGCGCCTCGGTCCCGATGACAGGTGTGAAACGGTAGATCTCGGCCCCTCGCTGCCGCGCGCCCACCGCATAGGCATTAGTGACTCCCGAAGGGTCCACATTTCCACCATCGGGTTCATACATGATGCAGCGGACGCCGTCATAATCGACCAAGGGATGCAGCCGCTCAGCCTCGTCCCGGCTGACCTCGTGGAAATTCATGCGATAGCGCCGTGCCTTCGCCTCCTGCAGCCGCAGCTGGTGCTCGCGGGCTTCGGTTTGCGCCAGATAGAGCGAGCCAGGCTGGAACACGCCGCAGTTCTGCCCGGTCTCGGCCTCCAACTCCTTGTAGAGCGTCATGGTGTAGTGCTGAAGCCGGCTGATATTCGTGCTGTCGTGCAGCCCGTGGATATTCGCCGCAGCATGCCAGGTGGACCCACTGGTCAGCTCGGATCGTTCCAGAAGCACCACCTCGCTCCACCCCGCCTTGGCCAGATGATAAAGGATCGAGCAGCCGATAACGCCGCCACCGATCACGACAGCCTGTGCATGGGTTTTCATGGGGCTTCTGCTCCTTTGTCAGACCGGGGCATAAAGATGTTGTGCAAGATCGGCAAACCGGCTGCCGGGGTCGGTCAGGGCGAGGCCTGCCGTCAGCATCACCTCGGCGCGCGTCTCGCCCAGCGCCGGAATCGCGAACATCCGGTACTTGGCAATAATCTCGTCATCGTTGAATTGCGTGTCCGGTCCGCCACTCGCGTCCACATCGCCCGAGACCAGAATCCGGCCATCATCCATCACCAGTTCCACGTCCGACCATCGCCCCGCCGGGAACCGAGCCTCGTGTCGAGGTTCGACCTTCACCACGGTCTTCGCCACCAAGCCGGCAACACGCGGATCGCACAGGCCCGGACCGGTGATCTCGCCAATCCCCAACTTGCCGGTCGCCAGCATGGCCGCGACCGCGAATGACAGCGAATACTGCGCTTCCGAAGTCGTCCGCGGCATTCCGGAAACGAGCGCGGCGCCAGCCGCGAACGTGTTGATCCGAACTTCGGCTATCCGCTCCGGGTCGACCCCATTCCGCTCCAGCACGGTCCGCGCCGCATCCACCGCGCCGTGCCCCCAGCGGCAAGTCGGATATGGCTTGATGTACTGCTGGTCGGTCAGCCAGACGCGGCCAAGATCCTTCCAGTACCTCGCAACCTCATCGGTCTCGACTGTTGCAGCGGGTGCGCCGGTGAAGCCGATCTCGGCCAGCACCGCCGCGGTTATGCCAGCCAGACCGCCCCAGCCCGATCCGTCATGCAGCATGGTCGGCGTCGCAATCTCGCGCATCATCTGGCTGCGCGGCCCGTGGTACTCGGCGATCCCCAGCGCCTGCCGCAGACATTCGGCATCGCCGCACCGCAACCGCACCGCCATCGCGGCCACGCCCAGCGCGTTCCAGGCGCCCGAAGTGTGGTAGTCGGGCACCGTACCATGCAGTGCCACCCCCGCGCGGCTGGCAATCTCGTAGCCGACGACCAGCGCCGCCAGCGCGTCGGGACCGCTCAGTTCTGGCACCGCCTCGGTCAGTGCGGCCAAAGCGGGCACAACCGCCACGCCCACATGCCCCTTGGCCGGGTTGAACCCATCATGCGCATCCAGGTTGTCGGTCTGGGTCGCTGCCGCATAAACCGCACCGGCAAGCGAGACCGGCCGTCCGTCGAACAGCATCCGCGCACGATCTCCATCGTTTCCTGCTGCAAAGAGCCGCGCCGCTGTCTCACGTCCGATACGCCCCGCTTCCATCGGGGCCGCAGCCGCGCAAATTGCCAGTGTATCCAGCATCAAAAGCGACGCCCTCTTCCGGGTCGTCGCCGGGATGTCTTCCGCACGCATGCCCAGCGCGAAGTCGGACACGCTCTGAAGAGTCGCGCCTCCGACGGAGTCCGAAGCAGCGTCCGGTCTGGTATCTGGCATGCAACAAATTCCCAAGCGCCGACGATCGGCACGACGCCGAGACTAGCGTTTGATCCGGCGATCAAGGCACGAAATTTCCGGCGCCAATTCATAATAAATATTTGGTCATCGAGAGAATTATGACCAGTATCTGTAGAACTCCCGAAGGAAACCCATGCCATGAAGCGCCCGCCGCCGCCTTTGCACCTGATCCGTTCATTTGAATGCGCGGCCCGCCATCTCAGCTTCACGCGCGCCGCCGGAGATCTGGGTTATACCCAGGCCGCCATCAGCACGCATATCCGCGCACTCGAGCAATATGTCGGGCGCAAGCTGTTCGTCCGGCGCGCCCGAAGCCTTGTCCTGACCGAAATCGGCGAGGCCTTCCTGCC
>JAVJUV010000087.1:0-3256 GCA_040220415.1 Silicimonas sp.
GCCCGTCGATGCGCAAGACCCGCGATGCCCCCGCGACCAAAACCGTTGACGAACAATCCGACACCTGAGATGTCAGATCAAACGCTCAGCATCCCGCGCGAACTTTGTCCGCGCACCCCGGAATGACTGTCCGCGTACCGATGGAATGGCTGTCCGCGAAGCCCGGAATGCGCAATCGGCGTGAAGGAATGGGTGACGATCATGTCGACCGGCAGGTTCAGCATGTCGAACATGGTGCAGGAGGTGCCTTCCGAGTATTCCCCGATGGTGAAACTTTTGCCATAGCGATGCCCCACGGGTCCTTCGGAGAGCTCGAAGTGATCGCCTTGAAACGTCACTCGCGTGTTGGCCACGTTGAAGGACAGGAAGCCATAGGTGTTCGCCGGATAGAGCGGCAGTTCCTGGCCAGTGTTGAGGGCCCCCAGAAAGCCGATTAACTCGCCGCTATTGGCCGTGAGTACATGCGGTTTCAGCTCCGTCAGGCCAGACAGGAACACGTTCACGGCCTCGCCCAATCGGCGAAGGCGCTTCTCGGTCGCTTCCTTGAGGCGATCCGGCGCGCTGCGGTTCAGGAAGGGCAGGACGCTTTTCGGAGGCGGGCGATGGATGATCGTAAGGGTGAGCGTCTTGTCGCGCAGCCCGCTGGTCTCGAGTTTCGTGCGCCAGAGCCGGTCAACTTCTCCCGCGAAACTGTCCTCGCGCAGGGGCTTGAGGTCCGGCGTGATCGCCTTCGAGACCTTATGGACGTAATAGCTGAACTCCGGCCCCAATTGCGCAATGATCCGGGCAAAAAGCGCGGTCACCTTATCGAGATAGGTGTCATCGGTCGTGTAGCTATTGACCCCGTCGAGCCGGATGCACTGGAAAAGCTCGTTGACCCGGGTCCGCACGGTCTGGTGATCGACGAGGCTCACATAGGGCAGCATGTGCGCGAGGCGGGTTTCGCGGGCATACCAGTCCGGCGTCATGGTGCGGGGATCGAGCGTTTCGTCCAAGGCTGTATTAGGGCGCATAGCTGTCCCCGCCATGGATGGAGCGGTTCCGCGTCGGTGGCGTCTCCTGCAATGCCGTCATCATCACGTCGATGAAACGCGGATCCCAGTCCGCGGCCTTCCAGAGAACCGGGTAGAGCAGGGCGGCCACGCCCAGCACCGCAAGGTGCTGGACCCAGACGAACAAGAGCACCGAGCCGAAAAGCCAGACCATCGCGTACATGATGGGCAGGCCCAGAAGCTTCGGCGGGCGCACGAGGCCCAGAAAGAGAGGCGAGCGCTCAGCCACCGGCGAAAACCGCGGCGACGATGGTGGGAGCGGCCGCAACACCAGCGATCCCGACGAGGACCCAGAGCGCCTGACGCAGATCGATGATATTGAAGAACCAGCTCAAGAAAACGCCAAGGACCGCGAGTGTGGCGATCACGACGCCGAGCGGGCCGGTTAGAGCATCGACAATGCCCTGCAACAAGCTTTGGATCGGGGAGAGATCGATGCTTTGGGCAAGGGCGGGCTCGGCAATGAGCAGGAATAGCGCCAGTGAGGCGACAAAGAGGTTTGAAATCTGTCTCATGAATTTGATCCTTCCAATCGGGCCACGACAGCCATGACGCGGGCCACGTGGTTCTGGGTTTCTCGGTAGGGGGGAATGCCGCCGTACTGGCGGACCGCATCGGGTCCGGCGTTGTAGGCTGCGAGGGCAAGGCGTGGATCGCCAAACGTGTCCAACATCATCGCGAGGTAGCGGGCGGCCCCGTCGAGGTTCTGCAGCGGGTCACGCGGGTCAACACCGAGATCACGGGCAGTGGCGGGCATCAGCTGGCCAAGGCCTATAGCGCCCGCGCTCGAGATCGCATCCTGGCGATAGGCGCTCTCAACCTCGATATTGGCCCGATAGAGAGCCAGCCAATCGGTCACGGAAAGCCCCGCGCGACGCAGGCCCGGATGGCCGGCATAGCGCAAGGCCGTGGTCTGAATCCCAGAGAGAACATCGGCGCGGGGCAGGGGAGTCAGGCGGGCAAGGGCCGCAACTTGGACGCCCTCTTGCTCGTCCTCTACCTCGCCGAAAATTGCGATCCCATCGGAGGCCGAACCCTGACCAATCCCGTCATTGTAGTTTCGAGCAAAGCTGCTTTGGGAGCGGGACGGCGTCAGAGAGCCGTCGCTCTCCATGACCAGGACCATTTGCGCTGAAGCTGGCGCTGTGACCAGCCAGAGACAGACGAGGCTAGCTGCCAGTGCCCTTTTCTGATGGGGCTTTGTCTGGTGGGGCGAGTTTGTGCGTACGGCTTGTCCCCGCCTCAAGCGGCAGGTCGACATGCGCAAAGCCAAGGCCAATGAAGAAAGACACCACGCCAGAGATCGTCTTGAACTCGCGGATCTTGATGTCGTTATAGGTCGTCCGAGTACGGGCCGTGACCAGCAGCTTCTCCACGCCTTCGTTGGAGACCACACGCATGATCCAGACCCCGTAATAGCTGGGGCCTTTCTTGTGTGCCGATTCTTGGCACAGGATTTCTGCGATATAGCCGCTTTCCACGAGTTCGCGGAAACGTGCTTCCGTAACCACATTTGGTGCTTCGATGTCCCAGTTCATGGCCCGGCTCACGCTTTCTCCAATGGCGCGACCCTAGGCATTCCCACTTGAAGCCCAGAGTTACGATAGTATATTATCAACCGCAAGATGTAATATCATGCTTTGGCTGTAGTTTGGTCACGCAAACACTAGTCTCGGCCAGTGTCCGCGATCAAGGAGATAACAGGTTTGAGAAACCCGAGGTTGATATGCCTGCTCCCATTGCAAGCTCTGGCCCTTCTGATCTGCGTTCCCGGGCCGGTTTTGGCGGAATCCTGCTTCGCCCCGCCCCGCCCCTTCCTGCCAAGTGATTCGCAGGCCGCGCGGGACTATGCGGCTATCATCCGCGGCGATTTCGAAAATTACATCCAGGATATCCAGAGCTACTTCCGTTGCCTTGACAGCGAACGCGCCCGCGCTTTCGAAGAAGCGCGGGAAGTCAGCGAGGACTATGGCCGATTTCTGCAATTGGTAGGGGATTGATGGGCAGCCTCGGGAGCATCAGACTAGCAGCCCGTGAAAACCAGACGCCGATAACACCCTCAAATATCTACTTTTTAGATAACAGATTTCATCCGCTAGCGACGTCACAAAAGGTATGTGACGCGTGGCAAAAACAATCAGAAGCAAAGGGCAGATGGCACTCTGCCAGGCGTTGGTCGACGCGCGCAAAAGCGCAGGCTTGGG
>JAVJUV010000088.1:0-25843 GCA_040220415.1 Silicimonas sp.
GCCGCGCGACGGTGAACGGATTCGGGCGGATCGTGATTATGTCGTGCAACTGGCCGACAAGCACCCGCATCCGGGCAGCCGGATTATGCGGAATCTCAAGAGGATGCCGGATTACTACAATCGCTCGCAACGCACCTTGCAAACCCTGATCGAGGACGCGCGCCAGGATAGTCTGAAAGCAGCCCTAAAGGATCGCGGGATGTGGGGGCGGATGCGGATGATGCCAACGGACATTGAGGATGTGCAGGGATTTACCGCTCTGATCAATGGGCGGAGCACATCGCAAAACTGGACAGGGCTGTTCCGGCCCGGTGAGAAGGTCCGCCTGCGAATAGTCAATTCTTCGGCCATGACCTATTTCGACATGCGTATCCCGGGCCTGAAGATGAGCGTGGTCCAGGCTGACGGCAACGACGTCAAGCCGGTCACGGTGGATGAACTGCGTGTTGCCGTGGCGGAGACTTTTGACGTCATCGTCCAGCCGCGGGAAAACAAAGTTTATAGCATCATTGCCGAATCAATGGGTCGCACTGCGCTCGTTCGTGGGACTCTATCGCCAAAAGAAGGTTATGCCGGGGCCGTGCCGCGGCTCAGGTCCAAGCCATTGCTCACAATGGCCGACATGAGCGGCATGATGGGGATGGATATGGGTGACCACGTCATGCAGAACGCAAGTGGCATGCAGACCATGAGTGGAATGGAGCACTCAAAAATGCAGGGTATGAATAAGCCCGGCATGAACGGCATGGAGCACTCTGGCATGAATATGTCAGGCAATGGCGACCCATTCTATGCGCCAGGCAGCGGGCTGACACCCAAGGCCTATAACGGCGGCAAGTTCCTGTCCTACACGGATCTGCGCGCTGCGCGGCCGCTTTACCGGAACCGCGCTGCCTCGCGCACCATTGAACTGCGTCTGACGGGCAACATGGAGCGTTACATCTGGTCGATCAACGGAGTAAAATACGAGGATGCCGACCCAATCGTGCTGAATTATGGCGAACGGGTGCGCATCCGCTTCATCAATGAGACAATGATGGCGCATCCAATGCACCTGCACGGGATGTGGTCGATCATCGATACCGGTCAGGGCGCGCGTAACCCCATCAAGCACACGGTGAGCGTCCAACCCGGCACGACAACCGACATAGAGGTCGAGGTCGATGCCCCTGGACAGTGGGCTTTCCATTGTCACCTCTCTTACCACGCTGACGGTGGCATGTTCCGCAAAGTCGTAGTCAGAGGGCGCCCAGCCTGAACCAGTCAGAAAAAAGGAAAATCAAGATGAAACGTTTCAAACTGGCCGGACTTGCCGGCCTCTTTCTGCCCTGGGCTCAGGTCACATACGCCGAGCCGCTTATCTGGGGTTTCCAAGCGGAGCAGTTCGAATATCGCGCGATGGATGGTGAGGATGCCTTCGTATGGGATTTTGATGCTCTCGCGGGATCGGATGAGTTGAAATTCGTCTGGAGAAGCGAAGCCGAGCTTGGCCTCACATCGGATGATTTCGAAAAATTGGAAAACCAGGCGCGACTTCAGTTTCCAGTTTCGCCTTTCTTTGATGCCGTAGTGGGGGCTTATGCGGATACGCCGGGTGGGGCACCTGACCGCTACGCTGGTGTGGTCGGCCTCAAAGGCCTCGCGCCGCAGTGGTTCGAGATCGATGCCGATCTTTTCGTGTCTGATCACCCATTCTTCCGTTTCGAGGCAGAGTATGAGGCACTGTTGACCAACCGCCTGATTTTCACGCCGAGCATCGAAGTTGATATGCCCCTGAAGGATGATCTGGCGCGCGAACGCGGCGCTGGCGGTGCTATAGTGGAGATCGGAGCGCGGCTTAGCTATGACGTCATCGACCGCGCTTTTTCTCCTTATGTCGGCGTTAACTACGAGGCCTCTTATGGCGACACGAAGGACATCGTCAAAGCAAATGGTGAAGATACTGATGCATTTTCGATCGTCTTCGGTACGAGCCTAATGTTCTGAAAATTTTGTCGCCCCGGCTGCAAGCCCGGGCGACCTTCAAACTATGCAATTCCCAAAGGGAGCGTGAGAGATTAACAGCCAAACTTGAAACGAAACCGTGATGAGTGGACGGGGACACGCGGGTCACATGCGGTAGAGCGGACGCAGCATGGCAATGTCAGCTTAACGAGATCGCTGTCGAAGTGCGCGAGATGATGGGCCAGGCCGTCGACGCCGCGTGAAATGGAGATTCTACGATTACGTCTTGAGCTTCCATTAGCTGGAAGCCCTAGGGTCGTAGCGACCCGGACGCAACCCCGCCAAATACGAGGACGCACCGCTCGATGTCGAACGATAGAAGCCAAGTCGGCTGGATCACTACAGATACGCTGGGTCCAAGTGCCATCGGTTCGGGGCTGTTCCTCGTATTTGCGCCCGTTCACCTTTGGGTGCCCGAACAGGTCTCGGTCGCAATCGCGGCCCTGACACTGGCCGTGATAGGGGGCGCCTATATCGGTTTCGGCGCCTCCTCTGGCTTGGCCCGGCTGTTCTGGTTGGAATTCGGGGCCGCTGCCTTCTACGCGTTTGTGGCGCTTGTTGGTCTGCTCTGGTCGCCGCTCGCGTTGCCGCTGGGACTGGCGGCGCATGCGGCCTGGGACCTGCTGCACCGTATTGGCGCCTTCGGTGCACCGGTGCCGAAATGGTACATTCCCTACTGCGTGGTCTTCGATCTGCTGACCGCCGGTTTTCTCCTCATCCTTTATCTACCGTGAGGGCGGTCAGGTGGCACAGGGCATCACGGTTGGAACAGGCGCAAAAATCGTCCTCGCGGTCGCGCTCGTGGCCGCTGCGGCGGCGCTGTTCCTTGGGCCCTTGTCAGGCTTCGTGGAAGACCTCAGCGGCGAGCGGATATCGGCCTGGGTGAGCGCTGCCGGCGCATGGGGGCCGATCGTCATCATCGCCCTCATGACGATCGCCATCGTCGCCACGCCGATCCCAAGCGCACCTATCGCCTTGGCGGCAGGTGCCGCATACGGACATACGATCGGCACCATTTACATCGTCATCGGCGCCGAATTCGGCGCCCTGGCGGCCTTCGCTCTGGCACGGTTCCTAGGGCGCGATGTGCTGACCAGATGGTTCGGCGAGACGGTGGACAAGGGCTGGCTCGGATCGCAAAACGCGCTGACCCTGACCGTGTTCGCCAGCCGGCTGATGCCGTTTATCTCGTTCGACATCGTCAGCTACGCTGCCGGTCTCAGCTGCCTGCATTTCTGGCGTTTCGCTGTAGCGACGCTTGCCGGCATCATCCCCGCCAGTTTCGTTCTCGCGCATTTCGGTAACGAGGCGATGAGCGGGGAGCCCGGGCGAGCCGCCTGGGCCGCTGTCGGGCTGGGGGCACTGACGCTGGCCCCCATTATCGCCGTGGCGATCCGCGAGCAGCGCGGGAGGAAGGCACGCTCATGACCGCGACCCCCAGGCCCGACGCGCGCCCGTCCCCGGACTGGAGAGCCGTTCGCGCGCTGATCCGCCGCGAGATGTTGCGGACTTGCCGCCGGCAACTGGGCAATCGGGCATTGCACCTTGCGGATGGCGAAGAGGTGCGCTGGCCGCCTGAAGACATCGAGCGTTTTCTCGTCACGCTCGATCGTGCAGCGGAAGAAACGCGGGAGATTGTCGGTTTGCAGACCCTGCCCGATGGCGGCAGCCGGCTGATGGTGGAGCTTGACATCTACACCGTCGCCGCCGATACCGCTCTGCGGCGCCCAGGGGTCGAGACGGGGTGCGCGCACGCGGTCGTCACCGATGTCGGTTGGGACCTCTACCGCCGGATGCTGCGCCTGTCGTCGCTGTCCGCGCGGCTCATCAGCCGCTATCCCGGGCGCAGGCTGCGCTGGACGATCCGGGCACTGCTAGTGTTTCTCTTCTACCCGGTCGGCGCCCCGGGCTATGCCGCGCGCGTCTTTCGCGATGGTGACGACCCGCAAACGCATTTCACACATCGTCCGCCGCAAACATTCGCCCGGGCGGTCGCGAGGCATCGCGCAGAGCCCGAACTGCTGGAAGCCTTTCGCCAAAGTTGGTGCCTCTACGACTGGCCCGGCGCCAATCTCATCGCCGGGGATGGCAAGCGGGGCCATTACCGCAGACCGCAGACGCTCTCTGCCGGGAAGGCACGCGCATTCGGAAAGGAAAATGTCTAGATGAAATCGGAATACAAGGCGAACAGCATCAGCCTCGCCGGTGCGATTGCGATGGGGACAGGCGTGATGATCGGCGCCGGTATCTTCGCACTGACCGGGCAGATCGCGCAGCTTGCCGGACCACTCTTCCCGTTGTCCTTCATCGCCGGCGCGCTCGTCACCGCGTTCAGCGCCTATACCTACGTCAAGATGTCCAACGCCTACCCGTCTGCGGGAGGCATCGCGGTGATCCTGCAAAAGGCCTATGGCCCGACGACCGTCGCCGCGGGGGCCGCGCTGCTCATGGCCCTATCGATGGTCATCAACGAAAGCCTCGTTGCGCGGACTTTCGCCACATATTCTTTGGAGGGATTAGGCGTCGAGCGGACCAACTGGTTGGTTTCTACCCTCGGTGTGGGTCTGATTGTGTTTGCCTATCTCATCAACGCTGCCGGCAACCGGTCGGTTGGCTTGTTCTCGATCGTCATGGCTATCCTAAAGGTGGGAGGTATCGCGCTTTTCGGGGCGGCGGCGCTCTGGGCAGGCGGTATCTCGTTCGAGGCGGCGACGGACGGGCAATCGACGCAAATCACCGGCTTCGTGGCCTCCGTTGCGCTTACGATCCTGGCTTTCAAAGGGTTCACCACGATCACCAATAGCGGTGCCGAAGTGAACAATCCGAACCGTAATATCGGTCGGGCCATCGTTGCGTCCATCGGCATCTGCGTTATCGTTTATCTTCTCGTCGCCTTCGCCGTCGGTTCCAGTCTTAACCTTGAAGAGATCATCGCTGCAAAAGACTATGCCCTTGCTGAAGCCGCGGGGCCGACCTTGGGCCGCACGGGCTTCTACCTGACTGTCCTATTGGCCATCGTCGCCACGTCATCAGGACTGATCGCGAGCATTTTCGCGGTCTCTAGAATGCTTGCCATGCTGACCGACATGAAACTGATCCCCCACAGCCACTTCGGCATGCCGGGTGCGATCCGAGACCATACTTTGGTCTACACCGTGGTAATCGCCAGTTTCCTAGCGGTGTTCTTCGATCTCAGCCGGATCGCCTCGCTCGGTGCGTTCTTCTATCTGGTGATGGACATCATCATCCACTGGGGCGTGTTTCGGCACCTGCGACAGGAGATTGGTGCCGTGGGGGCTATTCTGCTCGGCGCGATCGCGCTCGACATCATCGTGCTGGCGGCGTTCACCGCGCTGAAATGGCAGAGCGATCCGTTGATCGTGCTGGTCTCGATCGGGATGATGGTCGCTGTCTTTGCCTTCGTGGGTCTATTCTTGCGCCATCGTCCACCACAAGAGGATAAATCCGAGCCTCACTCGCATATGTAGGACGATAGACAATGCTAACTGCCGCCCTTCCGTTTCCAGACATCGGCCACGAAGTCTTTTCGATTGATATTTGGGGTTTTCACCTCGCGCTCCGATGGTACGCGCTCGCGTACATCGTCGGCATCGTAACAGGTTGGCGAATTTGCGTTCGGACCTTCGGGCGTCCTGCGCTCTGGTCGGATGCTGGGCCACCTATGAAACCCGCGCAGTTGGATGAACTGCTCACGTGGATCATTCTCGGCGTCATCATCGGTGGGCGTCTTGGTTTTGTCCTGTTCTACGAGCCGCAATACTACCTGAAAAACCCTTTGGAAATCCTGATGGTCTGGCAGGGCGGCATGTCCTTCCATGGTGGGTTTCTCGGGGTGACGGTCGCTGGGCTTGTCTTCTGTATCCGCCAGCGCGCGTCGTTTCTTGGAACTGCGGACATCTTGGCTCTGGCCACGCCACCCGGGTTGTTACTCGGACGTCTCGCCAATTTCACCAATAACGAGCTCTGGGGACGGCCGACTGATGTTCCATGGGCGGTGATCTTCCCCGGAGAGGCCGCGCAAGCCTGCCCAGGCGTGGTGGGGCTATGTGCGCGGCACCCGTCGCAGCTTTACGAAGCGTTGCTTGAAGGAGTGGTGCTGGGCATCCTTATGCTGGTTCTGGCATGGCGAAAGGGATGGCTGAAAAGGCCCGGTGCCCTGACAGGAGTGTTTCTTGCGGGCTATGGCATGTCCAGGGCCTTAGTCGAGTTCTTCAGGCAGCCGGATTTGCAATTCGTGAGTGAGGATAACCCAATCGGACACGCCCTGCATTTCGGAACCTGGGGACTAACGATGGGGCAGGCGTTGTCGCTTCCAATGATCTTTGCCGGACTGGCATTGATCTGTTGGGCTTTTCGCATGCAACAGCGAGATCGCGACCAGAAGACAACCGAGACTGTGTAAGTTTCGATCCGCTCGAACCTATGCAATGAAACGCTGCGCGCCGTTTATCCCAAAACGAGAATCAAGTCATCCGACAGCGAAAGGTCCGGAATGTGAAGGTTCTCTGGTGCGAGTCCCTTTCTGATGCGCCCGGCGGGGTCATAATGCGAGCCGTGGCAAGGGCAAAACCAACCTCCAAAATCGCCGGAGCCTTTTCCAAGCGGAACGCATCCCAAGTGAGTGCAAACGCCAATCATGATCAAATACTCTTCGCGGCCGGGAACTGCCCGGTGCTCATCGGTCGCAGGCACGTCCCCGTCGAAGTTGGGGTTTCTTGCGATCGCATCAGGTAGGTCGGCGACACTTTCGGAACGTGCCGCAGAAATTTCCTCTTCAGTTCGATAGCGGATGAACACCGGTTTTCCCCGCTACTTGACAGTGAGTTGCGTGCCAGGTGTCAGCTCGGAAATATCCACGCGGATCCTGAGCAAAGCCCTGACCACCGCGAAGGTGGCGAAGAACAGGACCAGCACCAGCTTCTGGGTTCCGGTCAGCTCCGGTTCGGTGAATTCGCCATCGTCAGCGCTTAAGAATATCCGGCGATGTGCATCGCGCTGCTTGGCGACCACCGAGTGGGATGGATCGGCCTTTACTTTAGCGGCGTAGCGCATCACGTAGGCGATGCATGTCAAGAGTCTGCCGGTCAGGATGACTAGCCGCAATGCCATACCCTGGGTAAGGGGTATCCCCGCCGCGTTTGATGCGATGACGGTTGTAAAAGGGGTGATCGTGGAGCCGAGGGTGCCGATGCCAGCTCCGATCAGGATGATGGCGACGCCGGTGACCGCATCAAACCCCGCGGCGACAACAACCGGGATCAGCAGTGCATAAAAGGCCGGTTTTTCCTATGCCATGCCGTAGGTCGTGCCGCCCAAGGCGAACAGCGACATCAGGATCGGTATCATCCAGATCTCGCGCCCTTTCATGCAGCCCATCGCCCGTCTGGATGCCAGTATCGATGGCTTTGGTGGCGTTGACTACGCCAAGAAACCCATCCAGCAGGAGCACAAACAGCGCTACATCAATTGCGTTCGCCGCATAACTGTCCGGGTCATAGAATCCTGCCACGGGAGCTAGCATGACTTCGACAAAGCCCTGCGGATTGGGATCGACGGTCTGGTAGGTTCCCGGCACGGCAACTTCACGCCCGACCTCTTCGTTCATCGCACGATCATATTGTCCTGCGGGGATGATCCAGGTCAGGCCTGCGACAATGATGATTAAGGAAAAAGGATCGTGTACGCGGTTGGAAACCATGACGACACGCCATTACTGTGTGCTTCCCTATCGGTTGGATTGTCGTTCAGGGATCCACTACCGTCTTGTCATTGAGTTGCGTCATGTGCCTGCGTGAAGTTTGGCAAGAAGGCGGGAACTCGCGCGGCATACGCGTCGAACCTGTCTCCGAACGCGGCCCGGGTTTCCCGCTCCTCTGCGCGAGCAAGCCGCACGTACATCCAGAACAACGCCGGATACATCGCCAGTGTCAGCAATGTTGGCCACTGGACCAGAAAGCCGGTCAAAACGAGGATGAAACCCACGTATTGCGGATGTCGGACACGCGCATAGGGACCACTGGTAGCCAGCGTGCCGTTCCGTTGGGCTTGGTAAAGCACTCGCCATGCGGCCGAGATCATCCAGAACCCAAGTCCGATCAGAACGAAGCTTAGGATGTGGAAAGGGCCGAAATGCGGGTTGGCTTGCCAGCCGAAGAGCATTTCCGGAAGGTGGCCGGCATCGTGCGAAAACCAGTCAATCCCTGGGTAAGTGCTCTGCAACCAACCGGACAGCAGATAAATCGTGAGAGGAAAGCCATACATTTCGGTGAACAGGGCCACTAAAAATGCGCTGAAGGCTCCGAAACTACGCCAGTCTCGCGCCGTTTGCGGCTTGAAGAAGCTGAATGCAAACATGATGAAAATGGCGGCATTCAGCAGGGTAAAGAACCACAGCCCATAACCGGGATCGTGCATCATGACTTATCGCCTCCGCCATGACCCCCGTGCCCAGCATGCATGAAGAGATGCATCACGACGCATCCGAGAAGAAGCAGCGCGAGAAACCCATTACCGCCAAAAATGTGGACGCGATGTTCGAATGCGAGGAGGAACGCACCAATCCCGAGAGCAATCAGAAGAAAGACGCCTGTGCGAGATTTCCAAAAGCCGTTTTCGTGATTGTCGTGATTATCATCATGCTCAGTCATCTGCTTTGATCCTGTTACTGTTGAATGGAGAAATCGTCTGCCATTATTGGTTCAGAACTTCAGTCGCCGCAGCCGAAGAGCATTCAACACCACCGACAGCGAAGATGCGCTCATGGCGAAGGCGGCAAAAATTGGGCCGATCAGGATACCAAAGAACGGATAGAGGATACCGGCTGCTATAGGCACACCCGACGCGTTGTAGATCAGCGCGAAGAACAGGTTCTGGCGGATATTGCGCATCGTGGCGTGGCTCAGTTTGCGGGCTCGCACGATGCCGTCGAGATTGCCCTTAACCAATGTGAACCCCGCGCTTTCGATGGCCACATCCGCTCCCGTGCCCATCGCGATGCCGACATCTGCCTGGGCAAGTGCGGGGGCGTCATTGACCCCATCGCCGGCCATGGCGACCTTTCGGCTCTGTTTTTGCAGCTCGCGGATAATATGCGCTTTGTCCTCGGGCAGTACATCAGCGCGAATCTCATCAATGCCGAGGCGGCTAGCGACGGCCTGCGCGGTGCGCTCGTTGTCGCCGGTCGCCATGATGATCCGAAATCCTTGTTCATGTAGCGCCTTGAGGGCCGCGGGAGTAGTTTCCTTGACCGGGTCAGCGACGCTGACCAATCCGGCAATCGTGCCATCCAGTACGATGAACATTACGGTCTCGCCTTCGTCGCGCCGCGCGTTGGCGGTGTCGACCAGCGCGCCGCTGTCCAGTCCCATGTCGTGGATCAGTGCTGCATTGCCAAGCGCAACCGACTTGCCGTCGACGCGGCCTTTGACGCCCTTGCCGGTCACCGCCTCGAAGTCCTCGGTCTTGGTGAAATCGACACCGCGCTCCTCTGCCCCGCGCACGATGGCCTCGGCCAACGGGTGTTCTGAGCCGCGCTCCAGCGATGCGGCCAAGCGCAAGACTTCGGCCTCGTCATGTCCTTCCTCGGTCAGCACCGCGACCAGTTTGGGCTTCCCTTCGGTCAGCGTACCAGTCTTGTCCACTATCAGCGTGTCGATCTTTTCAAACCGCTCCAGCGCTTCGGCGTTCTTGATCAGTACGCCCATCTGCGCACCTGTGCCCGTGGCGGTCATGATCGACATCGGCGTGGCAAGACCAAGCGCACAGGGACAGGCGATGATCAGCACCGCCACAGCCGAGACGAGGCCATAGGCCATTGCGGGATCAGGCCCCCAGATCGACCAGACGATGAATGACACGATTGCGACGGCGATCACCGCTGGCACGAACATCCCCGCGACCTGATCGGCGTATTTCTGGATCGGCGCACGGCTGCGCTGTGCGTTGGCAACCATCTGCACGATCTGGGAAAGCATTGTATCCGCCCCGATGCGCGTGGCCTCGATGACCAGGCTGCCGGTGCCGTTGATCGTGGCCCCGGTAACGGGTTCGCCCGCGACCTTCTCGACGGGGACGGGTTCTCCGGAAATCATCGACTCGTCCACCGAGGAGCGGCCTTCGACCACCACACCATCGACCGGAACCTTGTCGCCGGGGCGCACGCGAATGTGATCGCCCAGCTGCACCTGGTCCAGCTCGATTTCCTCTTCGGTGCCGTCAGGGCGGATCACGAGCGCTGTCTTGGCTGCCATGTCCAGCAAGGCCCGGATCGCCTTGCCGGTGCCTTCGCGGGCGCGCAATTCCATCACCTGGCCCAGCAGAACCAGCGTTACGATCACGGCGGCGGCCTCGAAATAGACGCCGACATTGCCGTTCTCATCGCGGAACCCGGTCGGGAAAATCTGCGGCGCGATGACCGCAACGATACTGAAGATATACGCCGCACCTACACCCATCGAAATCAGGCTGAACATGTTGAGATTCATCGTCCGGAACGACTGATAGCCGCGCACAAAGAATGGCCAACCCGACCAAAGGATCACGGGCGTCGAGAGCGCCAACTCCAGCCAGAGCGAAGGGCGTTCGCCCAGTTGCTCCATGAAATATGTGAAACCTACGAAAGGACCCATCGCTAAAACGAGAACGGGCATTGTCAGCACGACACCAGCCCAGAATCGACGGGTAAAGTCGACCAGCTCGGGATTCGGACCATCATCCTCAAGGCTGACTGTTTCAGGCTCCAACCCCATGCCGCAGATCGGACAGGATCCGGGGCCAGGATGGCGTACCTGCGCATGCATCGGGCACGTATAGACAGTGCCGTTGAAGCCCTCCGGCACGGTGTCATAGTCGCCGTTCTTCACCCCGACAGTTGCAGCGCCATGCGCATGGGCGTGCCCAGAATGGTCATGATGCCATTGCTGCCCAACGTCACCTTCGGGCACTAGGAACATGCCGCATTTGGGACATTTCCCTTCCTCGGCGCTACGCACTTCGGGGTGCATCGAGCAGGTATAGACCGTGCCGGTATAGCCGTCTGGTACCATGTCATAGCTCTCGTCACCCTCTCTTTGCCTGCCGCCCCGGCATTTCGTCACGTTCATCCTGCTTCCTTTCCTGTTCGCAATTGGCTCGTCACTATTGGATCGATGTAACCGACGCCCCCAACGCGCAGGGACGATGGCCACAAGGTGGTTTTTGGGGGTACTCTTGTTGGTTTGTCATGCCTTCGCCTTGCGCGAAAAGAAGTTGAACGCCGGTACGAAAATCACGGCAATTTACCAGCCATAGGCGAAGCTCTCGATCAGCCCCAGAAAGACGCTTGGCCAGCTGATCCAAGTCACGCCGGGCAGAAGTGGTAGCCAGGCCTGATACATGGTGGCGGTCGGGAATGTCAGGCCGGAGATAACGCACAGCACGAAGCTGATCGCCAGCAGAGTCCCAAGGGCCATCCCTAGGGGATAGATACGAACCGATTTAAAATCTGACATGATTTCTCCTTCCAAACCTTTCAGAGCTGCCTCGTTGTGGCGATGACTGCACCCACAGCCGAAGGGCTGTCACGAAGCTTCCTGTATCGTTTTGTCACAATGTGCGCCCAAAAATGGCGTCCGATGTGTGATCTCGTTCGAGGACAACCGGGATAGCTACCGCGCGATTTCGCCATGAGTAGTACGAATGGACGAAAAGCAGGGCACAGGAACCCGCAAAAACGCTTATTATAATCATGGCTATGAAACCTTTCTCTTGACGTATGTTGAACAGCTACTGATCTGTCCTTCTCGCTAAGCGAGGCCGTGTCGCAACTGATCTCAATTTTTGCTGCAGCAGCATTTCCCCAACGGTGCAGCAGACGATCTGGCCTTGGGTTGGACTTCGGTAGCTGTGTTGACGGAACTGCCGCCACAGCACCCACCGGACTTTGCGGTTTTGGTTTGAGATTCATCGTTTTGGATGGATTTCTGAGCCATCTTGGTCTCCTTCAATCATGGTTTCATATTGGAGACGCCCACTACTACATTCCATTACAGGAAATTCGGTGAATTCCGCGACCCATCCGCCAGTCACGTCGCTCCGATCAACAGCAACAAATCGGACTCGAGGCTATAGGGCGTAATGCCGAGATTTCGGGGTACGGGACCTTTTCCAATTCAGCCCGACTGATCGCACTGCTATCAGTGGCACGCGCAAAACCACTCGCCGAACTCTCCAACGCTGACCCACCGGCAGACCCCCAAATAGGTGGTGCACGTTCGAACCACGATTAACCCTTGACCGCCCTCCAGAGCCGATCTGTTCTGATCAATCGCTGTCAACTCCTAGTCGACGGTGGGGGTCCTTCACGTCGTCAATCGGGTCAACGAGCTGATCCAAAACTGCCGCTCGCGCCTTAGCGATCATCGCGGGCTAACGCCGCTATATAAAGACAGGATCTCCCGCCCAGTCAAACGCGCTCCCGGGTCTTGTAGTAGCGTCCGTTAAATCGACGACACTAGTCGATTGGCTGATGATATCGGCCGAAGAATTCACGGAATTGATCAATGCCAGACGGCGGGGCCCGTTGCCACTACTCCGGTGGCGCCAGTGGCACAGTAGAGAAAGTCTCGCGAGCGTTTGCGTCTGGGACATCAATTGCCTGTTTTTAAATCGGACATCTTGCTCCCCGTCGCTTGCTGTTGGTCGAGTTCACGACGGCCATTAGCCGCAGCACTGTTCGTTTGGTTTTTGCTGCTATCAGGCCGCTACTTCCGTAGCTTTGAATTGTTGGTCTCATTTGAGACAACAGGAGACGGTCTTTCGGTATCTAGCAGCAGAACCACGAGTTCGGTCGCCATATCGCGACGTAATCCGGCAAGGAGGTAGGCGCAGTCCTTGGGTCCGAGACCCAAAATTCTGGCCGCTTCAACCAGACTCTGGCCGTCACTTTCGATCCTCCGAAAGAGTTCTTGGGAAACCGGAGCATCGGCATGGTGCGAATGCGACGCGCAAGCGCAGCCTATCCGGTGAACGAGACTAAACAACTCCGTTGAGGAGGCGAGGCGCTCATGGATTGCCTGATCCGATATATTTTTTTCCGCTGATCATTTTGGTGTCCCTGCCATGACGCCCGGACCTGGGCTTTCCCGTAAGTCGACGCTTCCTGGCGGAATCCATTACAAGCTGGGCCTATTCACCTAGCATCAGTTCGATGCGTCCTTGGGAGCACAGTGGGTCTCATCTTCGGGGTTTTCGCAGCCGATCGGAGTGCAGTAGCAGTCATCCCAACCTGTCTTGCAGCACTTGCCACATTGACCCGTCAGCGCATCGCGCAAGGCCGCGCGGGCACGATGCAGACGCACGCCAAGCGCGTTGCGGGTCAGGCCCATGTCGAAGGCGACCGCGGCACGGTCCTCCTCTCCGAAGTCGACCCGACGAATCAATTCTGCATCTGCTGCCCGCTGCGCCGGAACCAGACCATCCAGGCAACGGCAAAATTGCGCCATCTGTGCGGGGGCATCATCAGCCAATGCCTCGGGTTCGCTGCCATACGCTTCGGCGAGGCGCCCCCGGCGAGCCAACTTACGGAAATGATCGTTCATCGTCGATCGCAAGATGGCATAGAGCCAGGAATCCATTCGCTCCACGTCTCGCAGCTGGTCTTTGCGCGTCAGCACCCGAACGCAGAATTCCTGCAAAACATCGTCCGCATCCGCCTTGTTGCCCAAACGGCGCACCAGAAATCCCAGAAAGGCTTGCCGACCCTCTGCAAGCGCGATCTCGGCCGGGTCGCGGTCGTGGGCAGGTTCCCGTGTTTTTGTGTCTGGCTCCGTCATATCTCATCCCTCCATTTCATTTAGATGCGAGCAAATTGCATTAAGTTCAACATAACGTGGCACTCAAGTTCGTTCATCGAAGGTGACGGATGAACGACCGGTTCTCGGTTGTTTCGGAAGAATGCGTATTCAAACCTCATTGAGTGTCCTTTCCTTTCCGCGCTGAACCATCCCTATTCCCAAAAATATCATAACGATGCCTACAATTTGTAAGACAGAGAGTCACTCGCCATAGACAACGATACCCAAGGTCAGTCCAAAAACCGGAATGAGAAAACTGAAGGCAATGGCCCGATTCAATGGAACTGTTTCAAGCGCTGAGAACCACAGCCAATAGACAAGTGCCGATCCTGCCATCGCCAGGACGAGAAGCGACGCGATGAATGCGGGCGCCCAGTTAATTGTAGTTGGCTCCTCCATGGATATCGCCGCAATGACGAGTGGTACGCTACCTAACAGCATCTGCACGCCCATTGCCGAAAGGGTGTCCACCTTTCCTGCAATGGATTTTATCAGGACGTTGCTAAGCATAACGCCAGCGGCTGCAAGAATGATTTACAGAACGCCTATAACATAACTCTCGTTTCCATCAGCCAGAAAATCGGGCAGAGCAATTAGCACGATCCCTGCAAATCCGGCAAACAAGCCTATGCTACCAATCAAGGACAGCTTTTCCCCGAGCCAGAACGCCGCGAGGACAGCGGCCAGAAGAGGTTGCGTATTCGCTATTACTGTCGCAAAGCCCGGTGAGGCAAACTCTGCCGCATGAAACATCCCAAGAAAGCCAAGACTCGTCGCACCGAAGCCAGCTCCCGCTAGCGTCAACCAAACCCGGTGCCCTCGCGGAAATGGTCGCCCTAACATCAGCGCCAAAACTGTAAGCACGCCGCCTGCGAGGAGCGCCCTCATGGCGGCAAAAGTGAGATGAGGCGAGTATTTGAGCCCGACCACGATGACCGGAAAGCACAAGACCCAGAGCACCATCGCAAGCACAACCTTCAGGGCCGCTACTGGTGTCATAGGCAGTCCTTTCATCGAACCGGCTCACGTTCATCCTGTCTAGGATCGACAGGATCAAGCGTCAGATACCGAGGGAATCTGTCACCAAATGTAACCAGGTCGGCTTTTGCGACAGACCGTTACACGACAGCGCCCGGAGCCTGTTGCAAGACACGTCGCATTTGCCACTTTGGTCCTGCAACACGCCAAAATGGAGGCTTTCAATGAAACGTAACACCACGCTCATTCTCGCAACCGCATTTGCTACGGCTCTCGGCGGCGCAGCGCTCGCGGACACGGGATATATAACCGGGCATCATGATCTGCCCGACCGCGATAACAATATCCACATGAACGATACGATGCGCGGCCATTTCGATCACGCCGATCAAAACAAGGACGGCAAGGTCACGCGCGCGGAGATGGAGGCCCATATGCAGGCTGCATCAGAATTCAAGAGCATGTTCGAAGAGCGCTTTGACAATCCGCAGCGAGGCCAATGAGGCTATACAGCAGGCGCTGTTGCTGACAAAGGAAAGTCAAATTCTCTGTAGCTTGATCACGACTGTGGCGCTCAATATGCGCCGCAGTCAGCTTAAGTTTCGTCAACGGCTATGGCTTTCCTTTCATCCGTGCTTCGCCTCGCGGTAGAGAACGCACAGTCGACGCAGTTCATCGATTCCCGTTTCGGGTAGCTTCGGAAATCAACACGGAAAGCTATGCGCAAACAAGGAGCGACCCTATGAGAATGCCGTTACTGGCAATCGGTGCAACAGTACTCACTAGCAGCGCTGCAATAGCCGATGTGTAAATTCCGGAAGGAGAACTCGGAACAGTACTTCATCTGAATGAAGCCTTTGAGGCTGTTGGCCGCATCGAGGGTCTCGACAACGTTCACGAACTGGCAGGCGCAACAAACCGCGGCATCCTGGTTGCCGGTAGTCTTACGGAAACCGAAGTCGGCATGGTGCCCAAGCCTTCCGAAGTTTCTGAGGAGGATCACGTAGCTCACCATGGAGGCAGAGAAGATGCCGGCCCGACCACTTCGAGCCTGATCACCTTGGTCGACGCGGACAGTCATGAAATCCTGCGTCGCGTCGAAGTTCCCGGCATAATACACCATGTCGGGGTTTCGTCGGATGAACGCTTCGCCGCGGTGACGCATCCTGGACTCGATGCTGTTTCGCTGATCGACCTGGAACACGGTGAGGTTACTGCGATCGTCGCCACGGGTCCGATCCCGGAATATGTAATCGCCTAGCCAAAGAAGGGCTATTTCTTCGTTTCCAACGCCGGGAATGACGCGATCAGCGAACTCGATCCTGAAGACGGGATAGTTACGCGCAACTTCAAACTGCAAGGTCCACCCAAGCACATGATGCTGGATGCCGAGGCCCGTCAATTGATTATCAGCGAGTCTGACGTCGGCAAGGTTTCAATTGAAAATGCCGACAGTGGTGAAACTCTTGATTCGTTTGAACTTGGAGGAAACCTGCACGGCGTTGCAGCGGATAAAGATGCAATCTGGTCGAGTGCACGCGAGCGTAACCTTGTGGTACGCATTGACCGCGCAACAGGTGGGCGCGTGGGAATCAATTCGTTCAAATACCATAGGTTCTGGCGATTTCAGCCCAATCGGACACTGCAGTTTTAGGTCCACCGCTATGCAAGATTACTGACAAAGCAGTTGAGCTGATTAGTTAGTGCCAAATCAGCATAAGCAACGCTGCGGTATGTACAACGGCCCTGCTGGCAGTCTAGGCTGAAGCAAATCACCACGCCGCTCCGGAAATAAGGGCCGTCACGACGTGGCCAATTTAGTCAACTCTGAAAAACTTGTAGCGGCTCAGCTGCTTGAGATAGCTTCCTTCAATCAAAAGCTAAGCCTGCGAGAGCAGAATTCGATCACGCTCTTGTTCAGCAAGCCACCCTGCCCTTTTGTGAGAGTTCTTCACAACTAAAATCCTGGATCAGCAAACTCCCCGAGCAGGGCGTTTCGCTTGAACCATTTGTCACGTTCATCGTGGGCTTCAACCTCCTCGCGCGACACCATGCCGTCCTGATTGCGGTCTATGTGCCGAAAGTGGCCTTTCATTGTATCTCCCGAATGGGTGGCATCACCTCGCTTGGGCAGTTCGTGATGCCCGGTACCGTAGCCGTTGTCTGCCAAGACAATACCACCAGCAGACACCGCGACAGTTGTACAAAAAATCAGTGCCAGTTTACGTCCCATTCACTTTTTCCTTTTGTCCTACATGCATTGTTTGCCGATGAAGTATGACTTGGTTTTGGAACGCTGCTGACGGCACGTGTGTATCAATCTGTCGCAAAGTGCGGCTTTGTTACGTTTCGCGACAAATTTTCTCGGCAGCGATCCTTTCATCGCTTAGTTACAAAAGATGACAAACTCTCCGCACATACTTCTGGTCGACGACAGCGCCGAAATTCGCAAAGCGGTTGCGCGATACCTGGAAAAGAATGACATGCGCGTGACGACGGCGGTCGACGCTTCCCAGATGGATAGTCTACTCAAGATTGGCCGCTATGACCTTATTGTCCTTGACGTGATGATGCCGGGCGAAGACGGGATATCGGTCTGTCGTCGTCTGTCCACCAAAGGGCTGGCCCCCATCCTCATGTTGACAGCGCTTGGCGAGGAAATGGACCGCATCATCGGCCTCGAAGTCGGTGCGGATGACTATTTGCCCAAGCCCTTCAATCCTCGCGAGCTACTGGCGCGGATAAAGGCAATTCTGCGCCGCGCGCAGAAACCGGAAGCACTTGCCGGGAGTCTTACGGGGAGCAGGGTTAGGTTCGCGGACTGGACGCTCGAAACCGATACGCGCCGCCTTTTCGCAGAGGACGGCCGCGAGGACGTACTGACGACATCAGAGTTCAAACTTCTTACGATCCTGCTCGAACGCCCGCGTATCGTGATTAGCCGAGAACAGCTTTTAGACCTGGCAGTCGGACGAACACCGGCCGCTTTCGACCGGACAATTGACAACCAGATCAGCCGCCTCAGGCGGAAGATCGAGTACAACCCGGGTCGTCCGAAGATCATCACAACGGTTCGAAACGGGGGCTATTGCCTTGCAACGGATGTCGAGGTGCAGCAGTGATCCGCAAGCGTCTGGATAGTTTACGCGTCCAGCTTCTGTTGCTCATCATTGGTAGCCTCGCCGTGGCTCAGGCGATTAGCATTTGGCTGTTTGTGGACGAGCGCAGTCTCGCGATACGTGCTGCAATAGGAGCCGAGGCGGCTGGGCGCGCGGCGAATGTGGCCATGCTACTAGAACAGGCCCCAACGGACTTGCGAGCCTCGATTCTTCGCGCCGCAGATTCGCCGCTGGCACGGTTTCGGACCGACCCGCAGGCGGCTGTGGATCATCTTGATCACCGCGCGGGAGGAGCTGTCGAAGCGCGCGTCAGGTCATTGTTCGGCGCTGAAGACAGTCGCGAAATCCGAGTAGAATTGCATGAGGTTGAGCGCGCATTCCCGCCAATGAGGTCAGTGCCGCCGGAGATGGCCGCAGAGCACAAGCAGATGATGCATGACAAGATCTCGGGGCTTGAATTGACACTGTCTATCGCGCTTGAAGATGGCACATGGCTGACTGTCGATACGCGCTTTCAGCGCCCGCCGCTGCAATGGCCGGTCTTTTCCGCGGTGAGCTTTGGCTTAACGGCGGCCTTGCTAATTGGCGTGGCTTGCTGGTACCTGCTTGCCCGCCTGACGTGGCCGCTCAGACGTTTAGCCCAAGCCGCCGACAGTCTGGGTCGTGGTGAGGAAAGAGAACCGCTTCCGGTCGCTGGTCCAAGCGAAGTCAGAGATTTGACGGATACCTTCAATCGCATGCAGGAACGACTGATGCGCACGGTTGCGGACAAGACGCGTATCATGGCCGCTCTGGGTCATGATCTGCGCTCGCCACTGACCGCCTTGCGGGTTCACGCAGAGATGGTGGATGAGGAGGAGACGCGCGACGCCTTGGTGAAATCCATCGAGGAGATGCAGGATATGGTCGAGCGCACGCTGGCTTTTGCGCGCGGCATGGCAATCAGTGAACCCCCGGAAACGGTGGAGTTGGGAAAATTTCTCACAGAGCTGAAACGGGACATGGTGGACGCCTTCCAACTCGAAACGGACGCACCGCTTCAGATAAGGCTTCGACCTAATTCTATGCGCCGAGCTCTGCGGAACATCGTGGATAATGCAGTGCGCTATGGTGAAGTTGTCGAGGTCACCTATACCCGGGAGTATGACAGAGCCTTGATCTGGGTGCGCGATCATGGTCCCGGCATACCTGACACTCAATTAGAAGAGGTTTTTGAGCCGTTTTACCGGGTCGAGACGTCACGTTCGCGCGAGACGGGTGGCACCGGTCTCGGCCTTTCAATCGCCCGCACCATACTGCGCTCACATGGCGGCGACATCACTTTGCAGAACCACCCGGACGGCGGGCTTCTGGTGCGCCTCGATTTTCCGTTTTGACAAAGCTACAACCAGCAAGAAAGGACACGATGATGAGTACCTATATGATGTCGATGAAAACCTGCGTGAGCGCTCTGTTGGCGAGCACAGTCCCGGCGCTTGCAGATTCCGGCAATCCTGCCGATAGCAGCTTTGGGCACATGATGTGGGGTGGTGCTCATGGTTGGTGGGGAGGTTTCGGCATGATCCTTTTCTGGGGGGTGATTATCGCTGTGGCCGTCTTCTTCTTTCGTATGCTCACCAGCAACCGTTTGGGGGAAACCCGCGATGCGATGGAGATCCTCAAGGAACGCTATGCGCGCGGTGAGATCGACGAGGATGAGTTTCGGCGCCGCAAGCAGGAACTCCAAAGTTAAGCCACTATGTCCCCTCCCTGCGTCGCCTCGTCCACCCAAGAGCCAGATGGGAGGATCATTTTCGTTTCCTGCGGCGGACGTCATCCTTCGCCAGACACGCGGAGACTGGCCGCGTCCTGCAGCGCCTGCATGACCACTTTCGCTGTCAGCAATTCGGGCAGAACGATGCCTTCGGGGGCTCCTGGCCCGTAGACCACGTTGAACGGTATGCCGTAGCGGTCGAAGCTCTCCAGATAACGCGAAATTACTTCATCGGGCCTGGTCCAGTCCGCCTGCATCGCGATTACGCCGGGCGCACGCAAGGCTGACGCCACCGGTTCGCGGTCCAGCACGAGGGTCTTGTTGGCCTTGCAGGTCAAGCACCAGTCGGCGGTGACGTCCACGAAAACGATATCCCCCTGCGAAACGTGCCGGGCGATCGCCGCGCGTTCGAATGCGGTCCAATTTGCGGCGACACGGTCTGTCGGCTCGTCACTTTGCAACAGGAGGCCGGAAAGGGTCAGGGCAACGATTGTCAGGATCAGGGCGGCAGACCCGCGCAGGACAGAAGACATGCGCGGCAAGCTCAGAATGGCGACAATGCCGCCGCTCGTCGCGGAAACCGCCCAGACCGACCGTGTCCCGGCGACGCCACCGAGCACCCAGAAAAGCCAAGCTGCGGTCGCCAGCAGGGCCAGCCCAAGGACGATCTTGAGCCAGATCATCCACCGTCCCGCCCGCGGCATCCGGACCACCATGCCCGGAAAAGCCGCCACGATCAGATAAGGCAAGGCCAGCCCCAGGCCAAGGGCAGTGAAAACCACGACGATGTCGATCGGGCGGCCAGCCAGCGCGAACGCCACGGCCGTGCCGAGAAACGGGGCGGAACAGGGCGTGGCAAGAACGGCCGCGAAGGCCCCTGTTGCGAAATCTCCAACATAGCCGCGCCCGCCGCCCGCTTTCGCCAGCCGGGTGTGCGCCGCGGACGGCAAAGAAATTTCGAACAGCCCGAAAAGGTTTGCCGAAAAGACCACCAGAATGACGGCCATCAGTGCAAGAAAGACCGGGTTTTGGAACTGCAGCCCCCAGCCGACCGTCATCCCGATTCCCCGCGCCGCCAGCGTTCCGGCAGCGATAACCCACATGAAGGCCAGAACACCGAAGGCCGAAACGGCAAATCCAGCCCGAACCCGTTGCCGCGACTGACCGTGGGCCTTCATGGCCGAGGAGAGCTTGATCGACAGCACCGGCAGCACGCAGGGCATCACGTTCAGGATGAGGCCGCCGAGAAAGGCAATCGCCGCAATCCAGGCAAGATCGGCCAACCCCGGCAAAACGCGATCGAGGGTGAAGGGCGGCGCTGCGGCCTTATCGCTCAGGGCGGGCATCCAGGTTGCGGCGCGGTCTCCATCCGTCACCGTCACATCGAGTGGTGGCGGGTCATCGGCGGCGGAGAGGATTGGCAGACGGGCCCATAGTAATCGGCCTCCCTCGCCCAAACGAATGTCCGGCTTACCGAAAGCCGTGCCCTTGCCCAATTCGGGAAACACGTCGGGCTCGCCGAAGGGGCGGTCGCTGCGGGCGGTTAAGGTTAGCGCGGACATCTCACCGTCCAGATACGCGGTTTCGACAGAAATGCTACTCGCCGCGCCCTCGTCGGGCACGCGGCCCGCATAGGCCGAAATCAGGGTTGCGGCGTCGGCATCGATTCCGCTGGCCCTTGGTAGCGCCAACTGCAGTTCGAAATCCTCCGGGACGCAAACGGTCGAACATGTCAGGACGTTCACGCCGGCCTTCAGCCGGACCGGGGCGCCAGGGTCTGCAAGTGTTATCCGCAGCGGAAAGACCACCTCATCGGAGTAGCCGAAATTCTCGATCCCGAAGGCGGTGAAGCGCTCAGGCGCCGGCCAGAGAAACTCGACATTCTCGATGTTCTCCGATCCCGCCCAGTCGATCGACGGCGGGATGCCCACCTCACCGGGCGAGCGCCAGTAGGTTTTCCAGCCCTTCGACAATTCCAAGTGCAGCCCCGCCGAGATCGAACGGGTATCCGGGCTGACCCCGTTCTCGGCCGAGATCAGACGTGCGGTGACGGATGTGCTGGAAAATTCATCGGAACTTGCTGCGAATCCGTATTGCGACGGCAGCACGAGAAGTATTGCCAAGGCCAGCAATACGCCCCCGAACAGCCACACAGTATGGCACGCTTTCATCATATTGTATCCCGCCCTCGCCAATGCTTTCGTCTATCGCGCCGCGCCATAGGCGTGTCAGTTGCCCTCTGGTGGCACGACCAGAAACCCTTCGCGGCCATCGGAACAGGTAATCGCCGCAACGCCATCAGGGCGCGATCTGTTCAGCGTGCACCCATTTGGAAGATGGGCTTGGAAGTCCTGGGTTGCCAGCACCGCTGAACCATCTTGCCGACACGCACCGAGCGCCTCCGAACAGGCCCCGAGCGCAAGCAATGAGACGAGTGCCGCGGCGCGAACGGCGAACTTCTGCAGGTGCCTACTCGGGAGCAATCGTCCGGCCAATCGCCGCATGCTTGTCCGCGGCCTCGGAGGTGTTTTTCTTCTCGTCACCATGGCAGGATTTGCCCATGACACGATGCATCGCGAAATGAGCTCCGAGGCAGACAACCAGCGGCGCGAACAAGATCGCGTTGCTCGTCAGGTCGCTCGAAAGGCCACCCGCCGCAAGATAGAGCACGATGGGTGCCAGCATGATCGCACAGCAAGCCCACATCCCGTATTTCATCAACCTGCCGGTGGTTTCGTGCGATTCCGGCCTTTCACTATTCTTCATGGTTCCGACCCTCGGTTGTTTCGCCCCTGCTAAAGGCTTCCCCAACGGGAAGGTCAACATTACAAACCGATACGAACTTCACGCTCTTGTCATCCTAACCATCCTTGACCCTCCAGTGGGGGAAGGTGGTCAAAGCCATTCAATTATATAACCAGAATCACGGAGGCAGACCATGGGCGATATGACTTGTAAGGCAGTGAGTCGGCGGGCTTTTCTGTTCGCTTCGGCCAGCGGGCTGGTGTCGCTCGGGGCACCAACCGTGCTGCGCGCTCAGGAGGCTGCGCCGGTTCGTCGGAACATTTCGTCGTTCCGGTTGCATGACTGGCAGGATCATTTCGATTCCCTGGGCAAAGGCATTCTGCTGTCGGATACCACGACGCGGGTTCTTCAGCACTGGACTGCGGACGGGGAGATGCGCATTTACCCAACATCAGTGCCGATGAGCGATGAGTTGACACGCCGCGGCTACAGCGAGATAGTCTACAAGGACGAGGCGCCGGATTGGGTCCCCACGCCTTCGATGCGCGAGCGTGACCCGTCATTGCCGAAATATGTCGCACCTGGTCCCAAGAACCCGCTGGGCGTCCGCGCCATGCATCTGACCTGGCAGTACTACCGGATTCATGGCACCGGCGACACGCGCAAGATCGGTCGCAGATCCTCCAGCGGCTGCATCGGTCTCTACAATGAGGATATCATCGAAGTTTTCGACAGGACGCCAATCGGCGCCCAAGTTAAACTCATCTGAAGCAAGGATCAAATGAAAAAGACAGTTCTGGCCGTTCTGGCCTTCTTCGTGTTCGGTGGCGCAGTCGTCTACTGGAACATCGCGCAGCAACCCCAGCAGAGGATGGGCCATTCGATGGTACCGCCCGACACCAGCGATCTGGAATCGGGCGCACCTATCGTCGAAGTTTCGCTGCCGGCGGAGCTTTCGGACCAGGCGCAGATGGGTAAGCGGGCCTACGAGGCGAAATGTGCGGAATGTCACGGCAAGAACGCCGCAGGCCAGAACGGGGTCGCACCGCCGCTCGTGCATAAGATCTATGAACCAAACCACCATTCCGACATGGCGTTCGTGATGGCCGCGAAAAACGGCGTGCGCGCCCATCACTGGAAATTCGGAAACATGCCGCCGGTCGAAGGTTTGACCGATGGCGACGTCAAGTTGATCGCACGCTATGTACGTGAATTGCAGAGGGAGAACGGGATCAACTAAGCCTTGGGCAGGTTCCGGGCGTCCACTCTCACTATCCGGCCTGATCTTCCGATTTTCAAATTTGATTGCCAGCGCCATAATTGCCGCGGTTGAAACACAGGACTCTCCATGCCGACTCGACGCGATTTTCTCATGCAGGGGGCGGCTACCACCTCGGCTCTTGCCCTTACAAAGCCGCTTTATGCCGCGACGTCAGAGTTCCAGTCCCTCGACGCCCGCACGGCCAGCGTTCAATTGGCGCCGGAAGGTTATCCCAAGACCAAAATCTGGGGCTATGGCGGCGCGATGCCCGGCCCTCAATTGCGTCTTCAGCAGGGTGCGCGGCTGCAACGCCGCTTCATGAATGAACTGCCCCAGGCAAGCACGGTACACTGGCACGGGGTTCGTATAGACAATGCGATGGATGGTGTCGCGGGGCTAACCCAGCCTGCGGTCGAGCCGGGGCAGAGCTTCGACTATGATTTCATCGCGCCGGATGCCGGAACCTACTGGTATCACGCACATAACCGCTCGACCGAACAGGTGGCGCGCGGGCTCTATGGCGCGTTGATCGTCGAGGAATCCGAGCCGCCGGACCTGGATCGGGAAGAGGTGCTGATCCTCGATGATTGGCTGCTCGACCCCGAAACGGCGCAGATCGACCCGGACTTCACCTCGCGCCATGACCGCAGCCATGCCGGGCGGCGCGGCAATTTCATCGCCACCAACGGCCGGCACGACCTTTCCCTGGAGGTGCGCCAACACGAACGTCTGCGCCTGCGCCTCATCAACGCGGCCAATGCAAGGATTTTCGTGCTGTCGCTTCAGGGCATGGAAGGCTGGACGGTTGCGCTGGACGGCATGCCGCTGCCCCGTCCCGAGCCGCTAGCCGAGGCGCTGGTCCTTGGCCCCGGTCAGCGGGCCGATCTGATCGTCGACGTGACCGCCGCGCCCGACGAAACCGCGCATCTCGTTCGCCTTGAGGATCAGGAGGCGGCATCGCAGGTGGCTTTCCCCGTGACCGGAATGGCCTCGGCCGCGCGCCGGGATGCACCGGACGCGCTGCCGCCCAATCCGGGGATGGAGGTGACCGGCCTCGATGACGCCAGGGCCGTGCGGCTCGACATGCAGGGCGGCGCAATGGGCAGGCTCGAAAGCGCGATTCTGAACGGCGAGAAGAAAAGCTTTCGCGAGTTGGTGTATGCCAACCAGTTCTGGTCGTTCAACGGGACGATCGGCATGACCGATGCCCCGCTTGTCGATGTCGAGAAGGGCGAAACGGTCAAGCTTCAGATCTACAACGATACTTCCTTTCCCCACGCGATGCACCTGCACGGGCTGCATTTCCGTGAAATCGGCGAGGATGGCAGGCTCGGTCCCTTGCGCGACACGATCCTGATGTTCGGCGGCCAGACCCGCACGATCGGTTTCGTGGCCGATAATCCCGGCGATTGGCTGTTTCACTGCCACATGCTCAGCCACGCGGCCTCGGGCATGATGACCTGGATGAAGGTGATATGATGCGACGCTGGCTGATCCTCTTTTTGCTCATGGCCGGCGCGGCTGGCGTCGGCGCCTGGATGCTGGCGAAAGGGACATCCGGTACGCCGGAACCGCCGCAGTCTATCGATCTCGCCGAGGGCGAAGAACTCTATCAGGAGTATTGCGCCTCTTGCCACGGGTCCGATCTCGAGGGACAGGCCGGATGGCGCTCCGCCGGAGAGGATGGCATCCTGCCCGCACCCCCGCATGACCAAACCGGTCACACCTGGCATCATCCTGATAGTGTTCTGTTCGAATATACCAAGCTCGGTGGAAAGAAGACCCTCGCGAAGCAAGGCGTTGATTTCCAAAGCGGCATGCCCGGTTTCGGTGATGAACTGACCGACGCGCAGATATGGAACATCCTCGCCTTCATCAAATCCACATGGCCCGACCGTCAGCGGGAGGTCCAGGCCGCCCGCAGCGAAGCGGAATAGCAGAAAAGAGGAGACTGAAAATGAAATCGCTTCGATTTGCAGTGCTCGCCGTGAGCATCCTGTTGCCGCTTTCCGCGTTCGCACAGGAGCTGAGCGAGGAACGCGTCAAGGAACTGGCCTTGGAAGCGATTCTGGAAAACCCCCAGATCATCATGGAAGCGGTGCAGCTTCTCGAACAGCAGGAAGCGACCGCG